>NZ_JBIARJ010000024.1:83317-132754 GCF_042889825.1 Streptomyces sp. NPDC002467 | reverse complement strand
GAACGGGGAGCGGCAGCGGACATGCAGAACGTGGTTGCGTTCGACGCCCTGCGGGGGCGCCCCGCCGCACACCCGACCCCGACGGCGCGGGGGTGACAGGGGGCCGACCCCGCTGAGCACCGGCGTTGGACGTTCTGCGGGGGCGCCCCGCCGCACACCCGACCCCGACGGCGTCGCGGGAGTACGGGCGGGGGTCGGCCCCGCTGGGCACCGGCGTTCGACGCTCGCGGAGGCGCCCGGCCACGCACCCGACCCCGACGGCGCGGGGGTGTCACAGGGGGCCGCCCCGTGGGGTCAGGGCCGGGGGCGCCAGGGGCGGCAGAGGGTGAGGAAGCAGGTTGTCGCCAGGAGGACGCAGGTCAGTTGGACCACGGCCATCGGGACGGCCGTGTCCTCGCCCGCGATGCCGACCAGGGGCGAGGCGATCGCGCCGACGAGGAAGGAGCAGGTGCCGATGAGGGCAGAGGCCGAGCCCGCCGCGTGCGGGGTGCGCATGAGGGCCTGGGCGTTGGTGTTCGGCAGGAGCACGCCCATCGCCGACATGAGGACGAAGAGGGCGACCGCGATCGGGGTGAGGCCCACCGTGCCGAAGACGCCCGTCGACATCAGGAGGAGGGACAGCGCTGCGGCGGTGACGATGGTCAGGCCGACGGCCAGCACCTTGTCCAGGCTGACCCGGCCCACCAGCAGCTTGCCGTTGATCTGGCCGACGGCGATCAGCCCGACGGAGTTGACGCCGAAGAGGAGGCTGAAGGCCTGGGGGGAAGCCCCGTAGATCTCCTGCACCACGAAGGGGGACGCGGAGATGTACGAGAAGAGGACGGCGAAGGAGAAGCCGCCGGTCAGGGTGTAGCCGGTGAAGACGCGGTCGGACAGCAGGCCCCGCATGGTGCGCAGGGCGGCGCCGACGCCGCCCGTCTGCCGGCGTTCGGCGGGGAGGGTTTCGCCGAGGCTGCGCCACACCGTCAGGGTGAGCGCGATGCCGATGGCGGTGAGGACGACGAACACCCCGCGCCAGTCGGAGAAGCGGAGCACCTGGCCGCCGATGAGCGGGGCGACGATCGGGGCCACGCCGGATATCAGCATCAGGGTGGAGAAGAAGCGGGCCATCTCGACGCCGTCGTACAGGTCGCGCACGACGGCCCGGGCGATGACGATCGCGGCCGCGCCGGCCAGTCCCTGGAGCAGCCGGAAGGCGATCAGGAGTTCGGCGGAGGGCGCGAGGGCACAGATGGCGGTGGCGAGGACGTAGACGACCATGCCGGTGAGCAGCGGGCGGCGCCGGCCCCACTTGTCGCTCATCGGGCCGATGACGAGCTGTCCCAGGGCCATGCCGGCGAGGCAGGCGGTCAGGGTGAGCTGGATGGTCGCGGCGGGGCTGCGCAGGGCGGTGGTGACCTCCGGCAGGGCCGGGAGGTACATGTCCATGGACAGCGGCGGGAGGGCGGTGAGCCCGCCGAGTATGAACGTGACCAGCAGGCCGGTGCGGCGTGCCGTCGTCAGGGGGACGGAGGGCGATTCGGGCGACGCGGCGCCCGAGGGGGCCGTCGAGGGGCCTCTCTCCGACATACGGGAACTCCAGTCCTCTTGTCTGTTTTTCGCACCCCTGACCGACCCATGCTCTCAGCTATCGGAACGTCCCGGGGCCGGAGCCCGGTGTGACGTAACCTGCGGCCCCATGAACGCAAGTGCCAAGAAGATCGCAGTGGTGACCGGCGCCGGCTCCGGAATCGGCCGTTCCGTGGCCCTGACCCTGGCCGCCGCCGGCTGGGCCGTGGCCGTGGCGGGCCGCCGGATCGAGCCGCTGGAGGAGACCGCGAAGGCGGCCGGCGAGGACGCCGACGTGCTGTGCGTGCCGACCGACGTGAGCGACCCGGACGGCGTGAATGCTCTGTTCGAGTCGGTGCGGGGCCGGTACGGGCGCCTCGACCTGCTCTTCAACAACGCCGGAACCTTCGGCCCGGGCGGGGTCCCGCTCGAAGACATCTCCTATGACGCGTGGCGCTCGGTCGTCGATGTCAACCTGACCGGATCCTTCCTGTGCGCGCAGGCCGCCTTCCGCCAGATGAAGGAACAGTCCCCCCAGGGGGGACGGATCATCAACAACGGCTCCATCTCCGCACACGTGCCGCGCCCCCACTCCATCGCCTACACGGCGACCAAGCACGCGATGACCGGCCTGACGAAGGCCCTGTCGCTGGACGGGCGTCCGTACCGGATCGCCTGCGGCCAGATCGACATCGGCAACGCCGCGACGGAGATGACCGAGCGGATGCAGACCGGCATCCTCCAGGCCAACGGGCAACTGGCCGTCGAGCCGGTGATGGACGCGGCCGACGTGGCGCGCACCGTCCTGCACATGGCGGAGCTGCCGCTGGAGGCGAACGTCCAGTTCGCGACGGTGATGGCGACGACGATGCCGTACATCGGGCGGGGCTGAGCAACCCCGTTGCGCGGCCGTCGGACCGCGGTCGATCATGACCGGATGACGGATACCGAAGTACTGCGCTACACCGCCTTCTCCCGGGACCCGGAGGGCGGCAACCCCGCCGGAGTCGTCCTCGACGCCGCCGGGCTCGACGCGGGCGCGATGCTGGAGATCGCCGCCGGGCTGGGCTACAGCGAGACGGCCTTCCTCACCGACCCGCCCGAGGGGCTCGGCGGTGAACCCGGCCGCGCCTTCACCGTGCGCTACTTCAGCCCGAAGGTGGAGGTCCCGTTCTGCGGGCACGCCACGGTGGCCACCGCCGTGGCGCTCGGGGAGCGGATCGGCCCGGGTGAGCTGGTGTTCGCCACCCGGGCGGGAACCGTCCCGGTGTCCGTGACCGAGTCACCCGACGGCGGGCTGCGGGCCACGCTGACGAGTGTCGAACCCCGGGTCGAGGGGATCGGCGCCGAGGACCTCGACGAGGCGCTGGCCGCCCTGGGGTGGCCGGCGGCGGACCTGGATCCGGCGTTCCCGGCCAGGATCGCCTACGCGGGCGCGCGGCACCTCGTGCTCGGTGCGGCCACCCGGGCCCGGCTCGCGGACCTCGACTACGACTTCGCCCGGCTGGAGGCCCTGATGCGGCGCCTCGACCTCGTCACGGTCCAGCTGGTGCACCGCGCGGGCCCGGCGGAGTTCCACGTACGGGACCCCTTCCCGGTCGGCGGAGTCGTCGAGGACCCGGCCACGGGCGCCGCCGCGGCCGCCTTCGGGGCGTACGCGCGCGAGCTCGGGCTGGTCCCCGAGGAGGCCGTCCTCACCTTGCACCAGGGCGAGGACATGGGCCGCCCCGGAGTGCTCACCGTGGAACTGCGCGCGGGCGACCCCCGGGTGAGGGTCGCCGGCGAGGGCGTCCGGATCGCGTGAGGGTACTGCGGTTCGCCGAGGCCGAGGTGCCCGCCGGCCTGGCCCGGCAGGTGGGCGAGTTGGAGCAGGCGGCCTGGCCGGGTTCCTCTCCCGGGCACGATCCGGCGCTGGCGCCGCGCGCCCTGCTGCTCGTGGGCGACGACGGGGTGGTGGCCGCCTCGCTGGCGCTGCTGTTCAAGGAGGTCCCGCTCGCCGGGCGGACGTACGGGGCGGCCGGGCTGAGCGCCGTGGTCACCCGGCCGGAGGCGCGCGGCCGGGGGCTGGGCGGCCGGCTGGTCCGGGCGGCCCGCGCCGAACTGGCGGCGGACCCGGCCGTGGACCTGGCGCTGTTCAGCTGCGACCGCCCGCTGACCCCCTTCTACGAGGCGGCCGGCTTCGAGGTGCTGCCCGGCACCGTGCTGGTCGGAGGCACCCCGCAGGAGCCGCTCGGCACGGACGGGCCGGGCTTCGGCAAGGAGGTCCTGGCCGCCTTCTTCACGGACACCCAGGACCGGGACCGGGCGGCCTTCACCGGGGTCCGCGTCCCGCTGTACCCGGGGCTGATCGACCGGTTGTGGTGACCGGGGGACGCGAACGGGCCGTGGTCGCCGCCGGAAAGGCGGCCTCCACGGCCCGTTCGGTCGTTCCCGTCCGTCAGCCGGCCTGCTGCTCGGCCCCCGCGGCCGCGGGCTGCGGCTTCGGGGCGGCCGGGCGCTTCGCGTCGTAGAAGAACAGCGCCAGCACCGGCACCAGGTACAGCGCCCACACCGACAGCTGGATGACCGTGGGGTCCGGCTGGAAGTTGAAGACGCCCTTGAGCAGGGTCCCGTACCAGCTGTCCGGCGGGATGGCGGAGCTGATGTCGAAGGCCTTGTCGCCCAGGCCGCCCAGGAAGCGGGCCTCCTGGAGGTCGTGGACCCCGTACGCGAGCACGCCCGCGGCCACGACGACCAGCATGGCGCCCGTCCACTTGAAGAACTTCGCCAGGTTGATCTTCAGGGCGCCCCGGTAGAAGAGCCAGCCCAGCACGATCGCCGTCGCGATGCCGAGCAGCACCCCGATCAGCGGGGCCGAGGAGCCCTCGCCGCTCGCCCGTACGGACGCCCACACGAACAGCGCGGTCTCCAGGCCCTCGCGGCCCACGGCCAGGAAGGCCGTGGCGACCAGCGCGCCGGTGCCCATGGCGAGCGCCGTGTCCAGCTTGCCGTGCAGCTCGGCCTTCAGGTGCCGCGCGGTGCGCTTCATCCAGAAGACCATCCACGTCACCAGGCCCACCGAGATGATGGAGAGGCTGCCGCCGAGCAGCTCCTGCGCCTCGAAGGTCAGCTCCTGGGTGCCGAATTCGAGCATCGCGCCGAAGGTGAGCGAGAGCGCGCAGGCGATCCCGATGCCGAGCCACACGGGACGCAGGGCGTCCCGGCGCTCGGTCTTCACCAGGTACGCGACGAGGATGCAGACGACCAGGCTGGCCTCCAGCCCCTCGCGCAGGCCGATCAGATAGTTGCCGAACACGGCGGTGGTTCCTCTCCGGGAGCTCCGGGACCTACGGGCGGTACGACGACGGGGACTACGCGAACAGCGTCCGGCCCCACCAGTCGTCCTTGTCGCGGACGCCCGGCGGGACGGCGAAGATCGCCGAGCTCACGTGCTGGATGTACTCGTTCAGTGCGTCGTTCTTCGACAGCCGGCGCTGGAGGGGGATGAAGCCCTTGCGGACGTCCCGCTGGTAGGCGATGAAGAACAGGCCCGCGTCGAGGCGGCCCAGCCCGTCCGTGCCGTCGGTGAAGGAGTAGCCGCGGCGCAGGATGGTCGCGCCGTCGTTGCTGTCGGGGTGCGCGAGGCGGACGTGCGAGTCGGGCTTCATCGCCTTCAGGAACGGCTCGTCACGCTCCTTCGACTTGCCGACCGGGGCGCCCTCGCCCTTGTCGCGGCCGAAGATGTCCTCCTGCTCCTGCAGCGGGGTGCGGTCCCACGTCTCGATGTGCATCCGGATGCGCCGGGAGACCAGGTACGAGCCGCCGGTCATCCAGTCGCTGCCGTCGCCGGCGCCGACCCACACGTGCTTGTCCAGGGCCGCGTTGTCGGTGCCCGAGATGTTCCGGGTGCCGTCCTTGAAGCCCATCATGTTGCGCGGGGTCTGCGCGTCCGGCGTGGTCGACGAGGTCTTGCCGAAGCCGAGCTGCGACCAGCGCACCGCGACCTTGCCGAAGCCGATGCGGGCCAGCTGGCGGATCGCGTGCACGGCGACCTGCGGGTCGTCGGCGCAGGCCTGGACGCAGATGTCGCCGCCGGAGCGGGCCGCGTCGAGGTTGTCGCCGGGGAACAGCTCCAGGTCGACCAGCGCGTCGGGGCGCTTGCCCTCCAGCCCGAACCGGTCCTTGGCGAACAGGCCCGGCCCGAAACCGATGGTCAGGGTGAGGCGGGAGGCCTTCAGGCCCAGGGCCTCGCCGGTGTCGTCCGGCGGGGCCTCCGGGAGACCGCCGAAGCCGCCCTCGCCGACCGGCAGGCCGGCCGTCATGCGGCGGGCCGCCTCGGTCCAGTCCTTCAGGAGCTTGATCAGCTCGTCACGGCTCTTCGTCTTCACGTCGAAGGCCGCGAAGTGCAGACGGTCCTGCACGGCGCTCGCGATGCCGGCCTGGTGATCACCGTGGAACGGCACGGCCGCACCGGCCGCGGCCGCCGAGACCATGTCCGAACCGCCGCCGAACGCGGCCGCCGCACCGCCCGCCGCGGCCGCGCCGAGCGCGAGCCCGGCCCCGCCCCAGCCCAGGACGGCACGCCGCGAGGGCGTGGTCGCGGCCGTGGACCCGTCGGTCTCCTGCTGCTCCGGCTGCTGCGGCTGCTGCGGCTGCGCCGCCGACTCGGACTCGCTCATGGTGGTCTCCCGCCTCCTTCGACTCTGCCGTGACTTACTTCGTGACCGCGGCGGCGAGCTTGGACAGCGGCTCACCGAGGGCGGAGACGGCGTCGGAGAGCTCCTTGCGCTCCGCGTCGCCGACCTTGTCGTAGGAGGTGAAGTCGTAGGACGCCTTGTCGGCGCGGTACTTGTCGAGCAGGACCGACATTGCCGCGAACTGGGTCTCCAGCTGCTTGGTGAGCTCCGCGTCGGACTTCGAGACGATCGGCTTCAGGACCTCGAAGGCCTCCTGGGCGCCCTCGACGTTCGCCTTGAAGTCGACGAGGTCGGTGTGGGAGTAGCGCTCCTCCTCACCCGTGACCTTGCCGCTGGCGACCTCGTCGAGGAGCTCCTTGGCGCCGTTCGCGATGGAGCTGGGGGTGATCTCCGCCGAGCCGACCTTCTTCTGCCAGTCGGTCAGGTCCGTGATCAGGGTGTCGGCGAGCTTCTTGTCGTTGTCGTCGATCTTGTTGTCGGCCCACAGGGACTTCTCCAGGCGGTGCCAGCCCGTCCAGTCCTTCGCCGGGTCCTGGCCGGCCTCCAGGCCGTCCTCGCGGACATCGACCTTGGGGTCGATGTCACCGAAGGACTCGGCGACCGGCTCGGTGCGCTCCCAGCCGATGCGGGAGGCGGCGTACAGCTTCTTCGCGGTCTCGATGTCGCCGGCCTTGACGGCGTCGGCGAAGGCCTGCGCCTTGGGGAGGGTCTCCTCGGCCTGCTTGACCACGTACGCGCGGTACGCGGCGACGGCGGCGTCGGCCTCGGGGCTGCGCTTCTCGGCGGCGGCGCCCTTGCCGGTGGCCTTGACCTTCTGGGTGATGCCGTCGCCCTTCATGCCGGGCTTGCAGACGATCTCGTAGTCGCCCGCCTTGATCTCGGCGGTGATGGAGGCCTTGGTGCCGGGGCCGATGTTCTCGCGCTCGGTCACGATGCGGGCGTCCGGGAACAGGACGTAGACCTCGGTGACCTTGGAGCCCTTGTTCTCGACGTCGATCGTGACCTTGCCCGCCGGGAACTCCTTCTTCGACACGTCGCAGGCGCTGTCGGAGGCCGCCACCTTGATCGCGCCGTTGCCGCCCGCGTCGCTCTTCTGGGAGCAGCCGGTGACGGCGGTCAGGGCGGCCGCCACGGAGGCGGCGGCGATGACGGTGAGGCGGGCGGGGCGCATGCGGGCTCCTGGGCGTCGGACGAATCGGGCCGTCCCAAGGGGGAGAGGCCGGTGAGGCGGACCTAACTTAACCGAGGCTTACCTGACCAATACCCACTCGTCCAGTGATTCAGCTCTCACCTTTCGGCCACGGACACGACGCCATTACGGCCACTCCATGGCGGCCCCATGGAAAGGTCAAGTGAAGGTCAAGTCGTGGTGACCGTTCCGTACTGCGGAATCCGCCGTTCCTCCGTACGGGAACCGGGGGTGGGGCCGGTGTGACGGGTGGGGCGGCGGAGGTTCGTCGCGGTGCGCCGCCGCTCGGCCCCGCGGGGCGGGTGACGGCCGTGCTTGAATGCCCGCGTGAACGATCTCGACGTGTTGAAGGTCTTCTGTGCGGGCGACGGCCGTTTCGGCAACCTGCTCGGTGTCGTACGCGACGGCCGGAGCTGCCCCGACGACGCGTCACGGCAGGCCCTCGCCGCCGAACTCGGCTACAGCGAGACGGTCTTCGTGGACGACCCCGAGCGCGGGATCGTCGACATCCGCACCCCCGGCACGCGGATGTCCTTCGCCGGGCACCCGCTGGTGGGCCTCGCCTGGCTGCTGGACATCGAGGAGCTCCAGCCGCCGGTCGGCTCCGTGTGGGCCCGTGACGACGGGGAGTTCACCTGGATCACGGCCCGCCCCGAGTGGGTCGAGGGCAAGCGCACCGAGCAGTTCGCGTCCGTCGCCGAAGTGGAGGCGCTGCCCGCCCCGCCGCCGGGCGAGGGCTGGCTGTACGCGTGGGCCTGGGAGGACGAGACCGCGGGCCGGGTACGGGCCCGCGGCTTCCCGCGCCGCCCCGACGGGGTCATCACCGAGGACGAGGCCACAGGCTCGGCCGCGATCCTGCTGACCGCCGAGCTGAACCGCGCCCTGAACATCACCCAGGGCGCGGGCTCCCAGATCCTCACGGCGCCCGGCCCGGACGGCACGGTCGAGATCGGCGGCCGCGTCCGCTTCGCGGCGCACCCGGGCGGGGGCCCGACCGGCCTCTGAGGTGCGGGGTCCCCGGAGGGATCACGCGCTGAGCGGGAACTGTTCGCCCAGCTCGCGGAAGACGGCGCCGTTGAAGTCGAAGGCGCGCTTGCACTCGTCGATGATGCGCTGCTTCTCCAGGTCGTCCGCGGCGATCGCGTCCAGCAGTTCGCGGTAGACGCGCTTGAAGGCGGCCGGGTTGGAGATGTCCGCGAAGACGTAGAAGCGGACGCCGTCGCCCTTGCGCTCGAAGCCCCAGGTGCGCTCCGCCTTGTCGCGGATGATCTGGCCGCCGGAGAGGTCGCCCAGGTAGCGCGTGTAGTGGTGGGCGACGTACCCGCCCGGCCATTCGGCCGCGCACTCGGCCACCCGGGCGGCGTACGCCTCGGTCGCGGGCAGGGCCGAGACCGAGGAGCGCCAGTCGGGGCCCAGCAGGTGGGCGAGGTCGCGCTCGATCTCGGCGACGCGCATCAGCTCGGGCCGGATGAACGGGCCGGCGACCGGGTCGTCCCCGAGGGACTCGGCGGCGTCCTCCAGTGCCCGGTACACGAACCACAGCTGTTCGGTGTAGCGGGTGTAGGCGTCGACCCCGAGCCGTCCGCCCAGCAGGTCGCTCATGAAGGTCGAGGTCTCCGCTTCGGTGTGCTGCTGGTGCGAGGCGACGCGGATGACCGTAGAGAAAGCGTCCAAGACCGACCTCCAGGAAGCGGAAACAGGCGTGACGGCGAGGCCGCCACGCCTGATCCTCCTGCTTAGGTTCGCCTAAGTCAACGGGTTCCCGACGCCTTGTCGGTAAAAAAGGGAGCCGCCGCGGCGGACCACTAGGGCAGGGTCAGGATCTCCGCCCCGGTGTCCGTCACCACCAGGGTGTGCTCGAACTGCGCGGTCCGCTTGCGGTCCTTCGTGACGACGGTCCAGCCGTCCGCCCACATGTCGTACTCGTGGGTGCCCAGGGTCAGCATCGGCTCGATGGTGAAGGTCATCCCGGGCTCGATGACGGTGGTGGCGTGCGGGCTGTCGTAGTGCGGGATGATCAGGCCGGAGTGGAAGGACGAGTTGATGCCGTGGCCGGTGAAGTCCCGGACCACGCCGTAGCCGAAGCGCTTCGCGTACGACTCGATGACCCGGCCGATGATGTTGATCTGGCGGCCCGGCTTGACGGCCTTGATGGCCCGGTTCAACGACTCGCGGGTCCGCTCCACCAGCAGCCGCGACTCCTCGTCCACCTCCCCGCACAGGTAGGTGGCGTTGTTGTCGCCGTGGACCCCGCCGATGTACGCGGTCACGTCCAGGTTCACGATGTCGCCGTCCCGCAGGACGGTGGAGTCGGGGATGCCGTGGCAGATGACCTCGTTGACCGAGGAGCACAGGGACTTCGGGAAGCCCCGGTAGCCGAGGGTCGACGGGTAGGCGCCGTGGTCGCACATGTACTCGTGCGCGACCCGGTCCAGCTCGTCGGTGGTCACCCCCGGGGCGATCAGCTTGGCGGCCTCCTCCATCGCCTGGGCGGCGATCCGGCCGGCGATGCGCATGGCCTCGATGGTCTCGGCCGACTGCACCTCCGGTCCGGTGTACGGCGTGGGCATGGGCTTGCCCACGTACTCGGGCCGGCGGATGTTTCCGGGAACGGAACGGGCGGGAGAGAGCTCGCCTGGTACGAGCAGCGACTGGCCAGACATGCATGCGAGTGTATCCAGCGGGGATGGGGCAGCATGGCGGCAGAGATCGTTCAACAGCGGTATCGAGAGCGGTATCGAGAGGAGCCCGAGAGCGATGGCCCTGTTCAAGAAACGCCAGGTGGGCAAACCGGGCGAGTGGTACTACTGCCTGGTCCACAAGAAGGTCGAGGAAGGCCCCGAATGCCCCGCCAAGGACCGCTTCGGTCCGTACGGGAGCCCCGAGGAGGCCGCCCACGCCATGGAGTCGGCGCAGGAGCGCAACCTCGAATGGCAGAACGATCCCAAGTGGAACGACAAGTCCCGCGAGGAGGACGAGGGCACGACGACCTGACGTCCGATCACCAGCGGCTGGGCGGCGGCGCGGTCAGCTGATCGGCCAGCCGTGCCAGCCGGTCCCGGAAGCGGCGCGGTCCGCGCTGCACCGGCAGGCCGTTCTCCCCGGCCGCCGCGCTGACCAGGTGCTGCACGGTGTCCAGATCCAGCTCGGCGGCCCCGTCCGGCACCGACAGCGCGTCGTGCGCCAGCGTGCCCAGATCCGGGTCCCCGCCGTCCAGGGACAGAACGGTCGCCCCCGCGCGCCGGGCGTCGTGCACCCGCTCCAGCAACCCCTCACCCGGCTCCCGCGGGGCCACCACCAGCAGCGTGTGCCCGCGCCGGGCCGCCTCCAGCCGGCTCAGCCCGACCGACAGGTGCGGCGGCTCCCCGGGCAGGACCCGGTGGCGTACGAGCGTGGGCGCCAGCTCCGGCAGGCCCGACCAGGCCGCCTCGTCCACCAGGTGCGCCGCCAGGTGCCAGGGCTCGTAGCTTTCGGTCCCCACCAGCAGCAGGTTCCCGCCGGAGGGGACCACGGAACGCCGCAGCACCCCGGCGAAGCGCCGCGCCGCCCCCGGCCACTGCGTTCCGGCGAGCACCTCCCGCAGCAGCGCGACTCTCACGGCATCCATAGGCGGCATCCTGCCGTACGGACGGCGCGAATGTGACCGCTTCCCACCGCTTCCTCCCCCTTCCCGGCCCTTCGACTGTCGCCTACTCGGCAGTACCCTCGCCCCCATGACTTCCTCGACTTCCTCGACCCCCTCAGACAACACGCAGAAGCCGCCGGCCAAGGACCCCTGGGAGCTCCCGGACGTCTCCGGCCTCGTCGTCGGCGTCCTCGGCGGCACCGGCGACCAGGGCCGCGGCCTCGCCTATCGGCTCGCCCGGGCCGGTCAGAAGGTGATCATCGGCTCCCGCGCCGCCGACCGCGCCCGGACCGCCGCCGAGGAACTCGGCCTCGGCGTCGAGGGAGCCGACAACGCCGAATGCGCGCGCCGCAGCGACATCGTCATCATCGCCGTGCCGTGGGAGGGCCACGCCAAGACCCTCGAAGCCCTGCGCGAGGACCTCGCGGGCAAGCTCGTCGTGGACTGCGTCAACCCGCTCGGCTTCGACAAGCAGGGCGCGTACGCCCTCCGGGTCGAGGAGGGCAGCGCCGCCCAGCAGGCCGCAGCCCTGCTCCCGGACTCCCGGGTCACCGCCGCCTTCCACCACCTCTCGGCGGTCCTCCTCCAGGACGAGACCATCGACGAGATCGACACCGACGTGATGGTCCTCGGCGAATCCCGCGCCGACACGGACCTCGTCCAGGCACTCGCCGCCCGCATCCCGGGCATGCGCGGAGTCTTCGCGGGCCGCCTGCGCAACGCCCACCAGGTCGAGTCCCTGGTCGCGAACCTGATCTCGACGAACCGCCGCTACAAGGCCCACGCGGGCCTCCGCATCACGGACGTCTGACCGCCGGGGGCCCGCCGCCCCGTCTTTACAGGAGCACTGCGGGGCATGGGGGACACTGGGAGGGCTCGACCGCCTTCAGTGTTTCCGAGGAGTTCTCCCCATGCCCCGCCTTGCCGTCTTCGCCGTCGTCGTCTGCGTCCTCGCGACCGCCGCGGCCGTCGTCGCCTTCGTCCAGGGGAACTACATCGGGATCGTGTGGGTGCTGCTCGCGGGCCTCACGTCCAACATGGCCTGGTACTACCAGCGCAAGGCGAAGGCCGAGAAGGCCGCGCGCAGTTCGTAGGCGCTAGCGCGCGACGGTGCACAGGCCGTTGGTCTCCTGCCAGAAGCGGTAGAGGTCGCGGCCGCAGTACGTCTCCAGGTCCGAGACGCCGAGGCCGGACAGCACGCCGCTCACCGAGTTGAAGAAGAGGGCGTTGACCTCCGGGATCCACAGGAGGGCGAACACGGCGATCAGGCCGAACGGCGCCAGCGGCTCCACCTGGCGGCGGACGCCGTACGAGAGCCACGGCTCGATGATCCCGTATCCGTCCAGGCCCGGTACCGGCAGGAAGTTCAGGATCGCCGCCGAGACCTGGAGCAGGGCGAGGAAGGCGAGCGCGAAGCGGAAGGACCACGGGACGCCTTCGAGGGCGTCCAGCCAGAACGGCGCCGTGCAGACGACGGCGAAGGCCACGTTGGTCAGCGGGCCCGCCGCCGAGATGAGGCTGTGCTTCCAGCGGCCCTGGATCCGACCGCGTTCGATGTACACGGCGCCGCCGGGCAGGCCCAGGCCGCCCATGATCACGAACAGCACCGGCAGGATGATGCTGAGCAGCGCGTGCGTGTACTTGAGCGGGTTCAGCGTCAGGTAGCCCTTGGCCCCGACCGTCAGGTCGCCGCCGTGCAGGGCGGTGCGGGCGTGCGCGTACTCGTGCAGGCAGAGGGAGACGATCCACGCCGAGGTCACGAACAGGAAGACGGCGAGGCCGGTGCTCGTCGCGTACTGGGTCCACACCGCCCAGCCGGTGACCGCCATGACGGCGACGATGCCGAGGAACACGGAACTGATGCGCCGCTCGTCGCGGCTGCCCTGATGACCCATGCGGCGAAACCTATCCCGGGAGCGGGACGGAAATGGAGTCGGGGCCGGGGGCCGCTACGGGGACAATGGGCCGGTGCATTACGCGATCCTCGGCACCACCCAGGCCATCCGCGACGACGGGACCCCCGTCGCCGTCGGCGGCGCACGCCTGCGGGCGTTGCTGACCGCGCTCGCGCTGCGGCCGGGGCGGGTGGTGCGGGCGCACCTCCTGGTCGACCAGGTGTGGGACGGCGACCCGCCGGCCGACGCCGTGGCCGCCCTCCAGGCGCTGGTCGCGCGGCTGCGGCGGGCACTCGGGCACGGGGCGGTGCGCTCCGCGGACGGCGGCTACCAGCTGGCCGCCGAGCGGGAGGACGTCGACCTGTACCGCTTCGAGCGGCTCGCCCGGGACGGGGAGGCGGCGCTGACCGCGGGGGACGCCGCCAAGGCCGCCGCGGCGTACGACGAGGCCCTCGCCCTGTGGCGCGGACCCGCGCTCACCGACCTGCCCGACCCGGCCGCCGAGGCCGCGCGCTGGGAGGCCGTACGGTCCGACGCGCGCCGGGGGCGACTCGCCGCGGCCCTCGCCCTGGGCCGGGCCGAGCAGGCCCTGCCCGAGCTGACCGCCCTGTGCGCGCAGCAGCCGCTGGACGAACCGCTCCAGGCCCTGCGGATCCGCGCCCTGCGCGACGCGGGCCGCCCGGCGGAGGCACTGGCCGCGTACGAAGCCGTGCGCAGGGAGCTCGCCGACCGCCTGGGCGCGGACCCCGGCCCGGCGCTCCGGGCCCTGCACGCCGAACTCCTGTCCCCGCCGCAGTCCTGGCCGGGAGCCCGTGGCACCGACTCCGGCTGGTCCGGGGCGCAGCCCCTGACCCCGGGCGGCGCCGGAGCCCAGACCCCGTACCCCGGTGCCCACGCCGGGCCCGGGCCGCACGCCCCGTACCCCGCTCCCGGCGCGGCCGGGCAGCGGGACCTCGTCCGGTCCGGGGCGCAGCCCCCGGGCGAGGGCAGGCCGGGGCACGGCTCGCACACCTCCGCCGCGGCGGGGCCCGGACACCCGCGCCAGGCCGACGCGGCCGCCGGGCAGGGCGGTGACCCGTACCCCGGTCACGGCGCGGCCGCCGGGCCCGGCGGCGGCTCGTACCCCGCCCCCCACCAGGGGAACCTGCGGGCCAGGCTGACCACCTTCGTGGGCCGTGAGGACGACATCGGGGTCATCGGGGACGACCTCGGGCGGGCCCGGCTCGTCACCCTGCTCGGGCCCGGCGGGGCCGGGAAGACGCGGCTGTCGCAGGAGGCCGCCGAGGCGCACGTCGTCCGCGGGCACTGGCCCGACGGGGTGTGGCTCGTGGAGCTCGCCCCGGTGGACGATCCGGAGGACGTCGCCGAAGCCGCGCTCGCCGCGCTCGGAGCCCGCGAGACCAAGCTGCGCGGCGCCGCCACCGAGGAACTGCGGGTGCTGACCGACCGGCACGGCGACGACCCCCTCGACCGGCTCGCCGAGCACTGCGCGCGCCGCCGGCTCCTGCTGCTCCTCGACAACTGCGAGCACGTCGTCGACGCGGCCGCCCGGCTCGCCGAGGAGCTCCTGGCCCGCTGCCCCGGCGTGCAGATCCTCGCCACCAGCCGCGAACCCCTCGGCGTGCCGGGGGAGACCCTGCGACCCGTCGAGCCGCTGCCCGACCCGGTCGCGCTGCGGCTCCTCGGCGACCGCGGCGCCGCCGCCCGGCCCGGGTTCCGTGCCGACGACGACCCGGCCGCCGCCGCGGAGATCTGCCGCCGCCTCGACGGTCTGCCGCTCGCCATCGAGCTCGCCGCCGCCCGCCTGCGCCTGTTGACACCCCGGCAGATCGCAGACCGGCTCGACGACCGTTTCCGGCTGCTGACCAGCGGCGCCCGTACCGTGCTGCCCCGCCAGCAGACCCTGCGGGCCGTCGTCGACTGGTCCTGGGAGCTGCTGGACGAGCCCGAGCGCACGGTGCTGCGCCGGCTCTCCGTCTTCGCCGGAGGCTGCGACCTCGCCGCCGCCGAGGACGTCTGCGCGGACGCCTCGTACGAGGTCGCGGACGTGCTCGGCTCCCTCGTCGACAAGTCCCTCGTCGTCGCCGCCCCCGGAGCGGACGGCTCCGCCATGCGCTACCGGCTGCTGGAGACCGTCGGCGAGTACGCCGCCGAGCAGCTCACCGCGGCCGGCACCGACCGCGCCGACACCGAACGCCGCCACCTCGTCCACTACCGCGAACTCGCCCGCACCTCCGAGCCGCTGCTGCGCGGCCGCGGCCAGCGCGCGGCCGCCGACCGGCTCGCCTCCGAGTACGAGAACCTGCGCACCGCCCTGCGCCGCGCCGTCGCCGCCCGCGACGCCGACGAGGTGCTGTGCCTGATCCACTCCCTCGGCTGGTACTGGCACATGCACGACCTGCGCGCCGAGTCCCGGCACTGGGCCGAGGCCGCCGCGGCCCTCGGGCCCGACCCGTTCAGGCCGCCCTTCGTGCCCGCCGAGCCCGTGTACGAGCGGCTCGTGGACAGCCCGCCCCCGTACAGCGGCGAACTGCTCGCAGAGGCGTGGCGCGCGGTCCACCTGGTACGGCTGGCCGCCCGCGACCAGACCAACGAGAACTGGAACACCCCGGAGGTGCGGGCCCTGGTCGAAGGGGTGATCGCCGTCTACCGGCCCGGGCTCCCGCAGACCTGCCGGACCCCCGCCTCCCTCTGGATCTACGCGGTCATGATCGTGGGGGATCCGGGGCTGCTCAAGCGGGTCATCGACGAGACCGTCGACGCCGCGCGCGGGCTCGGATACGGCTGGGAGCTCGGCTCCGCCCTCCAGCTGCGCGCCAACATCCTCGCCAACCGCGCCGACTGGGCCGGCGACGCCTCCCGCGACGCCGAGGAGAGCCTGGCCGTCTTCCAGCAGCTCGGCGACGATTGGGGCTGCGCCGAGGCAC
The DNA here is from genome assembly GCF_042889825.1 of Streptomyces sp. NPDC002467. Classification (NCBI taxonomy): domain Bacteria; kingdom Bacillati; phylum Actinomycetota; class Actinomycetes; order Kitasatosporales; family Streptomycetaceae; genus Streptomyces; species Streptomyces sp. NPDC002467. The sequence continues at coordinate 116,894 of NZ_JBIARJ010000024.1, read as the reverse complement.
TCTCCGCCCGGGCGGAGGCCCGCGAGAAACGAGGCCAGTACGACCTCGCCACCCAGGACTACCGGGCGGCGATCGAGCACGCCCAGCGGCTCGGCGCCAAGGCGCAGGTGACGGTGCTGCGGGTGCGGATGGCCGGGAACCTCGCCGAGATGGGCCGGCTGGAGGAGGCCGGGGCCATCCTCTCCGGGATCGTCGCCGCCCCGCAGGACTACGGCAACGAGGCCATGCCCGCCGCCCGGATGTTCCTCGCCTACGTCCTCGGCCGCACCGGCCGCAGGGACGAGGCCCGCGTCCAGCTCCAGACGCTGCGCGACGACTTCGCCTTCGGCGCGTACGCCCTCTTCGACGGCTTCCTGCTCGGCACGATGGCCTGGCTGGACAACGAGGACGGCCGCCACGAGGAGGCGCTCGGCCGGCTGCGGCAGGCCCTGGCCGCGGTCCAGGACCCGCTCGCCGCCATGGTCGCCCCGCAGATGGAGGCCGTCTACCTGATGACCGCGGGCCTCTCACTGGCCTCCCTCGGCGGCCCGGAGCGCACCCGCGACGCGGCCCGGCTGCTCGGCGCGTACCGCACGCACCTGCCGCCCGCGCACGTCCCCGTCACCACGGAACGCGCGGACGCCGCCCGTGCCGAGGAGCTGGCACGGGCGGCGCTGGGCGATGCCGCGTACGAGGCCGCGTACGCCGAGGGCGGCGGCCTCACCCTGGAGGAAGCCGCCGCCCTGGTCTGACCCGGCCCCCGGTCAGGGGCCCGTCCGGGACGCGATCCGAACGGACCGGCCGACCCGGATCAGGTCTTCTGGCGGAACTTGCGGACCGCGAGGGGCATGGTGACCGCCGTGATGGCGATCGACCAGCCCAGCGTCATCCACACGGAGTTGCCCACGGGAGTGCCGTTGATCAGGGCGCGCGCCGCGTCCGCGAGGTTGGACAGCGGGTTGTAGTCGGTGAAGGACTGCAGCCAGTCCGGCATGGTGGTCGGCGGGGCGAAGATCGAGCTGCCGAACTGCAGCGGCATCAGGACCAGCATCGCCATGCCCTGGACGGCCTGCGCCGTCTTCATGGTCAGACCGAGCAGGATGAAGATCCACATCAGCGAGGCGCCGAAGACGGCGGACAGGCCGATGGAGTAGAAGAGGTCCAGCACCGAGCCCTTGATCGACAGGCCCAGGATGAAGCCGACGGTCAGCAGGATCGCGATGGCGACCAGCATGCGGCCGACCTCGACGACGATCTTCGCGAGGAGCACGGAGGACCGGGCGATCGGCATGGACCGGAAGCGGTCCATGACGCCCTTCTTGAAGTCGTCGTTGACGCCGGTGCCCACCGCCATCGAGATGTTCATGCCCATCATGGCCATCAGGCCCGGGATGACGTAGTTGACGTACGCCTCCTGGTTGCCCTTGCCGGAGATCGCACCGCCGAAGACGAACACGAAGAGCAGGGTGAAGATGATCGGCATGAGCACGGCGTCGAACATCGACTCCGGGTCCTGCTTGATCTGGAGCGCGTTGCGGCGCACGAGCGCGCCGATGTGGCGCAGGTTGGCCCGCAGGCCGATCCGGCCCTCGCCGGGCAGGGCGGCCGCGCCGGCCGCAGGGGCGGCCGCGGCGTCGGCGGGCTTCGTCGTGGTTACGGTGCTCATGCCGCGACCTCCTCGGGGGTCTCGATGGTGGGCTTCTGGCCGGTGATCGACAGGAACACCTCGTCCAGGCTGGGCAGGTACGTGCCGAGGTCGGCGATCGCGTACCCCCGGGCGGCCAGCAGGCCGACGACGGCGGTCAGCTGCTCGTCGCTCAGGATCGGGACCAGCAGCACGCCCTCGTCCGGGACGGCCTGCGTGCCCGCCACCCCGTCGAGACCGGCCTCGGCCAGCGAGCGGGCCATGCCCGGCAGGTCGGAGGAGTCCACGGGACGGATCTTCAGGGTGCGGCCGCCGACCCGGGCCTTCAGCTCGTCGACCTTGCCGTTGGCGATGACCTTGCCGCGGTCGATGACCGTCAGCTCGCTCGCGAGCTGCTCGGCCTCCTCCATGTACTGGGTGGTGAGCAGGACGGTGGCCCCCTCGGCGACCATCCGCTGCACCTCGTCCCACACCTCGTTGCGGGTGCGGGGGTCCAGACCGGTGGTCGGCTCGTCCAGGTACAGCACGGCCGGGCGGCCGATCATGGAGGCGGCCAGGTCGAGCCGGCGGCGCATGCCGCCGGAGTAGTGCATCGCGGCCTTCTTGGAGGCCTCGGTGAGCGAGAAGCGCTCCAGCAGCTCGTCGGCGCGCGACCGGGCGTCCTTGCGGGACAGGTCCAGCAGCCGGCCGATCATGTAGAGGTTCTCCCAGCCGGAGAGCTTCTCGTCGACCGAGGCGTACTGGCCGGTGAGGCCGATGGTGCGGCGCAGCTGCCGCGGCTGGCGGACCACGTCGTAGCCCGCGACCGTCGCCGTGCCGGAGTCCGGGGTGATCAGGGTGGACAGGCAGCGGACCAGGGTGGTCTTGCCGGCGCCGTTCGGTCCGAGGACCCCGAGGACGGTGCCCTCGCGGACGTCCAGGTCGACCCCGTCGAGCGCCTTGGTGTCGCCGTAGTGCTTCACCAGCCCCCGCACTTCGACGGCGTTGGTGTTCTTGTCGTTTCGCGTCATGTCCACCATGGGACCAGCCGCCACTGACAAAGCACCGACAGCCGACCGACAGCCGGCCGACACGAAGACGACAGCCCGCCGACGCGACGTCGGCGGGCTGTCGGTACTCACTTCACGACGGGCACGGCCGTCGGTGGAACACGGGCGCGGCCGTCAGTGGAAGGCGTGCTCCGCCTGCGGGAACGTTCCGCCGACCACGTCCTCGGCGAAGGCCTTCGCCGCGTCGTTCATGGTCTGCCGGAGGTTCGCGTACTGCTTGACGAACTTCGGCATCTTCCCGCCGGTCAGGCCCATCATGTCGGTCCACACCAGCACCTGCGCGTCGCACTCGGCGCCCGCGCCGATGCCGACCGTCGGGATGTGCAGGGACCGGGTGACCTCGGCGGCCAGCTCGGCCGGGACCAGCTCCAGCACCACCGCGAACGCGCCCGCGTCCTGCGCGGCCTTCGCGTCGCGCAGCAGCTGGTGCGCGGCCTCGTCGCCGCGGCCCTGGACCCGGTAGCCCATGGCGTTGACGGACTGCGGCGTCAGCCCCAGGTGGGACATGACGGGGATGCCGGACTGCACGATCAGCTCGGTCTGGGCCAGCGAGCGCTCGCCGCCCTCCAGCTTCACCGCTCCGACTCCGGCCTCCTTCACGAGGCGGGTGGCGCTGCGCAGCGCTTGGACGGGACCCTCCTGGTACGAACCGAACGGCATGTCGCCGACGACCAGCGACCGGCTCGTGCCGCGGACGACCGCGGCCGACAGCATGGTCATCTGGTCCATCGTCACCGGGACGGTGGTGTCGTAGCCCAGGTGGCAGTTGCCCATGGAGTCGCCGACGAGGATCACCGGGATCCCGGCCTCGTCGAAGACGGAAGCGGTCATCGCGTCGTAGGCGGTGAGCATGGGCCACTTCTCGCCGCGTTCCTTGGCGAGGGTCAGGTCGCGGACGGTGATGCGCCGCGTGCCCGTGCCTCCGTACAGGGTGGGGGAGGCGGCGGATGCGGGTTCGCGGGCAGGCGAAACGGCGTGCGTCATTGCAACTGCTCCTTGTGTCATCTCGAGGCGCCCTTACGGCGTCCCCGGACTCACCCACCATGGTGGCATCCGCGTGCCCAAAGGCGGAAGTGCTGCGCGGAGCGCGCCGGACGCGGAGGATGCAATGTGCGCGTTTCGTGACAAGAGGAAGCAAGCGGAACCCGTGCCGCACGGCTGTTCGTCCTCCGGGGCGTACGGCCGCTTCGAGCGGGCGTGACGTGGGACACGGAAGGCTCCGGTCATCGCCTAGGGTCAAGGGGCGGGGACGGAGCGCGAGCACGGCAGTGAGGGCAGTGGCATGGCACAGGCGTACATGACGGAGTCGGGGAACGGCGGCTCGGAGCCCGAGCCCTCCGGGTCCCGCTTCCGGCGCCGGCTGGCCGAACTGCGCAGGGACCCCGGAATCTGGCGCCGCGGCCTGGTGCTGGCCGCGATCTCGGTGCTGATCTGCCTGGTCATGGTCTTCCACGCGCAACTGCCCAACGACGTGGGCAACCTCGGCAGCCTCACCGAGACCTTCCTGCCCTGGCTCGGAGTGGCCGTCCCGCTGCTGCTGGTCGGGGCGGTCGTGCGGAAGTCCGCGACGGCGCTGATCGCGATACTGCTGACGGCCGCGGTATGGGTGAACATCTTCGGCGGCCTGGTCACCGACAAGTCCGGCCCCGGCGGCAACCTCGTCGTCGCCACCCACAACGTCGACGCCGACAACCCCGACCCGCGCGGCACCGCCGCGTCCATCGCGAAGTCCGGGGCCGACGTGCTGGCCCTGACCGAGCTCAAGGGCAGCGTCGTCCCCGTCTACGAGAAGGCCCTGGCGGGCACGTACAAGTACCACTCGGTCGAGGGCACCGTCGGGGTGTGGAGCAAGTACCCGCTGTCCGCGAGCCGGCCGGTGGACATCAAGCTGGGCTGGACGCGCGCCATGCGCGTCACCGTCGACACCGCCCAGGGGCAGGTGGCCGTCTTCGTCGCCCACCTGCCTTCCGTACGGGTCAAGCTGAACGCGGGCTTCACCGCCAACCAGCGCGACAACAGCGCCGACGCGCTGGGCGCCGCACTCGCCGCGGACCCGCTGAAGAAGGCCATCCTGCTCGGCGACCTCAACGGCACCATGAACGACCGCTCGCTGTCCGAGGTCACCTCGCAGATGCGCTCCACGCAGGGCGCGGCGGGCGACGGCTTCGGCTTCAGTTGGCCGGCCCAGTTCCCGATGGCCCGGATCGACCAGATCATGGTCCGCGGGATCGAACCGGAGGCGTCCTGGACCCTGCCGCGCACGGGCAGCGACCACCTGCCGGTCGCGGCGCGCGTGACGGTCCCGTAGGCGAGGGACGACGAGTACGGGGAAAGGGCCCCCGCCGCGAACGGCGGCGGGGCCCTTTCCCGTCCCGTACGGGCCGGGTGCGGCGGTCAGGCCCGCTCGCGCCAGCCGTTCGTGATGGGCAGCCGGCGGTCCTTGCCGAAACCCTTCGCGGAGATCTTCGTGCCCGGCGGGTACTGGCGGCGCTTGTACTCCGCCGTGTCCACCATCCGCAGGGTCCTGGCGACCAACTCCCGGTCGAAGCCGGCCGCCACGATCGCCTCCATGCCCTGGTCGCGGTCCACGTACAGAGCCAGGATCGCGTCGAGCACCGGGTAGTCCGGCAGCGAGTCCGTGTCCACCTGGCCCGGGCGCAGTTCCGCGCTCGGCGGCTTCACGATCGAGTTCTCCGGGATCGGAGGGGTCTCCCCGCGCTCGACGGCGGCCCGGTTGCGGTACTGCGCCAGGCGGAACACGTCCGTCTTGTACACGTCCTTGATCGGGCCGTACGCGCCCACCGAGTCCCCGTACAGGGTGGAGTAGCCGACGGCCAGCTCCGACTTGTTGCCCGGGGCCAGCACGATGTGGCCCTCCTGGTTGGAGACCGCCATCAGCATCGTGCCGCGCAGCCGGGACTGGAGGTTCTCCTCCGCCAGACCGGTCAGGCCCAGCGATCCCATGTACGCGTCGAACATCGGCTCGATCGACACGGTCCGGAAGTTCAGGCCGGTCCGTGTCGCCAGATCGGCCGCGTCGCCCTTGGAGTGCTCCGAGGAGTACTTCGAGGGCATCGAGACGCCGTACACGTTCTGCGCGCCGATCGCGTCGCAGGCGATGGCGGCGACCAGCGCCGAGTCGATGCCTCCGGAGAGCCCGATCAGGACGGATCGGAAGCCGTTCTTCCTGACGTACGCGCGCAGGCCCACGACCAGCGCGTCGTAGATCTCCTCGTCGTCGTCGAGCCGATCGGCGTACCCGCCGGTGACGACCGCCTCGGGCGCTTCCGCGGGCTCCTCGGAGAGGATCACCCGGTCGATGCGCAGCCCGTCGTCGACCACGCCCTCGGGGGCGTCGGCGAGCGCCGCGGGCAGGTCGAGGTCGAGCAGGACGCAGCCCTCGGAGAACTGCGGGGCGCGGGCGATGACCTCGCCGTCGGCCCCGACCACGATCGAGTCGCCGTCGAAGACCAGCTCGTCCTGGCCGCCGATCATGGCCAGGTAGGCGAGGGTGCAGCCGGCCTCCTGGGCGCGCTTCTGCACCAGTTCGAGGCGGGCGTCGTCCTTGTTGCGCTCGTACGGAGAGGCGTTGATCGAGATCAGCAGCCCGGCCCCGGCGGAGCGGGTGGCGGGGACCCGGCCGCCCTCCTGCCAGAGGTCCTCGCAGATGGCCAGGGCCACGTCGACGCCGTGCACGCGGATCACCGGCTGGGTGTCGCCCGGCACGAAGTACCGGAACTCGTCGAACACGCCGTAGTTGGGGAGGTGGTGCTTGGCGAAGCGCAGGACGACCTCGCCGCGGTGCAGGACCGCCGCCGCGTTCTCCGGGGAACCGGCCGGGCGGCCGAGCCGGGGCGCGGCCTTCTCGGTGCGGTCGAGGTAGCCGACGACGACCGGGAGCTCGCCGAAGCCCTCGTCCGCGAGCCGCCGGGCCAGATCGCGCAGGGCGGTGCGGGAGGCCTCGACGAAGGACTCGCGCAGGGCGAGGTCCTCGACGGGGTACCCGGTCAGCACCATCTCCGGGAACGCCACCAGATGGGCGCCCTGCTCGGCGGAGTGCCGGGTCCAGTGGACGACCGAGTCGGCGTTGGCGGTGATGTTGCCGACGTGCGAGTCGATCTGATTCAGAGCGAGACGAAGTTGAGGCACGGGGCCCAGTCTAATCGTCTTTCTGACGCGATGTCCTGGGTCCCGTGTGTTTCCGCGCCTCAGTCGACCGGGCCGGCGTACTTCACGTAGTCGAGGTCGGCGCCCGGGGAGATCTCGGCGGTGATGTTCCCGGTGCCCTCGGGCAGCGTGAACGCGAAGACGCCCTTGGCGGACTGGCCCGGCATGATGGCGCCCTTGATGTACTTCGGCGCGGTGCCGGCGACGTCGATGGCCATTTCGGCGGCCAGGCCCTTGTCGTCACGGACCTTGGGGATGGCGCCGAACTCGACCTCGTACGGCTCCGTCGAGCCGTTGGTGACGGTCACCGTGATCTGGACCGCGCCCTTGAGGTCCTTCAGGTCGCCGATGCCGTTCGGCTCGTACTCCGTCGGCTTCGAGAGGCTCACCTTCACGCCGCTGTCGTAGGTGAAGGTCTCGCCGAAGGGCAGCGCGCTGGTCATGCCGGGGACCTCGGAGGGCTTCGGCGGCTGCGGGGACGTCGACGGCGGTCGGCCGGGGAACTGCACGTGCTGTTCCGTCCGGCGGTCGGCGGCCTTCCCGAAGACGAGGGCGGTGAGGACGAGACCGCCGACCGAGGCGAAGAGGGCGAGCACGCCGAGGACGGTGCCGACGATGGACAGCGTCTTCTGCGGGGCGCCCTTGGAGGAGCGGACGATGGCGCCGATGCCGAGGCCGATGGCGACCAGGCCGAGGAGGAAGCCGGCCCAGAAGAGGAGGGGGACGAGGCCGATGAGGATGCCGAAGCCGCCGACGATCGTCGCGGCGAGGGCCAACCCGTTGCCGCCGGCGGCGACGGGCTGCGCGTACGTCGGGTAGCCGGGCCCGCCGTATCCGGCACCGCCGGGGCCGGGGCCGGGCCGGCCCCACGGGTTGGCGGGGGCGGGCCCACCGGGGGCAGCGGGGCCGCCGAAGCCGGGGCCGCCGAAGCCGGGGCCGGCCGGGGGAGTCGGGGGCGCGGGCACGAGCGGGGCGAACGACGAGGCGGCGGGTGCCGGGGCGGGTGCCGGTGCCGTCGGGGCGGCGGGGGAGGGGGCCGCGGTCGGCGCCCGCCCCGGCGAGGGCGCTCCGGCCGAACCCTTTTCCAGGGAAGGGCCCTTCTCCGGGGAAGGGCCCTTGGCCGGGGCGTTCCCGGGCGGCGGCGTGGCGGCGGGCTCCTCCGGTGACGGTGACGGTGACGGCTGTGGGGCCGCTTCGGGTATGGAGGGTTCCGCCGGTTCGGCCGGGGTGGTTGACGGGTTCGGCGGGGTGCTCATACGGGCGGAGGCGTCCTTCTCGGTCATCGCGTCTCGTGTCGTGCCGTGATCGGGACAACCCTGCCACGGCCCCGCGGCACCCCGTCGTCGTTTCCCGGCGGGCGGAACTCAGCGCTCGTAACCGAGGATCGTCATCATTCCGGACTCCGAGTGGTACACGTTGTGGCAGTGCAGCATCCACAGCCCGGGATTGTCGGCGTCGAAGTCCACCGTCAGCCTCCCGCCCGACAGGATGACGGTGGTGTCCTTGCGGGCGCCCGCGCCGCCGCCCAGGGCGAAGGTGTGCCCGTGCAGGTGGACCGGGTGCCACATCGGCGTCTGGTTCCTGAACTCCAGCCGTACCCGCTCTCCCGCCTTCACCGGATGCCGCTGGTCGGTGGTGAACGGGGCGCCGTCGAAGGCCCAGTTGAAGCGGGTCATCGTGCCGGTCAGCCGGAGCGAGAGCGTACGGTCCGGGGTGCGCGCGGGCAGCGCCACCGACTCCGCGGCCTTGAGCCGGTCCGCCATCAGCGGGGCGGTGGTCAGCTCGGCCGGCCTCGTCGCGGCGGTGGGCGCCGTCCCCGTCCCCGTGCGCAGCACGGCGAGCGCGGAGGCCGACGCGCCCTTGCCCTCGGCCAGCGCGGTGAGCGGGAACACCCCGTCCTGCGCGGTGACGAGGACGTCGTACCGCTCGCCCATGCCGAGCAGCAGGCAGCCGGTCTTCGCGGGCTCCACCGGGTAGCCGTCGGTGTGGGTGACCGTCAGTTCATGCCCGCCGAGGGCGATCCGGAACGGGGTGTCGCCGCCCGCGTTGACGATGCGCAGCCGGATCCGGTCCCCGGGCCGTGCGGTGAAGACCGAAGGGTCGTCCGCCGCCCGGCCGTTGATCAGGTAGTACGGGTATTCGACATTGCCCACGTCCTTGCCGAGTACGTCGCTCTCCCCGAGCAGGCGCACGCGCGAGGGGCCGGTGGCGGCGCTGCTCTTGCTCCCGGAGGGCGAGGGCGCGGGCGTCGTGCCGTGCCCCGAGTGGCCGCCCGCGGACCGGCCGTTCGCGCCGCGCAGTTCGGCGAGCACGGCGTCCGGGGTGGAGCCGTCCACCCCGTCGAGCCAGTCGTCCAGGACCACCACCCACTCCTTGTCGTAGGAGAGGGGCTCGTCCGGGTCCTCGACGATCAGCGGCGCGTACAGCCCGCGGTCCTGCTGGACCCCGGTGTGCGGGTGGAACAGGTACGTCCCCGGGGTCGGCACGGCGAACTTGTACGTGAAGGAGCCGCCCGGGGCGATGTCCCGCTGGGTCACCCCGGGGACCCCGTCCATGTCGTTGCGCATCGCCAGGCCGTGGCAGTGCAGGGAGGTGGCCTCGGGGAGGTTGTTGGCGAGGGTCAGGGAGAGCGTGCCGCCCGCGGTGGCCCGCACCTCCGGGCCCGGGACCTTGTCGCCGTAAGCCCAGGAGCGGAAGACGTGTCCGCCGCCCAGGTCCACGGAGCCGGCGGTGGCGGTGATCCTGACCTCGGTGAGCGGTCCCGTGGCCTTGCGGGCGGCCTCGACGGCCTGCACCTCGGGCCCGGCCGGGTCGACGTAGTCGGCGGGGGCGGCGGCCCCGGCGGCGGCGCGGTTCGCGCCGTCGGCCCCGGTGCCGTGGTCCGTGGCGCCACGGCCCGTGGCGGTGCGGGCGCAGGCGGAGAGCAGCCCGGACCCGGTGAGGGCGGCGGCGGAGGCGGCGGAGGCGCCGAGAACGGCGCGACGGGAGGGGAGAGGGCGCACGGAAGTACCTCGTGGGTGTGGTGTGGGGGGAGGTGCGGGCATGCCGGGGCGACGGCGCGGGCCCGGTCCCGTACGCGCCTATGCGCGCGGGACGGCCGGCCGGTCGGGGAGTTCGTGGGGCGCACGGGGCCCGCGGGGCCCGCCGGGCGGCGGCGGGTCGGGTCCCGCGTCGGACCGGACCGGCACGCGGGCCGCACCCCCGAGCGGCGCGGTATCGCGGGAGCCGGCCGGTCCTTCCCCGGGGGAAGGCGCGGCGGGCCCGGTGAGCACGGCGGGGCAGTCGGACCCGGGGTCGGTCCGCGTGCCGTCGGGCTCACCGTCCGTGGACCCGTCGTCGGTGGGCTCACAGTCCGTGGGCTCGTCGTCCGTGGGCGGGCCGGGTGGTCCCGGCGGGCCCGGCGGGCCCGGCGGGCCCGGCGGGCCCGCCGAGGCAACGGAGTGGGCCGCGTGTGCGTCCTCCGAGGCATGGGACTCAGTCGGATGGCCCAGGGCGTTCATGGTCACGAAGCCCAGCAGCAGAGCGGCGAGCAGCAGCGGCCGGGGCCACGGTGCGGCTCGCCGGCTTCTGCTCGTCATGCCGGGAACCCTACCCCGGGTGGGTATCCGATCCCTGGATCAAACCCCGGATCTGCATAGGATTAGTCACACCATGTCCACCAATGGCCCCCCTCCGCGCCCCCGGGCCGGATCAACGCCCGGCTCCACGCCGGGCTCCACGCCGGGCTCCACGCCCGGCTCCACGCCGGGCTCCACGCCGGGCTCCACGCCCGGCCCTGCGCTCCGTACGGCCGGGCGACGGACCTGGCCGTCGGCCCCGCTGGTGGCGGTGCTGGTCGGGCTCGGCGCCGCCGCCTACACCGCGTGGGTCCTGGAGGTCGTCCTCTCCACCGGCCTCAACCCCATCGAGACGTACGTGAGCGAGCTCGCCGCCCAGGACCAGCCCCTCGGCGGCCTCTTCCGGGCCACCGACTTCTGCGCCGGCCTGCTCGCCTTCGCCGGCGGGCTGCTGGCGCTCCTGCGGCTGCTGCGCGGCATCGAGTCCCGACGTCCCTGGGCCGTCGCCGGCTGGGCCGGAGTCACCCTCTTCGGGGCGGCCACCGCCGCCGACGCCTGGCTGCCGCTGAGCTGCACGCCCACCGTCGACCCGGTGTGCGCGGCCCGGGAGACCGCCGGGCTCGTCCCCGCCACCCATCAGGCCCACGCCGTCAGCAGCAGCCTCGCGATGACCGGCGCCCTCGTCGGGATAGTCGCCCTCACCGTCGCCGCCCGGCGCTACGGGCGGCTCGCGCCGCTGGCCCGCCACGGCCCGGTGCTCGTCGTCCTCGAACTGCTCGCCACCGCGTGGACCCTGACCGCCATCGCCCTGTTCACGGCCGGGCGCGGCACTTGGGCCCTGGGCGCCGGGCAGCGGCTCCAGGTGCTGTTCGTGGCGCTGTGGCTGGGCCTGCTCGCCCGCTCCGTGTACGAGGAGCGGCGCACGTGAGCGGCGTGCGGAGAGCCCCGGGACGCTTCGTGCGGGTGGACGGGGTCCCGCTGCACGTGGTGCTCGAGGGCCGGGGGCCGGTGTGCGTGCTCAGCGCCGGGCTGGCCATGGCCTGGTTCGACTGGGACGAGGTCGCCGCGCTGCTCGTCGCCGCGGGCCGCACCGTCGTCCGCTTCGACCGCCCCGGCCACGGCCTCAGCGCCCCGGCCGCCGAGCCGCCCACCGCCGCGGGCGAGGCCCACCGCATCGCGGGCCTCCTGGACGCCTCGGGCCTGGGCGGCGCCGCCGGTGTCACCGTGGTCGGGCATTCCATCGCCGGGTTCCACGCCGAGGCCTTCGCGCGGCTGTACCCCGGGCGGACCGCCGCCCTGGTGCTCCTCGACTCAAGCGTCGAGGAGGCTCCGCGCGCCCTGCTGCCCGCGGCGCTGCGCACCGGCGCCGCCCGGGTCCTCGGCCGGGTGGTGACCGCCGCCGGAGTGCCCGCCGCGCTCGGTCCGGCCGCCCGGCGGGCCGTCGTGCGGGCATCGCGGACCGGCGGGGCCGATCCGGCCGCGCGTGACCTCGTACGGCGCTGCTACCGCACCGGCCGCGTCTGGCAGGGGGCGCTGTTGGAGAACTCCCGCTACCTCGACGCCGCCGCCGAGCTCCTGGCCCTGCGCGCCACGCATCCGCTGACCGCGCCCGCCACCGTCCTCGTGGGCCACGGCGGCGGCACGGGCCGCGGAGCCCTGCGCTGGCTCGCCCGCCAAGCGGAGCTCGCCGACCGGCTCGGCGCGCGCTTCGAGGTCGCCGAGCCCGCCGGACACCTGGTCATGCTGGACCGCCCGGACCAGGTGGCCCGGGCGGTGCTCGGCGCGGCGGCCGGGATCAGCCGCGGGCGTAGACCTTCTCCGCCCAGCCGGCTATCTGCTCCTCCGAGAGGTGCTTGGCCAGGTCCGCCTCGCTGATCATGCCGACCAGCTTCTTGTTCTCGATCACGGGGAGCCGGCGGATCTGGTGGCTCTGCATCTCCTCCAGCACCTCGGAGACGTCCGCGTTCGCGTCGATCCAGCGCGGTGTGCCCTGCGCCATCTCACCTGCGGTGATCTTCGAGGGATCGTGCCCCTTGGCCACGCAGCCGACCACGATGTCGCGGTCGGTCAGGATGCCGCAGAGCCGTTCCGACGTATCGCTGATGGGTAGTGCGCCCACGCCCAGGCGGGCCATCAGCTGGGCGGCCCGGTCGAGGGTCTCGGTGGCGGGGATCCACTGGGCCCCGGCGTGCATGATCTCTCCGGCGGTCGTCATCGCGTAAACCTCCAAAGCGCCGTGTGGGGCGGGAGCGCGGGTGCCCCCGCCGCGGCGTCCCGGCACGGGGAGCACACGCCCGTACGGGTGATGGGACGCCTCCCACCACCGTACGAGCGTGCCCCGTCACCCGCGCGGCGCGGCCCCGCGCTTCGCCAGCATGTCCGCCATGAGGGTGAGCTCCGCCTGCTGTGCGTCGACCATGCCCTGGGCCAGCTCGCGCTCGACCGGGGTGGTGCAGAGCTTCGCGCAGCCCTGGGCCATCGCGACGCCGCCCTTGTGGTGGTCGGTCATCAGCTGGAGGTAGAGCACCTCGGCGTCCCGGCCCTGGGCGGCGCCCAGCCGCGCGAGCTCATCCTTGGTGGCCATCCCGGGCATGAGCGCCCCGCCGGGCTGTACGGCCGTCCCGTGCCCGGAGTGCCCGTCGCCGTGCCCGCCGTGCCCGCCTTGCCCGTCGCCGCCGTCACCCATCCAGGACATCGCGGGCTCGTCGGCGAGCACCTTCGGCAGCCCCCACAGGTCCAGCCAGCCCAGGAGCATGCCCCGCTGGTTGGCCTGGGTGTTGGCGATGTCGTACGCGAGGGTGCGCACCGGCTCGTCCTGGGTCCGGTCGCGCACGACGAAGGACATCTCCACCGCCTGCTGGTGGTGTACCGCCATGTCCCGGGCGAAGCCCGCGTCGGGAGAGCGCAGCCCGGGAGTGGCGGCGGCCCGCGCGGCCGGTCGGTCGTCGCCGTCGCCGTTCGCGGCGGCGGCCATCGTGGCCACGGCCGCGAACAGCAGCGCCAGCAGCACCGCCGTGCCCGAAACCCAGTACGTACGGGGGACGCGGGCCGGGCGGGTCGTCGTACCGGTGTCCGTACCGGTGTCCGGACCGGTCACTTGGTCAGGCCGTTCGTGCAGGCGGCGCCCGGCTCGGGGGTCTGCTCGCCCTGCACGTACTTGGTGAAGAACTGCGCCACCCGGGGGTCGTCCGCGCTCTCCACCGTCAGCTGCTTGCCCCACGCGCTGAGCATGATCGCCCCGGCCTGCTCCTTGACCGGGCTCATCAGCGAGTACGGGGTCTTCTCCACCCGCGCCGTGAGCTTGTCGAGCTCGGCCTGGGGGGCCTTGTCGTTGTACGTCACCCAGACCGCGCCGTGCTCCATCGAGTGCACGGCGTTCACGTCGGGGACGGCGGCCTTGTAGACGTCGCCGTTGCAGTTCATCCAGCGGGGGTGGTGGTCGCCGCCGACCGGCGGGTTCATCTCGTACTTCACCGGGGTCTCGACGTGGGTGCGGCCCAGCTTCTTCGCGTCCCAGACCTGCTCGCCCTCGACGGGCTTCTTGCGGATCTCCTGCTGCTCCTTGAGGAGCTTCTCCGCGGCCTGCGCCTTGCGCTTCTCGGTCTGCTTCTGGTCGATCAGCACCCAGGCGCCGAAGCCGACGAGTCCGGCGACGATGACGGTGGAGACGGTGATCGCGATGGCCTTGTTGCGCCGTTCGCGCGCCTGCTCGACGCGGCGCATCTCGGCTATCCGCGCCTGGCGGGAGTTCGGGTCGGTGTGGTTGGTGGTCCTGCTGGCCATGTGCCCTGGTTCCTTTGGCTGAGGGGGGTGGATGAGCGCGGAATACGGGACCCGTCAGGTCCGCAGCACCTGGAGCACATGCAGGTCGGGGGCGCGCGCGAGCGGCTCGGGCGGCCGCGTCCACCCCGCCCCGACGCCCCGGACGGGGGTCTGCGGCCCGCCGCCGGCCGGCACCGCGGCGGGCTGCGGCGCGGGCAGCACGGCCGGCACCGCGTGCGCGAGGGGCGAGCAGCCGGGCAGGTCGTACGGGGAGACGCAGACGGCGTGCGCCCGCGCCTCGTCGGCCACGCGCTCGGCCCCACCGGGCCGCGAGCAGAGGAAGAGGCCCCCCACCAGCACGGCGACCACCACTCCGACCAGCATCGCGACCAGCGCCCCGGACATCGCCCGGAACGCCGCCGATGGCCCCGGCGGAAGCGCGGCACGCCGAAGCGGCGGACGTCCACGACGCCCGCGCCGCGTGTACTGCCGGCCCCCCATGGGCGCAGATGGTAATGCTCATGTCGGGCCGGAGGTCAGTGCGGGGGTGTCACGACCTTTCGGGGGTGCGTAATGTGGCGGAAACCACCGCCGGCGATACTGGGCCGGCCCGACTGTGGCCCGCTCCTCGGGGAGGTGGTGCACAGGCCGTCTGAACTGCGAGGATGAAGGCATGGACAAGCAGCAGGAATTCGTCCTCCGGACGCTTGAGGAGCGCGACATCCGCTTCGTGCGCCTGTGGTTCACCGACGTACTGGGCTTCCTCAAGTCCGTCGCGGTCGCCCCGGCCGAGCTGGAGCAGGCCTTCGACGAGGGAATCGGCTTCGACGGCTCCGCCATCGAGGGCTTCGCGCGGGTCTACGAGTCCGACATGATCGCCAAGCCGGACCCGAGCACGTTCCAGATACTGCCGTGGCGCGCCGAGGCCCCCGGGACCGCCCGGATGTTCTGCGACATCCTGATGCCGGACGGCTCCCCGTCCTTCGCGGACCCGCGCTTCGTGCTCAAGCGCATCCTGGCGAAGACCTCCGACCTGGGCTTCACCTTCTACACCCACCCGGAGATCGAGTTCTTCCTGCTGAAGGACAAGCCCCTGGACGGCACCCGCCCGGTGCCGGCGGACAACTCCGGCTATTTCGACCACACTCCGCAGAACGTCGGCATGGACTTCCGCCGCCAGGCGATCACGATGCTCGAATCCATGGGCATCTCGGTGGAGTTCAGCCACCACGAGGGCGCCCCCGGCCAGCAGGAGATCGACCTCCGCTACGCCGACGCGCTCTCGACGGCCGACAACATCATGACCTTCCGCCTGGTCATGAAGCAGGTCGCCCTCGAACAGGGCGTCCAGGCCACCTTCATGCCGAAGCCGTTCTCGGAGTACCCGGGCTCGGGCATGCACACCCACCTGTCCCTCTTCGAGGGCGACCGTAACGCCTTCTACGAGTCGGGCGCCGAGTACCAGCTCTCGAAGGTCGGCCGCTCCTTCATCGCGGGTCTGCTGAAGCACGCCGCCGAGACGGCCGCCGTCACCAACCAGTGGGTCAACTCCTACAAGCGCATCTGGGGCGGCTCCTCGCGCACCGCCGGCTCCGGCGGCGAGGCCCCTTCGTACATCTGCTGGGGCCACAACAACCGCTCGGCCCTGATCCGCGTCCCGATGTACAAGCCGGGCAAGACGGGCTCCTCGCGCGTCGAGGTCCGCTCGATCGACTCGGGCGCCAACCCGTACCTCACCTACGCAGTGCTCCTCGCGGCGGGCCTCAAGGGCATCGAGGAGGGCTACGAACTCCCGGCGGGCGCCGACGACGACGTCTGGGCCCTCTCCGACGCGGAACGCCGCGCGATGGGCATCGAGCCCCTCCCGCAGAACCTCGGCGAGGCCATCGCCCTGATGGAGCGCAGCGAACTGGTCGCCGAAACCCTCGGCGAGCACGTCTTCGACTTCTTCCTGCGCAACAAGAAGCAGGAGTGGGAGGAGTACCGCAGCGAGGTCACGGCCTTCGAGCTGCGCAAGAACCTGCCGGTGTTGTAGCCCGCGTGCGCGGTGCGACGGGGCCGACGGTCATCTCGACCGTCGGCCCCGTCGTGCGTCGTGCGGGCCTCAGCGGACCGCGCGGTGCCAGGTGGGGGTCGTCGGAGTCCTGGGGGTGGTGGTGATGTGGAGGTTCGCGTCCAGGCCCAGGACCGCCGTCGTCGTGCCGGAGAGTTCCAGGACCGCGCCCGGGGCGCCCGCGTAGAGCATCGCGGACTCCGTCCACGCCGGGGGGCCGCCGAGGCCCGTCGTGCTGATCGTCCCGGTGTCCGCGCGGCCCGAGACGAGGCGGCCCGCGACGCCGACCGCGCCGTAGCCGGCCCGGCCGCCGGCCTCCGCGACGCTGGAGACCTGGGGCTTGCCGGAGGTGGCCGTGACCAGGGCCGTGCGGACGACCCCCGAGTCCGGGCGGCGGAAGTACAGGCGGACGCCCGCGCCGTCCGGGACCGCCGTCAGCGGGACCGTCGTGGCGGGCAGGCCCGTCTCGAAGGGGCCGACCAGGGGGGCGGTCGGGGTGGGCTGGATCCAGGCCAGGACCGACTTCGTGGTGGTGGCGTACACGTGGCGCCGCCCGGCGGAGTCGACCGCCGTCACCGGATCGCTCTGCAGGTCCTCGCCGCCCACGCGGTGCCACTCGGAGAAGCCGCCGTCCGCCTGCTGGGTCGAGGCGCGCAGGGTGCGGCGGGAGTCGCGCAGGTAGACCGTGACGCGGCCGTTCGCGTCGACGGCGGCCGAGGGGGAGCTGATCGCGGAGGTGCCCTCCTCGTCGGTCCGCTCGGGGGTGCCCAGCGACTGCCACGGCCCGAACGGGCCGTCGGGCGCGGACTGGACGGAGTACACGACCTCGCGCCGGTACTCGACCGGTACGGATCCCAGCGTCGTGCGGGTGGCCAGTACCCCGACGCGGCCGTCGGGGAGTCGGACGGCGCCGGCGCCCGGGTCGATGCCCGTGCCGGGGAGGAGCGCGGGGCCCGTCCAGGCCCCGGCCGGGGTCCGGGTCCAGTACGCGGTCTGCCCGTCGAGGGTGGCGAAGGCCCAGAGCCGGCCGGGCGTGCCCTCCGTCATCCAGGAGGTGAGGTCGCCGCGGCTGTAGCGCAGCGACTGCGCCCAGTTCTTGCCGGTCGGATTGCCCGCGACCTTGCGGTCGCCGCAGCCGGAGGGGCTGCCGCAGTAGTTCTCGCCGTCCTGCCAGGCGTAGGTCTTCAGGAAGCCGGTCTTCACGTCTGCGGTCTGCGGGTCCAGCGCGTGCGGCAGGGTGCCGTTGTGGTAGCCGAGGTAGTTCTGCACGGAGAAGCGCGGACGGTCCTGGACCCGCTCGGCGTAGTCCGCCGCGGCGGCCTGCACGAAGCGGGCGCCGTACATGTGGTCCTGGTGGTCGGTGTACTTGCCGGGATCCCCGTACCGTCCCGGCGTCGGGTCCTGCATCCGTATCGTCGTCGGCCGGTACCGCTCCAGGACCCCGGATATCGTCCGTATGAGCTGGGCCTTGCCGTACGTGAACTGCTGCTTGACCGGGGTGCCGGAGGTCAGCTGGGACGCCAGTGCCGGTATCCGCCCGTTCCACAGGCCGCGCAGGCTGTCCGGGTTGTCGCCGCCGGTGCTGCGGGCCTCGCGCAGCTGCAGCCACACCAGGTTGACCTGCGGCTTCGCTATGAGCACGTCGAGCTCAGCCTGTCCGCCTCCGGCCGTGGGTATGACCGTACGGCGCCACGCGCTGGTGCGGTCCCCGGTGGCCATCTGCGCGTAGGCGGAGCGTATGCCGTTCTGCCGGGCCTCCGCGTAGTGGGCGCGGTCGGCGGGCTGGTCCGGGTCCTTGGCGGCGCCTCCGTTGGCCCGGTTGACGCCGTCGGCCTCGCCGGAGGTCAGGTAGGCGGTGGTGACCGGGGTGCCGGCGAGCAGGGAGCGGACGAGGTCGGGGTTCATGAAGAACAGGTCGTCGTCGGGGTGGGCGACGACCTGCACGACCGATCCGGCGGTCACGCTGGCGGGCAGCGCGGCGGCAGGACCCTTGTCCTGGGTGGCCTCGGCCGACGTCTGCTGGGCTGCGGCCACGGCGAACACGCCTGTGGTGCCCGCGGTGAGCACCGTGAGCAGGGCCGCGAAACGGCGACGGGTGAGTGGCATTGGGTCACGCCTTGGGGGGTCAGGTCCGGGGCGGGAAAAACCGCTGATCAGTCAGAGAGAGGCGAAATCGGCGGACTTGGTTCACCGATTTCGTCGATGACCGCCGCATTTCGAAATCGACCGGACGTGATGGTGCCCCGTGGAGGTTTTGGTCCCGATATGTGGCCGGAATGTGGAGGCTGTTGCTCCGCTCCTGGGGTCGACCTCGTGCCGCGTGAGCGGTGGTGCGCGATCCTGGCGGCCGCTTCCTACGGGGCCGTGTTGCGCGGGCCCACCGGTTGCCAGGGCGCCAGCCGCGCGTCCGGGGCGTCCGCCGACGAGGTCACGTACAGCCGCGCGTCGAGCCCGACCACGGCCAGGCTCACCATGTTCCTGCCGGTCGTCGTGGAGGAGGGCGCGCCCACGAACATCAGCGGCGACCGCTCCCACGGCCGGTCCCGCCCGAGTTCCGAGCCCAACTGCCCGCCCGCCGTGCGGCCCGCCAGTACGTGCCCGCTCGCCGTCACCGCGCCGAAGCCCTGGAGCCCGCCGAGGTCGGTCAGGTTGTTCACCTTCAGTCCGCCGTCCCCGGTGACGAGTGCGGTGCGGACATTGCCCGATCCGGGCTTGCGGAACCACAGTCGCACCCCGCCCTCGCGGCCCGCCGCCGTCAGCGGGAGCGTGGTGTCGGGCAGGCCGGTGGCCGTGGCCGGGCCCAGCGGGGCGCCCGGCTTGGACTGTACCCAGCCCAGCACCGTCTTGGAGGTCGTGGAGAAGACCATGCGCCGCCCGGCGCCGTCGGTCGCGGTGGCCGGGGTGCCGTGCAGGTCGGCGCCGCCGTAGCGCTCCCACGGGCCCCAACTGCCGTCCGCTCGCTGCACCGTGCCGCGCAGGGTGCCCGCGCCGTCGCGGACGTACGCCGCCGGTTGCCCGGTGCCGTCGAGGGAGACGGCGGGGGCGCTGATGTCGGAGGTCCACGCCTCGTCGGCGACCTCGGGCGTGCCCAGCGACCGCCATTCCCCGAACTCCTTCGAACCGGGTGCCTGCTGGACGGCGTACACGACCTCGCGCCTGTAGTCGGCGGGCTTCGCGCCGAAGGAGGTGCGGGTGCCGAAGGCGGCTGTCCGGCCGTCCTTGAAGGTGAGGGTGGACATGCCCGGGTCCATGCCGGTGCCGGGCAGCAGGGTGGGGCCGGTCCAGGGGCCGACGAGGCCGGCGCGGTGCCAGACGGCGACCTGTCCGTCGAGCACCTTGAAGGCCCACAGACCGTGGTCCGCGTCGGAGGTCAGCCAGGAAGTGCTGTTGCCCCGGGCGTAGTTGACGGTGTCGGTCCACCGGTTGCCCGCCGGGTGGTCGGCGACCTTGAGGTCGCCGCAACCGGCGGCGCTGCCGCAGTGGTTCTGCCGGTCGAGCCAGGAGTACGTGTCCAGGCTGTCCAGTTTCTCCTTGGCCTCGCCCGGGTCCAGGGTGCTGGGGAGGGAGCCGTTGAAGTAGCCGATGTAGTTCTGGAGCGCGAAGTGCGGGCGGTCCTTGACGTCCTTCGCGTACGCGGCGGTGGCCAGCTGCACGAAGCGGGCGCCGTAGAAGTGGTCCTGGTGGTCGGTGTACCGCTTGGTGTCGGGGAACCGGCCGGGGGTGGGGTCCTGGGCGCGGATGGTCGTCGGCTTGTACTGCTCCAGTACGCCGACGAGGGTCTGGACGACCTGCTCCTTCGTGTACGAGAACCGCTGCTTGACGGGGGTGCCGGAGGCGAGCATCGACTCCAGGCGGGGGATCTTGCCGTCCCACAGGCCGTGGAGGCTGTCGGTGACGGGCTCGTAGACGTTGCCCGCCTCGTGCAGCTGCAACCAGACGAGGTTGACGTGGGGTTTGGCGACGAGGACGTCCACCTCGGCCTGGGCGCCGCCCTTGGTCGGGACGACGGTGCGCTTCCAGGCACTGGTGCGGTCGCCGGTGGCCATCTGGGCGTAGGCTGCGCGGATTCCGTTCTGGCGGGCCTCGGCGTAGGCGGGCTTGTCGGGGCGGGTGCTCTTCTCCTTGGCGGCGCCGGCGTTTATGCCGTCGGCTTCGCCGGAGGTGAGGTAGACCGAGGTCACGGGGTGGCCGGCGGTTATGGAGTAACGCAGGTCCGGGTTCATGAAGTAGAGGTCGTCGTCGGGGTGCGCGACGATCTGGAGCACCCGCCCGGGATCGGGCGCGTCGGCGACCGCGGCGGGGGCGACGGCCCTGCCGTCGGACGGGGCCGGGTGGTCGAGCCGGTCGAGGGCGTCGGCGCCGCGGAGCACGAGCATGCTGCCGGCGAGGGTCGCGGCGACGAACGCGACGACCTTGACGAGGGCGGCCCGGTGGTGCCGGTCCCGCGCCGCGGAGGGTCCGGGTCCGGGTCCGCCGCGGCCGCGGCGCCGGCCCTCGGGGACGTGCCCGGCCCCGCCGCCGGTCGCCCGCCCGCCACCGCGGACTTCGGCGTGCGCCCGGTCGCTGTCGTACGGGGGCTCGTCCTGGCCCCGGCGGGCCCGGAGGGGGGCCGGTTCGGTCGGTGTGGTGTCCCTGCGCCGGGCCCGGCGCCCGCGGCCCCGGTCGGCCTCCGCTCCCGCGCGGCGGGACCGGCGGCGGGCCCCGCGGCCGGGCGCGTCCTCCCGGGATCGGGAACCGTTCACCGCCCCGGTGTCGTATTCGGGGTGGGGGCCGGCGGCCGAACGCTCTTGCACGGGGCTCCTCCTGGCCTGGTGGCGGGGAGCGGGCCCCAAGTTGAACTAAACATTCAGATAGTCAGATAAGTCGCCTCATGATACGTCGCTGATCATCCCGTGCCTCGAACGCCGCTCCGGCTAGGCTCGCCCCAGGCAGACGGCGGCAGCGACGACCCAGGAGGCGGCGGGATGACAGTCCCGGGACGCAGGAACAGCACCTTCATCCAGCTGCTCCGCAGCGGATTCACCGACCCGCAGACCGCCGCCCGGCTGCTGGAGAACGAAGCGCTGGCATCCGTACGCACCGATCCGGTACTCCTCGACGCCCTGGGCGCGACCGCCGACCCCGACCTCGCGCTCCTCGGGCTCGTACGGCTCGCCGAGGCCCAGACCTCGGAAGAGCGGCCCCTCCTCCTCGACACCCTCGTCGCCGCCAAACCCCTGCGCGACCGGCTCCTCGGCGTGCTCGGCGCCTCCGAGGCGCTCGGCGACCACCTCACCCGCCACCCCCGGGACTGGCAGGCCCTGGTCACCTACGAGGCCGCCGACCTGCACCCCGGCCTCGCCGACTTCGAGCGCGGACTGGCCGACGCCCACGACCCGGTCGGCCTGCGCGTGGCCTACCGCCGCTGCCTGCTCTCCATCGCCGCCCGCGACGTCTGCGGCACCATCGACGTCGCCGAGACCGCCGCCGAACTCGCCGACCTCGCCACCGCCACCCTCCGCGCGGCCCTGCGCATCGCGAGCGCCGCCGCCCCCGAGGACGCCGCCCAGTGCCGCCTGGCCGTCATCGCGATGGGCAAGTGCGGCGGCAACGAACTCAACTACGTCTCCGACGTCGACGTGATCTTCGTCGGCGAGGCCGCCAACGGCACCGAGGAGCACAAGGCCCTCCAGGCCGCCACCCGCCTCGCCTCCCACCTCATGCGGATCTGCTCCGAGACCACCGTCGAGGGCACCATCTGGCCCGTCGACGCCAACCTCCGCCCCGAGGGCCGCAACGGCCCCCTCGTCCGCACCCTCTCCTCCCACCTGGCCTACTACCAACGCTGGGCCAAGACATGGGAGTTCCAGGCCCTCCTCAAGGCCCGCGCCGTCGCCGGCGACCCCGACCTCGGCGCCGAGTACGTCGACGCCATAAGCCCCCTGGTCTGGCAGGCCGCCGAACGCGAGAACTTCGTCGCCGACGTCCAGAAGATGCGCCGCCGCGTCGTCGACAACATCCCCGCCGCCCAGGTCGACCGCGAACTCAAACTCGGCCCCGGCGGCCTGCGCGACGTCGAGTTCGCCGTCCAGCTCCTCCAGCTCGTCCACGGCCGCCACGACGCCACCCTCCACTCCGGCACCACCCTCGACGCCCTCCACGCCCTCGCCGCCGGCGGCTACGTCGGCCGCGCCGACGCCGCCCAACTCCACGACGCGTACCGCTTCCTGCGCGCCATGGAACACCGCATCCAGCTCTACCGGCTGCGCCGCACCCACCTCGTCCCCGAGGACGAGAACGACCTGCGCCGCCTCGGCCGCTCGCTCGGCCTGCGCACCGAACCCGTCGCCGAACTCAACAAGGCCTGGCGCCGGCACGCCTCCGTGGTCCGCCGCCTGCACGAGAAGCTCTTCTACCGGCCGCTGCTCGACGCCGTCGCCCAGCTCACCCCCGGCGAGACCAGGCTCTCCCCGCTCGCCGCCGGCCAGCGCCTCGAAGCCCTCGGGTACGCGGATCCGGCCGCCGCCCTGCGCCACCTCGAAGCCCTCGCCTCCGGCGTCACCCGCAAGGCCGCCATCCAGCGCACCCTCCTGCCGGTGCTGCTGGGCTGGTTCGCCGACTCCGCCGACCCGGACGCCGGCCTGCTCGGCTTCCGCAAGGTCTCCGACGCCCTCGGCAAGACCCCCTGGTACCTGCGCCTCCTGCGCGACGAGGGCGCCGCCGCCGAGAACCTCGCCCGCGTCCTGTCCGCCGGACGCCTCGCCCCCGACCTGCTGATGCGCGCCCCCGAGGCCGTCGCCCTGCTCGGCGACCCCGAAGGGCTGCAGCCCCGTACCGGCGAGGCCCTGGAGCAGGAGGTCATGGCCGCCGTCGGCCGCGCCGACAGCGCCGAGGCCGCCGTCACCGCCGTGCGCGGGGTCCGCCGCCGCGAGCTCTTCCGGACCGCCGCCGCCGACATCATCGGCTCGTACGGTACGGAGGACAGCCCGGCCGAGGAGGACCACGGAGCCCTCGTCGACCGGGTCGGCGGAGCCGTCTCCGACCTCACCGCCGCCACCATCGCCGGAGCCCTGCGCGCCGCCGTCCAGTCCGAATGGGGCGACACCCTGCCCACCCGCTTCGCCGTCATCGGCGTCGGCCGCTTCGGCGGGCACGAACTGGGCTACGGCTCCGACGCCGACGTCCTCTTCGTCCACGAACCGCGCGAAGGCGTCGACGAGCAGGAAGCGGCCAAGGCCGCCCAGACCGTCATCGCCGAAATGCGCCGCCTGCTCCAGCTCCCCACCGCCGACCCGCCGCTGCTCATCGACGCCGACCTGCGCCCGGAGGGCCGCTCCGGCCCCCTGGTCCGCACCCTGTCCTCGTACGCCGCCTACTACCGCCGCTGGTCCCTGACCTGGGAGAGCCAGGCCCTGCTCCGGGCCGAACCGGTCGCGGGCGACGCCGACCTCGGCGCCCGCTTCATCGACCTCATCGACCCCCTGCGCTATCCCATGGAAGGCCTGGGCGAGGACGCGGTCCGCGAGATCCGCCGCCTCAAGGCCCGCATGGAATCCGAACGCCTGCCCCGCGGAGCCGACCCCACCCTCCACACCAAACTCGGCCGCGGCGGCCTCAGCGACGTCGAGTGGACCGTCCAGCTCATCCAGATGCGGCACGCCTGGTCCGAACCGGGCCTGCGCACCACCCGCACCCGCCAGGCCCTGGCCGCCGCCCACGCGGCCGACCTGATCCCGACCGAGGAGGCCCAGATCCTCGACGAGGCCTGGGTCCTCGCCACCCGGGTCCGCAACGCGGTCATGCTGGTCCGCGGCCGCGCCGGCGACACCTTCCCCTCGGAAGCCCGCGAACTGTCGGCGGTCGGCCGCTACCTCGGCTACGCGGAGGGCACGGTCGGCGAGATGCTGGACGACTACCGCCGCATCACCCGCCGGGCCCGCGCGGTGGTGGACGAGCTGTTCTACGGGGCGTAGCCGAGGTCACGCACCGGTGAGCCTCGGGGTGCGTGCCGCCGCGTGTAGCCTCCACGGGTGAATTCGATCGAACGAATAGCAGAACGGCGTCGTGCGTCGGCCGCTGCGAAGAGCGGCCCCGCCACGGCCGCGTCGCGGCTCGGCTGGCTGGACGCCCTGCGCGGCATCGCGGCCCTGTCGGTCGCGGTGTACCACCTGGCGCTGCCGTTCTACTGGGTGCCCCACGGGACCAGGGTGCCGTACTACCTGGACCCCGGGATCTTCGGCGTCCTGCTGTTCTTCCTGGTCAGCGGCTACATCATCCCCGCCTCGCTGGAGCGGCGCGGTGACGTGCGGGCGTTCTGGGTGGGCCGGGCCTTCCGGATCTATCCGGTCGTCATCGTCACCGTGGTCGCGGCGCTGCTGCTCCTGCCCCGCAAGCACACGGTGGTGGCGGACGGAGCGTTCGACCACCCGCTGCTCGCGTTCGCCGGCAACGGGCTCATGCTCCAGGACGTGACGGGAGTCCCCAACGTCATCGGCGTGATGTGGACCCTCACCTACGAGATGGTCTTCTACTACTTCGTCACGGCGCTGTTCGCGCTCGGGTGGCACCGCAAGAGCGCGCCCATAGCAGCCGGTTTCGCGGCCGTGGCGCTGGTGCTGGGCGGCTGGATCGCCCTCGGCACGCTCTCCGTCAACCCGTCGAGCACCCGGCACCTGGTCCTCGCCTGCGCCACCGTCGTGGTGATGGCGATGGCCTGCATCATGACCGGCAAGCAGGCCCTGATCAGGGGCGGCGGGCTGCTCCTCGGCGCCCTCGGACTGGTGCTGATCGCCCTCAACAGCCGCGCCGCGGCGTTCGAGACCATGATGATCTTCGCGACGATGTTCTCCGGCACCGTGCTGTACCGGCTGGAGCACGGCCAGATCGAACGTGCCCAGGCCCTTCTGACCTGCGGCTTCGTCGTCGTCTGCGGTTTCCTCACCGGGTACCTGTACAACCACGGGCAGGCCCTCTCGCAGACCTACAGCGGCTCATGGATGGCGTGGTCGTTCGCCTACCTCGCCGCGTGGGCGGTCTTCGCCGCGGGCATGCTGCTCCGCAAGCGCCGATTCCCGCGCTGGCTCAGCTGGCTCGGCGCGATCAGCTACTCCCTCTACCTCCTGCACAACCCGCTGATCCACGGGATGAACTGGATGCTGGAGGGCCGTGCCCCCATCCACAGCTGGACGGGCCGGGCCCTGCTGTTCACCGGCTTCATGGCCGCACTGACGGTCGTGAGCTGGCTCAGCTACCGCCTGGTGGAGCTGCCCTTCCAGAACCTGGGCCGGCGAGTGCTGAAGTCCGTGGCGCGACGGATCCCCCTGGAGTCACCCGCGCCGGCCCAGGACCGGACCGTGACGGCGCCGGCCGAGACGACCGCCCCCGCGCCGTCGGCGACGGAGCACGAACCGGTCCTGTCCCACCGTCGGTGACCCGCTCCGGGTGATGCCCTGAGCGGGCGGAAGCCGCCCCGGGCCCCCGCCGCCGACCCCTGTGCGGCGGCGAGGGCCCGAGTCCCGGAGGTCCGGTCGGGCTACGGGATGGGCTTGTCGTAGAACTTGTCGGCGTTCGAGTCGTAGATCTCCTTGCCCTGGGCGTCGTAGCCCTTGATGCGGGGAGCCTGCGTGACGCGCTGTTCCAGGGTTCCCGTGGCGGCGAACCAGCCGTGGTCCAGGGCGGCCTCCGCGGTGACGCTGCCGTACGTCACCGTGACGCGGGCTACGCGGGAGGTGTCCACCGTGCCGATGCTGCCCCAGCGGTAGGGGAGCTTCCAGGGGCCCTCCGTGCTCAGGCGCTGGAGGTAGAGCTTGCCGCCGTTCATGTCCGGGACGACGGCCCGGTCGCCGGGGGCGTCGTCCTTGCCGACGGAGGTGTTCAGGTTGCTCGCCTTGTCGCTCTTGACGTTGCAGATGAGGCGGATGGGCAGCGGAGTGTCCTTGACCGCGACGATGAAGCGGCCGGCGCCGGGGCTGTTGTCGTTGCCGGTGCTGCGCTGCGCCAGCAGGATCCGGTAGTCGGCGGCCTTGCCCAGGTCCTGCCGCGGCGGGGCCCCCGCCACGGCGGCGTGCTCCGCGTCCATGGCGAGGCACTGCTCCAGCCCCGCGGCCGCCGCCTGGAGGTCGATGCCGTCGGCGAGCTGGCCGGGGGTCGCGGGGGCGGCCGGTCCGGTGGACGGGGGCGGGGTCTGCGGTGCGGTGGTGGGGGGCGTGGTGCCGCCCGCCGCGGAGACGCGGGACGACGGCCCGCCGCCGTTGAGGGCGATGGCCGTCGCCGGTACGAGTGCGAGGACGGCCAGCGCCGCGCCGGCGACGGTCAGCCTGCGCCGCCGCTGCTCCGCACGTCCCTGCCGGAGGATCTCCGGGAGGGGCGCGGAAGAGGGGCGCACGGTCGCCGCGCCGAGGGTCAGCCGGTCCCGCAGGTTCACTTCGAAGTCGCCGTTGCCGTCCACAGGGCCGCCCTCTCTTCTGTTGTCGTACGTGTCGTACGTGTCGTCGTGGTGCGCGCCGTGGTCGTGGCGAACTGGTCCATGCCGGGCCACGCGCGCAGTTTCGCCAGGGCCTTGGAGGCCTGGCTCTTGACGGTTCCGGGGGAGCAGCCGAGGACGTCGGCGGTCTCGGCCTCCGAGAGGTCCTCCCAGTACCGCATCACCACCACCGCCCGCTGCCGGGCGGGGAGCCCCGCCAGCGCGTCCATCAGGACGCTGCGCTCGTCGGCCCATGCCACGGCGTTGTCGCGCACCGACGTGTCCGGGACGGCGTCCGTCAGCCGCTCCCTCACCCGGCGCTTGCGGAACCGGTCGCTGTTGCAGGTCACCAGCATCCGGCGCACGTACGCCTCCGGACTGTCCATGCGCGACACCCGCCGCCACGAGCGGTACGCCTTCGCGAGCGCGCTCTGGGTCACGTCCTCCGCGTCGTGCGGATCGCCCGTCAGCAGGTACGCGGTGCGCACCAGGTGAGTCCAGCGCGCTGCCACGAATGTTTGGAAATGAGCTTCTTGCTCGGCGTGCATCGCCACCCCCTTCGCCCTCTTGACCACCTCCTGTTCGGATTCGGTTGCCCGGGGGCGGGGAGTCTTGTGGAACCGGTGACGACTACGCCCCGGACTTCGGGCGGTACGTGCACACGTGCACTCCCGTTCCGCTGACGACGGTCGAGACGAGATCGAACGTACGGAGCACCCCGTCGGCCGGGTAGATCGTCTTGCCGCCGCCGAGGAGCACCGGCAGGATCATCAGCCGGAGCTCGTCGACGAGCCCCTCCGCCAGGAGCGCCCGGGTGAGGGACGCGCTTCCCATGACCACCAGGTCGCGGCCGTCGGACGCGCGGAGCTTCCCGATCCGGTCGAGGGCCTGGTCGCCGGGGATGAGCGTGGTGTTGTTCCACGTCAGCTCGTCCTCGCCGAGGGTGCCGGACACGACGTACTTGGCGACGCCGTTCATGTGGTCGGCGAACGGGTCGCCGGCCCGGTCCGGCCACGCCGCCGCCATGGTCTGCCAGGTGCGGCGGCCGAACAGCAGGGCGTCGGTCTCGGCCGACCACTCGGCCAGGGTGCCGCCCATCACCTCCGGGTCGAAGAACGGGTGGGACCAGCCACCGTGGGCGAACCCGCCGTCACGGTCCTCGTCCGGGTGGCCGGGGGCCTGGACCACACCGTCCAGGCTGATGAATTGACCGATCGCCATACGCATGGGACGTCTCGCTTCCTGACCTGTCGAGTTCGTTCGCGACACGGGAAAAGCTATGTTGCGTTCAGATTCGAGGCAATTGCAGCGCCAGCCAACACTGGCATCAATGCAGGTAGGTTGATTGGGATTGTTGCAATGAGCTTGCCGCTGAATGCAAAGTCGGGACCTGGGGCATTGCAATGACCTCGATGTGAACGCATGCTGTCAGCCGGAGCCCAGAGCGTCGCAGGAGGTGCACCCCCGTGCCCGGAGGCAGGCTGACCCAGGAGGACCGGCGGCGGATCGCCGCCGGACTGGCGGACGACCTCTCGTACAACGAGATCGCCAAGCGGCTGGACCGGCCGGCGTCGACGGTCACCCGCGAGGTGATGCGCAACGGCGGCCCCAACGACTACCAGGCAGACCGGGCGCAGCACGCGACCGCGCGGCGGGCCCGCCGGCGCAAGCGGATCACGGGCTCGCCGGCGACGAGGCCCGTCGCGCCGCCCGACCCGTACGGGCGCGACCCGCAAACCCTGCGCGGCTTCGAGCAGCGGTTCACGGAAGTGCTGGTCGACACCGGGCTCCCGCGCATGGTGGCCGGCGTCCTCGGCTGCCTCTACACCACCGACAGTGGCAGCCTCACGGCCGGCGAGCTCGCCGAGCGGCTGCGCGTGAGCCCGGCGTCCGTCTCCAAGGCCGTCGGCTACCTCACGACCCAGGGTCTGATCCGGCGCGAACGCGATGCCGGACGGCGCCGCGACCGGTACGCCATCGACGAGGACATCTGGTTCCACTCGCTGGAGGAGAGTTCCCGCCTGAACTCCGCGCTCGCCGACGTGGCCCGGGAGGGCGCGGGCCTCCTCGGAGCCGACACTCCGGCCGGCGGCCGGCTCGACTGCATGGGCCGGTTCCTCGGCCATGTCGGGGAGGACCTGACGCGGGCGGCGCGGCACTGGCGGCAGGTGTTCGCCGCACGACGGGCCACGTCCACGGACCCGGCGTGAGTCCGTGGACCGCCCCCCGCCCGGCGCCCTACTTGGCGTTGTCCTCGGCCCGGGTGTGGGCGACCAGGGCGTTGGCGTGGCCGTGGCCCAGGCCGTGCTCGGACTTGAGCCAGTTGACCAGCTCCATGTGCTTGGTCAGGGGGGAGGAGCGGATGAGCTCCTTCCATTCCGAGATCGGACGGCCGTACTTCTTCTCGATCGAGGGGAAGTACGCGGCGCCCTGCAGTGAGTCCGACATGTCGTCCGTGCCTTTCGTGCGGTTCGGGTTTCGGGAATGAGTGCGGGAGTACGTGGGCGGCGGGGCCGCTAGCGGCGGACTCGCCGCGCCGTCACGGCGGCCAGTCCGATGAGACCGAGCGAGGCCCCTGCCGTGAAGGACAGTACGGAGACGGCCGATCCGGCGAAGCCGGCGAGGACGGCCACCGGAAGCACGCGACAGGCGATCGCCCAACCCCGCCGCCCCTCGGCGCCGAAGCGACGGGCCAGGACGAGGAAGGCGGCGCACAGCGCAAGGTAGCCGATCATGCCGCCGAGCATGTGGACCGTGCCGTGCGCGCTCAGCACAGGGGCCGCGGAGTCGGGGGTGCCGACCGGGAAACCGGCCCCGGGGTCGGCCGAGAAGACCGCGCTGACCAGGAACGACGCGCCGAACACCCCGACCAGCCAGGGCGCGGCGCGATGGCCGGGGCCCTGGGTCAGCGCGCGGCGCATGCCGACCGCGCCGGCGATCAACAGGGCGCCCGCGACGAGGAAGTTGGCCCTCTGGATCCAGCCCGGGTCGCCGAGGCTCAGCTGGCTGATGGCGTTGCGGGTGAAGTCGAAGCCCTCACGGGTGAGGCCCTGGGCGATCCCCACGGCCAGGAACAGCGGACCCGCCACGACCGCGCACTTCAGCAGCCCGTGAGCCGAGGCCGCGGAAGCGGTGGTGGCGGCCGTGGCCGGGGCGGCGGAGGGGCTGATTGTGTGGGTCATGGCATGCCTTCCTCGTTCGCCGCTCCCACCCGGGGGCCGGGCCGGCGGCGTTGGAATCTCGTCGCATGTATGACCGGGGGTCCCCGCCGAACTCATCGGCGTCCGGGGAGTGACCCGGGTCACATCTCCGGGGGAGGTTCGGACACCACCTGTCTGCACCAACGGCCCGATGGTCCGGTCCTTCGTGCGCATCGCCCGCGAACTCGGCACGATGTCCCTGTGAAGGGTCTTGAGGAGTCGAGCGGAGACGGCGCGACGACGGACGAACTGTTCGCCGGGGCGCTGGTCGAGGTCGCCACGGACGACGACGAGGGCGCCGTCCCCTTGCTCGTCGCCCTGCACGGCCGTCCGACCCGGGAGGTCTTCGACCGCGCGGCGCGGCTGCTGGCCCGCGAGGACCCGGTGGAGCGGGAGTTGGGCGCGCGGGTGCTGCGCGAGCTGGGCCCGTACGACGACGAAGGGCGCCGGCCGTTCACCACGGAGACCATCGCCGTCGTCATCGCCGAGATGGGGGACGAGCCCGACCCGTGGGTCCTCGGTTGGATGATCTCCGTACTCGGCTACCACTGCGCCCACCAGGCCCTCGACCTGGTACTCGACCACCGGGGCCACCCGGCCCAGCCGGTACGTTTCGCGGTCGCCGCCGCCCTGCCCGCCCTCGCCGATCCCGACCACACGGAGCGTCGGGTCGTGGAGACCCTCCTGAGGCTGGCCGAGGACGAGAACGAGGATGTGCGCTGGTACGCCGCGTACGCGCTGTTCAACGAGACGGCCGGGGTCGGTGACGAGCAGCGGAGACTCTGGGCCGGGCACCTGATCGCGCGGGCCGACGCGCAACGCGGCGAGGAACTGGCCCACATCGCCACGACCCTCGACGACGACGCGGATCCGACCCTGCGGGCCCTCCTCGCGGAAGGTGGCTCACGCGGCTTTCGCAGTACGGCAGTTGGCGCAGTTGCCGGGAGTGGGGGATCGGAAGGCGAGGTCGCAGCCGTCGCAGGTCTGGAGGGGATGGACCTGTAGGTCCGCCGTCCTGGGGCCGCCGACCGGTTGAGCCCGGAGGACGGGCGGGCGCAGCACCTTGAGGCGGTGGGCCAGGAGGGCGGCGGGGGACCGGATCGGCTCCAGCGGGAGGCACCCGGCCAGACTGCCGCTCACGGCGGCGGGGGTGATGCCGCGCTCCAGCCAGGTCGTGACGCCGGGCGCGAGGCGGGCGACGTCTCGCTCCGAGAGCAGCAGGCGGGGGTCGCGCAGGCGGAGGCGGGCCAGCAGGTCGGCGGCCTCCTGGTGTTGCCCAGGGCTGGTGGGGGCGGGCGGCGGCGGAGCAGCCTTGGCGTAGGTGGTCGGTGCGGGAGCCGGTTCGTACGTCGGCTCCGGGGCCGGGGCTGCCGGAACCGGGCGCGGTGCAGGAGCTGGGGCCCGGTCGGCTGGAGCCGTTGCGTCCGGGCGCATGGCGAGCGGGACGTTGTACGACACCGTACGGGTGACGACCTGCCCCGACGGGAGTCGCTCCCGTGTGCGGGACAGGTAGCCGTGGGCTTCCAGTTCCCGCAGGGCCGAGGCGATGCGGGTCTCGCCCTCGGTGAACCGCTGGGCCAGGGCCTTGATCGACACGTCGGCACCGGTGGGCAGGGACTGGATGTGCGCGGACAGGCCGATCGCCGTCAGGCTCAACTCGCGGTGCTGGACGAGGTGGTTGCCGAGCTTCACGTAGCGCTCGCGCTCACGTTGGTTCTCGTGTCCGACACCCGGCCTGCGAATGTCGTACGGAGGGCGTGAGGGCGCGCTAGGCTGCTGTTCAGCCATGGGAAGGTCTCTTCTTCCTGAGCGGTGAGGCCCTCGGCCGGGATGGCAGTCCCGTCGGGGGCCGTTCGCATGTTTGGGGGTTGTCGAGGCCGAGCCTGCCCTGCGAAATGCCCAATGCGCCAGCCGGGTTGGCCGTATTCACCCGACCGAGTGAGCAGGTGGGGTTTGGTTTGGAAGGGTCATTTCCCTGGGTCTTAGAAGTGGTTTACGTCGCGCCTTACCGTCGCGCGGGCAACCGGATCGTGGAAACCCAGACCCGGTGATTCGGGTTCCGGTAGAGCGATTTCCGCCCAGACCGTTTTCAGTGGTACGGGGCCGGGGGTTGTGCCCCACTTGTCGGCGAGTGCCGCGACGATGACGAGGCCCCGTCCGGATTCGGCGTCGGGGGGCGGGAGTTCGCTGGTGGATGGGGGTTCGCATTCACTGCGGGTGTCGCTCACCTCGATACGGAGCGTGGCGCCGGCGGCGGTGAGCCGCAGCCGGAACCTCCGCCCCGGGACGCGGCCGTGCGTGACGGCGTTGCTCGCGAGCTCGGCGACGACCTGGGCCGCGTCGTCGAAGGGGATTCCCCACTCCGCCAGTTGGGCGGCGGCGAGCTGCCGGGCGGCGCGGGCGCCGTGCGGGCCGGCGGGGAGGGTGGCGACGAAGGCGATTGCCTGGTTCACGTGACTCAGCGTGTCGAGGCGTGCGTAACCTGAATAGGGAAGAGGTCGCTGTGTACGGCGGCTGTCCCGGGCTGTCCAGCCATGTCCCGCCTGTCCCTTGGGGGTGGAGTGAACACAGACGCCAATGACGAGTCTGCCGAATCGAGCTGGGAACTTGATCCCGAGGAGGAATCGGGGGCGGTCATCGCCACCGTGGGACGACAGTTGAAGATGTGGCGCGAGGCGGCCGGGCTTGACCGTGCGCAGTTCGGTGCGCGAATGGGATACGGGCCGAACCTCATCTATAAAATCGAGCGGGGAGCGAGAATTCCTCGCCCGGAATACCTGGAGAAGGCGGATGAGATTCTGGGCGGGGGCGGAAAGCTTGCCGCGATGAAGGCCGATGTGGAAAGGGCTCGGTACCCCAAGAAGGTCCGGGACCTGGCCAAGCTGGAGTCCGACGCGGTGGAGCTGGGCGCGTACGGGAACCACAACCTGCACGGTCTGCTCCAGACCGAGGAGTACGCGCGGGCACTGTACGAGATGCGGAGGCCGGCGTTCTCGTCCGACGAAGTGGAGCGGTACGTCGCCGCCCGCGTGGCGCGGCAGGAGGTGTTCCATCGGAGGCCGTCGCCGGTGCTGACCTTCGTGCTGGAGCAGGTCACGCTGGAGCGGACCATCGGTGGGCGGGACATACTCCGCAGGCAGTTGGAGCATCTGCTCGACATCAGTCAGCTGCGCAACGTCGAGATCCAGGTGATGCCGACAGACTCCGAGGACCATGCCGGGATGGGTGGCCATCTCCAAGTGCTCAAGTTGAGGGATGGTTCCACGGTCGGATACGTCGAGGCGCAGCTGCCGACCCGCCTGATCACCGACGCCAAGGACACCCAACTCCTCGAACTCCGGTATGGGATCATCCGTTCACAGGCACTCAACCCACGGCAGTCGAGGGCCTTCATCGAGAAAGTGCTGGGAGAGACATGAGCATCAAGCCCTCGGTCGGCGACCTTTCCGCACTGGAGTGGGTGAAGAGCAGTTACAGCGCCAGCGACAGCAATGAGTGCGTCGAAGTCGCCTGGACGAAGAGCAGTTACAGCGCCAGCAACAGCAACGACTGCGTCGAGGTCGCGGTGGTGCCGGAAGCAGTCCTCATCCGGGACTCCAAGGACGTGGACGGGGGGGCCCGGGGGGGGGGCCCCCCCCCCCGGCCCGGCCTCGGGGGGGGCGGCGCGGGGGGGGGGGACGGGCCGGTGGGGTGCGGGCCCGCCCGGCGCCGGGGGGGGGCGCGC
>NZ_JBIARJ010000024.1:26833-83307 GCF_042889825.1 Streptomyces sp. NPDC002467 | reverse complement strand
CGCGTGTCCTATGTCTTTTACCCCCCCCACCAACACCACCGCGGGCGTGGGGGTGGGGGTGGGGCCGTAAGCATTCACCACCGGGCACCCCACGGCGGTGGCGGGGGCCCACGTGGGGGGGCCCCCCGACGCCTGGACCGGCTTCGTGCGGCACGCCGCGGGCTGACGTCAGTCGACGGTTCAGTGCGGCCCGCCAGGGCGCGGGGCGGGGCCGCTCACATGCCGTTGCCACAGTAGGCGGTGCCGCAGCTGCTCTCCGTGCCGCAGGTGTTGGGGCCGCCGCAGCTGCTGTCGGGGACGTCGCCCCAGCCGAGGGGGTCCCCAAGGGCGGCTCGGTCCCTGCCCGACGCGGCGACGAAGGCCGCGACGCCCGCGGCCACGCCGACGACCGTCAACGCGACTGTGCTCTTCTGTAGGGCCATGCCGACCTCCAGGGCGGGTTCGGGGTAACCAGCACCCTGCCCCGCCCCGGAGATCGCGACACGTCTATTCCGCTTCCGCCCGCAGGGCCGCGAAGACGCCCCGGACCGGCTTGCCGTCCGGGTCCGTCCACGTGGCCGAGACATGGGTGCCCGGCTCCGCCGCCCCGGCGTCCGCGCGCAGGACTCGGGTCACGGCGAGGTCCGGGGCGTCCTCGCCCGGGACCACCAGGACCGTCGGGTCCGGGGCATCGCTCGCGTTCTGGTCCTGGGCGACCGCCTCGCCCCGCAGCAGCGCGCGGAGTTGGGCCGACAGGACCGGGTCCCGGGGGCCGTCGTAGATCCAGCGGGTGCCCAGCACGCCGTGCTCCGAGGTGCCGACGAGGGCGGCCTCGCCGCCGGGCAGCGGGGCGCCGCGGTAGGTCAACGGCACGTGGTACGTCACACCGTCCGCCGTGTCCGTGAGGACCATGAACTCGATCCCCACCTCGCCCTCCGGGTCGTCCAGCCGGAAGCCGCCCGCCTTCGCCAACTCCGGTACGCGGCCCGGCTCCCCCTCGTACCAAGGTTGCGACGGGAGCCAGGACGCCACGAGTTCCAGCTTGCCGGGGGTCATGGTGGTGCGGTGGACGACAGCCATGTGGACGGGCCTCCAGGGGGAACCGGAAAGATCGTTTTCCGCAGCCTACGACTCCGGGCCCCCGCCCCGCAGGGTCCGCGCGTACGCGAGGAACCCCGCCAGGCCGAGCTCGAACGCCGCGTCCGCCCGCCGCCCCGGACCCACCGCCGCCAGGGCCCCGGCCAGCAGCGGGGTCTGCGGTGTCGGCTCCCACATGGCCTCCGGGGCCGCGAGGTCCAGGGCCGAGCCCAGGACCAGGTTCTCGAGGGCGGTCAGCAGCGGCATCACCTCCGGCTCCGCGAAGCCGGCCTCCCGCAGCAGGGCCACCGCCCGCTCGTACTGGGCGAGGACCTTGGGGGCCCGCACCGGATTGGTCATCAGCAGCGGGATGGCCCGGGGGTAGGCGGCGAAGGCGGCCCGGTAGGAGCGGGCCCACTCCTCCAGGGCCCGGTCCCAGGGGGTCAGGGTGAGGGCCTCGTCGGTGATCCGGTCGCACACCAGCTCCCGTATCAGCTCGATCACCCCTGCCCGGCCGTCCACGTGGTGGTACACCGACCCCGTCTGTACGCCGAGCGCCCGGGCGATCTGCGGAACGCTGAACTCGCCCTGTTCCGCGACCAGTTGCAGGGCCGTCGAGGCGATCCGCCGCCGGTCGAGCAGGGGGGTGCGCGGCCGTGCCATCGGTTTTTCTCCCGCCATGAGGTCGTCCGGTCTTCCCGTACTCCGGAAGTGGAGGCTACATTGCCGAAAACCGAAAGCCTTTAGGTTTCTGCCTCCCCCGCAGAAGGGCCCCGCCTTGCCCGAAAGCACCTCCCCACCAGAGCTCCGCCGCGCGGCGCTCGGCACCGCCGACATCTCCTTCTTCGTCGTCTCCGCGGCCGCCCCCCTCACCGTCATGGCGGGCGTCGCCCCCGTCGCGATCCTCCTCGGCGGCATCGGCGCCCCCGCCGGATACCTCCTCGCCGGGATCACCCTGGCCGTCTTCGCCGTCGGCTTCACCACCATGAGCCGCCACGTCCGCAGCGGCGGCGCCTTCTACGCGTACATCACCCGCGGGCTCGGCAAGCGCGTCGGCATCGGCGCCGCCCTGCTCGCGCTCATCGGCTACAACGGCATGGAGATCGGCGTCTACGGCCTCCTCGGCACGACCACCGCCGACACCGGCCGCGCCCTGTTCGGCCTCGACGTCCCCTGGCTCCCCGTGTCCCTCGCCGGGCTCGTGGTCATCTGGTACGGCGGCTTCCGCTCCATCGACTTCGGCGCGAAGCTGCTCGGGATCCTGCTCGTCGCCGAGACCGGGATACTCGTCCTGCTGGCGGGCGGCGTACTGCTCAAGGGCGGGGCCCACGGCCTGTCCCCGGCCGGTTTCGCCCCCGGCGCCGTCCTCGTGCCCGGCACCGCCGCCGTGCTGGCCTTCGCCTTCGCAGCCTTCACCGGCTTCGAGTCCACCGTCATCTACCGCCGCGAGGCCCGCGACCCCGACCGGACCATTCCGCGCGCCACCTACATCGCCGTCGCCTTCCTCGGCCTCTTCTACGCCTTCGTCGTCTGGACCGTCATCCAGGCCTTCGGCGACACGGAAGTCATCGCCGCCGCCACAGCCGACCCCGGCGGGCTGTTCTTCACCGCGATCACCACCTACGTCGGCCCCTGGGCGGCCGACCTGATGCACGTCTTCATCGTCACCAGCGTCATCGCCTCCCTCCTCGCCTTCCACAACGCCATCAACCGCTACGCCCTCGCCCTCGCCGAGGAGGGCGTCCTGCCCGCCTCCCTCGGCCGTGTCCACCCCCGCCACCGCTCCCCGTACCGGGCGGGCCTCGCGCAGACCGCCCTCGGCGCCGTGGTCGTCCTCGGGTTCGCGCTCGCCGGCGCCGACCCGTACCAGCAGCTCCTGCTCTGGGTGAACACCCCCGGCATGATCGCCCTCATGGCGCTGATGCTGCTCGCGGCCATCGCCGTACCCGTCTACTTCCGCCGCACCGCGCACACCGAAGGGCCCTGGCGCACGGCGATCGCGCCCGTCGCCGCCGCGGTGCTCCTCGCCGTGGCGATCTTCCTCGTCGTCTCCAAGGTGGACCTCTTCACCGCGGCCTCCGCCACCGTCAACACCGTCCTCGTCGCCCTCGTCCCCGCCGTCTTCCTCCTCGGCCTGACCCTCGCCCAGCGGCTGAAGACCCGCCGCCCCGACGTCTACGCCCGTTTCGCCGAAGAACCCGCCACCAGCCAAGGAGCAGAGCAGTGCCCGCTGCCGACACCGTCCTCACCGGAGCCCGCGTCCGCACCCTCGACCCCGCCCGCCCCGAAGCCGGTGCGGTAGCCGTCCTCGACGGCGAGGTCGTCGCCGTCGGCGAGGACTCCGACGTACGCGACTGGCGCGGCCCTGGCACCGAGGTGATCGACCTCGCCGGAGCCACCCTCACCCCCGGCCTGACCGACGCCCACAGCCACCCCGTGTGGGGCATCGAGATGGTCAACGGCACCGACCTGTCCGCCGTACGGGACCTCGGCCAGCTCCGTGCCGTCCTGCGCGGCGCCCAGCGGAACAAGGGCTGGGTCGTCGGCCACGGCCTCGACCACAACGCCTTCGGCGGCCGCCCCATCGACCGCACCCTGATCGAGGAGGCACTGGACGGCGCCCCCGCCTTCCTGCGCCTGTACGACGGCCACTCCGCCCTCGTCTCCGGCGCGGCCCTCGCCGCCGCCGGCATCACCGGGCCCCGCGCCTTCGCCCAGCGTTCCGAGATCGTCTGCGACGGCGAGGGACGACCCACCGGCCACCTCGTCGAGCACGCCGCGATGGACCTGGTCGGCCCCCTCGTACCCAAGCCGTCGGCCGCCCAGCGCCGCGCGAGCCTGGTCGGCCTGCTGAACGACATGGCCGCCACCGGCCTCACCGGCGCCCACGTCATGGACCTCGGCGACGGGGACGTCCCCGCCCTCCTGTCGACCGTCGAGTACGAGGGCCACCTGCCGCTGCGCCTGAAACTGGCCCCCTGGTGCATGCCGGGCGCCGACGACGGCGAATTCGACGCGCTCGTCGAACTCCAGCGCCTCCGGGGCCGCCACTGGCAGGTCGACGGCGTGAAGTTCTTCATGGACGGCACCGTCGAGGGGGGCACCGCCTGGCTGGAGCACGCCGACTGCCACGGCCAGGGCACCGATGCCTTCTGGCCCGACCCCGAGGCCTACGCCCGCGCCGTACGGGTCCTGGACGCGGCCGGAGTGCGCACGGCCACGCACGCCATCGGCGACGCGGCGGTCCGCCACGTCCTGGACACCGTGGCGGGCATCGGCGCCCGGGCCCGGATGCGGCACCGGATCGAGCACATCGAGACCGTCCCCGACGACCAGCTGAAGCGGTTCGCCGAGCTCGGGGTGATCGCCTCGATGCAGCCGCCGCACGCCGGGGCCACCCGCGCCGACCACACCGACGAGTGGTCGAAGCGGCTGGGGGAGGAGCGGGCCGCACGGGCCTGGCGCTGCCGCGACCTGCGCGACGCGGGAGCCGTCCTGGCGCTGGGCTCCGACTGGCCGATCGCCGACCACGACGCCCGCCAGGTGCTGGTCGCCGCCCGCAGCCCGCTCGGGGCGGCCTCGGCCGGCCGGGGCCTGACCGGGCTGATGGCCCTGGAGGGCATGACCTCGCACGCGGCGCTCGCGGCGGGAGAGGAGGCGGTGGCGGGCCGGATCGCTCCCGGCTTCCGGGCGGACCTGACGGCCTTCTGGCTCGACCCGGTCACCGCGACCCCGGAGGAACTGGCGGAGACGCCGATCCGGCTCACGATGTCCGGCGGGCGCGTCACCCACCGCTGAGCGTCGCCGGGCGTCAGCGGGCCGTACCGAAGTCCTGGGTCCAGTAGGAGTTCGGCTGCGCCAGGCCGATGCCGATCTCCTTGAAGGAGCAGTTCAGGATGTTCGCCCGGTGGCCGGGGCTGTTCATCCAGCCCTCCATGACCTTCTCGGGCGTGCTGTAGCCGTAGGCGACGTTCTCGCCGTACGAGCTCCACGCGTATCCGGCGCGGGTGATGCGCGTGCCCGGGTCGGATCCGTCGGAGCCGGTGTGGGACATGTTGGCGTGGGCCGCCATGTCCGCGCTGTGGTCCTGTGCGGCCTTGGTGAGCTTCGCGTTGAGGGTCAGGGCCGGGCAGCCGGCGGCGGCGCGCTCCTGGTTGACGAGCGAGAGCACGGCGGCGGCGGAGCCGGAAGGCGCCGGGACGGAGGTCTTCGGCGGCGCGGGCGCGGGCGCCGGCTTCCGCGTGGCGGCCGGCGCCTTCGTCGGCTCAGGCTGAGGCTTCGCCGGGGGCGTCGTCCGCACGACCGGCTGCGCGGAGGCCGCGGGGCTGCTGGGCGAGGCGGTCGGCGTGCTGCTCGGGGTCGGGAGGACCACAGGTGCGAGGGAGCTCGGGGAGGCCGAGGGGGTCGCGTACTGCCAGGGGCGCTCCTCCTGGCCGCTCGCGCTCTGCGTCCGGTCGGTGTCCTGCGTGTTCCAGCAGGCCACGGCGACCGTGGGAACAGCGACGACGCCCAGGACGCCGACGGCTATGACCAATTTCCTGTAGGGCTTCTTCTTCCGATGCTTCTGCATGCGTGACCTCACTCGGTGATCGCGAAGCTCCCGGAGCCCGAACCGCGGGGCCACCGGAGTGGCCGCCATTCTTAAAAGCCCTCCAACGGCCTGGCAAGTTTCCGTTTCGGAGGTGCCCGGGGCCTTCGAATCCCGGCTTGAAACGGGCCGGAGATCGTGCATGGTCACGATCTGATCACTGCCGCAACCGCCTGAGGGGTTCTCAGAACCGGCCGTGACCAGGCGGGTCGACGACGGAGTGGCCGGTATCGCACATTCCGTTCCCACGGTTGAGGGGAATGTCGAGTCCAAAACGGACAAATATCGAAATGTCGATGGCGTGAAGTCTCTCGTGGACACCCCGCATTGGCGGGCGAGCCGTGATGCATGTCACGCCATGGCGGCCGTCGGCCCGGACTCTCGTGGACCACCTCCCGATCGCGGAGACCCGGCCGGGCCCACCCTCCGACCGCACCCGCCGGTTGCGATTTCCGGACCGGTCGGGCCGGCCGGACCGGTTGTTCCGTCCGATATTCGTCCCGGCAATTCCCCTGAAGGCGTCGGACGAATCGATGGTGACGCCCCCTCAGGTGTGGACGTAACGTCCAGTGCCCCGGGGCTCCGCCGAAGGTTATGATCACGGCCGCATGACGAATGAGCGCCGGGGGGTGCTGTGGGCTTTGGTGTCGACGGCGACGGGTCGGGGGAAATTCAACCCCGCTGTCCGTACTGCGAAAGCGATGACCGGGAGGAATGGGGGAGAGGGGCTGAGTGGATCCGTCGGGGATTCCTTCGGATACCCGATCTCACGGATCGGGAACTCCAGGTCTTCCACGCCATGGCGTGTGGACCTTCGAACGGCGAGCTGGCGAAAGCCCTCGGAATGACCGTTCGGACCGTGAAGTTCCACCTGGAGAACATGCGCGGGAAGCTGGGCGGCATATCCCGCGTCCAGGTGTGCCTGCTCGCCGTGCACCACCGCATTCCGCTCTGTCCCGCCGGACGCGTCGCCGGAGCCGTGCGCTGACGGTGCGGGCGGCCCCGTGGCCACTGCGTGCGCCATCCCGGCGCCCTGCCCGTCCCGCTCTGCCGATCAGGAGCCGGCGATCACCGAGCCGGCCAGCTTCATCCGCTCGTCGAGCTGCTTCTTCGCCCGGTCCAGGGTCTCGGCGTTCTGCTCGATGACGCGCTTCTGGTAGGCGAGTTCGACCGTGTACCAGATGCCCACGAGGTTGGTCTCCCTCTTGCAGTCGACGTCCTGCTTGGCCATGGCGATGGCCTGCGGGCTCCTGATGTTGGAGTTGTCGATGCCGGGCGGCTGGTCCATCGGGTTGTCGACGGTGTACCCGTACCTGCCCATGCAGGCGCTCCAGGACTTGAAGGCCCCGACGACCCTGCTGTCCTTGCGGGAGCGGGAGTAGGCGTCCAGGCCGAAGCCCTGCGCGTCCATGGACCGCACCGTGTCCTTGGTGGGCGAGTGCAGCTTGAGCGCGCTCTCGCGCTTGCAGCCGCCCGCCGGTACCTTTCGGCCGCCGACGACCGTGGTCGCCACGTCGGACTTCTCCGCCTCCTCCTGGCTCGTCGGGAACTGCGTGGACGGATCCACCTGGAGTCCGTCCAGCACCAGTTCCTCGTTGGGTCCGTATGTCGGCCGGGGAGGCTTCTGGGAGCGGGCGACCCGAGGATTGTCGTAGCCGAGCCCGGCCGCCTCGGTCGGGTCGGAGATCCCGTAACGCCGGCTGTTGTCGTTCTGGCCCGCGTCCGGTCCGGGCTTGCGCATCTCCTGGTAGCGGAAGCCGTAGCGCTGCATGCACTGGTCGATGAGGAGGTCCTGCGCCTGCGCGAGGGTGCCCTGCTGCCTGTCGTCCGGGAGGTACGCGGAGATCGGGAAGGCCAGGCTCCGGCTTTCCAGGATCGTCGGCACGGAGCCGATCGCGGGCTCCTCGCCGGAGTCCCCGTCGCCGGACCGCGAGCACCCGGTCAGGAGGAGCGCCAGCGCGGCTGCGGAGGCCGTCAGGGCGGGGAGAGCGGATCGCGTCGAGGGCATGGTGGCTCCGATGGGGATGACTGGGATGCGAGAACGGCAGCTCCGCCCGGCGCTGCCGTTCCTCACGTGCCGGCCGGGCGGTCGCTCCTAGACGACGCGGGGGAAGGCCGAGGAGGACTTGTTGCGGTGGGTGGCGTCGAAGTTCCCGAATTCGGCGACGTCGATCCAGCGCTTGTAGCCGTAGCCCCGCCAGTCGGTGTAGACGTCCCAGGAGTAGCTGTCGTTGTTGGAGAAGGACTCCGTCCAGTCGTTCGTGCTGTGCCCGGCGCAGCTCTGCGAACCCTTGAAGTAGTCGTTCGAGAAGTCCTCGTCGTAGTCGTAGAGGTCGAGGACGGAGTTCACCCGGTCCTCGTAGCAGAACAGGCCGAGCTCGCCCTTGTTCAGCCAGCCGTCCTTCGCGGCGGCCGAGGCGGAGCCGGCGCCGGCCGCGATGGCGCCGAGGGTCAGGCCGACCGCGGCGAAGGCGCGCAGGGATTCTCGGAGCTTCATCGTCCGTCTCTTTCGGTTGAATCGGTGTGGCTTCGAGCAGCCGAGATCTCAACCGTTGGGGTGGTCCTCGACGTCGAGGAGTGGATCATGGTCGGCCGGAATCCCGCTACTGTTCCCGAGTACAGGTGCGCCGCTCTCGATTTCAACCTGTGGTCGCGTTGATCCCGCATGCCCCAGGGGGGCATGCCGTGCCATTTCGGCGGCTCGATCCCCGGCTGCCCGGCCCTGATGTCGAGGGCCTTTCTGTCGGCCGATTTTTTCCGGTGCCTCAAGGAAAAGGGGTTGCCGACGAAGCGGTCGCATTCCGGAATTCCGGTTGTGGAGCCGGGCGGGGCGGATCCGGGCCGGGGTCGAGGAGGCCGAATCCGCTCGTCCGACCGAAGGGAGGGGCGCGGTGAGCCCCGGTCGACCCGGCTCGTCTGCCTCAGGCGCGGGCGCGGAAGCGGTTCAGGAGATCCGAGGCCGGGTGCGGGCCCGCGGGCTCGGGGTGGCGCGGAAGCCGGTGCGGGAGGGAGCCGTACCAGGCGCGCGAGACGAGGTAGCCGAAGGTCAGGCAGAGCATGCCGCCCACCGCGTCGAGCCAGAAGTGGTTGGCGGTGGCCACGATGACGACGAGCGTCGCCGTCGGGTAGAGCAGGCCCAGGATCCGGGCCCACGGGGCCGAGGCGACCGCGAAGATCGTCAGCCCGCACCAGAGCGACCACCCTATGTGCATCGAGGGCATGGCGGCGTACTGGTTCGACATCTGCTTGAGGTTGCCGGAGGCCATGGAACCCCAGGTGTGGTGCACCACCACGGTGTCCACGAAGTCCTGCCCGCTCATCAGCCGGGGCGGCGCGAGCGGGAAGAAGTAGTAGCCGAGCAGGGCCACGCCCGTGGTGGCGAAGAGGATCAGGCGCGTGGCCGCGTAACGCCCCGGATGGAAGCGGTAGATCCACACCAGTACGCCGATGGTCACGATGAAGTGGAGCGTGGCGTAGTAGTAGTTCATGCCCACGATCAACCACGTCACCGAATCGACGGCGTGGTTGACGGACTTCTCCACGGCGATGCCGAGATCGTGCTCGACGCGCCAGATCCAGTCGGCGTTCGCGAGGGCGGCCGCCTTCTGCTCGGGCACCGCGTTGCGGATCAACGAGTACGTCCAGTAGCTGACCGCGATGAGCAGGACCTCGAACCAGATCCGCGGCCGGCGCGGCGAACGCAGCCGGGCGAGCAGGGCGCGGTCCGACCCCGGGCGGTTCTCGCTCTCGGTCACGGTGGGTGACGAGACATCCGTCCGGGTTTCCAGTGTCTTCACGCTCGCTTCACCCATGGGAAAAGAGTCTGCCAGATCCGTTCTCGCCTCCGATCATCCCTCGGGACGGTCTTGGCCGCAGCCTCTCCGCCCTGGGGACGACACCGGCGGTCCCGGAGCCCTAGGGGCGACTCCGCCCCCGTGTCTGCCCGGGGCCGGAGGCCGTGGAGCCGCGCACCACCAGCTCCGGCAGGAAGACGAATTCGCTGTGCGGAGCCGGCGTCCCGCCGATCTCCTCCAGTAGCGTCCGGACCGCGGCCTGCCCCATGGCCTGCACGGGCTGCCGGATGGTGGTCAGCGGCGGGTCCGTGAACGCTATGAGCGGGGAGTCGTCGAAGCCGACCACCGACACGTCCTGCGGGACCCCGAGGCCCTGCTGCCGGGCGGCCCGGATAGCGCCGAGCGCCATCATGTCGCTCGCGCACACCACCGCAGTGCAGCCCCGCGAGATCAGCGCGGAGGCGGCGGCCTGGCCGCCCTCCAGGGTGTAGAGGGAGTGCTGGATCAGCTCCTCCACCTCGGCCTCGTCGAGCCCGAGCCGCTCCTTCATCCCGAGTCGGAAGCCCTCGATCTTGCGGAGCACCGGCACGAACCGCTTCGGCCCGACCGCCAGCCCGATCCGGGTGTGGCCGAGCGCGGTGAGGTGGGTGACGGCGAGCTGCATCGCGGCCCGGTCGTCGGGGGAGACGAAGGGCGCCTGCACCTTGTCGGAGAAGCCGTTGATGAGGACGTACGGGACGCCCTGCCCGCGCAGCTGGTCGTAACGACCCATGTCGGCGGTGGTGTCGGCGTGCAGACCGGAGACGAAGATGATCCCGGAGACCCCGCGGTCCACGAGCATCTCGGTCAGTTCGTCCTCGGTGGACCCGCCGGGCGTCTGCGTGGCGAGGACGGGCGTGTACCCCTGCCGCGTCAGGGCCTGGCCGATGACCTGGGCGAGCGCCGGGAAGATGGGGTTGTCCAGTTCGGGCGTTATCAGACCGACGAGCCCCGCGCTGCGCTGGCGCAGCTTCACGGGGCGCTCGTAGCCGAGCACGTCGAGCGCGGCCAGCACG
The DNA here is from genome assembly GCF_042889825.1 of Streptomyces sp. NPDC002467. Taxonomy (NCBI): domain Bacteria; kingdom Bacillati; phylum Actinomycetota; class Actinomycetes; order Kitasatosporales; family Streptomycetaceae; genus Streptomyces; species Streptomyces sp. NPDC002467. Next base: position 72,814 of record NZ_JBIARJ010000024.1, on the reverse strand, counting down.
GACTCGCGGGTGCCCGCGGCCACACCGGGCTTGCCGTTGAGCACGCGGCTGACTGTGGCTTCGCTGACCCCCGCCTGGGCTGCGATGTCGGCTAGCCGTGCGGTCACGGGACTGGACTGTACCGGCTCCCACCTCACAAGGCCCACCAAGTGCACGAATCCGCGGGAAGGCGGACGGTGCGGCCGTCCGTCTCCACCGGGGCGCTGGACAGTACGGGTCGACCCGGCGCCGGGAGTTCGACCGGCGTCGGGCGGGTGTTGAGGGTGCACGCGAAACCGGGCCGGGTGAAGAGGAGCACCCCCTCCGGTGCGGAGTGCCAGGTCAGCGGCCCGGCCTCCGGTGAGCCCAGGCCCGGCATGGCCCGGCGCAGTTCCAGGGCGGCGCGGTAGAGCTCCAGGGTGGAGTGCGGGTCGCCGGTCTGGGCGGCGACGCCGAGTTCGCCCCAGCCGTCGGGCTGCGGCAGCCAGGTGCCGCCGGGCCCGAAGTCGTACGGGGGCTCCGAGCCGGCCCACGGCAGCGGCACCCGGCAGCCGTCGCGCAGCCCGTCCTGGCCGGCGGTGCGCAGGAAGGCGGGGTCCCGGCGGGCCTCGTCGGGGAGGTCCGTGACCTCCGGGAGGCCGAGTTCCTCGCCCTGGTAGACGTACGCGGATCCCGGCAGGGCCAGCATCAGCAGGGCGGCGGCGCGGGCCCGGTCCAGGCTGCCGTAACGGGTGCGGTGGCGTACGACGTCGTGGTTGGACAGCACCCAGGTGGTCGGGGCGCCGACCGAGGCGGTGGCGGCCAGGGACTCGTCGATGACGGTGCGCAGCCGGTCCGGGTCCCACGGGCAGTTCAGGAAGCGGAAGTTGAAGGCCTGGTGCAGCTCGTCGGGACGGACGTAGAGGGCGAGCCGCTCGGACGTGGGGGCCCAGGCCTCGGCGACCCCGATGCGCCCGCCCTCGTAGGAGTCGAGGAGGCGGCGCCAGGAGCGGTGGATCTCGTGGACGCCGTCCTGGTCGAAGAAGGGGAGCGGCTCGGTGCCGATGAGGGTGGCCTGGGCGCCGCGGCCGATGTCGGGCATGCCCGGGGCCTTGACCATGCCGTGGGCGACGTCGACGCGGAAGCCGTCGATGCCGAGGTCGAGCCAGAAGCGCAGCACGGAGTCGAGCTCCTCGGCGACCTCGGGGTGCTCCCAGTTCAGGTCGGGCTGCTCGGGGGCGAAGAGGTGCAGGTACCAGTCGCCGTCCGGCAGTCGCGTCCAGGCGGGGCCGCCGAAGACGGACTCCCAGTCGTTGGGCGGGAGCTCGCCGTCGGCCCCCCGCCCCGGGCGGAAGTGGTAGCGGGCGCGGGCGCCGTCCCCCGGCCCGGAGCGCAGGGCCTCCCGGAACCAGGGGTGCTCGGCGGAGGTGTGGTTCGGGACCACGTCGACGATCACCCGCAGCCCGAGCGCGTGCGCGGCCGCGATGAGCTCGTCGGCGTCGGCGAGGTCCCCGAAGAGCGGGTCGACGGCCCGGTAGTCGGCGACGTCGTAGCCGCCGTCCGCCTGCGGGGAGACGTAGAAGGGGGTCAGCCACACCGCGTCGACCCCGAGGCGGGCCAGGTGCGGGAGGCGCTCGCGCACCCCGCGCAGGTCCCCTACGCCGTCCCCGTCGCTGTCCGCGAAGGAGCGTACGTAGACCTGGTAGATGACGGCATCGCGCCACCAGCCGCCGCTCGCGGCCGTACTCGCGGTCGCGTTGCTGGAAGCGCTTGCAAGCCGGGAGGCGGTCAGCTCATGGGTCATATCGGGGTCAACGCGAGTACACGCCCCGTGGTTGCGGGCCCGGACGCTCGAAGGTGACTCGAACTAACAGCAAGCTGCGGCAACCGTACGGACACACGGATGTAACGATCGGCTCGTCTTGCAGAAAATTGCCGCAAGCTCTTTCGGACGGCTTGCAGGCTTGTTACGTTCCCTGCAACTCGGGACCGCACGGGCGCGGCCGGGATCCATCGAAGGAGTTCATATGCGGCGTGGCATAGCGGCCACCGCGCTGGTCGCGACCCTGGCGCTCGCGGCGACGGCTTGCGGCGGTGACACCAAGGGCGACGGTGGCGAGACCAAGTCCGGCGGCGAGCTGTCCGGCACGGTCACCTGGTGGGACACGTCGAACGACGCCGAGAAGGCCAGCTTCCAGAAGATCGCCGAGGCGTTCACCGCGAAGCACCCGAAGGTCACCGTCAAGTACGTGAACGTCCCCTACGGCGACGCGCAGAACAAGGTCAAGAACGCCTTCAGCAGCGGTTCCGACGCCCCCGACGTGATCCGCGCCGACGTCGGCTGGGTCGCCGACTTCGCCTCCCTCGGCTACCTCGACGAGGTCCCGGCCGACACCGCGAAGAAGGTCGACGCCGAATTCCTGAAGCAGGCCGCGGCCAGCGGCAAGTTCGAGGGCAAGACCTACGCCGTCCCGCAGGTCATCGACACCCTCGGCCTCTTCTACAACAAGAAGATGCTCGCCGACGCCGGCGTCCAGCCCCCCACCACCCTGGAGGAGCTGAAGACCGCCGCCGCCGCGATCAAGGGCAAGACCGGCAAGGCCGGCCTCTACCTGCGCGGCGACGACTCCTACTGGTTCCTCCCGCTGATCTACGGCGAGGGCGGCGACCTCGTCGACGCCAAGAACAAGACCGTCACGGTCGACAACGCGGCGGGCGTCAAGGCCTTCAAGACCGCCCGCGACCTGGTCACCTCCGGCGCCGCGATCACCAACGCCACCGACGGCTGGACCAACATGCAGACCGCCTTCAAGACCGGCGAGGCGGCCATGATGATCAACGGTCCGTGGGCCGTCGCCGACACCTACGCGGGCGATCAGTTCAAGGACAAGGCCAACCTGGGCATCGCCGCCGTCCCGGCCGGCTCCGCCAAGGCCGGCGCCCCGCAGGGCGGCCACGACCTCGCCGTCTACGCCGGTTCCAAGAACCGCGAGGCCGCGCACGCCTTCGTCGAGTACATGACCTCGCAGGAGGTGCAGGTGCAGTCCGCCAAGGAGCTCAGCCTGCTCCCCACCCGCACCGCCGCCTACGACCAGCCGGACGTGAAGAACAGCGAGATGGTCGCCTTCTTCAAGCCGGCCGTCGACAAGGCCGTCGAGCGCGCCTGGATCCCGGAGAACGGCTCCCTCTTCGAGCCGCTGAAGGTCGAATACACCAAGGCGATCACCGGGGTCTCCAGCCCGGAGGACGCGGCCAAGGCGGCCGGCGTCGAGTTCCGCAAGATCCTCAAGGGTTGGAAGTAGTAGACACAGATGGCTGCTCACACCAGCCAGTCGGTGGCGAAGGCCGCGGGCGACGACACCGGGAACACCGGCGTCGCCCGCGGCCGGAGCCGCAGGACTGGGCGAAGGACCGACGGCAGGAACACAGGTGGTCTGAGGCGCGCCCTCGCCACCCACTGGTACGCCTGGGCCATGGTCGCCCCGGTGGTGCTCGTCCTCGGCGTGATCATCGGCTGGCCGCTGGTCAAGGGCGTCTACCTGTCGCTGACCAACGCCAACGAACGCAACGTCTCCCGCACCATCGGCGTCCGCCACATCGAGGCCACGTACGAGTTCGTCGGGCTCGACAACTACACGGCCGTCCTCGGCGACCCGGTGTTCCTGCAGCGGCTGGTGTGGACGGTGCTGTGGACCGTCGGCTGCGTGTCGGTCACCTTCACGCTCGGCCTGGTCCTGGCCAACATGCTCAACCGGGAGTTCCGCGGGCGCGCCGCCTACCGGATGGCGCTGATCCTGCCCTGGGCCGTCCCCGGCTTCGTCTCCGTCTTCGCCTGGCGGTTCCTCTTCAACCGCGACAACGGCATCCTCAACAAGGTGCTCGACGGCGGCGGCATCGCCGCGATCCCGTGGCTCGACGACCCGACCTGGGCCAAGTTCTCCGTCATCGCCGTCAACGTCTGGCTCGGCGTCCCCTTCATGATGGTCGCCCTGCTCGGCGGAATGCAGTCCATCCCCGGCGAGCTGTACGAGGCCGCCGAGATGGACGGGGCCTCCGCGTGGCAGCGGTTCCGCCACATCACCCTGCCCGGGCTGCGCGCCGTGAGCATGACGGTGATCCTGCTCTCGACCATCTGGACCTTCAACATGTTCCCGGTGATCTTCCTGCTCACGCGGGGCGGACCGGGCGACTCCACCGAGATCCTGGTGACCCAGGCCTTCCGCGAGGCCTTCATCACCAGCCCGCGCGACTTCGCCGTCTCCGCGACCTGGGGCGTGCTGATCCTCCTGCTGCTCATGATCTTCGCGCTGGTCTACCGGCGCTCGCTGCGCAAGCAGGGAGAGGTGTGGTGACCATGACCACGAAGTCCGCCACCGCCCGGGGCCGGGGCCGCCGCTCCCCCCTGGCGTCCGTCGGCCTGCACGCGACCCTCGTCGTCGCGTCCGTCATCGCCGTCTTCCCGGTGCTCTGGATCCTGCTGACCTCGCTCAAGCCGGCGAAGTACGCGATCACCACCGACTTCGTCAAGGAACCCACGCTCGCGAACTACCGCTACCTGTTGGAGTCGAGCCACTTCCTGAGCTGGTTCGCGAACTCCGTCCTCGTCGCCGGCGTCACCACCGTCCTCGGTGTGTTCATCGCCGCCACCACCGGATACGCGGTCAGCCGGTTCAAGTTCCCCGGCATGAAGCCCCTGATGTGGACCCTGCTCATCACGCAGATGTTCCCGATGGCGATCCTCATCGTCCCGCTCTACAACCTGATGGGCGACCTCGGGCTGCTCAACCAGCCCGTCGGGCTGATCATCACGTACCTCACCATCGCCGTGCCGTTCTGCGCCTGGATGATGAAGGGCTTCTTCGACAGCATCCCGGTCGAGATCGACGAATCCGGCCGCGTCGACGGACTCAACCCCTTCGGCACCTTCTGGCGCCTCATCCTGCCGCTCGCCAAGCCCGGCCTCGCCGTCACCGGCTTCTACGCCTTCATCACCGCCTGGGGCGAAGTCGCGTACGCCTCCGCCTTCATGGTCGGCGACGAGAACCTCACCCTGGCCGGCGGACTGCAGACCTTCGTCACGCAGTACACCTCCAACTGGGGCGCCATGAGCGCGGCTTCCGTCCTCATCGCCATCCCCGCAGCGATCTTCTTCGTCTTCGCCCAGCGTCACCTCGTCGCCGGGATGACGGCGGGCGCCACCAAGGGCTGACCACCCTGCCCGCCCGTCGTTCCGGCCCGATCTCTTCAAGGACACCATGACCCAGCACCTCGCCGACGCACTCCCCACCTCCACCGGCACCCTGCCCGGCTGGTGGAGAGAAGCGGTGATCTACCAGGTCTATCCGCGCAGCTTCGCCGACTCCAACGGGGACGGCATGGGGGACCTCGAAGGCATCCGCAGCCGACTGCCCTACCTGAAGGAACTGGGCGTCGACGCCGTCTGGCTCAGCCCCTTCTACGCCTCCCCGCAGGCCGACGCCGGCTACGACGTCGCCGACTACCGGGCCATCGACCCCATGTTCGGCACCCTGCACGACGCCGACGCCGTGATCCGCGAAGCCCACGCACTGGGCCTGCGGATCATCGTCGACCTCGTCCCCAACCACTGCTCCGACCAGCACGAATGGTTCAAGCAGGCGCTGCGCGAAGGCCCCGGCACGCCACTGCGCGAGCGCTTCCACTTCCGCCCGGGCCGGGGGGCCGACGGCGCGGAACCGCCGAACGACTGGGAGTCGATCTTCGGCGGTCCGGCCTGGACGCGCGTCACGGAGCCGGACGGCACCCCCGGCGAGTGGTACCTGCACCTCTTCGCCCCCGAACAGCCCGACTTCAACTGGGAACACCCCGCCGTCCAGGACGAGTTCCGCTCCATCCTGCGCTTCTGGCTCGACCTCGGCGCCGACGGCTTCCGCATCGACGTCGCCCACGGCCTCGTCAAGGCCCCCGGTCTGCCCGACCTCGGCCGCGGCGAGCAGCTCAAGCTCCTCGGCAACCAGGTGCTGCCCTTCTTCGACCAGGACGGCGTCCACGAGATCTACCGGTCGTGGCGCAAGGTCCTGGACGAGTACGCGGGCGACCGCATCGGCGTCGCCGAGGCCTGGACCCCCAGCGCCGACCGCACCGCCCTGTACCTGCGCCCCGACGAGCTCCACCAGGCCTTCAACTTCCACTACCTGAACACCGGCTGGGACGCCGAGGCGCTGCGCGCCACCATCGACGAGTCCCTCGACGCGATGCGCCCGGTCGGCGCCCCGACCACCTGGGTGCTGTCCAACCACGACGTCGTGCGCCACCGCACCCGTTACGGCAGCCTGGACCGGGCCCGCGCCGCCGCGCTTCTGATGCTGGCCCTGCCGGGATCCGCGTACGTCTACCAGGGCGAGGAACTCGGCCTGCCCGAGGTCACCGACCTCCCGGACGAGGTGCGCCAGGACCCCTCCTTCTTCAAGGCCAACGGCCAGGACGGGCTGCGCGACGGCTGCCGCGTGCCGATCCCGTGGTCGGGCGACCAGGCCCCGTACGGCTTCGGCACCGGCGGCAGCTGGCTGCCCCAGCCGGCCGAGTGGGCCGGCCTGAGCGTGGCCGCCCAGACCGGCGACCCCGACTCCACCCTGGAGCTGTACCGCACCGCCCTGCGCCTGCGGCGCGAGCGGCCGGAGCTGGGCGCGGGCGAGGGCGTGGAGTGGCTGGAGGCGCCGCGGGGCGTACTGGCCTTCCGCCGCGGGGACTTCGTGTGCACGGCCAACACGACGGCCGAGGACGTCCGCATGCCGGCGGCGCCGGGCACCCGGGTCCTCCTGGCCAGCACGGTGCTGTCCGCGGGCGACACGGACGTCCTCCCCGCCGACAGCACGGTGTGGTGGCAGGTGTGACCTCCCCGTCGGGCTCCCCGCTGCGGCTGACGGACATCGCCTCGCAGGCCCAGGTCAGCGAGGCGACCGTCAGCCGCGTGCTCAACGGCAAGGCGGGCGTCGCGGCCGGCACCCGTCACAAGGTGCTGGCCGCGCTGGACCTGCTGGGCTACGAGCGTCCCGTACGGCTCAAGCGGCGCAGCAACGGCCTGGTCGGGCTGCTGATCCCGGAGCTCACCAACCCGATCTTCCCGGCGTTCGCGCAGGTCATCGAGCAGGCGCTGGCCGGGCACGGGTACACGCCGGTGCTGTGCACGCAGACCCCGGGCGGGGCGACGGAGGACGAGCTGGTCGAGCAGCTGGAGGAGCGCGGGGTCACGGGCATCGTGTTCCTGTCGGGCCTCCACGCCGACTCGTCCGCGGATCCGTCCCGCTACCAGCGACTGGCGGCGCGCGGGGTCCCCTTCGTCCTGATCAACGGCTTCAACGAGGCCGTCAACGCGCCCTTCATCTCCCCGGACGACCGGGCGGCGGCCGAGATGGCCGTACGACACCTGGAGGACCTGGGCCACCGGCGGATCGGCCTCGCGATAGGGCCGACGCGTTACGTCCCGTCGGCACGCAAGGAGCAGGGCTTCCTGTCCGCCGTTCCGTCGGCGGACGCCGAAGGCCTGGTCCAGCGCACCCTGTTCACGGTCGAGGGCGGCCACGCCGCGGGCATGGCCCTGCTGGAACGCGGCTGCACGGGCATCGTCTGCGGCAGCGACCCGATGGCCCTCGGCGTGATCCGGGCGGCGAGGGAACGCGGCCTGCGGGTCCCGGAGGACGTCTCGGTGGTCGGCTTCGACGACTCCCCCCTGATCGCCTTCACGGACCCCCCACTGACCACGGTCCGCCAACCGGTCCGCGCGATGGCCACGGCCGCGGTGGGCGCCCTCCTGGAGGCGGTCTCGGGCACCCCGGTCCAGAGGACCGAGTACGTCTTCCAGCCGGAGCTGGTGGTGCGGGGGTCCACGGGGCAGGCGCCGGTGTCTTAGGGGGGCCGGTGTCTCAGGGGTGCCGGTACGGGTTCACGCGCGATCGGGACTTCTGCACCCTCGGCCCGGCTCCCTTGGCCCGTGCTTGCCCACCCGCCCCCTTGCCTGCGGTCGGGGGGTGGGGGTGGTCGGCGCCCCGGCCGGTCGGCAGCCAGAGAGGGTTGGGGTTTCCCGTCGGTCCCACTGTCCTTCCGCGTCGGGCCGGCCTGTCAAGGGCGCTCCTCCTTCGTCGTCGCGTCGCTGCGCGATCGCCTTCGGCGACCCTTGACAGACCGACCCGCCACGGAAAGACAAGGACCAACGGGAAACCCCCAAAAGAACGGGCCGGGAGGAACAGCAACCACCGGGCGGGACAGCGATGTCCGACCCGACTCCGGCCCAGCGGGCCCGCTCCCCATCAGCCCCTCCAGACCACCGGCCGGGCCGGGCAGGCGGCCACCCCGCCCCAAATGCCGACCACAAGCGCCCCATCGGGGGGAAGGGCGCGTCACATCGCTACGCGCTCCTCATTTCTCAGCGTCCGCGACCCGTCTGGGGCTGATAGGCGGGTCAAAGGGGCGGTCGTTGGCCGACGTCTCAGAGGGTGGTCCGGGTCACCGGGATCCACAGCTGTGCGTTGGACTGCGCCGGGTCGTCCTGTGACGGGCGGGTACGCAGGATCTCCGGTCCCGGACGGTACTCGTACGGGTTGGACGGCATCCATTGGGCGGCCACGTCGCCCCACATCTGCTGTAGGGCCTGCGGGAACGGGCCGGTGTTCTCGAACACGGCCCAGGTGCCCGCCGGGCAGTCCAGTACGTCGAGGTCCTCGGGCAGCTCGGGGGTGGTGGTGACCACGGCGTGGTAGTAGTCGAGTTCGCTGCCCTCCTCGAAGCCGTCCGACAGGCGCACGGTCGCCGACACCACGCCCTCCGGGTCCTGGTCCGAGAGTTTGGCGATCTCCAGCATCTTCTCCGGCGGGATGCTCCGGATGTGCTCGGCGATGTGCGGGTTGACGCCCTGGTAGATCAGCGGGACGCGGGCCTTCCTGCCCACGACCCGGAATGCTTCCTTCTCCACGATGCGGTAGCGCATGGTGCTGTTCCCTTCGACGGTGAGGCGGAAGGACAACCGGGGTTGCGAGGTCAGGGCCGCGCCGGTACGCCTGGCCTCGCCGGGGCCGATGCCGTGCACGGCGCGGAACGCCCGGGCGAAGGCCTCGCCCGAGGCGTAGCCGTAGCGGATCGCGATCTCCAACAAGGTCGGCCTGCCGGCCAGGACTTCGGCCCCCGCGACCGTGAGCCGACGGCGTCGGACGTACTCCGACAGCGGCATCCCCGCCAGCGACGAGAACAGCCTCCGGAAGTGGTACTCCGACGTGACCGTGATCCGCGCCAGCGCGGCCACGTCGATGTCCCGGTCGAGGTGACCCTCGATGTGTTCCATGGCCTGGTTCAGCCGATCCAGCAACCCCGGTCTCCTTCCCTTTCGATCACCACGTTAGGAAGCACCCAGCCTGCCGCACCCGACATCCTGTGCCCGCTCCGGTCGGGTGGACCTCCAGGGCCCGGCGGCCTGCCGCGATGAAGCTGTCCAGCCTGCTCTCCACGTTGTCGAGGAGTTTGAGTCACCCCGGACGGCCACCGGACGCCGTCGAGGAGAAGCGCGTGGCGATCCGGTGCGAGACCAGCCCCAGACGGGTCGCAGACGCTGAGAAATGAGGAGCGAATTGAAATCGAATCATCGGTACCGCCCCGGCGGTGCGGGCCGTGAAGCCGGCCGCTGCCCGAACAGGGACGGAATCGCGGGCGTGTGCCGAGGGGTGAACTCGCCGCGGTGGGGCCCGAGTCCAGGGGCGCCGTCCAGCGGACACGCCTCGGAAACAATTCTGCAATCTCTTGCGCAAACCCTTGCAGCCCTCCTGCCTGGCACCTACGGTCGCTCCAATCCCCACCTCTTCCGCCAGGAGGCCCCCGCATGCCTGCCAGAGCCGCCAGAGCTGCAACTCTTTTCAGCGCCACCACGGCACTCGCCGCCGCCGCACTCGCGGCAGGCACCCTCACCGCCGTCGCGCCGCAGGCGCAGGCCGTGCCCCCCGGGCAGAAGGACGTCACCGCCGTCCTCTTCGAGTGGCGCTTCGACTCCGTGGCCAAGGCCTGCACCGACAGCCTCGGTCCCGCCGGATACGGCTACGTGCAGGTGTCGCCGCCCCAGGAGCACGTCCAGGGCGGCCAGTGGTGGACCTCCTACCAGCCCGTCAGCTACAAGATCGCCGGGCGGCTCGGCGACCGGACGGCCTTCAAGAGCATGGTCGACACCTGCCACGCCGCCGGCGTGAAGGTCGTCGCCGACTCGGTGATCAACCACATGGCCGGACCGGCGGACGCCGGCGCCACCTACACCGGGACCGGCGGCTCCACCTACAAGAAGTACGACTACCCGGGCACCTACTCCGGGTCCGACATGGACGACTGCCGGGCGACGATCTCCAACTACCAGGACAAGGCGAACGTCCAGAACTGCGAGCTCGTGCAGCTCGCCGACCTCGACACGGGCGAGGAGTACGTCCGCGGCCGGATCGCCGGGTATCTCAACGACCTGCTGTCCCTCGGGGTGGACGGCTTGCGGATCGACGCCGCCAAGCACATGCCCGCCGCCGACCTCGCGAACATCAAGTCCCGGCTGACGAACCCCTCCGTGTACTGGAAGCAGGAAGCCATCTACGGCGCCGGCGAGGCCGTCTCGCCCTCCGAGTACCTCGGCAACGGCGACGTGCAGGAGTTCCGGTACGCCCGCGACCTGAAGCGCGTCTTCCAGAACGAGAACCTCGCCTACCTGAAGAACTTCGGCGAGGCCTGGGGGTACATGCCGAGCGCGCAGTCCGGTGTCTTCGTCGACAACCACGACACCGAGCGCGGCGGCGACACCCTCACCTACAAGGACGGCTCCGCCTACACGCTCGCCGGCGTGTTCATGCTGGCCTGGCCCTACGGATCCCCCGACGTGCACTCCGGCTACGAGTGGACCGACAAGGACGCCGGGCCGCCCAACGGCGGTACGGTGAACGCCTGTTACTCCGACGGGTGGAAGTGCCAGCACGCCTGGCGGGAGATCTCCTCCATGGTCGCCTTCCGCAACACGGCCCGCGGGCAGGCCGTCACCGACTGGTGGGACAACGGCGGCGATCAGATCGCCTTCGGGCGCGGCTCCAAGGCGTACGTGGCGATCAACCACGAGACGAGCGCCCTGAGCCGGACCTTCCAGACCTCCCTCCCGGCCGGCGACTACTGCGACGTGCAGAGCGGGCGCGCGGTGACCGTGGACTCCGGCGGTCGGTTCACCGCCACGCTCGGGGCGGGGACCGCCGTCGCGCTGCACGTGGGCGCCCGCACCTGCTCCGGTACCCCGGCCCCGGCCCCGGTGGCGACCGGAGCCGCCTTCGCCGTCAACGCCACCACCGTTCCCGGCCAGAACATCCACGTTGTCGGCGACCGCGCCGAACTCGGTGCCTGGAACACCGGCGGCGCGCTCAAGCTCGACCCGGCCGCCTACCCCGTCTGGAAGCTCGACGTCACGCTCCCGCCCGGCACGTCCTTCGCGTACAAGTACGTCCGCAAGGACGCCGCCGGCAACGTCACCTGGGAGAGCGGCGCCAACCGCACGGCCACCGTCCCCGCGAGCGGCAAGGTCACGCTGAACGACACCTGGCGCGGCTGAACTCCGCCGAACCGCCCGCCCCACCGACCAGGGCCGCCCGGCACCATCCTCCCCGTCCCCCAGACTCCGTCCGGGGGACCCCCAGGCCGGGCGGCCCTCATCCATGCGCTGTCCAAGCGATCCGTACACAAGGAGATCCGCCTTGATACGCCCAGCCGCAGGAGCCCTCGCCGCCGCCCTGGCCGTGACCCTCCTGCCCGCGCTCCCGGCCGCGGCCGCGGCCGCACGGCCTCCCGCCCCGCCCTCGGACGCGAAGCTCGCCGCCGAGCCGGCCCGCCACGACCTGACCCGGGAGCAGTTCTACTTCGTCCTCCCGGACCGGTTCGCGAACGGCGACCCGCGCAACGACCGCGGCGGCCTGACCGGAAGCCGTCTGGAGACCGGGCTGGACCCGACGGACAAGGGCTTCTACCAGGGCGGCGACCTCAAGGGGCTCACCGACCGGCTCGACTACATCAGGGGACTCGGCACCACCGCCATCTGGATGGCGCCGATCTTCAAGAACCAGCCGGTGCAGGGCAAGGGGACCGACGTGTCCGCCGGCTACCACGGGTACTGGATCACGGACTTCACCCAGGTCGACCCGCACTTCGGCACCAACGCCGACCTGGAGAAGCTCATCGACAAGGCCCACCGGAAGGGGATGAAGGTCTTCTTCGACGTCATCACCAACCACACGGCCGATGTCGTCGACTACCGGGAGCAGTCGTACTCCTACCTGTCGAAGGGGGCCTTCCCGTACCTGACGAAGGACGGGGTGCCGTTCGACGATTCCGACTACGCCGACGGGAAGGGGAAGTTCCCCGCGGTCGACGCCGGATCCTTCCCGCGGACCCCCTTCGTGCCCGACGCGAAGAAGAACCTGAAGGTCCCGGCCTGGCTCAACGATCCGGCGATGTACCACAACCGGGGCGATTCCACCTTCGCCGGCGAATCCTCCGACCAGGGCGACTTCTTCGGCCTCGACGACCTGTGGACCGAGCGTCCCGAGGTCGTCGGCGGGATGGAGAAGATCTACGAGAAGTGGGTCGAGGACTTCGACATCGACGGCTTCCGCATCGACACCGTCAAGCACGTCGACACCGGGTTCTGGACGCAGTGGGCCACGGCCCTCGACAAGTACGCGGCGCGGCACGGGCGCAAGGACTTCTTCATGTTCGGCGAGGTCTACTCCGCCGACACGGCCGTCACCGCCCCGTACGTGACGCGCGGGCGGCTCGACGCCACCCTCGACTTCCCGCTCCAGGACGCGATCCGCGCGTACGCCTCCCAGGGCGCGGCGGCCTCGCGGCTCGGCTCGGTACTGGCCGACGACTACCGGTACACCACCGACAAGGCCAACGCGTACGAGCAGGTGACCTTCCTCGGCAACCACGACATGGGCCGCTTCGGGACCTTCCTGAAGCAGGACCGGCCGGGGGCGGGGGAGCAGGAGCTGCTCGACCGGTACCGGCTCGCCAACGAGCTGATGTTCTTCTCCCGGGGCAACCCGGTGATCTACTCCGGTGACGAGCAGGGCTTCACGGGCGCCGGCGGCGACAAGGACGCCCGCCAGCCGCTGTTCGCGTCGAAGGTCGCCGACTACCTCGACGACGACCAGCTCGGAACGGCGCGCACGCACGCGAGCGATGCCTACGATCAGGGTCACCCGCTCTACAAGCAGATCAGTGCTCTCTCGAAGCTGGTGAAGGACCACCCCGCCCTGCGCGACGGCGTCCAGAGCGAACGCCTCGCCGACGGGTCGGTCTACGCCTTCGCCCGGACCGACGCGCGCAGCCGCACCGAGTACCTCGTCGCCGCCAACAACGGCCCCGAGGCGAGGACCGTGGAGCTCGACGCCCCGGCCGGCGCCCTCTACCGCACCCTCTACGGCGCCGGCGGCACCGCCCTCACGTGGTCCTCCGCCGCCGGCAAGCTCACCGTCTCCGTCCCCGCCTTCGGTTCGGTGGTGCTGCAGGGCGCGGCCCCCCTCCCCGCCCCCACCGCCAAGCCCGCCCTCACCCTGAAGGCCCCGGCCCCCGGCGCCACCGGCACCGTCGAGCTCTCCGCCGACGTGACCGGCCCCGGCCGCGGCCCCGGCGCCCTCGACCGGGTCGTCTTCGCCGCCCAGACCGGCAACGGCCCCTGGCAGGTCCTCGGCTCCGCCGACCACGCCCCCTACAAGGTCACCCAGCACATCGACGCCACCACGACGGCCGGCGCCGCCCTGCGCTACAAGGCCGTCGTCGTCGACTCCGCCGGCCGCACCGCGAGCGCCCTCGCCGAGTCCGTCACCGGCCAGGTCCCGCCCGTCCCCGTTCCCACCGCCACCCAGCGCGACTACGCCGTCGTCCACTACAACCGGCCCGACGGCGACTACGCGAACTGGCGGCTCTACGCCTGGGGCGACATCGCCGACGGCGAGCAGACCCCCTGGCCGGAGGGCCACGGCTTCACCGGCCGCGACGCCTACGGCGCCTTCGCGTACGTCCGCCTGAAGCCCGGCGCCTCCTCCGTCGGCTACCTCGTCATCGACAAGGACGGCAACAAGGACGTCTCCGCCGACCGCACCATCGACGTCACCAAGACCGGCGAGGTCTGGCTGGAGCAGGGCAAGGAACCCGCCCGCACCGACCCGCCCGCCCACCCGCCGCAGGACACCACCAAAGCCGTCCTGCACTACCAGCGCCCCGGCGGCGCCTACGACGGCTGGGGCCTGCACGTCTGGACGGGCGCCGCGAACCCCACCGACTGGTCCAAGCCGCTGATGCCCGTCCGCACCGACTCCTACGGCGCGGTGTACGAGGTCCCGCTCGGGGCCGGTGCGACCTCCCTGAGCTACATCCTCCACAAGGGCGACGAGAAGGACCTCCCCTCCGACCAGTCCCTCGACCTGAAGGCCACCGGACACGAGGTCTGGATGCTCGGCGGCAAGGAGAAGTACCTCCTCCCGCAGCCCGCCGGCTCCTCCGCCGCCCTCGACCTCACCAAGGCCCAGGCCGTGTGGATCGACCGCGACACCCTCGCCTGGAACGCCCCCGCCTCCGCCGCCTCCGTGCAGCTCCTCGCCTCCCGCGACGGCGCGATCAAGGCCGCGGGCGGCACCCTCGACGAGGCCGGCGCCCAGTGGCTGCGCCTCACGAAGACCGAGCTCACCGCCGCGCAGAAGCAGAAGTTCCCGCACCTGGCCGCGTACGCCGCCTTCACCGTCGACCCCCGCGACCGGGGCCGCGTACGCGACGCCCTGCGCGGGCAGCTCGTCGCGAGCGCCCGCGCCGCGAACGGGGCCGTCCTGGCCGCGACCGGCGTACAGCTCGCCGGGGTGCTGGACGACCTGTACGCGAACACGGCCGCCCTCGGCCCGGTCTTCAAGGACGGGCGGCCCACCCTCTCCGTGTGGGCCCCCACCGCACGGCAGGTCTCCCTCGAACTCGACGGCGGCACGGGCGGCGCCCGGACCGTCCCGATGCGCCGCGACGACTCCACCGGCGTCTGGTCCGTGCGCGGAGACCGCGACTGGACCGGCAAGCGCTACCGCTACGCCGTCACCGTATGGGCCCCCAGCACCGGACAGGTCGTCCGCAACCTGGTCACCGACCCCTACTCCACCGCCCTCACCGCGGACTCCACCCACAGCCTCGTCGTCGACCTCGCCGACCCGAAGCTCGCCCCGCCCGGCTGGAAGGACCTGCGCAAGCCCGCGCCCGTCCCCTTCACCTCCGCGCAGATCCAGGAGCTCCACATCCGCGACTTCTCCGTCGCGGACCGCACCAGCGGCCACCCCGGCCAGTACCTGGCCTTCACCGACACCGGCTCGGCCGGCATGCGGCACCTGCGCGACCTGGCCGCCGCCGGGACCTCGTACGTCCACCTCCTCCCGGCCTTCGACATCGGCACCATCCCCGAGAAGGCCGCCGACCGCACCGAACCGGCCTGCGACCTCAAGGTGTACGCGCCCGACTCCGACCGGCAGCAGGCCTGCGTGGCCGCCGCGGCCGCCAAGGACGCCTACAACTGGGGCTACGACCCGCTGCACTACACCGTCCCCGAGGGCAGCTACGCGAGCGACCCCGACGGCACGGCCCGCACCGTCGAGTTCCGCCGCATGGTCCAGTCCCTCAACGGGGCCGGGCTGCGCACCGTCATGGACGTGGTCTACAACCACACCGTCGCCGCCGGACAGAGCGACAAGTCCGTCCTCGACCGGATCGTCCCCGGCTACTACCAGCGCCTGCTGGCCGACGGCAGCGTCGCCAACTCCACCTGCTGCGCCAACACCGCCCCCGAGAACGCCATGATGGGCCGCCTCGTCGTCGACTCCGTCGTCACCTGGGCGAAGCAGTACAAGGTCGACGGCTTCCGCTTCGACCTGATGGGCCACCACCCGAAGGCCAACATCCTCGCCGTCCGCAAGGCCCTCGACGAGCTCACCCCCGCCAAGGACGGGGTCGACGGCAAGAGGATCGTCCTCTACGGGGAGGGCTGGAACTTCGGCGAGGTCGCCGACGACGCCCGCTTCGTGCAGGCCACGCAGAAGAACATGGCCGGCACCGGCATCGCCACCTTCTCCGACCGGGCGCGCGACGCCGTCCGCGGCGGTGGCCCCTTCGACGAGGACCCGCGCGTCCAGGGCTTCGCCTCCGGCCTGTTCACGGCCCCGAACGCGTCACCCGCCAACGGCACCCCGGCCGAGCAGAAGGCCCGCCTCCTGCACGACCAGGACCTGATCAAGGTCGGGCTGTCCGGCAACCTCGCCCCGTACGCGTTCACCGACAGCACCGGCCGCCGCGTCAAGGGCTCCGAAGTGGACTACAACGGGGCCCCGGCCGGCTACGCGGCCGCCCCCGGCGACGCCCTCGCCTACGCGGACGCCCACGACAACGAGTCCCTGTACGACGCCCTCGCCTACAAGCTGCCCACCGGCACGAGCACCGCCGACCGGGCCCGCGCGCAGGTCCTCGCCATGGCGACGGCCGCCCTCTCGCAGGGCCCGGCCCTCTCCCAGGCGGGCACGGACCTGCTCCGCTCCAAGTCCCTCGACCGCAACTCCTACGACAGCGGCGACTGGTTCAACGCCGTCCACTGGGACTGCCGGGACGGCAACGGCTTCGGGCGGGGCCTGCCCCCGGCCGCCGACAACGCCTCCAAGTGGCTCCACGCCAAGCCCCTCCTGACGGAGCCGGCCCCGGGCTGCCCGGACGTCACCGCCGCCTCGGCCGCGTACCGGGACCTGCTGAGGATCCGTACGACGGAACCCGACTTCGCCCTCGCCACGGCCGAAGCCGTCCAGAACCGGCTCGCCTTCCCGCTCTCCGGCAAGGACGAGACCCCGGGCGTGATCACCATGACCCTCGGCGACCTGGTGGTGGTGTTCAACGCCACCACCACCGAGCAGCCCCAGCGCGTACCCTCCCTCGCGGGCACCGGCTACGCCCTGCACCCCGTCCAGGCCGCCGGCTCCGACGCCACGGTCAAGCGGTCCGCCTACGACACGAGGACGGGAGAGTTCACCGTCCCGGCCCGCACCGTCTCGGTCTTCACACGGCGGTGAGCCGGTCCAGCCGCTTCTCCAGCAGGATCACCCCGTAGATCTTGCCGTCCTTCCCCTCCTTGTGGGGGAACTCCCCGGCCACCCGGTAGCCCGCACCCTGGTAGTACGCGAGCAGCCGGGGGTTGGTGGAGACGCAGTCCAGCCGCGCCCGCTCCCGTCCGGTCCCCGCGATCCGCCGCTCGGCGTGTTCGAGCATGCGGCGCCCGGATCCGGCGGGCGCGGCCTCGCGTTCCACCATCAGTCGGTGCACGTAGCCCGCCACGGGCGGCTGCACGCCCCAGGCCTCCTCGTCGGACCACCACAACTCGTACGCGCCGATCACCCGCCCGTCGGGGTCCCCGGCGAGCCACACCTCCCCGTCGCGCATCCGCGCGCGGAAGTGGTCGGCGTCCTTGTCGCCGGGCTTCCACTGGTCGATCCCGTTGGCCTGCATCCACCGCGCCGCCCGGTCGTACAGGGCCACCAGGGTGCCGGCGTCCTTCTCCACGGCCTGCCGGAACAAGATCCCGTCGTCAATGATCACGCGGGCATTATCGGTGAAGGGGGGAGGGGGCGCCACAAGATCATTGAGCGGCGGGGGCTCCCGGAACCAGCAGCGCGAGACGCCCGACCAGCTCCCCGAAGGGCCCGTCGGCCGGCTCGTCCGCCAGGATCCGTACGAGGATCCCCGCCATCTCCGCGTCGTACGCGGCGCTCACCGCGGCCAGCGCGGCGAAGTCGTGCACCAGCTGCAACTCCAGCTCGGCGCGCGGGATCCGCCGCCCGTCCAGCCAGATCAGCGCGGTGGACTCGGCGAGCGACACCCAGGACCGCACCACCAGTTCGAGGCGGGCCGGCGGATCCTCGACCCCGATGCCCAGATGGGTCAGGATCTGCTCGTAGGCGGCCTGCCGGACCTCGTCGATCATGGCGTTGGCGCGGCTGCTGCCGGCCGCCGGACCACCCCGCATCAGCGCCGAGAAACCCGGCCCGTGCTCGTCGACGAAGGCGAAGAACCGCCCCATCACCCGCAGCAGCCGCGCCCCCAGCGGCCCCTCCCGGGGCTCGTCGAAACGCGCCGCGAGGTCGTCGGCGGCCCGGCGCAGCGCGGCCTCGTACAGGCTCAGCTTGCCGGGGAAATAGTGGTAGACGAGCGGCCGGGATATCCCCGCGGCCGCCGCGATCTCGTCTATGGACACGTCGTCGGGCGAGCGGTGGCTGAACAGCTCCAGGGCAACCCCGATCAGCTGCTGCCGCCGCTCCTCGACACCCATCCTGCGCCGCACGCCGGTTGTCATGCGGGACACCCTACTTCGGACCGGTCAGAGGTCCAGGACGAGGCGGTCCCCCTTCGCGCGCGAGACGCAGAGCAGCATCGAATCCTCGCGTTCGCCGTCGGTGAGTAGCTCGTCGCGGTGGTCCACCTCGCCCGCCAGCACCCGGTGTTGGCAGGTCCCGCAGAACCCCTGCTCGCAGGAGTACGGGGTGGCGGGCAACTCCCGGCGGACCGCGGCCAGGGCCGACTCGTCCGCACCGACCTCGATCTCGCTCCCCGAGCGGTGCAGTTCGACCGTGAAGGGCCGTGCGGGGCCGGGCGCCCCCGCCGGGGCGAAACGCTCCAGGTGCACCGCCGCCGGATCCGGGGCGGCCGCCGTGACCGCCGCCATCAGGGGTTCGGGTCCGCAGCAGTAGACCAGGGTCCCGGGCGGGACGGAGGCGAGCACCGACAGGTCGGGCAGCCCCGTCTCGTCCTCCGGGGCGAGCGTGACCCGCTCCCCGTAAGCCGCCAGTTCGGCCAGGAACGGCATCGAGGCGCGCGAACGGCCCCCGTAGAGCAGGGTCCAGTCGGCTCCCGCCTCGGTGGCGGCCCGGAGCATCGGGAGGATCGGGGTGATCCCGATGCCGCCCGCGACGAACGCGTACGAGGCCGCCGGGACCAGCTCGAACCGGTTGCGCGGCGGGCGCAGTTCCAGCTCGGCGCCCTCCACCAGCCGGCCGTGCGCCTCCCGGGAGCCGCCCCGGCCGTCCTCGATCAGCCGGATCGCGATCGTGTACCGGCCGGAGTCCGCCGGGTCCCCGCACAGCGAGTACTGGCGGACCAGCCCCGAGGGCAGGGTGATGTCCACGTGCGCGCCCGGGGTCCAGGCCGGCAGTTCGGACGACTCCACGGTGAGCCGGAGCACCCCTTGTGCGGCCTCTCCGCGCGAGACGATCAGCGCGCGCAGCGTCCGGCGCGGGGAGTGGCCGGACACCGGGGTCTCCAGGGCGGGCAGCGGCCAGAGCGGGGACTTCCCGATCCGGCGGCTCAGCGCGCGCTTGGCGACCCAGGCGGCGCCCGCGACGGCGGTGACGGCGAGGGCGCGCCTCATGCCTTCGTCCCGGCCGGCGCGGCGTGCGGGGCGAGCCCGCCGTTGGCCCCGGGGGAGGAGGCGAGGTAGGCCACCGCCTGCGCCGTCGAACCCTCCTGCGAGGGGTGGTACGTACGGGAGAGGTACTTCGGGATGGACTTCAGCATGGCGCCCGTCGAGGGCAGCACACCCTGCTGTCCGGCCCGGAAGAACTGGCCGAAGGAGGCCTTGCCGTCGACGAGGTGGGGGTCGTTCTCCATGAAGAAGCGCACCCCGCGCTGCCAGAGGAAGACCAGCGCCGAGAAGGCCGTGGCCCAGGTCCTGGCCCGGCGGCGGTAGTTGCCGTCCACGTGCATGAAGAGGTCGAAGGCCACCGAGCGGTGCTCGACCTCCTCCGCCCCGTGCCAGCGCAGCAGGTCGAGCATCATCGGGTCGGCGCCCCGCCGGTCCAGCTCGTCCGCGTTCAGCACCCAGTCGCCGAGGAACGCGGTGTAGTGCTCGATCGCGGCGATCATCGCGACCCGCTCCATCAGCCACCAGTGGCGGGCCTTGCCCGGGGGCAGGGTCCGGTCGCCCAGCAGCTTCTCGAACAGCCAGTCCACCTGCGCCGTGTACGGGGTCGGGTCCAGGTCCAGCCGCTTGAGGTGGGGGAGCACGTCGTCGTGCGCGGCGGCGTGCATGGCCTCCTGGCCTATGAAGCCGATGACGTCCGCGCGCAGCCGCTCGTCCGTGATGTGCGGGAGCACCTGCTTGTAGACGTGGACGAACCACCGCTCGCCGGCCGGCAGGAGCAGGTGCAGCACATTGATCATGTGCCCGGCGAACGGGTCGTTCGGCAGCCAGTGGAGCGGGGTGTCCTCCCAGCGGAAGGCCACGTTCCGGGGGTTCAGGTCCATGTGTTCCGACGCCACGGGGGCGGGCGCGAGCGGCGTATTAGACATGGCGTCAATGTACTGATGGGTAGTGGAGAGGAAAAGCCCTCTGCGCCCACTTCCTGCATGCGCGGCCGGAGCCGCCCGCGCGGCCTGGGGGTTGACGCGGGCGTGACGTAAGCCGGGACCCTTCGTTGGTCCCGGCATGAAGATCAAGAACATGCTGGTGACCGGCTTCGCGACCGCTGCCGCCCTTGCCGCCGTGGCCCCCGTGGCCTCCGCCGACACGGGTACGGCCACGACCCCCCAGAAGGTCGGCGCGGCGACCGCCACCGCCGACGTCTTCGGGCAGGCCCACCACGACCTCGGCCTCGACCGCATCGGGGACCACGGCAACGTCGAGACCCTGAAGGCCTCCCCGCTCACCGTCGGAGTGGCCGACGGCATCGCGGAATCCCCCGAGACCGTGTCCGCCCTCGCGGGCCCGGTCGACGGCCTGGGCGGAACCGGGGAGCTGGTCCTGCCCACCGGCTCCTGACCGCGCCGCCGCAGCCGGCCCCTCCTCCCGGTGGAAACCGGAGGAGGGGCCCTTCTCCGCGAACGGCCCCGACCGGCGGGCGGGGGCTAGCGCAGCACCCCCGCCTTCGACCCGTCCGTCAGCTTGCCCGACAGGTCCACCTGCGCGCCCTCCTTGGCCTTCACCGCCAGCCGGTTGCCGTTCACGGACCCGTTGACCCCGCCACCCGACACCGACAGCGAGGCGAACTGCGCGCTGCCCGCGGCCAGTACGTACCACTGCCCCGCACGGGACTTCCACAGCACGCCCGCCAGCACCCGCGGTTCCCGCGATCCGCACGCCGGCGAACCCTCCGCCTTGGCCGCCTGCGCGGCGAGCGTCGCTCCCGGGGTCAGGAACTGCGCCTGCACCCGGTCCGCCGCGCCCTGCCAGGTCTCGGCCCGCGTGCACAGCCAGGTCGCCGTCCCGTCCCCCTCCGGCAGCGGCTGCTTCGCGTACGTCCAGGCGTTGACCGTACGGACCCCGTGCGAGCGGACCGAGGGGAGCAGACAGGCGATCTTCGACCAGTCCGCGAGCTCCGCCCCCTCCGTCACGTCCCGCTCCGCACCCGGCGCGCCCGACGTCAGCCGGGCCGGGGTCAGTTCGCCGAGGTCGGTGATCAGCCGGGTGGCGCCGTCACCGGTCAGCGCCAGCGCGTTCCAGCTCGTGCAGTTGCCCGCGGGAGCGGGGCCCGGCACCGGCGGGGTCACCCCGTCCGCGGTCGGCTTCAGCGCCACCGGGGCATCACCCGGCTTGAGCAGGTCCCGCAGGGCCGCACCCGTGACCCAGGGCGCCGTCAGGTAGCGGACATTGCCGTCGACCCGGCTGAGCACCAGCGCCGTGGCGGTGTCCGCCGAAGCGCCGTCGGTCCGGGCGAAGTCGAGGGCGGCGCCCGCGGAGCCCGTACGCGGTTCGGCGTAACGGACCACGCGCAGGCCGTCGTACAGCAGGACCACCACGGCCTGGTCGACGGCGCCCGCGAACAGCAGCTGCGCCGGACCCATCGGCGGCCCGGACGGCGTGCCCGGGGTCGCCGAGACGACCACGGAGGAGCCGGGCCGGGCCCAGACGGCCAGCGCCCGCCGCAGCAGCGCGGAGTCGGCGGCGCGGTCACCGCGGGCGGGCCAGGTGGAGAAGTCCGTACGGGACGACGCCCGCCAGAGCGCGGCCTCGGCGCGGACCAGCTTCGCCGGATCCAGGGCCTGCTCGGCCGCGGCGTTGCGGGAGTACACCGGCGCGGCCGCGCCGTCCGCGCCCCACCCCCCGCCGGGCAGCGCGAGCAGGGTCCCGCACACCGCGAGGGCGGCCGCGGCGGCGAGGCCGGCCCGCACGAGACGACGGCGGCGCAGCAGGTCGGTGGGCCGGGCCTGGAGCACGCACGGGTCGAATTCGGGGGAGGCGAAGAGGGCGTCGTTCGCCGGGTCCCCCGACTCGGTGACCGCGGCGGCCGGATCCGCGACCCCGGCCTCGGTGAGCACCCGCAGCACCTCGGGTTCCGGCAGCCGCTCCAGCGCCCGCAGCGCGCACGCGGCCCGGCCGGGCCCGTTCAGCGTGGCCAGCCACTGGTCGAGGGCGAGCTCCTCGGCCCCGCCCGAGCGGGGGAACAGCCGCAGCCCCCACACCTGGGGGAGCAGCGGCGGGAGCTGCGCGCGGCGCGGCAGGGCGCGGAACGTCAGCGGGATCCCCGCCTCCAGCGCGGCGCGCAGCACGCGCAGTCGCACGTACGCGTAACCCGGGTCGCCGGACCCGCCGTTCCGCTGACCGGGCACCCCGCCGGGAACCCCGCCCTGCACGGCCGCGGCGGCCGCCACCGCGTCCCGCCGGCCGCGCGGCAGCGCCCGCTGGGCCAGAGAGTGGGCGGTGAGCACCCGGCGGTTGCGGCCGAGGGCGGGGGGCAGCACCAGGTAGGCGAGCCGCACCAGCCGCGGGTAGTGCTCGACGATGGCGGCCTCGGCCTGCTCGACGTCGGGCGTCACGGGAGACGGGGGGCGGGTGGCGGTATCCGGCGCAGTCACGTTCAGCAGAACGAGCGAATGGTCGGATGGTCACCCGCGGGTGGGGTCCGCGGCCGGCGCCCGCGGGGTGGAGCGTCGCCGTCAGGCGATCAGCCGGGCGCGCAGCGCCTCGACCTTCTCGTCGGACACGCCGAGCCCCTCGCGCACGTACTTCTCCATGGAGCCGTAGCGCGTCTCGACCTCGTCCAGCGCGGCCTCCAGGTAGGAGGGGAAGACGCCTATCAGGGCGAGCGCTATGTCCGGGTCGCCGCCGGCCGCGGTGAAGCCCTCGATCATCGGGGCGAAGGCCTGCTTGACCGCCGGGTTGACGGACAGGTACTCGGCCATCAGGGTCTCGTCGTCCGCGCCGAGCAGCGACAGGATGATCGTGGCGCCCCAGCCCGTACGGTCCTTGCCGGCCGTGCAGTGGAAGAGCAGCGGGCCCGCCTGCGGGTCGGCGAGCTCCTCCAGCAGCATCCGGTACGAGGCCTGGGCGGAGGCGGTGCCGACGAAGGACCGGTACACGTCGGCGAACAGGGCCTGCGCCTTGCCGCCGCCGAGGCGCTCCTCCGCGACCACCGGATCCGACAGCAGGTCCTTGAGCTGGGCGGCCGCGGGCATCTTGCCGGAGCTCATCTTGTCCGCCAGCACATCGCAGACCAGCGACTTCACCCCGGCCGGAACCCGGTCGGGGTGGTCGGTGCGCTCGGCGGTGCTGCGGAAGTCGATGACGGTGGCCAGCCCCAGCGCGGCCACCACCGGGTCGGCGTCGACGTCGAGCCGGTCGAGCTGTCCGGAGCGCAGGACCAGGCCGGAGCGTACGGTGCGGCCGCCGGTCAGCGGGGTACCGCCGAGGTCGCGGAGGTTGGCGACGGTGGTGGAGGGCGTGGCGGTCATCGTGGCGGCTCCGGCGGTAGCGGTATGCGGTTGGTTCGAGCGGTAGGCGTGGTTCAGGTAGTTCAGGCGATTCGTGTCATTTTCCGGTGTTTCGCATCGGAAAGACAATCGAGGGCCAGCGAGATCCCGACCCCGATCCCCAGCGCCGCCAGGTGCCCGACGTCCGTGAACGTCCTGCCGCGTTTGACCACGGGCGCCGCCGCGAGGGCGAGCAGCCCGATCCGGGCGGAGGTGCGCACCGCTCCGCGCGGTAGTGCCGAGGTCAGCGCGCCGAGTACGGCGTTGAACCCGTAGCTCGTACCGACGTCCAGCGCGCCCCGGGTCTGCGGATCGGTCGTCCTGCGCAGGGCGCCGTACACGAGGAGGGTCGCCGCCGCGTGCCCGAACAGGAACACCGCCGCCGTCCACCAGGCGCCGTACGCGTACTCGGCGTATCCGAGCACCGCGACGAGCAGCAGCGCGTACGGCAGGGGCATGGGCTCCTCGACGACGAGCGCGCTGGTCAGCAGTGTTTCCCAGCGTCCGGCCGCGAGGTTGTCGACGTTCGTCGAGCAGTCCCGGAGCAGCCGCTCCCGCTCGGCCGGCTCCAGCCGGTCCAGGGCGTGCGCCCCGAGCTGGACACCGCCGGAATACGCCACTCCCAGAGGAATCGGATTCACCGCCCCATGATCGGATACGGCCCTCCGGCGGCCGGCACCGGGCCCCGTGCGAACATATCCCGGCCATGTCCATGACCCCCGCGCCGATGCGCGCCACGCGAGCCGCGACCTTCGCGGCGATGTGCGTCGCTTTGGGTGCTGCGGGGCATTCGTACATGTCCGGTACGGACATCTCCCTCGCAGGGCTCCTGTGTGCTTTCGCGGTGACCGGCGGGCTCGCCTGGACGGCCACCGGACGACGCCGGGGCCCCGTCGGGATCGGCGCGGCGGTGCTCGCCGTGCAGGGGGTGCTGCACCTCGTCTTCTCCGGGAGCCAGGCGGCGATGCCGGCACCCGGGCCCGTGCACCATCACATGCCGGACATGGGTGCGGGCATGGACATGTCCGGGATGGACATGGGGGCGATGGGCTCCGCGGCCCACGCCGCCGCCGACACGAGCGCCATGGCCGGGATGGCCGACATGGCCGGGCACGGGGGCGTCGGGATGATCGCCGCGCACGTGCTCGCGGGGCTGCTCTGCGCCGCCTGGCTGGCCCGGGGCGAGGCCGCGGTCTTCCGGCTGGCCCGCGCCCTCGGCGCCGCCGCACTGCACGCGGCCCGGCCGCTCGCCCGCGCGTTCGCCCTCGCGGCGGCCCGGGTGGCCGCCCCGCCCGCGCCACCCGTCCTCCGGCCCCGGTCCGAGCGACCGCGCAGGCTGCGGGGCGCCCTGCACGCCCACGCCGTGGTGCGCCGGGGGCCGCCCGCGTACCGAGCGTTCAGCACCACGGCCCCCGGCCACCCTGCCCGCGCCTGACCGGCGCACTCCTCGGCGAGGAGGAGGCGAGACCCGGGGCCGCCTTCCCCATGTCTTCGCCAACCCCTAGGACCCACATGTCCCTCGACGAGGCCCAGGACGTCCGCACCCCGGACGCCGACCCCGACACCACCGCCGTACCCAAGAAGCGCCCCGGCGGCTGGGCCGCCCTGCGGCCGCTGCTCCTGCGCATGCACTTCTACGCGGGGCTGCTGATCGCCCCGCTGCTGTTCCTCGCCGCCGCCACCGGGCTGCTGTACGCCGGTTCCTGGCAGGCCGAGAAGATCCTCTACTCCCACGAGCTGACCGTCTCCAAGGTCGGCGACAGCACCCTGCCGCTCAGCGCCCAGGTCGAGGCGGCCAAGGGCGCCGCGCCGGAGGGCGAGGTCGTATCCGTGTGGCCCGGGCCCGACGCGGAGGCCACCACCCGGGTGATCATGGAGAAGCCCGGTCTCCCCGAGGGCGAGACCCTCACCGTCTTCGTCGACCCGTATACGGCCGAGGTGCGCGGGCAGCTCGCCACTTCCGGTGACGCGCTGCCGCTGCGGGCCTGGCTGAGCGAGTTCCACGCGAGCCTCCAGCTCGGCGAGTTCGGCCGGAACTACAGCGAGATGGCCGCCGGCTGGATGTGGGTCGTCGCCCTCGGCGGACTCGCCCTGTGGATCGGCCGACGCCGGGGGCGCCGGGCCGAACTCGTCCTCCCGGACCGGACGGCCACCGGCCGCCGCCGCACCCTGTCCTGGCACGGGGTCGTCGGACTCTGGTCCGTCGCCGGGCTCGTCGTACTGTCCGCCACCGGTCTGACCTGGTCGAAGTACGCCGGCGAGAACATCGGGCAGCTCCAGGACCGCCTCGGCGGCGCCACCCCCAGCGTCTCCGCCAAGCTGAAGCCGGGCGCCGGCGCGGCCGACGGGGGCGACGAGCACGCCGGCCACGTCATGCCCGACGGCACGCAGATGGACATGCCGATGCCGCCCACCGCGGACATCGGCCTCGACAAGGCCGTGGCCGCCGCCCGCGCCGCGGGGGTCACCGAGGAGCTGCGGATCACCCTGCCCGCCAAGGGCAAGGGGTACGTCGTCAAGGAGCAGGACAAGCAGGTGCCGGTGCACCTGGACGCGGTCGCCATCGACCCCGCCGACGGCAAGGTCATCGACGAACTCCGCTTCGCCGACTACCCGCTGCTCGCGAAGATGACCCGCTTCGGCATCGACCTGCACATGGGCAAGACCTTCGGGCTCGTCAACCAGATCGCACTGGCCGCGCTCGCCGTCGCCGTGATGTTCCTGGTCTTCTGGGGCTACCGGATGTGGTGGCTGCGCCGCCCGACGAAGGACCGCGGGCTGTCCGTCGGCCGCGCCCAGCCGCGCGGAGCCTGGCGGAAGCTGCCGGTCACCGTGCTGCTGCCGCTGGTCGCGGTGACCGCGGTGGTCGGCTGGTTCGTCCCGCTGCTCGGGATCAGCCTGGTGGCGTTCCTGGTGATCGACGTGGCCCTGGGCCTCGTCGCGGCGCGGCGCGGCCGGGCGGCGGTGGCCGCCGCGGAGTGAGCTGACGCGCCGCGGGCCCGTACCCCTTCCGCTTCGGAGGGGGTACGGGCCCGCACGCGTGGCCGCCCCGTTTCAACGGGCCGGTCAGGGGGCGTACTTGTACCCCACCCGGCGGACCGTCTGGATCGTGTTGCGGTGGGCGGCGCCCAGCTTGCGGCGCAGGCGGGCGATGTGGACGTCCACGGTGCGGCCGTCGCCGACGTGCCCGTAGCCCCAGACCGTGGTCACCAGCTGGTCGCGGCTGTGCACCCGGTGCGGGTGCTTCACCAGGTGCGCCAGCAGCTCGAACTCCAGGTACGTCAGGTCGAGCACCTGCCCGTCGACGGCGGCCGTGCGCTGCGCCGAGTCGATGCGGACCAGGGCGTCGTCGGCGCCGCGGTCGGCGTCCGCGTCGGGGGCGAAGGAGGGCGCCGGGCCCGCCACGGCGTGCGGGGCGAAGGCGATGGGCGGCTGCTGGTCCGCCGGCACGAGCACCAGGTACCCGATCATCGGCGGCTGCCCGGGCAGGGTCGGCAGGGTGTGCTGTGGCGCGGGGAGCCAGGTGGCGCCGGGCGGAAGCAGATCCGCCACGCGGGCCACCTCGTTCCGGTCCACGGCGCGCAGCCGGTGGCGCGGACTGGGGGGATAGGACAGGGGGGTCGCAGCGGAGGCGGAGGCCGAGGCGGAGACGAGGGAACGGGTGTTAGCCATGAGTGGTCAGCTCTTTCACGCGGAGGAATCGGCAGGAGACGTGCGTAGTGGCGTACGTCATCGGTGTCGTTCCGCGCAGACCGAAGGCCTGGGACGGCTCAGGTGGGAGATCCCGGAGGCTTTAGAGGGCCGGCGCGTTCTTCGCGCGGCAACACACCCGGTCGAAATCGTGGTCCTGACGGGACGGCCAGAACGGCTCGAGGTCGCTGCGACCCGACGAGGTGTACGAGGTGTACGAATGGCTGGCCATGGCCCCATTCAAGCAGAACCCCGCCCCCGGGGGCAGGCCCCGTCTCACGTCGTGGATCGGAATCTCAAATTCGACTGCCAACACCCCATGAATTCCGGGTAAATGCCCCTCGCCCGTCCTGGCCGGCCCTCGTCCTCTCTCGACCGGCTCTCGACCCGCCGCGGCCCGACTTCGGCCGTTCCCCGGGGACGACGACGCCCGCCGGGCCACGAGGGCTCGGCGGGCGTCGTCGTCAGGAGGGTGGTGCGGGAACCGGAGGTCGGGGACCCGGGGGTCAGACCAGGCCGTCCTTTTCCAGGCCCGTGCAGCAGGTGTCCACGATCAGGCGGGTCACCACGTACGGGTCCACGTTCGCGTTCGGGCGGCGGTCCTCGATGTAGCCCTTGCCGTCCTTCTCCACCTGCCACGGGATGCGGACCGAGGCGCCGCGGTCCGAGACGCCGTAGCTGAACTCGTTCCACGGGGCGGTCTCGTGCAGACCCGTCAGGCGCTCGTCGATGCCCGCGCCGTAGTTCTTCACGTGGTCGAGCGGCTTGCTGCCCTCGCCCAGCGCCTCGCACGCGGAGATGATCGCGCGGTAGTCCTCGCGCATCGCCTTCGTGGAGAAGTTGGTGTGCGCGCCGGCGCCGTTCCAGTCGCCCTTCACCGGCTTCGGGTTCAGCGTCGCGGAGACGTTGAAGTCCTCGGCGGTGCGGTACAGCAGCCAGCGGGCGATCCACAGCTGGTCCGAGACCTCCAGCGGGCCGACCGGGCCGACCTGGAACTCCCACTGGCCCGGCATGACCTCGGCGTTGATGCCGGAGATGCTCAGGCCCGCCGCGAGGCAGTGGTCCAGGTGCTTCTCGACGATGTCGCGGCCGAAGATCTCGTCCGAGCCGACACCGCAGTAGTAGCCGCCCTGCGCGGCCGGGTAGCCGCCGACCGGGAAGCCGAGCGGGCGGACGCCGTCGAAGAAGGTGTACTCCTGCTCGATGCCGAAGATCGGCTCCTGCCCGGCGAACTTCTCGGCGACCGGACGCAGCAGCGCGCGGGTGTTCGACTCGTGCGGGGTCATGTCGATGTTCAGGACCTCGCACAGGACGAGGATGTTGTCGCCGCCGCGGATCGGGTCCGGGCAGGAGAAGACCGGGTTGAGCACGCGGTCGGAGGCGTGGCCCTCGGCCTGGTTCGTGCTCGATCCGTCGAAGCCCCAGATCGGCAGCGCGTCGCCGTCGGACAGGATCTTCGTCTTGGAGCGAAGCTTCGCCGTCGGCTCGGTGCCGTCGATCCAGATGTACTCAGCCTTGTAGCTCACGGGCCCCATCCTCAGACTCTGCGGGTGCTCTGCCGGCCGCTGCTCTGCTTCATTGCTGCGCTGCGGTGATGACCGCAGCGTGCCCGCCCGCGATTTCCCTTCCGTTGCCCGTGTGTGAACCCCGTGTTACCGAGGTTTGCGCCGCAGGTCGGGTGGGCTGTGCGGGACGGAAGCCGGTCGGAGGCCGGGCGTCCGTCCGGGTGGGCGACGGGTGGGCGACGGGTGGGCACCGGGTCGGGTGCCGCGTGGGGCAGACTGGGCCCGTGAGCATTTCGTCTGATTTGAGCTCGGTCCAGGACCCCCGCCCCAGGGTCGGGCTGCTGGGCACCGGCCCCTGGGCCCACCGCACGCACGCCCCCGCCCTCGCCGCGCACGCCGGGTCCGAGTTCGCCGGAGTGTGGGGCCGCAGGCCCGATGCCGCCGCCGAGCTGGCGGCCGAGTACGGCGTGAAGGTGTACGAAGACCCCGACGCGTTGTTCGCCGACTGTGACGCCGTGGCCTTCGCCCTGCCGCCCGACGTCCAGGCCCCGCTCGCCGTGCGCGCCGCCGCGGCCGGCTGCCACCTGCTGCTCGACAAACCCGTCGCGACCACCGTCGCGGACGCCCGGGCCGTCGCCGACGCGGTGGCGCGCCACCGGGTCGCCTCCGTCGTCTTCCTCACGCTGCGCTTCGCCGAGCCGACCGCCGGCTGGGTCGAGGAGCAGGCCGGACGGGAGGGCTGGTTCACCGCGGCCGCCCACTGGCTCGGCGCCGTCTTCCCGCCCGACGGCACGCCCAGCGCGTACGCCGACTCGCCGTGGCGCAAGGAGAAGGGCGGGCTCTGGGACGTGGGCCCGCACGCGCTGTCCGTACTGATCCCGGTCCTCGGCGACGTCACCGCCGTCAGCGCCACCCGGGGCCCCTCCGACGTGGTCCAACTGGCCCTGCGGCACGCCTCCGGCGCGGCCAGCACGGCCGTCCTGAGCCTGGGCGCCCCGCGCGAGGCCGCCGGAGTGGGACTCGAACTGCGCGGCACCGAGGGCGTGTACGCGCTGCCGGGCTGGAGCGATGTACCGGGCGCGTACGGGCGGGCCCTGGACGCGCTGCTCACGGCGGGCCGCACCGGGGTACCGGATCCGCGCGACGCGGAGTTCGGGGCGCGACTGACGGAGATCCTGGCGGAGGCCGAGGCGCAGCTCCCGGGCTGAGTCCGTCGGGGTCGGGGGCGTCCCCTGTCGGGGGCGTCCCCTATTTGATGACCGCGTTGGCCACGATGATGACGAGGCCGATCGTGGCGTCGGCCAGGCCGATGAGGAGCGCCGAGCCGAGCCGGTAGCCGACCCGGAGCGCCACGAACGAGCCCCAGGCGAAGAGCAGCGCCGTGTTCAGGCCGAGTCCGACGGCGGTCACGCCCGAGCGGTCCCAGCCCGTGATCCCGGCCGCGATCAGCAGCAGCACGGTGGGCAGGGTGGCCACGATCATCGGCCACTCGTTCCACAGCGCCCGGACGAGCGCGTGCCACCGGTGGGCGGCGGAGCCGCGGTGGTGGGTGGTCATGTGGTGGGAATAGCCGTGCGCGAGGCCGGCGGCGGCCGCCGTCACGAGGACCCAGCTGGCGTCGTAGAAGGGGGTGTACTCGTCGCCCTGCTGGTCGAGCGCGGCGAGCAGCGCACTGGCCAGCACGGTCCCGTACACCCCGCCGAACATCCAGTCGGCCCCGCGCCGGGGAGGGGGGAAGGGGGAGTGGGGACGCGGCTCGGGCTCGGGGTCGGGCTGCGGAGTCGGGGGCGTCGGCTCGGTCACGGCGGGTCCTTTGGTGCGGTTCGTCCGTATTCGCTGTCTCGCCACCCTACGAGCGTCCGGGGCGCGGTACGTCAGGTGGGTGACCGCCGGGGAGCCGATCACCCGTACGCGCTCGAAGTCGGCGTCGGGTGCCGGGGGTACCGGACGGGCCCGTGCCCAGGTGGGCGCTGGTCCGTCCGGTACTCCTTGCGTAGGGTCGGCAGCATGATCACTTGGTGTGAGCGGACCGTGGTGCGGGACGGGGTGCGGCTCTCCTGCCGGGACTGGGGCGGGGACGGGCCGGCGGTGGTCCTGCTGCACGGACTGGCCGGCCACGCCGGTGAATGGGACGCGGCGGCGAGGCACCTGAGCGCCGGTCACCGGGTCGTCGCCGTCGACCAGCGGGGCCACGGGGGCAGCGAACGCCACCCGGCCGACGTCTCCCGCGCCGCGTACGTGGCGGACGTCCTCGCGGTCGCCGACCGGCTGGAGCTGGGCCGGTTCGCCCTGGTCGGCCAGTCGCTGGGCGGTCATACGGCCATGCTCGCCGCCGCCGCGCACCCGGAGCGCGTCCGCGCCCTCGCGCTCGTCGAGGCCGGACCGGGCGGAGGGAAGCCGGAGATGCTCGCCGAGATCGGCGGATGGTTCGACTCCTGGCCCCGGCCCTTCCCCGCGCGGGAGGACGCCGTCGCCTTCCTCGGCGGCGGACCGGTCGGCGAGGGGTGGGCGGCCGGACTGGAGCGGCGCGACGACGGATGGTGGCCGCGCTTCGACCCCGGCACGATGGTCCGCTCGCTGGAGGAGAACGCCCGGCGTTCCTGGTGGGAGGAGTGGGGGCGGGTCGCCTGCCCGACCCTCGCCGTCATCGGCCAGAACGGCATCGTCGACGGGCGGGAAGCCGAGGAGATGCTGCGGCGGAGGCCGGACACCCTGGCCGTGAGCGTCCCGGGCGCCGGGCACGACGTGCATCTGGAACGTCCCGATGTGCTGGGCGGCCTGCTCTCGGAGTTCCTGGCGGTGTGAGCGGTGTGAGCGGTGTGAGCGGTGCGGGCGGTGTGACCGGGGCGAGCGGGCTGGGGGCTCTGAGCGGCAAGGTCCGTGGTGGCGTGCGGGCCTGCGGGGATTCGACGGTGCGGCGCGATGCGGGTGCTCCCGGGCCGCGCACCGCCGGCGCATGATCGGTGATGTCTTCGCCGAGTTGGCGAGTTGCCGAGTTGCCGATCACGGGGGTTCCCGCATGTCCGACATCCACGTCCGCGCCGCCCGACCCGAGGACTTCGCGCAGTGGCGGGCCCTCTACCGGGGCTACGCCGACTTCTACCGGGTGGAGCAGACGGAGGCCGCCGCCGAGACCGTGTGGTCGTGGGTGAACGACCCCGGCCACGAGGTCGGGGCCCTGGTCGCGGAGGACGCCGAAGGCCGGCTCCTCGGCCTGGCCCACTACCGCCCCTTCGCGCGCCCGCTGTCCGCGACGGTCGGCTGCTTCCTCGACGACCTGTTCGTGGCGCCGGAGCACCGGGGGTCGGGCGCCGCCGACCTGCTGCTCGGGGCCCTGCGCGAGCTGGCCGAGGAGCGGGGCTGGAGCGTGGTGCGGTGGATCACCGCCGACGACAACCACCGTGCGCGGGCCAAGTACGACCAGGTGGCCACGCGGACGATGTGGGTGACCTACGACATGGCGCCGGGGCGGGTGCGGTAGGGGCACGTGGGTGCGGGACTTCTCTCTCTCCCCCCCCCCCCCCCCGCGGGCCGCGCCCGCAGGGCGGCGTCGTGGGAAGGGACTTTGGTCGTTCGGGCCGGGGTGTCCGAGCGGCGGTCACCCGGAGTCTTGCCGCGCCGACCGACCGGGGCGCCCCGACCACCGCACCCCCGCCGCATGGGGCAGGCCCCGGCTCGTGTGTACCGCCGTGTGTGGTGGGTGGGCAGCCGCCGAGTTGGGGGCGGGGTGTGGGGGGAGGAGTCCCGACCGCGCGTGACCCGTACGCCCCGCCCCTACCGGACACCCCCGAGCACCTCGGACAGCGTGTTCAGGGCCCGGGTGAAGGCGGTGTCCGGCGGGGCCGCGTAGCCGATGACCAGGCCCTCGCGGGGTGGGGTCGGGTCGGACGGGTGGTGGTAGGAGGAGAGGCCGTCCAGGGCCAGGCCCGCCGCGTGGGCCGCCGCCAGGGTGGGGGTCTCGCGGCCCGGGGGGAGTTCCACCACGGCGTGGAGGCCCGCCGCGATGCCCGTCACCCGCAGGTGCGGGGCGTCGGCCGCCAGGGCGGTGGTCAGTTGGTCGCGGCGTTGGCGGTAGCGCTTGCGCATGCGGCGGACGTGGCGGTCGTAGGCGCCGCATTCGATGAAGTCGGCCAGGGCCAGTTGGTCCAGGGCGCTCGCCCAGGACTCCCGGAGCCCCTTCGCCGCCAGGACCTCGTCGAGCAGGCGGTCCGGGAGGGCCAGCCAACCCAGGCGGATCGCGGGGGAGAGGCTCTTGCTGAGCGAGCCCGCGTACACCACGTGCTCGGGGGCCAGGCCCTGGACGGCGCCGACCGGCTTGCGGTCGTAGCGGAACTCGCCGTCGTAGTCGTCCTCGACGATGAGGCCGCCGGTGCCGCGGGCCCACTCCACGGCGGCGGCGCGGCGGGCGGGCAGCAGCCGGCCGCCCGTGGGGAACTGGTGCGCCGGGGTGAGCAGCAGCGTACGGGCCCGGGAGGGGAGCGCGTCGGTGCGGGCGCCGTCCTCGTCGAGCGGGAGCGGGTGGGCCCGGACTCCGGCGGCTTCGAGGATCCCGTGGTGGAAGGGGAGTCCGTACGCCTCGACGGCCCAGTCCCGGGGGCGGACGGACGCCAGGAGGCGCAGGCCGTTCGCGAAGCCGGAGCAGACGACGATGTTGGCGGGGTCGGTGCGGACGCCGCGAGCCCGGGAGAGGTAGGCCGCGAGGGCTCGCCGCAGCTCGGGGCGACCCCGGGGGTCGCCGGGGCCGAAGGCCTCGGTGGGCGCGTCGGCCAGGGCCCGCCGGGCGCTCGCGGCCCAGGCGCCGCGGGGGAAGGAGGCGGGGTCGGGTTTGCCCTGGAGGAGGTCGTGGCGCGGGGCGGAGGGGGAGGGGTCGACGGTGGTGGTCGGCGTGGTGCGCGGCGCCGCGGTGTCGGCGACGCGCGTGCCGGAGCCCTGGCGGGCGGTGAACCAGCCCTCCGCGACCAGTTCGGCGTAGGCGTCGGCCACGGCGTTGCGGGCGAGACCCAGGTCGACGGCGAGCGTCCGGTACGGCGGCAGTCGAGTTCCGGCGGCCAGCCGGCCGGTGCGCACGGCTTCCCGCAGGGCCTGGGCGAGGGCGGTGCGCCGGGCGCCCGTGGCGGGGAGCTCCAGATGCAGGTCGGTGCCGGTCACGCGCCCGGCTCGCGGGTCGTGAAGACGGTGTGGGCGGCCGTCAGGAAGCGGCGCACGGTGTCCCGTTCGGTGGGGTCGAGGGAGTCCAGTACGTCGAGGAGCCCGTCGATGAGGGGGCCGAAGAAGTCCTGGCCCAGGCGGATCGCCCGCGGTTCCACGCGCAGCAGGACCCGGCGCCGGTCGCGGTCGTCGCGGATCCGTGCGACGTGGCCGAGTCGCTCCAGACGGTCGATCAGGGAGGTGGTGCCCGCCGAGTTGAGGCCGAGGCGGGCGCCGAGCAGCCCCGCCGTGGCCGGTTCGTCCGCGCGGGCCGCGTCCAGCAGGCAGATCAGGGCCCGCACGTCGGTGGGGTGCATGCCGTTGCGGGCGGCGAACTCCGCCTGGCGCAGACCGAATTCGACGGCCACGGCCCGTAGGAGGTGGACCGGTTGAAGGTTGTCGTCGGGCATGGCGCCTCCTAGGGTGTCTCGTTGAGCGAGATTATCGCCCAGTGAGGTATTGGAGCGGTTGCCTTGTCGTTTCGTGCTGCTTATGAAGAGGTGCTCGGGCGGTGGCCCGCGCCGGTCGAGGGCGTGGAAGCGCCCACTCCGTACGGGGTCACCCGCGTCAACAGCTGCGGTCCCGCCGACGCCCCGCCGGTGGTGCTGCTCCCGGGCGGCGGTGCCACGTCCACGGTGTGGGGCGCCTGCGCCGCCGGGCTCGTCGGCAGTCACCGGGTGCACGCCGTGGACCTGATGGGGGAGCCCGGACTCAGCGTTCCGGCGCCGGGGCGGGCGATCCGGGGCGTCGGGGATCTGGTCGACTGGCTCGACGCCGTGCTCGACGGGCTCGGTCCGGACGGTGGGGGCGGTCCGGTGACTCTCGCCGGGCACTCGTACGGGGCCTGGATCGCCGCCCATTACGCGGCGGCTCGGCCCGACCGCCTGGGCCGCCTCGTCCTGGTCGACCCGACTCGGGTGTTCACCGGACTGCGGCTCGGGTACGTGCTGCGCGCGCTGCCCATGCTGGTGCGGCCCACCCCGCGCCGGATCCGTTCCTTCCTCGCCTGGGAGGCCGGCGGGGCCGTGCCGGCCGCGGACTGGCTGCGGCTCCAGGACGAGGTCGCCGGGTTTCCCGTCGCACGGCCCGTCACCGGGCCGCGCCCGAAGCCGGCCGGGCTCGCGGAGCTGCCGGTCCGTGTCCTGTTCGCCGAGCGCGCCCGTTGCCACGACGCCGCCCGTGCGGCCCGGGCCGCACGGCTGGCACTGCCGGGCGCGCGGATCGACGTACTGCCGGGGGTCTCGCACCACGCGCTGCCGCTGACGGCGCCCGGGGAGCTCGCCCTAGCCCTTGCGTGAGAGCGCGTCGCGGACCGCTTCCTCGGAGCGGGCCACCACGGCGGTGCCGTCCTCGGCGGTGATGATCGGACGCTGGATCAGCTTCGGGTGCGCGGCCAGGTGCGCGATCCAACGCTCCCGCGCCTCGTCGGTCTCCTCGCGCGGCAGCTCCCGTACGCCGGTCTCCTTGGCCAGGGGGTCGGAGGTGCGCGTGATGTCCCACGGCTCCAGCCCGAGGCGGCCGAGGACCTCGCGGATCTCGTCCTCGGAGGGCACGTCCTCCAGGTAGCGGCGCACGGTGTAGTCGGCGCCCTCCGCGTCCAGCAGGGTCAGCGCGCTGCGGCACTTGGAACAGGCGGGATTGATCCAGATCTCCATGGCGCCCAGCCTATCCAGGGCCTGCCCGGCCAGGGTTTTTGTCAGTGGTCCCCGGTAAAATTCAGGGAGAACGACAGGAAGCCAACTACCGTTTGGGAGGCTGTAGATGGCCACTGCCATGACCATTCAGAACGTCAAGAAGAAGCCGCTTCCCGCGGGCCTGCCCCGCGAGTGGTACGAGAGCCACAACCGCCGTCTGAAGGCGATGCGGTTGGCGATATCCCTGCTCGACTCGGGGACGTACGACGCACGTCGCGCCACCAACCGGAAGATCCGGACGATGGCCGTCCGGACGGGGATCCACCGCCCGTCCAACGTCACCTGCCGGATGGTGCGGGCGTTCATCCAGGCTGCGTGAGCCGGCTTCGCCCGGTTTCGCGGGCGCCGGCCCGCCGGGAGGGAGACCCGGCGCGCCGGCGCCGGCGACAGGTGACGGGTGACGGGTGACGGGTGTGCCGTCTCGGTCACGGCGGCTCGGTCACGCGGGGCCGTCGAGCGACAGGAGCAGCAGCGCCACGTCGTCGGGGGGACCGCCGTCGGTGAAGGCGGACAGGTCCCGCCAGACGGCTTCGACCAGACCGTCCGGGTCGCGTACGAGTACGGGGACCCGCGCGGCCAGCGGGTAGAAACGCCCCGCCCTGTCCCGGGCCTCCGTCACGCCGTCGGTGTGCAGCAGCAGCCGGTCCCCGGGCCGCACCGGCAGCTCCGACACCGTCGGCGGGGCCGGCCCCGCGAGCCCCAGGCCCAGCGGAGGGCCGGGCTCCACCTCCACCTCCGCCACCTCCGCCCCGCGCACGCGCAGTGCGGGCGGATGCCCGCAGGACACGACCCGTACGAGGTCGAGCCCCGGCGGGAACTCCAACAGCACGGCCGTCGCGAACAGCTCCGGGGCCTGCGCGGAGGAGTCCGCCTCCGCGTCCGCCAGCAGCCGCCGGTCCAGCCGCGCCGCGACGGCCGCCAGCTCCTTGTCGTCGAGCACAGCCTCGCGGAAGGCCCCGAGCAGCGCCGCCACCGTGCCGACCGCCGCCAGCCCGTGGCCCTGCACGTCCCCGATCAGCGCCCGCACCCCGTACGGACCGGCCCGTACGTCGTACAGGTCGCCGCCGACGAGGGTGCCGCGCTGCGCCGCCCGGTAGAGGCCGGCGCACCGCACCCCGCCGACCCGCTCCGGGACGGGCGGGAGGACGGCCATCTGGGCCGCCTCCGCGACCGTCCGGACGCTGACCAGCTGCGCGTCCCGGCGCCGCCGCACCCAGGAGATCACCACGCTGAGCAGCCCCACGGCGGCCACCGTGGCCAGGTCGGTGCCCTGGGGGTGCGCGGTGACCAGGGTGGGCGCACCCAGCAGCACGAGCACGATGCCCGAGAAGACGGCGGTCCCGGCCGGGCCGTACGCGAAGGCGGCCACCGGGGGCAGGCCGGCCAGGAAGAACCCGAGCTCCACGTCGCCCGGAGTGATCCGCTGGGCGAGCACCAGCACGACCAGGGCCACCACGGGCGCGAGCCTGGCCCAGCGCGGCGGTGCCTCGCCGCGCAGCCAACCCGGATCCTCGCGTCCGCGTCTCACAACTCCACCCTGGTACGGGGGCCGGCCCCGCGCACCCCGGACCGTCCGCCGGGTGGCCCGGCGGAGCGGCTGCCGCGACAGTGGTGGCGTGACGGCAAACGACGGCTCCGGGAACGCCACGAGCTCCGGGAAGACCCCGACCCAGGCGCACATCGAGGCGCACGGCACGGGCGGCGGCTCGACGAGCGGGGAGATGAGCACCCGGCTGAACTGGCTGCGCGCGGGTGTGCTCGGTGCCAACGACGGGATCATCTCCACCGCCGGCCTGGTGGTCGGCGTCGCCGGGGCCACCACCTCGCGCTCGGCGATCCTCGCGGCGGGGGTCGCCGGACTGCTGGCGGGCTCGCTGTCGATGGCGGCGGGCGAGTACGTCTCCGTCAGCTCGCAGCGGGACTCCGAACGGGCCGCGCTCGACATGGAACGCCGGGAGCTCGCGGAGGAACCGGAGGCGGAGCTGGAGGAACTCGCGGACCTGCTGGCCGAGAGGGGGCTGAGCCGGGACGTGGCGCGGGAGGCGGCCGAGCAGCTGACGGAACGGGACGCGTTGCGGGCGCACGCCCGGGTGGAGCTGGGGATCAACCCCGACGAACTGGCCAACCCGTGGCACGCGGCCTTCGCGAGCCTCGTCGCCTTCACGGTGGGCGCGCTGCTGCCGCTGCTGGCGATCCTGCTGCCGGGGCCGTCGGCGCGGGTGCCGGTGACGGTGGTGTCGGTGCTGGTGGCG
Source organism: Streptomyces sp. NPDC002467 (assembly GCF_042889825.1). Classification (NCBI taxonomy): domain Bacteria; kingdom Bacillati; phylum Actinomycetota; class Actinomycetes; order Kitasatosporales; family Streptomycetaceae; genus Streptomyces; species Streptomyces sp. NPDC002467. The sequence goes on along the minus strand of NZ_JBIARJ010000024.1, from coordinate 34,750 downwards.
CTCACCCTCTGTGGGGTGCTGAGCGCACGGCTGGGCGGGGCGCCGGTGGTGCGCGCGGTCGCCCGCAACGTCGGCGGGGGCGCGCTGGCGATGGCCGTCACCTACGCGGTGGGCACCTGGCTGGGCACCACCACGTGACCGGCCGAACCGGGCTGCCGCCCGGCCCCGGGGCTCTGCCCCGGACCCCGCGCCTCAAACGCTGGCGAGGCTGGGGATGTCGCCCGGCGAGGCTCGGGTGGCAGACGGCATCAGCCGAATCCAGCCCCTCCGGCGTTTGAGGAGCGGGGTCCGGGGCGGAGCCCCAGGGCACGGCGCGGCCGGGCGGCGGAGATGTGCCCAGCGGGCTCAGCGACGCGGCAGGATGGGCCGCATGCGCATCGCAGTCACCGGTTCGACCGGGCTCATCGGCAGTGCACTCGTGCGGTCCCTCCGGGAGGACGGGCACGAGGTGGTCCGCTTCGTGCGCCGCGAGCCCGCCGCCGCCGACGAGGCGCGGTGGGATCCGGCGCGCGGCCACGTGGACCCCGCCGGGCTCGCCGGGTGCGGGGCCGTCGTGGGCCTCGCCGGGGCCGGGGTCGGCGACCACCGCTGGACGGCCGCGTACAAGAAGGAGATCCGCGACAGCCGCGTCCTCGGCACGGCCGCCCTCGCGCGGGCCGTGGCCGCCCTCGACGAGCCGCCGGGGGTGTTCGTCGTGGGGTCCGCCGTCGGGTACTACGGCGACACCGGCGACCGGGTCGTGGACGAGGGCGCGCCCGCCGGGACGGGGTTCCTGCCCTCGGTCTGCGTGGAGTGGGAGGCCGCCGCCGAGCCCGCCCGGACGGCCGGGGTCCGGACCGCGTTCGCCCGTACCGGACTGGTCGTGGCCGGCGAGGGCGGGGCCTGGGGGCGGATGTTCCCCCTCTTCAAGGCGGGCCTCGGCGGCCGGCTCGGCGACGGGCGTCAGTACTGGTCGTACATCTCGCTCAGGGACGAGGTCGCGGCCCTGCGCCACGTCATCGACACCCCCTCCCTCGAAGGCCCCGTCAACCTCACCGCCCCCGAGCCACTGACCAACCGCGAGGTCACCGCCGCCATGGCCCGGGTGCTGCACCGGCCCGCAGTGCTGCCGGTGCCCGCCGTGGCGCTGCGCGTCGCGCTGGGGGAGTTCTCCTCGGACGTGCTCGGCAGTCAGCGGGCGCGCCCGAAGCGGCTGTTGGAGTCCGGGTTCGAGTTCCGGGACCCCGGCATCGAGGACGCCATCCGCGCCGCGCTCTGAACGGCCTGCTCCGCGGCGCGTGCGACCGTGTGCGACCGTTCGTGACCCGGATGCGACCGCCGTGCGACCGGAACCGACCGTAATAGCACGCCGAACTCGGGTTCCCCTGGAGCCGGTTGGGGGAAGGAGGATTCCCACACAGCCGCGCCGACCTCGGGGAGGGGCACGTGCTCAGCAGCTCGAACCACGCAGACGTAGTCATCGTAGGAGCCGGGGTCTCAGGACTCGCGGCCGCGCACCACCTGATCGCAGCGGGGGTCACCGTCACCGTCCTGGAGTCCGCGGACGACCCCGGCGGCCGGATGGCCACCGTGTCGGCCGACGGCTTCCGGCTGGACCGGATCGGCCAGCTGCTCAACACCTCGTACACGGAACTCGAACGCACTCCCGGCCTGGAGGACCTGACCCTGCGCCCGTTCGCGCCCGGGGTGCTGGTCCACACGGACGGGAAGCAGCTGCGGGCCGGGGCCCTCACCCCCGCCCGCGCCCTGGCCAGCGGCTCGCTCGACCAGGCCCGGCTCAGCGCGGCCCTCGGCCGGCTCGCCGCCCTGCCCGAGGAGAAGCTCCTCGCCCGGCCCGAACGCACCGCCCTCGCCGCCCTGCGCTCCCGCGGCCTGCCGCCGCGCACCGTCAACGGAGTGCTCCGGCCCCTGCTCGCCACCCTGCTCCGGGATCCGGAACTCACCACCTCCAGCCGGGTCGCCGACCTCGCCCTGCGCACCTTCGCCCGCGGCCGCCTCGCCGTGCCCGAAGGCGGCGCGGCCGCCCTGCCCGGCCTGCTCGCGGCCGCCCTGCCGCCCGGCACCGTCCGCACCGGCGTCCGGGTCCGCTCGGTCGCCACGAACCTGGTCACCACCGTCGAACACGGCGACTTCACCTGCCGCTCCGTGCTCCTCGCCACCGGCGCCCGCGCCGCCGCCGAGCTCCTGCCCGGCCTGCGCGTGCCCGCGTTCCACGAGGTCACCGTCCTGCACCACGCCACCACCGCACCCCTGCCCTGGGACGGCTCGCTCCTCCTGGACGGCGACCCCGAGTGGCCCGTCTCCCACACCGCCGTGATGAGCGCGGTCGACCCGACGCGGGCCCCGGCCGGCCGGAGCCTGGTCACCACCACCGTGCTCGGCCCGCCGCCGCCCACCCGTACGGTCGCCTCGCGCCTCGCCCGGCTCTACGACCGCGCCACCCGCGACTGGGAGCTGCTGGCCGTCCACCACACCCCGGAGGCCGTCCCCGCCATGCCGCCGCCGCGCGACCCGCGGCGCCCGGTACGGGTCCTGGCCGGGCTCTACGTGTGCGGCGACCACCGCGACACGAACACCGTCCAGGGCGCCCTGAGCTCGGCCCGCCGCGCCGGCGCCGCAGTCCTGCGCGACTTCGGCATCCCGCTCCCGGCACCCGACCGGCCCGCGCTACCGGTGGCGGCCTGAGAACCACTCGGCCAGGGCCCGGCCCCCACCCGGGGGCCGGGCCCGCACCGCGTCAGGACAGAGCGGCCACCCGGTCCCGGTACGTCCGCACGGCCGACGCGTCCCGGTACGGCTCCAGCCGCCGCTCGAAGTCCCGTACGTACTCCACCGCCCGCACCGACCGCATCTCCATCGCCTGCTGCGCCGCCTCCGCGCCCAGTGCGCACGCCTGGTCCAGCTCGCCCAGCCCCAGCCGGGCCGTCGCGAGCACCACCCGGCAGAACAGGCGTGAACGCGCGAACCCCGCCGACCGCAGCTGGAGCGAGCGCTCCGCGTGCTGCGCCGAGGCCCGGTACTGCTGGAGGTCCCGGTGGCAGTGCCCGAACTCGTCCGCGAGCTGCCCCTCGTCGTAGTCCCGCGCCCAGTGCGGCACGTCGTCCCCGGGTCGGGCCGCGCCCAGCGCCCGCTCCGCCCGCACCAGCGAGGCCGTTGCCGCCCGCACCTCGCCGAGCACCGCGTGCCCGCGGGCCTCCGCCGAGTGCAGCAGCGCCTGCACCACCGGCGGCGGGCCCGAGCCGACGCCCTGCTGGGCCACGCGGGCCAGCTGCACCGCCTCCCGGCCGTGGCCCAGGTAGACCGCCTGCCGGCTCATGGTGACCAGCACGTACGACCCGTACGGGCGGTCGCCCGCGGCCTGCGCGAGCCGCAGCGCCTGCACGAAGTAGCGCTGGGCGAGGCCGTGCGCGGCGATGTCGTACGAGGTCCAGCCCGCGAGCCGGGTCAGGTCGGCGGCGGCCGCGAACAGCCGCCGCCCGGTGGTCTCCCCGTACGTCCCGCGGAGCATGGGCTCCGCCTCGTGCTCCAGGTAGCGCACCAGCGCCTGGCGGGCGTGCCCGCCGCCGTAGGCGTGGTCCAGGGTGCGGAACAGCTCGCCCACGGATCTCAGCGCGGCGATGTCCCCGGCCGTCACCCGCTGCCCGGGCCCCCGGTCGATCTGCCGCTGCCGGGGCACCGAGGCCCGGCCCTGGACCGGCACGCGGGCCGCCGCCGCGGCGGCGGCCGCGGCCGCCGTCTCCGCGCCGCGGCCCACCCGCTCGTCGGCCCGCCCGATCAGCCAGTCCCGACTGGGCACGACCAGCCCGGCCGGGGTGAATGCGATCTTCCGCAGCTCGGCGTGCGAGCCGGAGTCCTTGCGCCACAGTCCGCTGGCGATGTCCACCGCCTCCTCGGGGGTGGCCGCGAACTCCAGCCCCGCGTACACGGGCGCGCACGCGTCCAGTCCCAGGTCCTGTGCGGACAGCCGCCGCCCGAGCCGCCGGGTGAAGACCTCGGCGATCAGCGCCGGGGTGGTCCCGCGCGGCTGCTGCCCGCGCAGCCACCGGGTCACGGACGTCTTGTCGTACCGCAGATCGAGACCGTGCTCCAGGCCGAGCTGGTCGACGCGGCGGGCTAGCCCGGCGTTGGAGAACCCGGCTTCCGCGATCAGCGCCGCGAGCTGCCGGTTGGGGACACGCTGGGCAGGTCGTTCCGTCATCGGCTCCACGGTCTCCTGGGGTGACGGACCGGTGTCCCGGCCCTGTGAACGGCGTGAATGTAGCGGCGAACTCCGCTCACACCGCCCTCTCTGCCCTACATTCATCCGATCGTGTGCAGAATGGGTAGGGCCCTTTACGGACTGACCCCCTCCGTCCGCATAGGCTGCGGCCCATGACCCGCCGGCCCCACCGGGCTCAGCTCCCCGAGGAGCGACCCGAATCCACCGCTCCGCTGCCTCCGCCCGAGCTGACCGAGGCCGAGTGCAGGCGCTGCGGCACCTACATCGCGGGGCTCGACGGCCGTTACGCGTGCGGGGTGTGCGGCTGGGTCAACGACCACTCCGAGGGCCACCGGCGGCTGCCCCGCGCGGACGAGGACCCGGACCGTCCGCAGAAGGGCCGGCGCAGGCCGAGGCAACTGCCGTGGCCTCCGCTGGAAGCCCCGCCCCAGGCGCTGCCGCAGACCCTGCCGCAGTCCCCGTCGACGACCCCCGCCGAGCCGCCCGCGGGGCCGCCGTACCCTTGCTGAGTGCGATAGGTGCACACAGCAGGTTCAACGAGGAGGCGCTGCGGTGGCTGAGCTTGGGTTTGTCCATCTGGGCTTCGGGCCGGAGTCCGTCGAGTACACCGTGGCCTGGGAGGAACAGCGCCGGGTGCACGCGGCGCGCTTCGCCGACGAGACAGGCGACACCTGCCTGCTGCTGGAGCACGAGCCGGTCTACACGGCCGGTCGGCGCACCGACCCCAGCGAGCGCCCGCTCGACGGCACCCCCGTCATCGACGTGGACCGCGGCGGCAAGATCACCTGGCACGGCCCGGGCCAGCTCGTCGGCTACCCGATCATGAAGCTGCCCCGCCCGGTGGACGTGGTCGCACACGTCCGCCGCCTCGAAGAGGCCCTGATCCGCACCGCCGCCGAATTCGGCCTGGAGACCACCCGCATCGAGGGCCGCTCCGGGGTCTGGGTGCTGGGCGACCCGATCGAGGACCGCCCGAAGCCCGGCGGCCTCGGCGGCCTCACCCTCGACCTCGCCGCGCCCGCCGTGGACCCCCGCACCGGGGACGACGAGTTCGACGCCCGGCTGCACGGTCCCGAGTACGCCCCGTCCAACGCCGGCCAGCGCCGCGAGGACCGCAAGCTCGCCGCCATCGGCATCCGCGTCGCCAAGGGCGTCACGATGCACGGGTTCTCCTTCAACGTGAACCCCGACAACGCCTGGTTCGACCGGATCATCCCGTGCGGGATCCGCGACGCCGGTGTGACCTCGCTCTCGTACGAACTGGGCCGGGAGGTCACCATCGCCGAGGTGCTCCCGGTCGTCGAACGTCACCTGAAGGACGTACTGGAGCACGCGGAACCGAAGCCCCGCGAGATCGAGCCGGCGCTCGGCGGCTAGCCGAGGGGAATGCGCCTGGTCCCCCGTGGGTTGGCCGGACGTAAGAGCGTACGAATTACGGGCGTACCCTGGTGGGCGCCGAAGAATCGAAGTCACAGGGAGCCGGTCGTGTCCGCAGTCGCACCCGACGGACGCAAGATGCTGCGCCTCGAGGTCCGTAACGCCCAGACCCCCATCGAGCGCAAGCCCGAGTGGATCAAGACCCGGGCGAAGATGGGTCCCGAGTACACCAAGATGCAGGCCCTGGTGAAGGGCGAAGGACTGCACACGGTGTGCCAGGAGGCCGGCTGTCCGAACATCTACGAATGCTGGGAGGACCGCGAGGCCACCTTCCTCATCGGCGGCGACCAGTGCACCCGGCGCTGCGACTTCTGCCAGATCGACACGGGCAAGCCCGAGGCCCTGGACCGTGACGAGCCCCGCCGCGTCGGCGAGTCGGTCGTCACGATGGACCTGAACTACGCCACCATCACGGGCGTCGCGCGCGACGACCTGGCCGACGGCGGTGCCTGGTTGTACGCGGAGACCGTGCGCCAGATCCACCAGCAGACGGCGGGCCGCGAGGCCGGTCACACCAAGGTCGAGCTGCTGGCCCCCGACTTCAACGCGGTCCCGGAGCTGCTGGAGGAGGTCTTCGCCTCCCGCCCCGAGGTCTTCGCGCACAACGTCGAGACGGTGCCGCGCATCTTCAAGCGGATCCGCCCCGGCTTCCGCTACGAGCGCTCGCTGGACGTGATCCGCCAGGCCCGCGCGTACGGTCTCGTCACCAAGTCCAACCTGATCCTGGGCATGGGTGAGGAGCGCGAGGAGGTCTCGGAGGCGCTGAAGGAGCTGCACGAGGCCGGCTGCGAGCTCATCACCATCACCCAGTACCTGCGGCCCTCGCCGCGGCACCACCCCGTCGAGCGCTGGGTCAAGCCGGACGAGTTCGTCGAGCTGGCGAAGGAGGCCGAGGAGATCGGCTTCTCGGGCGTGATGTCGGGCCCGCTGGTCCGTTCTTCGTACCGGGCGGGACGCCTCTACACCCAGGCGATGGAGAAGCGCGCCTCGGGCGTGTGAACTCGCGCACAGACAGCTACTAACGGGTAACACCGCATCGACGCGGCCCCTAGGCTCTTCTTCGAGGGAGAGTCCGGCGGGCCGCGTCAATCTTTCGTCACGATTGACCCGCCGGTCATGCGCTGGTAACACCAGTCAGTGACGCTGGATCCACAGACCGCACACACCGGCACCGTGAAAGGGATCGACACCATGCAGGCCGCGCCCGTACGCGCCATCGCCATCCCGACCCTGTCCGACGCCTTCCGGGGCCTCGAATCCCTGCTGATGAGCGGCGCCCGCCGCAACGCCTGGACGGCGGTCCTCGAAGACCGGCGCCGGGCCAAGGACCGCGTCGAAACCGAACACGTACTTGAGGCCGCGGCGACCCGCACCCCGCAGGCCACGTAAACTCGCTGTATGGCGAGGAAGTCAAACGCAGAGACTGCTGCGAACCCCGGGCGACTGAAGCAGATCGCCCTGACGTACAAGATGACGCGCAAGGCCGACCCGAAGGTCGGTCTCATTGTCGCGGGCGTGGGAATCGTCACCTTCGGTGTCTTCCTCGCGATCGGCTTCCTGATCGACGCTCCGGTCTACCTGGGCATCCTGGGCTTCCTGGTGGCGTTCCTCGCGATGGCGATCGTCTTCGGACGGCGGGCCGAGGCGGCTGCCTTTGGGCAGATGGAAGGCCAGCCGGGCGCGGCCGCGGCCGTACTGGACAACGTGGGCCGGGGCTGGACGACCACCCCCGCCATCGCGATGAACAAGAGCCAGGACATCGTCCACAGGGCCGTCGGCAAGGCCGGCGTCGTGCTGATCGGCGAGGGCAACCCGAACCGGGTGAAGCTCCTTCTCGCGAACGAGAAGAAGAAGATGGCCCGCATCATGCCCGACGTGCCGGTGCACGACTTCATCGTGGGCAACGGCGAGGGCGAGGTGCCCCTGAAGAAGGTCCGCACCACCCTGCTGAAGCTCCCGCGCGTCCTGGCCGGCCCCCAGATCACCCAGGTCAACGACAAGCTGCGCGCGATGGGCGACCTGATGTCGAACATGCCGCTGCCGAAGGGGCCGATCCCCGGGCGCGGCGCGAAGGGCCAGCGACCGCGCTGACCCGCCCAGCCGTTGACCTGATTTTCGTATACGACACAGGGGCGGGCCCCCCCGCCGGGGGGGGGGGGGGGGGCCCCGGGGGGGGGGGGGGGGGGGCGGGGTATTATAGAGGCATGTACCGGGCGGCGGGGGGGGGGGTGGGGGCGGGGGCGGGGGGGGGGCACAAAAGC
>NZ_JBIARJ010000024.1:0-26823 GCF_042889825.1 Streptomyces sp. NPDC002467 | reverse complement strand
CGCCGGGGGCGCGCGCCCCCCGCCCCCGCCCCCCCCCCCCCCCCGCCCCCGGGGGCGGCCCCCCCGCCCCCCCCCGCCCCCGCCCCCCCCGCCCCGCCCCCCCCGCGCCCCCGCCCCTGTGTCGCGTGTGCGTGCGCCGTTCTAGATCCGCACCTGGACGGCGCGGGACAGGCGGTCGTGGAGGCCGCGGCCGTCGCGGTCCCAGATCAGCGCGGGGATGACCACGGCCAGCAGCAGCGTCCGCAGGATCACCCGCCCGACGCCGAGGCGGCCGCCGCTCTCCGAGACGACCCGCAGGCCCAGGAGCCGCTTGCCGGGGGTGAAGCCCACGGTGCCGACCGTCAGGATGCTCAGGAAGACGAACAGCGCGAGGGTCCAGTTGCCCGCCGTCGTCAGGTCGCCGCGGGTGATCAGCCCGTACGCGATGAGCTGGCAGCCGACCCAGTCCAGGGCCACGGCGCCCAGCCTGCGCCCGAACCGCGCCACCGAGCCGGGGCCCTCCTGCGGCAGCCCGAGCGCCTGGCCCGGATAGCCGAAGTCGACGCCCATCTCCTCGGCGGCCGCGCGGGGGCCGGAGAGCCAGGATCCGATTGCTTGCCTGTTGTCCACCCGACCACGGTACCGGTGGTGCTCCACGGGACTCCGAGCGGACCCTGGTTAACTTGAGCGAAACAAATGGGTCATGCTTGAGAAATCCCGTCTGCTTATGGTCGGGTCAGCGTGCGGCACCGCACTGACGCACCACGAGCTATAAACCCGCCCCTGCCCCGGGGTGGGAGTAGGAGGAGTTGGATGTTCCAGAACGCCGACGAAGTGAAGCAGTACATCGAGGAGAACGACGTCAAGTTCGTCGACGTCCGCTTCTGCGACCTGCCCGGTGTGATGCAGCACTTCACCATCCCGGCTCGGGCATTCGACCCGGCGGAGGAGCTCGCCTTCGACGGTTCGTCGATCCGCGGCTTCCAGGCCATCCACGAGTCCGACATGGCTCTGCGTGCCGACATCACCACCGCGCGTCTCGACCCGTTCCGCAAGGACAAGACGCTCAACATCAACTTCTTCATCCACGACCCGATCACGGGTGAGGCGTACAGCCGCGACCCGCGCAACATCGCGAAGAAGGCCGAGGCGTACCTCGCCTCCACCGGCATCGCCGACACCGCGTTCTTCGGCCCCGAGGCCGAGTTCTACATCTTCGACAGCGTGCGCTTCGCGACCACCGCGAACGAGGGCTTCTACCACATCGACTCCGAGGCCGGCGCCTGGAACACCGGTTCCACGGAGAACAACCGCGGTTACAAGGTCCCGATCAAGGGCGGTTACTTCCCCGTCGCCCCGGTCGACCACTTCGCCGACCTGCGCGCCGAGATCTCCCTGGAGCTCGACGCCCAGGGTCTCCAGGTCGAGCGCCAGCACCACGAGGTCGGCACCGGTGGCCAGGCCGAGATCAACTACAAGTTCAACACGCTGCTGGCCGCGGCCGACGACCTGATGCTCTTCAAGTACATCGTGAAGAACGTCGCCTGGCGCAACGGCAAGACCGCGACCTTCATGCCGAAGCCGATCTTCGGTGACAACGGCTCGGGCATGCACGTGCACCAGTCCCTGTGGGCCGGCGGCGAGCCGCTGTTCTACGACGAGGCCGGCTACGCGGGCCTGTCGGACACCGCGCGCTACTACATCGGCGGCATCCTCAAGCACGCCCCGTCGCTGCTGGCCTTCACCAACCCGACGGTGAACTCGTACCACCGCCTGGTCCCGGGCTTCGAGGCCCCGGTCAACATGGTGTACTCGCAGCGCAACCGCTCCGCCGCCATGCGCATCCCGATCACGGGCTCGAACCCGAAGGCCAAGCGCGTCGAGTTCCGCGCCCCGGACCCGTCGTCCAACCCGTACCTCGCCTTCGCGGCGCTGCTGCTCGCGGGCCTCGACGGTGTCAAGAACAAGATCGAGCCGATGGAGCCGATCGACAAGGACCTCTACGAGCTCTCGCCCGACGAGCACGCGAGCGTCCCGCAGGTCCCGACCAGCCTCGAGGACGTCCTCAAGGCGCTGGAGGCGGACCACGAGTACCTCCTCGCCGGCGGTGTCTTCACCCCCGACCTGATCGAGACCTGGATCGACTACAAGCGCACGAACGAGATCGCCCCGATCGCGCAGCGTCCGCACCCGCACGAGTTCGAGCTGTACTTCGACCTCTAAAGTGCCTGGTGAAAGGCCCCTCGCCGCTCTCTTCGGAGAGTGGCGGGGGGCCTTTCCGCTTTGACAGCCCGGCCGGGCAGGGCGAGGGTTGAAATGACCTTAAAGGCCCGATAAGCGACATGTTCGGAGGTGCATGGAGATGCGCCGTAGGATCGTTGCGGCAGCCATGGCGGGGGCTGCGGGAATCGTCATAGGGGTGCTCCCGGTGGCCAGTGCCTCGGCGTCGGCCCTCACGGGAGGCGGCGGGGGTGACGGGGGCTACGACTGCTGGCGCTACCCCTCCAACCGCTCGGACGCCAGGTGGGACTGGTGCTGCAACCGCGACTGGCGTGACCGGCCCAGCTGGTGCTGGGACAACGCCGGAGTCGGCGGCGACCGCGGCTACTGGCGTGACAGCAACTACTACGACTCCGGATGGCGCGACGGCAATTGGTACGACGCGAACTGGAACAACTCCGGCCGCGGTGACTGGGGCAACCGGAACGACGGGAACTGGAACGACGGCGGCAACTGGAACGACGGCGGCAACTGGAACCACGGTGGCGACGGCGGCAGCTGGAACGGCGGCGGCGGCGGTGGTGACGGCGGCAACTGGAACGGCGGCGGGGGTGGCGGCGGTGACGGTGGCAACTGGAACGGCGGCGGGGGTGGCGGCGGTGACGGTGGCAACTGGAACGGCGGCGGCGGCGGGGGCGGCGGCGGAGGCGGAGGCGGCTGGGGTGGCGGCGGCCGCTGAGCGGCCCTGACCCCCGACCCGCGTACGAACGGGCGCGATGCCCCTGCTCACCCTCCGTGGAGCAGGGGCATCGCGCCCGTCAGTTCGTGAAGGCAGCGGACGGCGAGTTCCGCGGGGGAACCGGGTCCCGAGACCGGGGCGTCGGTCGCCGACCACAGCTCCAGGGCGATGCGGATCGCGTCCGTGGACGCCGCCGCGAGGAGGCGTACGCCCATCTCGTCGGCCCCGTCGCCGGCCAGCCGGGCGATCACCGGGGCCAGTCGCTCCTCGGAGTCCTGGTTCACGCGGTACCAGACCGCGCGCAGCGCCTGGTCGTCGGCAGCCGCGCGCAGCAGGCCGCGGGTCACCTCCAGGCCCTCCTCCACGGCCGTCAGGTCGCTCAGCGCCCGGGTCACCGCCCGCTCCAGGGCTTCCGCGAGGGGGGTGCCCGGGTCCTCCTCCGCGAGCAGGGCGCGCCAGGCGTCGCCGCCGCCCGCGAGCAGCGGGGCCACGGCCTCCTGCTTGTTGCGGAAGTAGCGGTAGAAGGTGCGCAGCGCGACGCCCGCGTGATGGGCGATGTCCTCCGCGGTGGTGGCGTCGGGGCCGCGCTCGGCGAAGAGTTCGCAGGCCGCGCGGGCGATGTCGAGCTGGGTGGCGGCCTTGCGGCGCTCGGTCAGCGACTGGGCTCCGGGGCCGGCCTGGGGAGCGTACGGACGAGGGGATCTCACGGGTGAAGACTACCTGCCGCACGTCCCAGCGATTGCATGCTTTGACAGCCTGGCAAAACGTGCCATTTCTTCGGTACGCTCGTTCCATGAACCGTTACGAAGGACGTCGCGTCCTCATCACCGGCGGTGGCTCCGGCATCGGCCAGGCCTCCGTCCACCGCATCCTCTCCGAGGGCGGACGTGTCCACGCCGTGGACGTCAACGAGGCCGGCCTCAAGGCCACCGCCGAGCAGGCCGCCGCGGACGGCCGCGCCGACCGGCTGACCACCGCCGTCCTCGACATATCCGACGAGGGCTCGGTCAAGGCGGGCGTGGCCGCCGCCGTCGACGCGCTCGGCGGCGTCGACGTACTGGTCAACGCGGCGGGCATCCTGCGCTCCGCGCACACCCACCAGACCACGCTCGACTTCTGGAACAAGGTCATCGCGGTCAACCTGACCGGCACCTTCCTGATGATCCGCGAGTCGCTCCCGGCGCTCCTCGCGGGCGAGCAGCCGGTCGTGGTGAACTTCAGCTCCACCTCGGCGACCTTCGCGCACCCCTACATGTCCGCGTACGCGGCCAGCAAGGGCGGCATCCAGTCCATGACCCACGCGCTGGCCGCCGAGTACAGCAAGCAGGGCCTGCGTTTCGTGTCCGTCGCGCCCGGCTCCATCGAGAGCGGCATGACCACCGGCAACGGCCCCGGCCTGCCCGAGGACACCGACTGGTCGCTCTTCGCCAAGCTCGCCCCGGCCCTCGGCCAGGGCTTCGCCGGCCCGCAGACCGTGGCCGGCGTCGTCGCCATGCTGGGCTCCGAGGACGGCGCCTTCATCACCGGTACGGAGATCCGTATCGACGGCGGCACCCACTACTGACGGCCACTGCCGACGGCCACCACTGCCGGCCACTACGGCCTGAAGCGGTCCCAGAGCCGGGGGAAGCGCTCCGCGAGCACGGCTTCGTTCTCGAAGTCCAGCGGGGCGCCCCCCGGCTCTGCCGGTTGCACCGGAATGCCGAGATCGGGCGCCACCGCCCCGGTCAGTTGCTCGTACGCCTCGTCGGCCGCGTACCCCAGCTCCTCGCCGTCCCCGTCGATCTCCTCGTCGAAGTCGCCCAGGAGCTCCGCCAGCTGGTCCGGATCGTGCACCCCGCCCTCGAAGACCTCCCGCCCCTGGCCGATGAGCCAGCAGCGGAAGTAGTCGAACGCGTCGTCGCTCGCCCCGTCGAGCAGCACCCACGCCGCGCCCCACAGGTCCCAGGTGTAGGCCCTGTTGTACCTGGCCTCGAAGTGCCGGGCGAAGTCCAGGACGGAGTCCGGATCGAGTTGCGCGAGCCGCTCCACGAGCAGCTCGGCGTGCTCCTCGGGGTCGCCCTCGGCGGCCTCGCGGGTACGGTCGACGATCTCCCAGAACTCCGTCTCGTCCATCACGGTCCCAGCATCACGGGTCGACCCCCGCACCGCCACCGCGAGTACGGCCAAAGGCCGGTTGTCCCACCTTCTCGGCCGAACCCCGGGGCCCGGCACCCCACAAACGCCGCGAGGCGGCCCGCCCCCGAAGGGACGGGCCGCCTCACGGTCGGATCCGTACGGCTCAGAGGCCGTAGCGCTCCCGGGCCTCCTTGACGGCGGACGCCGGTACCTCGCCGCGGCGGGCGAGCTGGGCCAGCGAGGCCACCACGATGGACTGGGCGTCGACACCGAAGTGACGGCGGGCGCCCTCACGGGTGTCGGAGAGGCCGAAGCCGTCCGTGCCCAGCGAGGTGTAGTCCTGCTCGACCCACTGGCTGATCTGGTCCGGGACCTGACGCATCCAGTCGGACACCGCGAGGACCGGGCCCTGGGCGCCTTCCAGCGCGCGGGTGACGTACGGGGTGCGCACCTCGCCGCGCAGCAGCGCCTCGTCGCACTCCAGCGCTTCGCGGCGCAGCTCGCCCCACGAGGTCGCGGACCAGACGTCGGCGGAGACGTTCCACTCGGCGGCGAGCAGACGCTGGGCCTCCAGGACCCAGTGGATCGCCGTACCCGAGGCCATCAGCTGGATCTTCGGGGCGTCGGCGGCCGGGGCCGCCTCCAGGTCCGCCGCGGTGTTGAAGCGGTAGAGACCCTTGACGATGCCTTCCTCGACGCCCTCGGGCATCGCGGGCTGCACCTTCGGCTCGTTGTAGACCGTCAGGTAGTAGAAGACGTCCTCGGGCTGCTCGCCGTACATCCGGCGCAGACCGTCCTTGACGATGATCGCGATCTCGTACGCGAAGGCCGGGTCGTAGTTCAGCGACGCCGGGTTCGTGGACGCGATCAGGTGCGAGTGGCCGTCCGCGTGCTGCAGGCCCTCACCGGTCAGCGTGGTGCGACCGGCGGTGGCGCCGACGATGAAGCCCTTGCCGAGCTGGTCGGCGAGCTGCCACATCTGGTCGGCGGTGCGCTGCCAGCCGAACATCGAGTAGAAGATGTAGAACGGGATCATCGGCTCGCCGTGCGTCGCGTACGACGTGCAGGCGGCGATGAAGTCGGCCATGGCGCCGGCCTCGGTGATCCCCTCGTTGAGGATCTGGCCGTCCTTGGCTTCCTTGTAGTACATGAGCTGGTCGCGGTCGACCGGCTCGTACGTCTGGCCCAGCGGCGAGTAGATGCCGGCCGACGGGAAGAGGGACTCCATACCGAAGGTACGGGCCTCGTCCGGGACGATCGGGACCCAGCGCTTGCCGGTCTCCTTGTCGCGCATCAGGTCCTTGACGAGGCGGACGAAGGCCATGGTGGTGGCCATCTCCTGCTTGCCGGAACCCTTGATGAGCGGGGCGAAGGACCGGTCGGCCGGAGCCGGCAGGGCCACGTGGTGGACCTTGCGGGCCGGGGCGGGGCCGCCGAGGGCCGCACGGCGCTCGTTCAGGTACTGCACCTCGGGGCTGTTCGCGCCCGGGTGGCCGTACGGGACCTTGCCGTCGACGAAGGCGCTGTCCGGGATCGGGAGGCCAAGGAGGTCGCGCATGTCCTTGAACTCGTCGGTCGTCAGCTTCTTCATCTGGTGGTTCGCGTTCTTCGACTCGAACCCGGCACCCAGCGTGTAGCCCTTGACGGTCTGCGCGAGGATGACCGTCGGCGCGCCCTTGTGCTCCAGGGCGGCCTTGTACGCGGCGTACACCTTGCGGGGCTCGTGGCCGCCGCGGGAGGTGTGGAAGCACTCGGCGATCTTCGCGTCGGAGAGCAGGCCGCCGAGGGCGACGAGCTCGGCGTTGGCGCCGAAGAAGTGCTGACGGATGTAGGCCACGTCGCGGGTCGCGTACGTCTGGAACTGCGCGTCCGGTACCTCGCGCAGGCGGCGTACCAGGGCGCCCGTGGTGTCGAGCTGGAACAGCTCGTCCCAGGCGGAGCCCCACAGGGTCTTGATGACGTTCCAGCCGGCGCCGCGGAACTGGGCCTCCAGCTCCTGCACCACGCGGAAGTTGGCGCGGACCGGACCGTCGAGGCGCTGCAGGTTGCAGTTGATGACGAAGGTCAGGTTGTCGAGCTGCTCGCGGGAGGCGAGGGCCAGGGCGGCGGTCGACTCGGGCTCGTCCATCTCGCCGTCGCCGAGGAAGGCCCAGACGTGCGAGTTCGCGGTGTCCTTGATGTTCCGGTTCTGCAGGTAGCGGTTGAAGCGCGCCTGGTAGATCGCGGAGAGCGGGCCGAGGCCCATGGAGACCGTGGGGAACTCCCACAGCCACGGCAGGCGCCGCGGGTGCGGGTAGGACGGCAGGCCGTTGCCGCCGGACTCCTGGCGGAAGTTGTCGAGCTGCTGCTCGGAGACGCGTCCGTCGAGGAACGCGCGGGCGTAGATGCCGGGGGAGGCGTGGCCCTGGATGTAGAGCTGGTCGCCCGATCCGTCGGCCTCCTTCCCGCGGAAGAAGTGCTGGAAGCCGGTCTCGTAGAGCCATGCCGCCGAGGCGAAGGTGGCGATGTGGCCGCCGACGCCGTACTTGGAGCCGCGGGTCACCATGGCGGCCGCGTTCCAGCGGTTCCATGCGGTGATCTTGGCTTCCATCTCCTCGTCACCCGGGAACTCGGGCTCGGCGGAGGTGGGGATGGTGTTGACGTAGTCCGTCTCCAGCAGCTTGGGGAGCGCGAGGCCGGCGGCCTCGGCGTGCTGGAGGGTGCGACGCAGCAGGTATTCGGCCCGGCGTGTACCGGCGGCCTTGGCGACGGCGTCGAGAGAGGCCGCCCATTCGGCGGTCTCTTCGGTGTCGCGGTCCGGGAGCTGGTCGAGCTCGCTCGGAAGCTTTCCTACGGGGTCGGACATCGCTGTGCGCCGCCTTCCGGGTAATGGAGAGGTGGTGAAAAAATCCCTGACGGGCAGGACAGGGTCGTTGGACCTGGTTGAGGTCCGCGACGACTGTAAATCCCTGATCGATGATCGATCAAATAAATGTGACGAAGAAACGTCAGTGAGGCAAAAGTCGGCACCGGGTGCCAGGAAAGCGGGCACCCGGTGCCGGGTAAATCGGGGCAAAAGGTCCGGTCAGGCGCGCGGCGCGCACCCCAGGACATGTCGCTTCACGAGCAGTCCGATGTCCGGATCCTGGTTGCGGAACGCCTCCACGAGGGCCTCGTGCTCCTCCGCGTAGGACTTCTGGACGGTTCCCAGCCACCGGATGGACAGGGCCGTGAACACCTCGATGCCCAGGCTCTCCCAGGTGTGCAGCAGCACGCTGTTCCCGGCCGCCCGCACCATCTCCCGGTGGAAGCCCACCGTGTGCCGCACCTGCGCCGTGCCGTCCTCGCCGCGGTCGGCCTCCCACAGCGCCGCCACGTGCGGCTCCAGGGCCGAGCAGTCGGCCGCCAGCCGGGGCGCCGCCAGCTCGGCGGCGATCTGCTCCAGGCCCGCCCGGACCGGATAGATCTCCTCCAGGTCCGCGGCGGAGAGGTTCCGTACGCGCACGCCCTTGTTCGGCGCCGACTCGATCAGCCGCAGCGTCTCCAGCTCGCGCAGGGCCTCGCGCACCGGGGTCTGGCTGACTTCCAGTTCCACGGCGATGCGGCGCTCGACGATCCGCTCACCGGGCTTCCAGCGCCCGCTGACGATCCCCTCCACGATGTGCTCGCGGATCTGCTCGCGCAGCGAGTGCACGACGGGTGGGGTGATCATCGGGGCTTCAACTCCTGAGGGGTGTGCAGGAACGTGCGGGGCCTGATGCGTAGACAATACGGCGGCGCGCGCGAACACGAAGCGTTCCAGGTGGCGGGCGCCGGGTGAGGCTGGTTACAGGCGGTCCGCCGGACACCCCCTAAGCGCCCAGGGTACGACGACGGCGCCCCCGCCCGGGAGTTACCGGGCGGGGGCGCCGTACGCGACAGCTGGTGCCGAGGAGAGCCTTACAGGCCGAGCTCGACCTCGAACTCGCCGGCCTCCAGGATGGCCTTGACGGCCGAGAGGTACCGGGCCGCGTCCGCGCCGTCCACCAGGCGGTGGTCGTAGGACAGGGTCAGGTACGTCATGTCGCGGACGCCGATGACGGTGCCCTCGGGGGTCTCGATGACCACCGGGCGCTTGACCGTGGCACCGATGCCGAGGATGGCGACCTGGTTCGGCGGCACGATGACCGTGTCGAACAGGGCGCCGCGCGAACCGGTGTTGCTGATGGTGAAGGTCGCGCCCGACAGCTCGTCCGGCGTGATCTTGTTGCCGCGGACCTTGGCGGCCAGATCGGCGGTCGCCTTGGAGATGCCCGCCAGGTTGAGGTCACCGGCACCCTTGATGACCGGGGTCATCAGGCCCTTCTCGGAGTCCACGGCGATGCCGATGTTCTCCGAGGCGAAGTAGGTGATGGTGCCCTCGTCGTCGTTGATCCGGGCGTTGACGACCGCGTGGGCCTTCAGCGCCTGGGCAGCGGCCTTGACGAAGAACGGCATCGGGGACAGCTTGACGCCCTCGCGGGCGAGGAAGCCGGCCTTGGCCTTCTCGCGCAGCTTCATGATCTTGGTGATGTCCACCTCGACCACGGAGCTGAGCTGCGCCTGCGAGTGCAGGGCCTTCATCATGTTGTCGCCGATGACCTTGCGCATGCGGGTCATCTTGACCGTCTGACCGCGCAGCTCGGAGACCGCGGCGGCCGGAGCCTTCGCGGCCGGAGCGGCGGCGGCCGGAGCCGGGGCGGCGGCGGCCTTGGCGGCCTCGGCGGCGGCCAGGACGTCCTGCTTGCGGATACGGCCACCGACGCCGGTGCCCGTGACCGTGTTCAGGTTGACGCCGGACTCCGAGGCGAGCTTGCGCACCAGCGGGGTCACGTACGCGCCCTCGTCACCGGCGGAAACCGGGGCGGCGGGGGTGGCGGGGGCGACCGGAGCCGGAGCGGCGACCGGGGCCGGAGCGGCCACGGGGGCCGGAGCGGCGACCGGGGCGGCCGGGGCGACCGGAGCCGGAGCGGCCTGGACCGGAGCCGGAGCGGCGACCGGGGCGGCCGGGGCGGCCGGGGCGACCGGAGCCGGAGCGGCGGCGGCAGGGGCGGCGGCCGGAGCCGCGCCCGCGACACCGATGACGGCCAGACGGGCGCCGACCTCGGCGGTCTCGTCCTCGCCGACCAGGATCTCCAGCAGGGTGCCGGAGACCGGGGCGGGGATCTCGGTGTCGACCTTGTCGGTCGAGACCTCCAGCAGCGGCTCGTCGGCCTCGACCGACTCGCCGACGGCCTTCAGCCAGCGGGTGACGGTGCCCTCGGTGACGGACTCGCCCAGCGCGGGCAGCACGACATCCGTGCCGGACGCTGCCGGGGCAGCGGCGGCCGGGGCGGCCTCGGCGACCGGGGCGGGGGCCGCGGGGGCCTCCACGACCGGAGCCGGAGCGGCCGGAGCGGCAGCGGCCGGCTCGGCGGCCGGAGCCGCGGCAGCCGCCGGGGCGCCGGAGCCGTCGTCGATGACGGCCAGCTCGGCGCCGACCTCGACGGTCTCGTCCTCGGCGACCTTGATGGACGCCAGGATGCCGGACACGGGGGACGGGATCTCGGTGTCGACCTTGTCGGTCGAGACCTCGAGCAGCGGCTCGTCAGCCTCGACGCGCTCGCCCTCGGCCTTCAGCCAGCGGGTGACAGTTCCCTCGGTGACGCTCTCGCCGAGCGCCGGAAGGGTTACGGAAACCGACATGGTTTCTGTTGCTCCTTACGAAAGTGCGGAAGTGGTCGTCGCGCCCGTGACGATTAGTCGTGTGCGTGCAGCGGCTTGCCGGCCAGCGCGAGGTGGGCCTCGCCCATGGCCTCGTTCTGCGTCGGGTGCGCGTGGATGAGCTGCGCGACCTCGGCCGGCAGGGCTTCCCAGTTGTAGATCAGCTGGGCCTCGCCGACCTGCTCGCCCATCCGGTCACCGACCATGTGGACGCCGACCACGGCACCGTCCTTGACCTGGACGAGCTTGATCTCGCCCGAGGTCTTCAGGATCTTGCTCTTGCCGTTGCCCGCAAGGTTGTACTTCAGCGCCACGACCTTGTCCGCGCCGTAGATCTCCTTGGCCTTGGCCTCGGTGATGCCGACGGAAGCGACCTCGGGGTGGCAGTAGGTGACGCGCGGGACACCGTCGTAGTCGATCGGGACGGCCTTCAGGCCGGCCAGACGCTCCGCGACCAGGATGCCCTCGGCGAAGCCGACGTGCGCGAGCTGGAGGGTCGGGACGAGGTCACCGACGGCCGAGATGGTCGGCACGTTGGTCTGCATGTACTCGTCGACCAGGACGTAGCCGCGGTCCATCGCGACGCCCTGCTCCTCGTAGCCCAGGCCCTGGGAGACCGGACCGCGACCGACGGCGACCAGCAGCACCTCGGCCTCGAAGGTCTTGCCGTCGGCCAGCGTGACGCGCACGCCGTTCTCGGTGTACTCGGCCTTGTCGAAGAAGGTGCCGAGGTTGAACTTGATGCCGCGCTTGCGGAACGCGCGCTCCAGCAGCTTCGAGCTGTTCTCGTCCTCGACCGGCACGAGGTGCTTGAGGCCCTCGATGACGGTGACCTCGGAACCGAAGGACTTCCACGCCGAGGCGAACTCGACGCCGATGACGCCGCCGCCCAGCACGATCGCCGACTCGGGGACGCGGTCCAGGACCAGCGCGTGGTCGGAGGAGATGATGCGGTTGCCGTCGATCTCCAGGCCCGGCAGCGACTTCGGCACGGAGCCGGTCGCCAGCAGGACGTGGCGGCCCTGGATGCGCTGACCGTTCACGTCGACGGAAGTCGGGGAGGAGAGGCGACCCTCACCCTCGATGTAGGTCACCTTGCGGGAGGCCACAAGACCCTGCAGGCCCTTGTACAGGCCCGCGATGATCTCGTCCTTGTACTTGTGGACACCCGCGATGTCGATGCCCTCGAAGGTGGTCTTCACGCCGAACTGGGCGCCTTCGCGCGCCTGGTCCGCGATCTCGCCCGCGTGCAGCAGAGCCTTCGTGGGGATGCAGCCGTTGTGCAGGCAGGTGCCGCCGAGCTTGTTCTTCTCGATCAGGGCAACGTCCAGACCCAGCTGGGATGCGCGCAGCGCCGCGGCGTAACCGCCACTGCCACCGCCGAGGATCACTAGGTCGAAAACGGTGCTGGCGTCGTTCGCCACGTCACGTCCTCCATGCATGTGCGCCGGGCACCGGTCCTCTGTGACCGGGCGGCGGCTGGTATACGGCCGCTTGTTTCTTCGGCCCTGTGGTGGGGGCCCTGTCCTGCCGAGAACCCATCTTCGCATTTGTCGGGGGAACGCGGGACGCCGGGCCCGGCAAGTGGCAGGTCGTTCTGTCCGAAGTGAGGGTTACCGCTGCGTAGAAACCTACGGATTTCGTTGTGAGTGAACACACCCCGGGCCTCGACCGGTGTTCGATCAAGGCCCGGGGTGCTGTGCGTCACACGGACGCGTTCACATCAGGTGCGACGGGGCCGCTTCAGCCCAGGTCGCCCGTGGCGGTGCGCTCGGCCAGACGCACCAGGGTGCGGACGGCCGAACCGGTGCCGCCCTTGGGGGTGTAGCCGTGCGGCGCGCCCTCGTGGAAGGCGGGACCGGCGATGTCGAGGTGGGCCCAGGTGATGCCCTCGCCGACGAACTCCTGGAGGAAGAGGCCGGCCACCAGGCCGCCGCCCATGCGGACACCCATGTTCGCGATGTCGGCGGTGGGGGAGTCCATGGTCTTGCGCAGCTCGGCGGGGAGCGGCATCGGCCAGGAGGACTCGCCGACCTCTTCCGCGATCTCGTGGATCGAGGTGCGGAAGGAGTCGTCGTTCGCCATGATCCCGAAGGTGCGGTCGCCGAGGGCGAGCACCATGGCGCCGGTCAGGGTGGCGACGTCGACGATCGCGTCCGGGTTGTCCTCGGAGGCCTTGGTCAGCGCGTCGCCCAGGACCAGACGGCCCTCGGCGTCCGTGTTGAGGACCTCGACGGTCTTGCCGCTGTACATGCGCAGCACGTCACCGGGCTTGGTGGCCGAGCCCGACGGCATGTTCTCGGCGAGCGCGAGCCAGCCGGTGACGTTGACCTTGAGGCCCAGCTTCGCGGCCGCGACGACGGAGGCGAAGACGGCGGCGGCGCCGGCCATGTCGCACTTCATCGTCTCGTTGTGGCCGGCCGGCTTCAGGGAGATGCCGCCCGAGTCGTAGGTGATGCCCTTGCCGACGTAGGCCAGGCTCTTCTCCGCCTTGGGGTGCGTGTAGGAGAGCTTCACCAGGCGCGGCAGGTTCTCGGAGCCCTTGCCGACGCCCATGATGCCGCCGTAGCCGCCCTTGAGCAGCGCCTTCTCGTCGAGCACCTGGACCTTGATGCCGTTCTCCTTCGCGGTCGCGGACGCGACGGCGGCGAAGGCCTCCGGGGTGAGGTCGTTCGGCGGGGTGTTGACCAGGTCGCGGGCGACGTTGACCTCGGTCGCGACGACCGTGGCGCGCTCGACGGCGGCCTTGTGGTCCTTGTCGCGCGGCTTGGCGCCCAGCAGGGCGACCTCGGCGAGCGGCAGCTTCGGGCCGCTGTTCTTCGTGGCCTTCTTCTCGCCGCCCTGGTAGGCGGTGAACGCGTACGCGCCCAGCAGCGCGCCCTCGGCCACCGCGGTGACCGCGGAGGCGTCTTCGAGGGGAAGGGCGAAGCCGGCCTTCTTGTTGCCGTGCAGCGCGCGGGCGGCGGCACCGGCGGCGCGGCGCAGCACCTCCTCGTCGAACGACTCGTCCTTGTCGGGGACGGAGCCGAGCCCGACCGCCAGCACGACCGGGACCTTGAGACCCGCGGGCGCCGGCAGCTTGGTGGTCTCGCCTTCGGCACCGGTGGCGCCGAGCGCTTCGAGCACGGCGGAGAGCTTTCCGTCGTACGCCTTGTCCACGGCCTCGGCTCCGGCGGTCACGACCGGGCCCTTCGGGCCCTTCGCCACGCCGACCACAAGGGCGTCGGCGCGCAGCGTCGCAGCGCCGGCAGTGCTGAGAGTCAGAGCAGTCACGGTGGTGAAGTCTCGCTTCCGTTTGTATGTGTGGGCCGAAGGGGTGGACGGCCATCCGTGGCGATCGTATTCGGGCCCGACGGCCGCCAGAAATGAGCCTACGCGCAGTGACTGATCCGTACGTCACTCGAAGGTTTGTCAAGTTGTTCGATCGTCGGGCCGCGAGGTTCACCCATCTGTGGACTCTGCCCCAGGTTTGCCCCGTCGACCTGACGAGGTCCGAGAGACTCGGTCCACTCTCGCAAGGGGACGTGGGGTCCCTTTGCATGATTTCCACAGTGCCTCCCCGGCCCGGCCATCCGCCACGGGCCGCTGTCGAGGGATGCCTGCGGGGGGAAAGGCCGAAATGGTCAAAAAGAACCGGATGAACAGGGCCGCCGCCGTCATGGCCGCCGCGGCGCTGGTGTCCGTGGCAGTGCCCGCCGCGTCCGCCCAGGCGGCGACGGCCCCGCGCATCGACCTGAAGGTGCTCGTCGTCGACGACGGCGGCAGCTCGGTCGAGGCCATCACCGCGGAGCTCCGCGACACCGGGGTCCCGTACACCCGCGTCCAGCTGGGCGCCCCCGGCCGACCGGTCATCGACGCCGCGTTCCTCAGCGACACGGTCGACGGCCGGCCGCGCGCGAAGTACCAGGGCGTGGTCCTGCCGAACGAGAACCCCTTCGGCGAGGGCTCGGCCGAGATGGCCGCGCTCGGCGCGTACGAGACGACGTACGGGATCCGCCAGGTCGACGCCTACACCTGGGCCCACCCCGGCGTCGGCCTCGAATACACCGACAACGGCGGGTACAGCGGCCAGCTCGACGGCACCAAGGCCGCGGTCACCGCCGCCGGCAAGTCGGGCCCCTTCGGCTACCTCGGCGGCCAGGTCACCTTCGAGGACAACTCGGCGCTCGTCCCCGAGAGCTACGGCTTCATGGGCAAGCCCCGCGCCGGATACACCAGTTACCTCGACGCCCCGGTCGGCTCCGGCCGCGCCTCGCTCGTCGGCGAGTACACCCACGACGGGCGCAGCGAACTGGTCGTCACCTTCGGCTACAACCAGTACCAGCAGCAGTTCCGGCTGCTGGCCCGCGGCATCGTCGACTGGCTCACCCAGGGCGTCCACCTCGGCCAGAGCCGCAACTACTTCGCGGTCCACGTCGACGACGTCTTCGCCCCGGACGCCCGCTGGAGCAAGGACCTGAACTGCACGCCCGGCGACTACGCCTGCGCGGGCGGCGAGGGCAAGGAGAGCACCATCCGGATGACCGCCGCCGACGCCGTGTACGCGGCGCAGTGGCAGACGTCCAAGAACTTCAAGCTCGACATGCTCTTCAACGCGGGAGCGGGCGAGGAGTGGAAGGCCGAGAACGGCGGCACCGACGCCCTCACGGCCCAGCTCGTCGCCGACCGGGCCAAGTACCGCTGGATGAACCACACGTACACGCACCCCTTCCTCGGCTGCGTCCAGGACACCACCACCTCGCCCTGGACCTGCGTCAAGGACGCCAACGGCGCCGTCAAGTACATGAGCCGCGCCGAGATCTCCGCCCAGATCCGCGACAACAACAACTGGGCCGCGGCCAAGGGCATCACCACCGACCGGACCGAGATCGTCACCGGCGAGCACTCCGGCCTGAAGACCGCCCCGCAGCAGCCCCAGGACAACCCCAACCTGGCGGGCGCCTTCGCCGACAACGGCATCAAGTGGGCGGGCAGCGACAACTCCCGCGAACCCGCGCAGCGGCCGGTCGGCGCGGCCCTGACCGTGCCCCGCCACCCGATGAACGTGTACTACAACACGGGCACCAACGCCGAGATGGCCGACGAGTACAACTGGATCTACGGCAGCCGCGCCAACGGCGGCAGCGGGATCTGCGAGGACAACCCGGCGACCTCCACCTGCCTGCCGGCGGCCCTCGACGTCAACACCGGCTACCTGGACTACATCGTCCCGCAGGAGGCCCGCACCGCCCTGCGCCACGTCCTGGCCAACGACCCGCGCCCGCACTACGTCCACCAGTCCAACCTCGCCGAGGACCGCACCCTCTACCCGGTGCTCAACCAGGTCCTCGACACCTACCGGACGCTCTACGCGCCCAGCGCGCCGATCGTCAACCAGAGCATGAAGGACACCGGCGTAGAGCTCGGCCGCCGTGCCGCCTGGGACAACGCGATCGCCAACAACCAGGTCACCGCCTACCGCATCGGCGCCGCCGTCACCGTCAAGGCGCCCGCCGGGGTCCTCGCCCCGGTCACCGCCCCCAACGGCACCAAGAAGCAACTGCTCCTCGGCACGGCCGACTTCGGCACCGCCTACGCGGGCAGCCGCTCCACCTGGACCGGACCGGAACTGCTCCAGAGCAGCGTCACCCTCCGACTGCCCAGCTGACCGACCGCGGTCCCGCGCGACCGCGAGCCGCACGGCCGCGGTCCGCGCGACCACGAGCCGTACCGAGCGACACGAGCGCCGGCGCTCCGCGAACCCACGGGCGCCGGCCCCTTTTCCGTCCTGGGGGGACACACCGCATGAGCCATGGGCGTCATGTCACCATGCTCACCGAAGGCACCTACCCGCACGTCCACGGGGGCGTCAGCACCTGGTGCGACCAACTGGTACGAGGAATGCCCGAGGTCGACTTCAACGTCATAGCCCTCACCGGCTCCGGACGGGAGCCGGTCACCTGGGAACTGCCGCGCAACGTCTACCGGCACACCGCCGTCCCGCTCTGGGGACCCGCCCGGTCGAGCGGTCTGCGCGGCCGCCGGACGGCCCTGCGGGGCAGGGCCCACCGCCGCTTCACCGAGGTCTACGAAACCTTCCTGCTGTCGCTGCTCGACCCCTCCCACGGCGGATTCTCGGAGGCCCTGCGCGAACTGGCCCTCCTCGCCCGGGCCGGCAAACTCGCCCCCGCCCTGCGCTCCGAATCCGTCCTGCGCCTCCTGACGGACGTCTGGACCCGGCCGGCCCTGACCACCGCCGAGGCCCGGCCCACCCTCCACGACGCGCTCACCGCCACCGACCTGCTGGAGCACGCACTGCGCCCGCTCGCCGTGCGGATCCCGCCCGACAGCGTCGCCCACGCCGTCAGCAGCGGCCTCGCCACCCTCCCGGCGCTCGCCGCCAAACACCTCGACAAGGTGCCCTTCCTCCTCACCGAGCACGGCATCTACCTGCGCGAGCGCTACCTCGGCTACCGCAGCGCCGAGCAGCGCTGGCCCGTGAAGTCCCTCATGCTCGGCTTCTACCGCGAGCTCAACACCGAGGGCTACCGGCAGGCCGACCTGATCACCCCCTGCAACCAGTACAACCGCCGCTGGGAGGAGCGCGGAGGCGCCGACGCGGACCGCATCCGCACCGTCTACAACGGCGTCGACCCGCACCTCTTCCCCGACGCCGGCCCCGAACCCGAGGTGCCCACCCTCAGCTGGTGCGGCCGCATCGACCCCATCAAGGACCTCGAAACCCTCGTCCGGGCCTACGCCTTCATGCGCGAGGAACTCCCCGCCCTGCGGCTGCGCCTCTTCGGCCCCGTCCCGGCCGGCTGCGAGGAGTACCGGCTCCGCCTGGAGAAGCTCGCCGCCGAACTCGGCGTCGCCGACGGGATCACCTTCGAGGGCCGCATCGACAAGGTCGCCGAGGCCTACGCCGCCGGCTCCGTCGTCATGCTCTCCTCCATCAGCGAGGGCTTCCCCTTCAGCATCATCGAGGCCATGTCCTGCGGCCGCACCACCGTCTCCACCGACGTCGGCGGGGTCCGCGAGGCGGTCGGGGACACCGGCCTCGTCGTCCCGCCCCGCGAGCCCGAGACCATGGCCCGCGCCACCCTCGCCCTGCTCCGCGACGACGAACGCCGCGCGGAACTCGGCCGGATGTCCCGCAGGCGCGTCGTCGACAAGTTCACCCTCCACCAGTCCGTGGACGGCTTCCGGCACATCTACCGGGAACTCGCCGGCCAGCCCGTCCTGCCCGTCGAACCGGGTGACACCTGGACCCAGCGCCTCGCGGACCCCTGGTACCGCGAACTCGCCGCCGACGGGAGCACGTGGTGAGCGGATCCCTCTGGCTCAAGCAGCCCGGCCCCGGCGGGGCCGACCGCCCCGCCGGACCGTCCGGCCGCCGCCTGATCGTCTCCGGCGCGGCCGCCGCCGCGGACGCCCTGCCCGCGATCCCGCGACCCCGCGGCGAAGGCCCCGCGGCCGCCGACCCGATGGACGAACTCGCCGCCCGCCTCGACGGGCTCGTCGCCGCCGCCGTGCACCCCGACGAGATCGCCGCCGTCCTCGAATCCGACGGCATGACCGACGAGCACATCCGCCTGACCTACGGCCGCCACGACTCCTTCGCCCTGGCCGAGGAGCTCTACGCCCGGGTACCCCGCTCCTTCCCCGAACCCGAGAGCACCCCCGATCCCTGGAAGGCCTCCCTCACCGCCTGCCTGCTCCGCGGGGTGATCTTCGCCCTGCCCGGGCTCGCCTACGTCCTCGGCGCGCCCCTGCTCGAAGGCCCGCAGGACCGCCTCGGACTGCCCGCCGGAACCCTGACCCTGCTGGCCGGCGCGCTCATCGGCTGGGTCTGGGACCAGACCCTCTCCCACCGCGCCTACTCCTGGCTCGGCCTCGGCGACCGAGCCGCGGCCGGCCGGACCCTGCTCGTCGGCGCCCCCGCCGGCTCCCTGCTCGGCACCGCCGCCGCCCTCGCCGTGCCCGGCGGGCCGCCGTTCTCGTACGCCTTCGCCGCCGGACAGGCCCTGTACGTCGGCGCCGCCACCGTCCTGCTCGTCCTCGGCCGGGAACGGGTGCTGCTCGCCGCGCTCGGCCCGATGGCCGCCGGGGCCGTGCTCGCGCTCTTCGTCGAGCTGCCCGTGCCGGTCCGCGTGGCCCTGCTCGTGGTGTCCCTGCTGGCCGCCTGCACCCTGGCCGTACGGGAACTCCCGCTCGCGGAAGGCCTGCGGGCCGGCGCCCGCCGGATCAGGGGCCGGGTGCGGCCCAGGCCCGGCGGGGGACCGGTGAGCTGGCGGATGCTGCGGGGCGCCGAGGAGGAGTACGGGCCCCGCGGACCCCGGCTCGGGGACTCCGTCCCGTACGGGGTCTTCGGCCTCGGAACCGGACTGCTCGTGCTGTACGCCGCCCTCGGCGAGGTCCTCGCCGGCGGGCCCGCCGAAGCCGTGGCCGCACCCTCCGCGGTGGCCCTCACGCTCAGCATGGGCCCCGCCGAATGGCTGCTGTACCGCTTCCGCAGCGGCAGCCTCGCCGGACTGCGGGCCGCCCGCTCCGCCGACGCGTTCCGGCGGCGGATGCTGACCACCCTGGCCGGCTGCCTCGCCGCCTACCTGACGGTGCTGCTCGCCCTCGGGCTGGCCGGAACCCTGCTCTGGCCCGGCGCGCCCGCGCTCACCGGGCTCCGCGCGGCCACCCTGCTGCTGCTCGGCGCCGTGATGTGGACCGGGCTGCTCCTGCAGTCCTTCGGCGCGGTCCGGCCCGCCGCCGTGGTCTGCGCCTCGGCGGCCGTCGCGCAGAGCATGGCCCTGCTGGCCGGGGTGGGCCAGCCACGGCTCGTACAACTGGTGGTGGCGGGCGCCGCGGCGAGCGTGCTCGCGGCCCTGGTCTGCCTGCTGCTGGGCCGTGCGACGGCGCACCGATGACGGAGGAGCGCGAGATGACGGTGGAGCGCGAGATGGCGGTGGACAAGGAGATGACGACCGAGGAGAAGGACCCCATGCTGCTGGTACCGCTCTACGAGCACCCCGCCGACCGGCCCGAGGACTGGGAGCGGCTCATCCGCTGCGCGGGCCGCTTGCACTCGGTGGTGCTCAACCCCGACAGCGGACCGGGCGACGCCCCCGACGAGCGGTTCGCACTCGTCGCCGGGCGGCTGCGCGAGGCCGGTGTCCCCTTGCTCGGGTACGTCGACACCGACTACGGGCGGCGCCCGCACGCGGCCGTGGTGCGGGACCTGCTGCGCCACCGCGACTGGTACGCCACCGACGGCGCCTTCCTCGACCAGGTCTGCTCCGGCCCGGAACGGCTCGACCACTACGGCCGGCTCGCCGTCGCGGCCCGGGCGGCGGGGGCCCGGACGCTCGTCCTGAACCACGGGGTCCACCCGCACCCCGGCTACGCCGAACTCGCCGACCTGCTCGTCACCTTCGAGGGCCCCTGGGACGTCTACCGGGACGCCGTCGACGCCCCCGCCTGGATCGCGGACCACCCGGCCGGGCGGTTCTGCCACCTCGTCTACGCCGTCCCGCCGGGGGCACCGGCCGCCGAACTCGCGGCGCAGCGCGGGGCCGGCGTCCACTGCGCGGTCCCCGGCACGGGCCCGCACCCGTGGGGATCCCTCCCGTACGCCCTGGAGGCAACGGCATGAGGGCGCCCCTGCGCGCCGCCCTGCCGGCAGCCCTCCTGCTCCTGGTGGCGGCCTGCACGTCGTCCACGCCCCCGGAGGAGGAGGAACCGGTCCCCGACCAGGCCCCGGGGGAGCGCTGGCAGCCCCGCCCGGGGACCGCCTGGCAGTGGCAGCTCTCGGGGAAGCTCGACACCTCGGTGAAGGCGCCGGTGTACGACGTGGACGGCTTCGACACCACGAAGCAGCAGGTCGCCGCGCTCAAGGCGGCGGGTCGGCGCACGATCTGCTACCTCTCCACCGGCGCCTGGGAGGACTTCCGCCCTGACGCGGAGGCGTTCCCGAAGTCGATGCTGGGCCGGGGCAACGGCTGGGAGGGCGAACGCTGGCTGGACATCCGCCGGGTGGCGGAGCTGGAACCGCTGATCGCGAAACGGTTCGACATGTGCCGGGAGAAGGGCTTCGACGCGGTGGAGCCGGACAACATGGACGGCTACCGCAACACGACGGGCTTCCCCCTCACGGCGGCCGACCAGCTCCGGTACAACCGGCTGATCGCGAAGCTGGCGCACGACCGGGGGATGGCGGTGGGCCTGAAGAACGACCTGGACCAGATCCCGGAGCTGGTGGGCGAGTTCGACTTCGCGGTGAACGAGCAGTGCGCGGAGTACTCGGAGTGCGAGCGGCTGACCCCCTTCGTGGAGGCGGGGAAGGCGGTGTTCCACGCGGAGTACGAACTCCCGCCGGCGCGCTTCTGCGAGGGCTCGCGCGCATTGAAGCTGAGCTCCATGCAGAAACACCTCGACCTGGACGCCTGGCGCCGCCCCTGCTGACCCCGCACCGTTGCCGGGCTCCGCCCGACCTGGTCCTCAAACGCCGGACGGGCTGAATGCGCCTCCGGCGGCGCCTCAAACGCCGGCGGGGCTGGATTCGGCTGCTGCCGTCCGCCAGGTGCGGGCAATCCAGCCCCGCCGGCGTTTGAGGCGCGGGGGTCTGGGGGCGGAGCCCCCGGGACGGGTCCGGGCGGAGCCCGGGGAACGGAGGAGGGACGGGTAGGGGACGGGCCCCGCGCAGCGGCCCGCAGCCCCCGCCCCGGTAGGCGCGGCCGGAGCCGTCAGGTCGGGAGGATCGCGTGGACGCGGTAGCCGCCGCCGAAGCGGGGCCCCGAGAAGCAGGACCCGCCCAGGGCGGTGGCACGCTCCCGCATCCCGAGCAGCCCGTGCCCCCCACCGGAGGCAACGGCCCCGCCCGCCCCCACACAAGGCTCGCCGCCGTCGTCCAGGACCGTGACCTCCACCGACGGACCCACCCGGACCACGCTGACCTCCGCCTTCGCCCCCGCCCCGGCGTGCTTGCGGACGTTCGTCAGGGCCTCCTGGATCACCCGGTACGCCGCCAGGTCCACCGCCACCGGCAGCGGCTCCGCGCCCCGGTCCCCGCCGAGTTCGACCATCACCCGTACCGGAAGCCCCGCGTGCC
Organism: Streptomyces sp. NPDC002467; assembly: GCF_042889825.1. Classification (NCBI taxonomy): domain Bacteria; kingdom Bacillati; phylum Actinomycetota; class Actinomycetes; order Kitasatosporales; family Streptomycetaceae; genus Streptomyces; species Streptomyces sp. NPDC002467. Next base: position 4,987 of record NZ_JBIARJ010000024.1, on the reverse strand, counting down.
GGAAGGTGTCCGCGAGTTCGTCGAGGACGGCCAGCCCCGGCGCCGGTTCCGTCGGCGCCTCCGGGTCACCGGACTGCCGCAGCAGCCCCACCGTGGCCCGCAGTTCGTTCAGCGCGGAGCGACTGGCGTCCCGTACGTGCGCGAGGGCCTCCTTCGCCTGGTCCGGCCGCTTGTCCATGACGTGCGCGGCCACCCCCGCCTGCACGTTGACCAGCGCGATGTGGTGGGCGACCACGTCGTGGAGGTCCCGCGCGATCCGCAGCCGCTCCTCCGCGACCCGCCGCCGGGCCTCCTCCTCGCGGGTCCGCTCGGCCCGCTCGGCCCGTTCCCGTATGGCGTCGACGAAGGCCCGCCGGCTGCGCACCGCGTCACCGGCCGCCGCGGCCATCCCGGTCCAGGCGAAGATGCCGATGTTCTCCTGCGCGTACCAGGGCATCGGCCCGGCGAGCATGGCCACGCCCGTCAGCCCCGCCATGGTGAGCAGTCCGACCTTCCAGGTCGTGGGCCGGTCGGTGAGCGCGGCGACCGTGTAGAGGGAGATCACCGCGGACATCGCGACGGGCGCCCGCGGCTCCCCGGTGGTCAGCTCCAGCAGCGTCAGCCCGCAGGTGACGGCGAGCACCTCGCGCGGATGGCGCCGCCGGAACACCAGGGCGACCGCGCCGAGCAGCATCAGCAGCAGCGAGAACGGCTCGGGGGTGCGCGTGCCGAAGGTGGGCTGGCCGTGCGGGCCGTGCGGATCGGCGAAGGACCCCACGACCATGGCGACGAACGCCCCGAAGGCCAGCACGGCGTCGGTGGCGAGCGGATGGGCGCGCATCCACTTCCGGGAGGACGCGAGGGGCCCGAGGTGTGTCGTCACGGGAAGACACGGTACGGCGTCCCAGGCCGGAGTCGTCCCCGGCCGACAGGCCCTAGGGAGGCGGCCCCCTAGGGAGGCGGCCGCACGCCCAGCGGCATCCGGGAGCGGGCCGGGCCCCACTTCGCGCGGACCACGCACACGGCCATGACCGCGGCGATGGCCGCCAGGTGCTCCTTGCCCGCCAGGTTGTCCTTGATCAGGATCTCCCCGATCATCACGAGGATCACCAGGGCCCCGGTCAGGTACGCCCGGTAGCGCCAGCAGACGTAGATGGCGAGTCCCACCACCGCCGCCGAGGGGCCGGTGTCGTTGACGATCCGGTCGGACACGGGCAGGCCGAAGGGGTGGTGGGGGCCGAGCGAGAGCCCGATCCGCGCGTAGGTGGTCCCGGCGAGCGTGGCCACGTAACCGATCAACAGCGTGCGCCACCAGCCGATGCAGATCTCCGAGATCCCGAAGACGATCAGGATCTGCGCCAGCGCCCCCCACACCGGCAGGTCCAGCGCCGGGACGAACAGCGAGAGCGGGGTCCGCAGCACCGCCAGCCACAGCGGGTCGACGGCCTTGACCGAGCCGAGGTTCTGGACGGGCTGGAAGCCCCAGTGGGTGTTCTGCACGACCTGGAACGCGGAGGTGAGACAGACCGCTCCGATCGTCATCGGGATCGCTCGCCACTTGTCGCGGACGAGCGCGTCCCGGACGGTCCCGAGCAGGGGCCCCCACTCACGGCTCGCGAACTGCCGGAGTGGGGATGTGGTCCGCGCTGTCAACGGCGGGTCTCCAGGTGTCTGCGGTGCAGCCACTTCGGAAGGCCGGGGGCCTCCAGGAAGCCCTCGGCCCGGCCCGCCGCGATGCCGATCCGCAGCAGGTCCGAACTCTTCTCGAAGAGCATGAACCGCGGTTCCCAGATCGGCCGGTATTTGGCGTTGGCCCGGTAGAGGGACTCGATCTGCCACCAGCGGGAGAAGAAGCTCAGCAGCGAGCGCCACATGCGCAGCACCGGACCGGCGCCGAGCTTGGAGCCGCGCTCGAAGACGGACCGGAACATCGCGAAGTTCAACGAGACCTGGGTGACCCCGATCTCCTTGGAGCGTTCCAGGAGTTCGATGACCATGAACTCCATCAGACCGTTCTCGGAATCCCGGTCGCGGCGCATCAGGTCCAGCGACAGGCCCTTGGGTCCCCACGGTACGAAGGACAGCACGGCCCGCAGTTCGCCGTCGCCGTCGGTGCACTCCAGCATCACGCACTGGCCGTCGCCGGGATCGCCCAGCCGGCCCAGAGCCATGGAGAAGCCGCGCTCGGTCGCGCCGTCGCGCCAGTCGTCGGCGCGCAGCAGCAGGACGTCCATCTCCTCGACCGGGATGTCGGCGTGGCGGCGGATGCGGACCGTGTACCCGGCCCGCTTGACGCGGTTGTACGCCTGGCGGACGGTCCGCATCGCGCGGCCCTCCAGGGTGAACTCGGCGGTCTCCACGATCGCCTCGTCGCCCAGCTCCAGCGCGTCCAGTCCGTGCCGGGCGTAGATCTGCCCGGCCTCCTCGCTCGCGCCCATCACGGCCGGTACCCAGCCGTGCTCGCGGGCCTCGGCCAGCCACGGTTCGATGGCGCCGGGCCAGGCCTCGGGGTCGCCGATGGGGTCGCCGGAGGCCAGCGAGACCCCGCCGACGACGCGGTAGGTGACGGCGGCCTTGCCGGTGGGGGACCAGACGACGGACTTCTCGCGGCGCAGCGCGAAGTAGCCGAGGGAGTCCCGGTCGCCCTGCCGGGCGAGGAGCGCACGGAGCCGTTCCTCGTCCTCCTCGGTGATCGGGTCGACGGCGCGGCGGGAGCGGAAGGCGGCGAACAGCACGGCGACCAGCAGCAGCATCGACATCACGTTGATGGTGACGTTGACCCAGGCGGGCGTGCTGATCTCGTGGGCGATCTTGGCCTGCGGCTCCAGGGTGATCAGCCGCATCACGCCGTACTGCCAGCGGTCGCGGAAGGTCGCGTCGGCGCTGTACTGGGCGGTGTTGGTCGCGCCGACGAGCAGGGCCGCGACCAGCGAGGTGGCCAGCAGGCCGATGGCGGCGACGGCGGTGGCGAGCGCGGGGTTGGAACGGTCGCCGCGGGCGTAGAACTCGCGGCGGCCCAGCAGCAGGGCGCCGACGAAGAGCGCCGTCACCCCGAGCGAGATCCAGTTCTGGGTGTGCTCGCGGATCTCCTCGTACCGGTACAGGGCCTGCGCGAGGAGCAGCGCCAGCAGGCCGCCGAGCGCGAGGTTGAGGATCCAGGAGGCGCGCTTGCGGCGGCCGAGGGTGACGGCGAGCATCAGGGTGAAGAGCCCGGACGCGAAGCCCGCGGTGAGCATGTACGGGGTGTAGAAGTCCTCGGCGTTGTGGTTGCGCAGGTCCTGCCCGAGCGAAACCCACACGGCGCTGAGGAAGTTGACGAAGGCAACCGTGCGCAGGTACCAGATCGCGAAGGCCGCGCCGCGCCGTGAGCGCGCGTCGCCCTTCTCGTTCCCCCTGTCGCCCCCCTTGTCGCCCTTGTCGGACTCCCGGCCGGTTTCCCGGCCGGCCCCCGCCGACTTGCCGGCGGGCGCGCCGCCGGTCTCTTTCCTGCCGGATGACGGAACGTTCGCCGGTGCGGCGCCACGGTCGGTCTCTGCGCTGGTCAAACGGACCTCTCCCATAAAAACCGATCATATGGGGCATAGCCGCCCATTCTTGGGCGGCTCCGGGGCGTGGCCTGGTCAGGGCCGCGGCCCCCGGCGCCTTATTCCGCCGACTCCTGCGGCGCCCGCTCCGGGAGGTCCGCCGCGAGCGCGGCAGCCGCCTGGACCAGGGGAAGAGCCAGCAAAGCCCCGGTGCCCTCGCCCACTGTGACGCCGTGGTCGAGCAGGGGGTTGAGTGCCATCCGGTCCAGGGCCTTCGCCTGGCCCGGCTCGCCGCTCGCCTGACCGGCCAGCCACCAGTCGGGCGCCCGGAACGCGGCCCGCTGGGCCACCAGTCCGCAGGCCGCCGAGACGACCCCGTCGAGGATGACGGGCGTACGGCGCACGGCGCACTGGAGCAGGAAACCGGTGATGGCGGCCACGTCGGCACCGCCGACCGCGGCCAGCAGCGCGACCTGGTCGCCGAGGACCGGGCGGGCCCGGCGCAGCGAGTCGCGGATCGCCGCACACTTGCGCATCCACGCCAGGTCGTCGATGGGCATCCCGCCGCGGCCGGTGACCACGGAGGCGTCGGTGCCGCACAGCGCGGCGACGAGGGTGGCGGCGACCGTGGTCCCGCCGACGCTGAGGTCCCCGAGCACGACCAGATCCGTACCGGAGTCCGCCTCCTCGTCGGCGATCCGCACCCCGAGCAGCAGCGCGGCCTCCGCCTCCTCGGCCGTCAGCGCGTCCTCCACGTCGATCCGGCCGCTGCCGCGCCGCACCCGGTGGCGGACCACGTCCTCGGGCAACAGCTCCGGGTCGCAGTCGAGCCCGGCGTCGACGACGCGCACGCCCGCCCCGAGCCGGCCCGCCAGGACGGAAACGGGGCTGGTCCCGTCGAGCACGCCCCGCACCAGCTCGTGGGTGGTGCCGGCGGCACGGGCGGAGACGCCCTGAGAGGCGATCCCGTGGTCGGCGGCGAACAGCACCACGCGCGGGCGCTCGATCGGCCTGACCGGCACCTGCCCCTGCGCGGCGGCGAGCCACTCGGCGAGCTCGTCGAGCCGGCCCAGCGCGCCCGGCGGCACGGCGAGGCGCTCACGGCGTTCCTCGGCATCACGCCGGACGCCCCCGTCGGGGCGCTCGATCAGATCGGAGAAGTCGTCGAGATTCAGCGTGCTCATCTGCCAGAGAGTACAGCCGGTGAGGCTCACCCTCAGGGGGTGTCCCGCCGACCCCGTTTCCCCGGCCCGCTTCCCCACCCCCGACACCGGACCCACCGTCAACTCCGCCCCGCCTGACTGCCGCCGTCCGTGCCCCTGGGTGCGCGCGGGTGCCCCGGCAGGGCGGCCCCACTTGGCACTCCCGCGCCGTCGGGGTCGGGTGTGCGGTGGGGCGCCCCCGCAGGGCGTCGAACGAAACCCGCTCCACTTACCGGTACCGCACCCCGTTCGACGCCCGAGGAGGTGCCCCGGCGCGCGCCC
>NZ_JBIARJ010000023.1:0-142166 GCF_042889825.1 Streptomyces sp. NPDC002467 | reverse complement strand
GCGCGCGTGGGAGGGAGCCGCCCTCGCTGCGCTCGGGCGGCCGGCCCTTCGGGCCGGTGGAGCTCCCCGCTTCGCGGGGAGCTAAGTCAGTTCGCTTCGCTCTCTGACCTGCGGGAATCCGCTTCGCTCCTTCCCGCGGCGGGCTGCGCTGCGCTTCGCCCGGATGCGGCCGCTGCGCGGCCGCGAGCCCTGGTCGCTGCGCTCCCCTGGCCCTGGGCCCGCTCCCCTGGCCCTGGGCCCGCTTCGCGGGCAGCCGGCAACAGCGGGGAGGGCCGGGCGCCTTGGGGGCACTCCCCTGACCGGACCCAAAGACTTTGTTCCTGAACGCCCCTGACAGCCCGTCTACAGCCCTCTGAACTGCAGAAATGCCCCAGGGGCACACAGAGTCGAGAACGGCCCCCACAACCACGTACAACGCCCCGGCTGTTCAAGACCGCACCCCACCAACCACCAAAACACACAAACCTGACGAACCATCAGGAGAGATAGAGAAATTCATAACGTCGCACAGAGAAATCCATCCGGACCTCTGGAGAACCCTTGAATAACTCCCCAAATTTGTTATCACTGGGTCGCCCAGAGAAATTCTGCTCAGCCTCATCTCAACGGCCGCCAGGGTGACGGGCAGTCCACTGCGCGGCGCCGGAGACAGGACTTGCAGGGCTAACTCGCGCGCTGCGCATCCTCACCCCGCAACGGCGAGCGCGCCGGCACGGCGCCCTGTCAAGACTTCGCGAACCCGCGCAATCAACGCACTAGACCTCTCTCAAAACCGGGCCCGGTGTGCTGCAGGAGGACTTGCAGGGCTAACTCCCGCACAGTCCACCCTCATCCCACGACGGCCGCCTACCCCTGCACAAGCGCCCGTCAAGCTCTCGCGAATCCGCGCCGCAGGACCTCTGACCAGGCACGGAACGAATATTCGCGAGAACTCGATCCCGGCCGCGATCGCTCGCACAGTTGCCCTCGTCGCGCCCCACCCATCCCGGCAGTGCCGACCTGGCACGCCCAACCTGAGGAGAACACCCATGTCCAAACTCGCCCTGCTCGTCGTGCTCCTGATCGTCGTCACCGGCCTGCTGCTCCTGGCCGTCCTGGCGTACGCCGCCTACCGTCACCCGCGGATCGTCGCCCCTCTGATGGTGGCCGCCGCATTCGCCGCCGCGTTCGCCGGCGCCCTCGCAGTAGTGGCCGCCCTATGACGGCAACCGGGGGCAACGCCCCGCCGCGGCCCCGGGCCGGCTGCGGCCCCTCGGCCAGCGGTCTTGCGGCCCACCACTGCCAGGCGATACCGCCCGGCTCCGCCGTCCAGGCGGAACCGGACCCACGCCACGTCCGGCACACATCTGACTACGGCCCGGTGGTGGGCAGCGACGGGTCCTGGTCGGCCGGACCGGTCTCGGTGGCGCCGAAGGCGTGGAAGAGAGCGGGAAGGTCGCGTGCGGTGGCTTTGTCGACGGCCTTGGCATGGAGCCGGTAGCGCAGCACCGCACGTAGTGCGGGGACCGTGAGGGTGGCCAGGCCCAGGAGCAGCGCGGGGCCCTGTATCGCCGGGTAGAGGGTGGCGATCAGGCCGGCTGCTGCCGATAGGGCGCCGGTTACCAGGTTCCGGAGGATGTTCACCGTTGTGCCTCGCTTCCGCTTATCCGTGTGGCGGCGTCTGCGGCCACAGATCAAGCGTCGGGCGCGGCAAATCGGTGCGGCAGAGGGAACGGCGGTTCCCGCGCAACCGGTAACAGCAGGTCAACGCCTTGCGGGTTCGGGTCCTTTCACCGTGATGTACGTCTGCGCGACAATCGTGGATCCGCCCCGCGCCAGAGCGCGCCCGGGCGGTCGACGGGGGGCACGGAGATGGACGGACAGAAGGCGGTCGGGCCGGCGGCCGCCGCCTACGCGGCCGCGCTGCGCGCCGCAGTGCACGGCTTCACCATGCAGGGCGGCACGCAGAAGGAGATCGCGGTCGCCGCGCACGTCGCCCCGGCCACCCTCTCGCGCTACCTCAGCGGCGAGAGGATCGCCCCCCACGGCTTCCTCGCAAGCCTGGACACGTTCCTTGCAGGGCGAGCGCGGCCCCTGGACGCCGGGGTGCGGGAGCGGCTGGAGGAACTGTGCGGGCGCGCCCATGAGGCCAGCCGGTCCCCCGCCGTCCAGCTGGAGCACCTCAAGAAGGAACTCGCCCGGGTGCGGGCGGAGAAACGGGCCGGTGAGGGAGAGCTGGCCACGCTCAAGGCGGACGCGGACCAGCTGGCCAGCGAACTGGAGCAGGCACTGGAACGAGCCCGTCACGCGGAGACGGGACGCGGCGCCCTCGCACAGCGCGTGGACGAGAAGGACAAGCAGCTCCAGGACGCCCAGACCTACACCCGCCGGCTGGAAGCCGAACTCACAGCGCAGCACGACCAGGTCGTCCTCGTACAGCGGGAAGTCGAAGTCCTGCGCCGCCAGAACAAGACCCTCCTCGACGAGAGCACCGCCACGTCCGGCGAAACACTCGAAGGCGCCGTTCCCGCCGTGTCAACGCAGGCCACCAGCGAAGAGGCGAATCGGGAAGCCCCGGTTCCCCTCCCGCCCCGGGATCTCTCCACCAGTACCTTCAAGCCCCTGATACCCACGGTGCCGACTACGGAGCCGAAGCGTGGACCGTTGCTGGGGCGCGCGGACACCACGGAGCAGCTCACCGCGCAGCTGCAGGCGCTGCACGCCCGGGCCGGCGGAACCGAGGCGTGGCCGGTCGATCGCCTCGTCGGTCTGAGTCCCAGCAGGCCCTACGGCGGCCCGACGCGGGAAGACCGGCTCCTGATGGCCCGATGGTTCACCATGGGCGAGTACCCGCAGGACTGGCGCCGGCTGGAGCCGGTTCTGCGCGGCCTGGGGGCAACCTCATTAGAGGTCAAAACCTTCGCCACGTCCTACCTCAGGATCCAGAAAGGCCACCCGACCAGGACGTCGCACGTGATAGCGGCAGTACTCACCCTGGCAGCGGTGGCCGTGATCTGGCTCGGCGCCACCGCCGTCCTCCAAAGCGACACCGAGTCGTGGATCGCCAAGACACTCACCGTCCTCGGAGCACTGACGGCCTCCGCAATCGTCTGGGGGACAGGGGTGACACTCACCCTCCCGAAACCCGACGAGCCCTCTCTCTACAGGGAGTGGCCCGCAGGCCTAGTGATCTTCTTCGCCCCGGTCACCCTGGCGGCCGCTGTCATCGTGCCGTTCGCCACAGGTACCAACACCTGGGGCCACTGGATCGCAGCCCTGATCGGACTTCTGTGACACACCACGACGCCTCCCGCCCATTGAGGGTTGAGGCATGCGAGCCCGATCTCGTTGAAGCGGTGGATCACGTCCCGGACGGTGTCGTCGTCCGCCTGGACCAGCCACGCGATCACCGGGACCGTGCTACCGCCGGCCGAGGCCAGCAGCATCATCGCCCGCTGGAACCGCACCGAGCTCGTACTGCCCCGCCGCGCCGTCCGCTGAAGCTTCTGCCCCTCCTGCTCGGTCAGCCTCCGGACTCGGACCGGTGGTGCATCCCGCCTCCCGTGCCGGTTGGACTTCCAACCAGCACAACGAGCAACCCGGTGAACCCATGCGGTCACAGCACTAATGGGTACCGTCAAGGAGCGCCTTGGCCGTTTCAAGGTCGACCGCTAGCCCCCCCGTCGCCTCGACCACGGCGATGAACTTGTCGAGCTGGGCCTGGGCCATCTGATGAGCCAGGCCCTGGTGGAGCCGGACAGTATCGAAGTGCGCGTCCTGGTCGAACCGGGTTCCCGGCCCTGCCGAGCCATCCTACGAAGCCGCCCCTCACCCTCCCAGGAAGAACCCCCAGGTCCCTGGGGCGTTGCACGCCCAAGAGAGAACCGCCTCGCTGCGCTCGGCGGGGCTCGGCTTCGCCGAGCCAGGGCCGGCCCTTCGGGCCGGAGTCCTGCGCTTCGCTCCGGACGGGTTCGGGACTTCGCTTCGCTCCGTCCCGAACGGCCTGCTGCGCAGGCCTGAGTGACCCCGTTTCACGGGGTCTGGGCCTTCGGCCTGTTGAGACGGGTTCGCTCCGCTCCCCTTGGCTGTCCTTCCGGCTTCGCCCTCAGGACCCAGTCCGCTCCGCGGACTGCCAGCGATAAGGAGGTGCTCTGCGGGAAAGCGCGGCTTAGGCTGTTCACGCCGCAGCGGGGGCAGGTAGCGCAGAGGTCGACGCGCCCTCTTGCCAAGAGGGGATGACGCCGGTTCGAATCCGGTTCTGCCCCCGCCGCGCGCTTCCGTTGAGGAGGGCTTCTCCGTGTGCTCCGGACCGCCGGCGAACGAGCCGAGCGCGGACGTCGGGCGTCACCTCGGACGAACCGACCGGCGCGGGGAAGGCTGAGTGGATCCCCCCGGTCCGGCATCCATCACGTCTCCCTCGGCCTACTCCTCGTGATGGTGGCAATCACTCCTGGGGTTGTCAGTCGCATTCGGCGTAGCCGTTCGCGATGAGCAGGGCCTTCCCCAACAACTGAACAACCTCCTCAGAGAGGACCGAGCAGTCGTAGCGCAAGGAGATGGGGAAGCTCCCGTACAGGCTGAGGCCGAAACACAGGACAACGAGTTCCTCCCTGTGCTCCCCGAGTTCAGATGCCTCGATCGCAGCACGAAGCCTCGGGACCTCGAAGCCCGCCCACACCTTGCCTTCACCATCGATCCCTCCGGCAACGTACTGACGCAGCTGCGGATCTTCCAGCCAGAACCCTGTCGCCTCAAGCAGCCAGACAGCCGCTTCCAGAGGCCACACGCAGTCCGTACCGCGCTTCAAAGCCGCCAGAAAATCAGTAGAAGACATCGCAGAGAAGTCGATCACTCCACGATGGTAGGCGGCCGGCAGACCCAGCCGCTCGCCACGGGCAGCCACCGGCATGCTTCATTCCAACCATCGGATAGATTCAGGATTCTCGGAAGACCCACCTGGACGAGGAACTGCGAGCCCTGGCGTGGAGGCTGCTCAGCGACGGGTAGGCGGGCCTGGCCGAGTCGTCAGTGGCGGATCGTGAGGCCGTCCAGGGTGAGGTCGAGCAGGCGTTCCGCCTGCTGTCGGTGTTGCGACCCGGCAGAGGTGAGGGCGATGCCTTCCAGGGCGGCGCCGATGTCGGTGGGCCGGATGTCGGTACGGATCGCCCCCGCGGCCAGGCACGCGTCCATGAGCGAGGTGATGGCCGCCTGGATCAACTCCCGGCTGTGGCCGTAGGGGTTGCTTCCCGTGGCGGCGATGGCACGCAGGCCGTCGATCATGCCGTACTTGGCCGTGACGTAGTCCAGGAAGAGGCGTGCCCACGCGTGCAGGGCCGCTACCGGCGGCTTCTGCGCGAGGAGGGCGGGCGCGGCGTCGCACAGACGGGCCACCTCGTTGCGGTAGACGGCTTCGATCAGAGCTTCGCGCGTGGGGAAGTTGCGGTACAGGGTCCCGCTGCCGACGCCCGCTTCCTTGGCGATGCGTTCCAGGTGCGCGTCCGGACCCTCCGTAGCGAACGCGCGCGCGGCGGCCGCGAGGATCTTCTCCCTGTTGCGCCGTGCGTCGGCCCGCAACGGTCGCTGTGCTCCGTCGGTCATCGGTGTCGCCATCTCCTCTCCAGAACCAGCCACCAGTCGCCGGCCCACTTGCGAAACGGAGACGCCTCCACTTAGTTTGCATCAAACGGAGGCGCCTCCGCTTTTGCCGCGCACCACCGTACCCACTCGCACGCGTACCGCGAAAAGGAAGTCGATCATGTCCGGCGTTCAGGGCAAAGTCATCGCGATCACCGGTGCCAGCAGTGGCATCGGCGAGGCCACAGCGACCCATCTCGCCGCGAAGGGCGCCCGGCTCGTACTCGGGGCCCGGCGCGAGGACCGCCTGAACGCCGTCGTCGACGGCATCACGGCGAAGGGCGGCACCGCCACGGGCGTACTCGTCGACGTCACTCGCCGCGAAGACCTCCAGCGCCTCACGGACACGGCCCTCGACCGGTACGGCCGACTCGACGTCCTCGTCTCCAATGCGGGCACGATGGCCGTATCGCCCTTCGACGACCTGCGCCAGGACGACTGGGACGCCATGGTCTCCACCCACATCACCGGGCTGCTGAACGGCATCGCGGCGGCGCTGCCCGTCTTCCGCAGGCAGTGCTCCGGCCAGTTCGTCAATGTCGGATCGACCGCGGCCCACGTCGTCAAAAGCCCTCAGGCCGTGTACGCCGCCACCAAGACGGCGGTGAAGGTGCTCACCGAGGGGCTGCGCCAGGAGTCGGGACCGGACCTGCGCGTCACCCTCGTCTCCCCCGGCTTCACCCACACCGAAGGCATCGGGAAGGGGGCCGCCCCCGAGGTCGCGGCCGCGATGACCCGGCAGCGCGACGAGATCGCCATGCCACCGTCCGCCGTCGCGTCGGCCATCGCGTACGCCATCGAACAGCCCGACGGCATCGACGTCGGCGAGATCATCGTCCGCCCCACCGCGCAAGCCTGACGGACGGAAAGCCGATCCCGCCGCGCGCGCAGCCGCGGGTGTCCCAGGCGCCTCCGGGCCACCGTGCTCTGTCAGTGGCGGGTGCGATGCCGGCGTGTGACACGAAAGCGGCGTCCCGCAGCCGCGCGGCCGTGAATTGCCGGGCGATCAGGGGCGGTCGGGCGTGTGCATCAACCGGTGCAGGAGGACCCCGGCGGCGATCAGGACGACGCCGACCAGCAGATGGCGGACGCCGCGAGCGGTGAGCAGCATCCCCACCCCTTCCCGTACATGTTCAGTCGATCACACACTGTGCGCGGCTACCGCACGCCGACACCGGACATCCTCCGGTGTCGATGGCGCGGAGGCCGTACCGGACTTCGGCGGCCAGAACGGTGTCGCCGTCGGTGGTGGCGGTGAGGAGTCCGGCGTTCCCTCTGTCCGGTGCGGCACGGACGGCCGCTCATAGGATCGGCAAATGATCAGACGACCACCGCCGCCTTCCCTCTCCGTGTCCTTCGACGTGCCCGACGGACACGGCGTCATCGAAGTGACAGGCGACGCGGGTGGCAGCCTGCTCCTGCTGGCCGGCGATCCGGTGTTCCTGGAAGCCAACGACGGTTGCGGCAGCGTCGGCTGGCTGGCAGCCCGTGCGGGCACGGGCGGCCCGGGGCTCTCCGAGGTCAAGTACCTCACCGAGTGGCTCAGCGCCCCCGGCCTCGTGCCCGATCCGCGCACCGGCCAGGCCGAGCCACCGGATCCGGAATGCCTGCGCCCGCTGCTGTCGCTGCTCGCCTCCGGGCGGTACGTGATGACGGCCGCGGTCGCTCCGCACCACCTGCGGGTGGTCCGCCCGCGCGCCCTCCAGGTCCACGGCTGGTACGCCGACGAGGAGCTCGCGCTGGTGACCACCGACGCGTGGCCGCCCCACGACCACAGGGCCGTGCGCCGCTACCGCGACCGCATCCGCGCCGGGGGCGACCTGCCGGCGCTGGTCGCGCTGTTCCCCACCGCCAAAAGCCAGGTGGGTTACCTCCTCGACGGGCACCACAAACTCGCCGCGTACGAGCAGGCGGGAGTCCCTCCGATGATCATCAGGCTGACCCCCCAAGTGCCCCGCCCCTTCCGGCGCGACGACCTCGACCGAGCCTGGGCGGCATTCTCCGACAGGGCGCCCCGGGATCAGGACACCGCGCTGGACAGGGCCTTCTCCTACATGCGGGCGGAATCCGTCTGAGTCGGCAGCGCCCCTCTCCTCACGCCGTCCGAGCCACTGACCTTTCCAATGTCGCCCACCACTGACGTCGGACACCGGAAAGGACGGTCGTCAGACGCCGGTCAAGGGGGTGCGCGGTGAACGCCCAACCCTGGCCGCAGAGCCGGCACAGCCCCGGGCCCTCCCCGCGCGCCGCCTGCTCGGCTTTGTGCGTGAGAACGCACGCGGCCGTCCACGCCGCCCCAGGCCGGCACGCCAATCAGTTGTGACGCAGCTCACCCTGACGCTTGCTCACGCCAGAGACACCGCCAGGAGTGGTTCATACAGAAGGCCTTGGCGTTCCCCCTTCGAGGAGAACCCTGGCTGCTGGTGTCGAAACCTTGGGGAAGGTCAGAAAGTGCGCAATCGCGGCTCATACCAGCGGGTCCTCGGGGACCCGCCCTCCGACCTCACGCAGGAAGCCCTGGGCCAGTGGCTTGAGGCCGACCGGCGCATGCCCAGCTTCCACCGGGTCGTCCAGTCCATGGTCGGCCCGAACCACGTCGACGACGTCTTGTCGAAGGCCCAGGCCAAGCTCCACCGCCGCCTGCGGCTCCACGGACCGGTGGGCAACGTGCGGTCGTACTTCAGCACGATCTGCACCAACGCGGCGCGGGACCACATGAACGAGATCGCCAAGCTGGCCGAGCAGTTCGTCATGGACGACACGTCGTCGCTGGAGGACGTCGCCCAGCGGATCCGGGTCGTCGGTGCGGATGGCATGACCTCCGTCGAGTTCTCCGACCAGGTCTCCCGCGCCGTCAAGGAGCTGAGGGAGCACTTCTCCGACCACGAGCTGACCGTCTGGCTCCTGGTCGAGATGTACGACCTGGACTCCGCCCGGATCGCGGCGATCCGCGGCGGCACGCCGGGCGCCGTCCGCCAGACGGTCAGGCGGGCGCGTGCCAAGCTCGCCGATCCCGAACTGCAGCGGAAGCTGCGTGAGTGGACGCTCGCTCCCGAGTAGTCCCTGCCCACGGTGCTCGGTCCGGCCACCCCCGTCGGCCGGCCCGAGCGCCCAAGGGAGGGACTGCCCAGCCCGCTGCAACGGGCGAGCAGTCAGCACCTCCATCCGCCACATGGGGGAGAGGGAAGGCCGGCCCCGCTGGAATCGGGACCGGTCGGTGGCCCTCTCGGAAACAGGAGTGATCGTGTTGTTTGAATCGTCTCGCCCCCCACGGACCGCCGCAGGTCTGTGGATCGTCTCTGTCATCGTGCTGACCATCAGCCTCGTCCGTCGGCTGCTCGATCGCGTCCTCATGTCGCTGCCGGCGTCTCCCGAGCGCAAGGGCACCGGCCTGCCCGTCCGGCGGTTGTTCCCGCGCTCTTCGGCCGGTCTGACCGGAGTCTCTCCGCGATCCTGATGAAGCGGGTGTGAGCAACGCCATGTAGACCGGGCCGGGGTTCTTCCTCACTGGAAGAACCCCGGCCCAGGTGTTTCTTGATACCGGTTCAGACAGCCGGCCTCGTCTGCTCGACCATGGCGATCAACCACGAGCGGGCGAGCCCTTCGGCATCAAGGACACGCTGATGAACAGCTTGCCGTCCAACAGCTTCGACAACGACGGTAGCTCCGAGATCTACGAGGTGTACTCGGAGGTGCTCAACGAGCTCGAGGCCGTGGCCACGCCCGTGCCGCCGGCCGTCTCCGACGCCGTCGACGCGATGAACACCACCTACACGCAGATGCTCGACGAGATCGAAGCCGAGATCGCGCTGCTGCAGCGGAACGTGAAGCGCCGCCGTCGCGCCCTGCGGCGCCAGGTCCGCCGACGGGCCGTGGACCGCGTCGCCGTGTACCGTCGGCCCGCCCTGATCATGCTGGGCGTCTCCTTCTTCGTCGTCGGCGTCATCATGCTGATCACGGGCCAGCCCCACGCGCTCGACATGTTCGACCGCGCGATGACGGCCTGGGCCACCGCCTTCGCCACGCCGCCGCGTACCTGAGCGCGCGCCGGCCGCGGTGCCGGGACGAAACAAGGCCCCCGTTTCCCCGGAGTCATCCGGGGAAACGGGGGCCTCGTCGTGCTGCCGGGGCGCGGTCGTGGTGTCGGTGCGGGCGGTTGACCTGTGCGCGTCTGCTTCCGTGGGCCGGTTGCGGTTCAGTCATCGGACGGAGCGGGTCCGTCGTCCAGGTCGAGGGTGGCCAGCGCGCCCCCTTCCGGGGCGTTCGCGAAGGCCAGTCTGGCGCCGAGGACGCCTGCCTGTCCGAGTGCGATGGTCAGACCGAGTCCGTGCCCGCGCCCGCGTTCGGGGGTTCCCGTACGGAAGCGCTGCGGGCCTTCCGTGAGGAGTTCGGTGGGATAGCCGGGTCCCTGGTCCCGTACGAGGATCCGCGCGCCCGTGGCGGTGGCCTCCACGGCGACTTCGACGGGGTCGGCTCCGTGCCGGTGGGCGTTGGTGACGAGGTTGACCACGATCCGTTCCACCCGGCGCGGGTCGGTCTCCAGGGTCCTGGTGGCACGGACCTCCACGGCGGTCGGCGTCCCCGTGCGGCGGACGATGTCGGTGACCAGTTCGCCCAGGGGCACCGCGTCGGTCCGCGCCCGTTCGGCTCCGGCGTCGAGTCGGGAAATCTCCAGGAGGTCCTCGACCAGCCCGTTCAGGGCCCGGGCACGGTCCCGGACGAGGTCGGCCACCTCGTCGCCCTCCGGGAGGAGTCCGGCGGCGGTGGACAAGCCCATCAGCGGGGTGCGCAGTTCGTGCGCGACGTCCGCGGTGAAGCGGCGCTCGCCCTCCAGTTTTCGCTGCAGGGCCGCGGCCATCTCGTCCACGGCCGCCGACATCTCGGTGATCTCGTCACGGGCCCGGCCGCCCGGTCCGATCCGGGCGTCGAGGTCGCCGTCGGCGATGGCCCGGGCCGTGCGGGATCCCCGGCGCAGCCTGCGGTTCATCGGTTCGGTGGCCAGGGCGGCGAGCGGTACGACGACCAGGAGGGCGGCGAGCACGGCCTTGACGATGCTGCGGTCCAGGAGTTGGAGGCCGCGTACCTCGGAGCTCATGTCCGTCCGGGCGACGAGTACCCGGCCGCCCTCGACGGGCATGGCCGCCCACATCCAGTACCAGTTGGGGGGTTTGCGGTCGTTCCAGGTCGCATACAGGGCGGCCGGGTCCTTGGCGGCCAGCGCCCGCGCGAGTGGTGCGTCGAGCCGCTCCGGAGTGAGGACTTCGACGTCGAGCGGCGTGCTGCCCGTGCGGGTGTACTCGCGCTCCGCGGCGGCCAGGCGAGCGGAGAGGCGTTCGTTCCCGGTGTGGTCGCTTCGTTCGGCCATCGCCTGGTGGACGAGGACGCCGATCACGGCGGCCACCGCGCAGCATGCGGTCGCGGTCAGGGCGGCGATCTTCCAGCGCAGGGCGCGCGGGTTGAGGAGTGCCATGGGTGCGGACGGTCCCTCAGTCGCGGACGAGTTTGTAGCCGAAGCCCCGGACGGTCTCGATCCGCTCGGCTCCGATCTTCTTGCGCAGCCGCAACACGCACAGGTCCACGACCCGGGTGTCGCCCTCCCAGCCGTAGTCCCACACGTCCCTCAGGAGGCGGCGGCGGTCGAGCACGACGCCGGGTGCCGCCGCGAACTCCAGCAGCAGCCGCAGCTCGGTGGGGGTCAGCGGAACGGGCCGTCCGCCCCGGTGTACCTCCAGACCGAGGGTGTTCACGGACAGGTCGCCGAAGACCAGCTCCCCGGGGGGCGTCCCCCCGGCATCCGCGGAGATGATCGCGGGGTGCGCCGGTCCGGACCTCCGCGCCGGAGTCGTCTCCTGTGCGGCGGGCCGGAAGGTGGCGCGGCGCAGCAGCGTGCGGATGCGGGCGACGAGGACGGGGGTGTCGACGGGTTTGACGACGTAGTCGTCGGCGCCCGCCTCCAGTCCGGACACCACGTCGAGGGCGTCCCCGCGCGCGGACATCATCAGGATCGGGACCAGGCTCTCCTCGCGGATCCGGCGGCACAGCCCGATGCCGTCGAGTTCGGGCAGCATCACGTCCAGGATCAGCAGGTCGTACCCGCCGGCCCGGAACGCCTCCAGGCCGTCGAGTCCGTTCGCGGCCACCTCGACCTGGTAGCCGTACCGCTCCAGGGACAGCTGTACGGCGCGGCGGATGGTGGCGTCGTCCTCGACGACGAGGACGCTGACGGGGTCAGGGACCCGGGGTGCCGACACGCCACCTACCTGCTCAGAAACGGACATTTACGGAGTCCATCCTAGTCAGCGGGGCCTGCGGCGCGGTCACAGCCGGAAGGAGGCCGCGACGGGGAGGTGGTCGCTGCCGGTGGCGGGAAGGGTCCACGCGGAGGTCGCGTTCATCCCCTTCACCAGGATCTGGTCGATGCGGACCACGGGGAACCGAGCGGGCCAGGTGAAGCCGAAGCCGGCGCCCGCCTCGCGCTGCGCGGAGGTCAGCTGGGAGGTCACCGGTCGCAGGGCCGAGTCCTCCGCCGTCCCGTTGAAGTCACCCATCACGACGACCCTGGTCAGCGGTTCCG
The DNA here is from genome assembly GCF_042889825.1 of Streptomyces sp. NPDC002467. Taxonomy (NCBI): domain Bacteria; kingdom Bacillati; phylum Actinomycetota; class Actinomycetes; order Kitasatosporales; family Streptomycetaceae; genus Streptomyces; species Streptomyces sp. NPDC002467. Next base: position 129,979 of record NZ_JBIARJ010000023.1, on the reverse strand, counting down.
CCCGCACGGCCGCGGCCAGCTTCCGGGCCGCCTCGTTGCGGCGGGCGGTGGTGAATCCGGCGTCCGGGGTCACGCGTACCGAGGCGAGGTGGGCGGCGAAGACCGCGATGGGGCCGCCCGGGGTCTCGACGGTGGCCCGTACGGCACGCGTCCACGGCATGATCGGCACCGCTTCCACGTCGTTCAGCGGGTACTTGCTCCACAGTCTGACGCCGAGGGTGTCGGAGCGGTACGGATAGCCGGCGGCGAGCTCGCGCTCGTAGACGGGCGTGGCCTTCGGGGACATCTCCTCCAGGGCCAGCACGGCCGCGCCCGAGGCGGCGAGCGCTCGCGCGGTCCGCGCCGGATCGGGATTCTCCTCGTCCACGTTGTGACTGACCACGGTGAAGGTCCCGCTGCCGGCTCGCTCGGATCCCTTGTCGATGAGGGTCCCGCCGAAGAGGCAGCCCCAGACGACCACGGGGGCCAGGACGGCGACGGCCGCGAGGCGGGAGCGGCGTACCGCCGCCGCCAGGAGGAGGACGGGGACGCTCAGCCCGGTCCAGGGCAGGAAGGTCTGGAACAGGCTGCCGAGGTTGACGGCCCCGTTCGGGATCCAGGTGTGCAGGGCCATCGTCAGGGCCGCACACAGCGCGCCGGCGGCGATCAGCAGGCCACGGCCACGGCAGGTGGGCACGAGTGCGCGGGAGCGGCCGGCGGGAAGAGGCGGGAGCGGGCCGGGCGGCTCCTCTTCCCCGGTGGCCTCGGAACGGTAGGTGGTGCTCAGCACGGCAATGGCCTTCCGATGTCGCGTACGCCGGTGATCCGGTACCGGCACAGCCTCGGAGAGGCGCGCTTCCAGGGCGTCAGGAGAGCCCTGCGAGGGCCACGCAGTCGCGTTTCAGCTGGGTATCGGTCACACGGAGCGGACCGGCGATGCCCGGGAACGGCCCTGAGCCGCAGACTCCGCAGGTCAAAGGCTCGTGGGGTGGTTGGCTGTTCGCGGGTGTGGCCATCGGATCAGTCTGTGACCAGGCAGAAGGGGTGCCCGGCAGGATCGGTGAGGACCCGCCACCTGTCGGGGTTCGGCTGGTGATCGGGTTTGCTCGCGCCCAGCTCAAGCAGCCGGGTCTCGGCTTCGTCCAGGTCGTCGACCCTGAAGTCGAGGTGGGACTGCTGGGGAACGGATTGGTCGGGCCAGTTGGGGGCCCGGTAGTCGTCGACGCGTTGGAAGCCCATGAAGAGGCCGTCCTCGGAGTTGAGACCGGCGAAGTCGGCGTCGGATTTCGGGTGGGGTTCGAGGCCGGTGGCCTGCTGGTAGAAGGCCGCCAGGGCCTTCGGATCAGCGCAGTCGAGTGTTATCGCGCACAGCTTCATCTGCAGGGGCATCGCGTCTCCCGGGCGTTCTGGTCTTTCTGGTTGTTCTGGTTTGCCTGTGCTTGTGTCTTCGCAATGCACACCTTAGGAGCTGCCACCCGTGCGTCTCGGCTGCTGAGCGCGAGGGGTCGTCAGTGGGAGGTACGGCCTTTGGCCAGGCGGGCGGCCACCACGACGATCGCGACGGCCAGTGCCGCGCCGATGGTGTAGCGGACTCCGTCGGCGGCGTCGCCGGTGATGAGTACCGCTTCGACGCAGGCGAGTACGGCCAGGAGCGCGGCGAGGGAAGTGTTGGGGCGGGAGGTGCGCATCGGAGTCCTTTCGGGTGGGGGCGCGGTTTTGCTCCGCACTGCTCGTGCTTTCTTGCGGAGACGACTCTGCCGTCCGGTGTGGGTCGGCACGAGGCCGTGGGCGGGCAGGTTGTTGCACGCGGTGGTTCCCGATGCTGCAGCGTCTTCGCGTTTCCTCGGGCAGCTCGGAAAGGATCCGTTGTTGACACTCGGGCGAGGGCGTCCGAGGGTTTTGGGGACCGTGGGGGGAAATGGATGGGTGACCTGCTCGGGTTCTTGGGCGTGACCGGGGAGGAGGAGCGGTCGTACCGCGCTCTGTTGCGTCGCGAATCGTGCTCGACCGCGCTTGATTCCGAGGAGTTGGAGCTGGGGAGGTTGGTGGCGCTGGGGCTCGCCACCCGCAGCGCCCGCGGGCTGGTGCGTGCCGTTCCGCCGCCTCGGGCCGTGGACGCCCTGATCGACGGCCGGCTGCGTCGCCTGCGGGAGGAGCTGGAAGGGGAGGTCGCGCGGCGCTCGGTGATCGAGTCCCTGTTCTTGGAGCGGTGGTCCCTCCCGGCGTCTCCTCGTGCGGACGGCGAGCGGACGATCGCTCGGTTGCGCGGGATCGAGGCGGTGCGAGAAGCCATCGACGAACTGACCTTCTTCGCCCGGACCGAGGACCTGACCACGGAGCCGACCGGCGTTCTGACCGAGGAGTCGATCGCGGTCTCGCACCCCATCAACATGCGACTGCTGCGTCGTGGCGTACGGGTGCGCATGATCATGGGAGCGGCGATCATTCAGGATCAGTCCACTCTCGCCTACATGCGCGACCTCGTCCGGCACGGAGCAGAGGTACGGGTGTCCCGGCAGCCGGTCGAGCGCGTCATCATCGTCGACCGGTCGGCCGCGCTGACCCCGATCGACCCGGCCGATACGTCGCTGGGGGCCCTGCTCGTACGTGAACACGGCCTGGTCGCCACTTTGGTGACGCTCTTCGAGCGCATGTGGGAGGCGGCGGAGGAGCTCCCCGGCGAGGACGTCGACGTGCCGTCGGCGATCGAACGCGAGATCCTCGCCGTGCTCAGGGAGGCCGACAAGGACGAGACGGCGGCGCGCCGTCTGGGGGTGTCGGTGCGTACCTACCGCAAGCACCTGGCCACCATCATGCGCCGGCTCGGGGCTGCCAACAGGGTCGAGGCGGCGCTCCTCGCGTACGAGAAGGGCTGGTTGAACTGAGCGGACGCCGTGCCGCCTCGGGGCGGTGGCCCGAGGCGGCACGGCGGCGCGTCAGTCGGCGGCGGGCTCGCGGTGGCCGCGGAGGGCGGCGCTCCAGCGGATGGACGAGCCCATTCTCAGGATCGACCGCTCGTAGACGCGGGCCGCGACGATTGCCAGGCCGGTCGCCGCGAGGGCCATCAAGGCCGCCGCGGCCAGGTTCTCCGTCCATCCCGCGGTGTGGGCGCTCACCTGCAGCGGCATGATCAGCATCGAGAACGGCGGTACGTACTGGACGACGCCCACCCACGGGGCCGTCAGGTCCATCGCGGCGGCGACCGCGACTCCGTAGGGCAGCAGTGTGGCCATCAGGACCGGCATCACGGGTCCCGAGACTTCCTCCGCGCGCGAGACCAGGGAGCCGGCGGCGGCGAAGAGGAAGGCGAAGAAGGCGAACCCCAGGACGAACCAGGCCACGGCGGCGGCCATCGTGACCGTCGCGGGGAACGTGGCGGGCAGGACGTGCCCGAAGCGGACCGCGACGACCACCGACGCTCCGAACAGCGCGGTCTGGAGGAGCGCCGCCGCGCCGATGCCGAGCACCTTGCCCGTCATGAGGCGGAACGGGGTGAGCGTCGCGAGCAGGACCTCGACGACGCGGGTCGACTTCTCCTCGACCACGCCCTGGGCGACCGTCATGCCGTAGCCGAAGACCTGGAAGAACAGGATGGTCACGACTCCGAGGGCCGCGCCGAGCCCGGCTCCGCCCGGCACCGGGTCGCCGACGAGTTCGGGGGCCGGAAGGGCTTCGGTCACGAGGCCGCGCATCCGTTCCTCGTCGACGTTCTGCTGTTGCAGTGCGCGGGAGGTGGCCCAGCGTTCCGCGGCCGCGGCCGCTGCTTCGCGGGCCGCGGGAGGGCTGTTGTGCCGGATGATCAGCCGTGTTCGGTCGCCTTCGGTGACGAGGGCGGCGTCCGCGTCCTTGTCCTTGACCTTCCGGCGGGCTTCGGCGGCGTCCGCGGTGCTTTGCCATCGTGCCGCGTCGGCGGCCGGCGCGCCCGTCGCGAAGGCGGTCACCGGCGCGCCGGCGACCACGATGACGGGCTGGTCCTCGCTGTCCGGGGAGCCGAAGGCGAAGAGGAGCCCGAGGATGACTCCGATGTTCACCAGGGTTCCCACCACGAAGGAGCGGGTGCCGGCGCGGGCTGCGATCTCCCGCCAGGTGACCAGCCACACCGCGGTGCTCGCGGATGCCGCGCTCGCCGTCTTCCCTGCCGGGTTCATGCCGCCTCCTGCGGTTCGTCGGTGACGGCGGAGCGGAAGAGCTCGGTGAGGGAGGGTCGTTGGCGGTGGAAGGCCACGACGCGTCCCAGCGTCATCGCGTGGTGCAGGAGTCGGTTCTCGTCGAAGCCCTGCGGCAGACCGAGGACGATTCCGGCACCTTGTCGGTGGGTGGTGAGGTCATCGGCGCCCGGGAGGGACGCCGGCCAGTCGCCGGGGGCGTCGTCGAGCTCGATGTAGACGCTGTGGTCGGCGCCGGCGCGGAGTTCCTCCACGGTGCCGCAGGCCACCATCGTCCCCTTGCTCGCGATGCCCACGCGGTCGCAGAGCCGCTCGACGAGGTCGAGCTGGTGGCTGGAGAAGAGCACGGGGACTCCCTCGTCCGCCTTGCTCCGCAGGACGCTGCTCATGGTGTCGACGGCCAGTGGGTCGAGGCCGGAGAACGGTTCGTCGAGGAGCAGGAACCGAGGGTCGTGCACCAGGGCCGCGGCCAGTTGCACGCGCTGCTGGTTTCCGAGGCTGAGCGAGTCGACCTCGCGGTCGCGGTGCTGCGCGATGTCGAGCCGTTCGGTCCAGGTGTGCATGGCGGTGCGGGCGGCGTTCCGGTCCATCCCGTGCAGCCTCGCGAGGTATTCGAGGTGCTTGCCGACGGTCATCCTGGGATAGAGACCGCGTTCTTCCGGCATGTACCCGAACGAGGTCCGGGTGCTGGCGTCGATGGGGCGTCCGTTCCACCGGACGTCTCCGGCGTCCTTTTCCAGTACGCCGATGACGATGCGCATGGTCGTGGTCTTGCCGGCGCCGTTGCCGCCGACGAAGCCGAACACTTCTCCGGCTCCGACGCTGAATTCCATTTGGTCGAGCGCGACGTGGTCACCGTAACGCTTCGAGATTCCTTCTATTTCAAGCAATGCCTGATCGGATTTCACTTGTCCCCCGTGGAGAACTTTCGTTCTGATGTGCTGTTGGCGTGGGTCAGACGCCTTTGTGTATAGGTGGTGCGGGCTATGCCGATGATCTGGCAGAACCTCGAAACGCTGAGCCCGCATTCGCTCCGTACGGCGTCGAGGTCCGGGAAGGGACCGCATGGTGGTCCACTGCGTTCCGCCGGGCCCTGAGCTGGATGTACACCTCGCCGAGCGCCGTCTTCAGCTCGGTGATCTGGGCGAGCAGGCGGCGTTCCCGCTCGCTGCTCTGACTGACTCCGCCTTCGAGTCCCTGGGTTCCGGAGCTGATGAACTGCCGCTTCCAGTTGCCGACCGCCTGTTCCGAGACGCCGACACTGCTGGCCGCCTGCGATACGGACAGGTCGCCGGACAGAACGGTCAGGACGAGCTTCGCCTTCTCTTCTGGAGGTATCACGGGTGGTCTGGGCACGTAGAAATCTCTCCCCCGGTCTGTGTCGTTGTCGAAAAACACTGTCCACTGGTGGTCGCCATGGACCCGACAACGAAGCGTGTGCGACACATCTTGTTTACGTTCCCCCTGCGCCTGCAAGTTCGTTGAGGAAGATCTGAGGAACAATTCAGAGGGATCGCGCGGTGCGCTCACCTGATTTCAGGCAGGGCTGACAGCCCGCTCCGCCTTCTCGAAAAGAGGGCGTCGCGGGCCGGTGTCACCGCATTTCAGGTTCGGCCGAATCTCCGTCGGGTCGCCCGTACGGGAACGACCGTCGTTCCGGAGGGCGGGCGGCCTTGCGCGGCCCGCGCCGGCGAACGGTGCTCGTCGGCGGATTGCCCGAGGCTCCAGACCCCGTCCATGAAAGATCCCCCATCGCGCAGTACCGGGCGCCCGCGTCGGAACGTGCCCGGTGCGCGGGTGGTCGTCGCCCTCGTTGATCAAGTTCGAGCCTATGGAGCGGCCGTCCCGACTGGCAAACCGCGCGTCCGAGAAACTACTTGCCTGGCGGGAAAGTAAGTGCGAGGGTGGAAGCATGGAACAGCTTCCCACTCCAGATGAGGCGAACTCGGCCCTGGCGGCGGCCGATTCGGCCGGCCGCGCCGCTCGCGGCCCCCGACCGATGCCCTCCTGGCTCCCCCCGGCGGCCGGTCTGCTGCTCGCCGGAGGGTTCGTCAATTTCGGCCTTGCATACGAATACCGTGACGAACCGGGCTTCCTCGTCGCAGCCGCCATCTGCCTTGTTCTCGCCCTTCTCGCCATCGCTTCCACCGTCCGTGCCGGTGGCGTGGTGCCCGCTCCGGCGGGGACCACGCGGGAGCGGACGCTGCGTCAGCTCCCCGCGCTGCTGCCGTTCGTCGCGGGCGGCTTCGGTGCGCTGTTCGCCGGTGTCGTCGGCTGCCTGGCCGTGGCCGGCATCGGTCTGGGGGTGCTCGCCTGGTTCCAGCTGGTGCGCCTGAGAAACGGCGTCGCGGCATGATCGGACCGGATCCGCTGCCGCAGCTGGACCCGGTCGTCCAACACCCCAGCAAACTCGCGGTCGCCGCCTTCCTGTCCAGTTGCACGGAGGCCGAGTTCAAGGCGGTGCGCGCCGGGCTGGACCTGTCCGACTCCGCCCTGAGCAAGATCGTGACGGCGCTGGAGGACGCCGGGTACGTCTCGGTGCGGAAGGGATACGTGGGCAAGCGCCCCCGCACCTGGCTGACACTGACCGGTACCGGCCGGACCAATCTCGCCCGCCATCTTTCGGCCTTGCAGCAGATCGCCGATCAGGCCCGGGCGCGTGGCGCCGGCCTAGGCTGAGCCGGGCGCCCGGATTCCGTACGCGGGCCGGGCGCCCCGTACCGGTGCCGCGGGCCGAACGCGCCGGAGCCGCCGTGCTTTCCACGCGATCCTCTCGCATGGAAAGCACGACGGCTCCGGAGAACACGGTCTGGGACCGGTGGGTGGAGCCGCCGAATGCCCCTCGGCGGCTCCACCCCTTTCCCAGTGGATCAGCAGCCCGCCGCGTGCGTGATGGACACGCTGGTCAGGACGCCGCTCGCGGCGCTGACGGAGAACGCGCCGCACTCGGGCGAGGAGACCGTGGTGATCGTCAGCGGGGAGGTCGCCGGGGCGTCACCCTGCGCGGTGGCGCCGAACTCCTCGGCGGTGGTGTAGGCGGTGTAACCGGCGATCAGCTGACTGGCGTTCATGGAAGCTCTCCTGAGGTGTGGGTGAAGTGGGGGTGGATCAGCAGCCGACGTGGGCGGTGGCGCCCACGGAGGCGGCGCTGACGGCGCTGACGGCGGCACCGCACGCGGCGCTCGAGATGTCGATGAAGCTGAGGATCGACGGCGTGGTGGCCGGGGCGTCGCCCTGCGCGGTGGCGCCGAACTCCTCGGCGGTGGTGTAGGCGGTGTAACCGGCGATCAGCTGAGTGGCGTTCACGTCTGGCCTCTCTCGTTTGTGCATCGGAATGTGCTTTGCGGAATCAGTTGACCATGCGGGACCCTGCCGAAGAAGCCGCAAACTTATCGCTTGCTTCTCTCCGCAAAGCCCTGAACTGCATGTTCTTCCGGACGCCACAACAAATCACGTCCGCCGGCACTTTCGACGCTCCTGCCGGCACCGGCATTCCGGACACGAGAAAGGGACCCGTGCCCACGGGTCCCTTTCTTCGACATCCGCCGTTGTCCTCAATTGCTCGCCGCGCGGCGGACCAGCCTTTCCCACACCTCCAGTTCCGTCCGTGTCTCTTCGAGCCCTCGGGCCAGGGCGTCCGCCTCCTTGGCGAGCACTTCGTACCGGTCCACGGGAGAGCCCGGAGACGTCAGGCCCTGGAGGGCGTGGGTCAAGAACGCGTCGGCCCACTCCTCCAGGCACGGGGAGCACACGCGCAACCGCCGGCAGAGCGCGTCGAGCGGCTCCGCACGGGACAACAGGCTCATGACCGCCCGGATCCGCAGGGCTGCCGACGCGGTCGGACAGCGCAGCAGCACGCGGCGGCCTACAGCAGCCCGAGGTCGGGCAGCGGCGGCGAGGCCAGGTTGCGGGCCGGCGCCAACGGGTCGATCCCGGCGTCCCAGAACACCTCCCGCATCGTGTCTTCCAAACCGACGCCGTCGGGCCGCACCCGGTGCTTGACCATGGCCTGGGCCAGCGCGCCGCTGCGGTGTTCACCGAAACTCAGGCCCTGCATCCCGGGACGGGAGTCCTGGGGCTCCCATGCGACGGCGACGCCGGGCACCACCTGGTGGGCGAACGGCGAGGTGTCCGGACCCAGCCCGTCGAGACCGGACACGCACTCCCCGATCCCCCGAACGGCCGACCAGCTCTGCGGCGGCAGGTAGACGACGAGGGCGTCGCGCCGCGGGAACAGCTGGGGACTGGAGGTGATCTTCGCCCGGTACACCAGCCGCCTTCCCTCCAGGAAGGTCAGCACCGTGTTCCACAGGCGTGGTGCCGCCTCCGCCGAGGTGACGTGGACGTAGACACGGAGGGTCTGCGCCCCTCGGCCGACCCCCGTGCCCGCCGAGCCGTCGGTCAGGAAGAACCCGGTGGACAGGGCCGGTCGGGCCGCCGGCAGCCGTACCGCCGCGGCGCCCGGCAGTTTCGCGGGAGCCTCGCCCACGAGCGTGTCCGCGGGCAGCAGGACGCGCAGTCCGCCCAGCTCCGCCACGAGCATGCCGTCATCGGTGCGTTCGCGGACGACCGCGTCGGCGAACGTGTGGGAGTGCGGCATGGCCTCGGTCAGCAGGCGGTCGAACTCCGGATCGCGCAGGCTCCGCGGACGGGTCGTCTCCGCCCTGTCCTTGCCCGTGTGCACCAGCTGGTACAGGGTCTGCGACAGCTTCCCCGCCAGCTTGCCGGGCGTGTCCGCCTCCAGGGACTCCGATCCGACCGTCGCGTTCAGTCCGTCGGAGGAGACGGAGATGTCCCGGGCGGTCCGTACGAGAGCGGGAGCGAGGGCATCGGTGGTCATCGGTATCACAGTGCGTCTCCCAGTCCCAGGATGTCGGTGCTGCTCTCGGGCGCCAGCAGGATGCTCCGCCCGATGCCCGCGCCGGCCCGGTCGGCGGCGATCACGCGTCCGCCGACCATCGCGGTGGCGAGCATGCGGTCGAACATGTGCCATCCGGCGTACGAGGCGGCGCGGATCCGCAGCCCGTCGTCGGCGGCCGCGCCGCGCACGGAGCGGTATCCGGCCCAGAAGGCACGCATCCGGGGCCGCAGCCGGTCGAGTTCCCGTACGCCGTGTTCGAGGATCTCCTGGTGGGAGGTCTGCTGGTCGAAGGTGAACCCGGGAGTGTCCCCGATGGAGCGGGGAATGCCGTGGATGGCGGTGTAGAGCCACTCGCCGATGACGGCGCCGAGGTCCCGGGCGGGGTCGCCGAGACGGAACTCCTCCCAGTCCGTCAGCAGCAGCCTTTGCGGGGTCAGGAGGAACTGGTCGAGCCTCAGGTCGCCGTGGATCGGCCTGCGGTCCCGCACCGCGGCCTCCTCGGCGCGCAGTCGGTGCAGGGCGTCGACGACCTTCCCGTCGGACTGGATGAGCCTCCAGGTCTCCAGTTCGCCGAACGTCGAGGAGACCAGTCCCCTCAGGGACACGGCGTTGTGCGGATGGAGCGGGGGCATCGGATGGGGCGTCGTGTCCAGCAGGTCCGCGTCCGCGGGCAGGGCGTGCAGCTCGCCGGTGAGCCGTCCGGCCTGGTGGCTCAGCTCCTCGTCGAACGCGTCGTCGGCGTTGAGCTCGGACCCTGAACGGGCGTCCTCCAGGAACTCGAAGACGACGAGCATCGCGTCGCTGTCGGAGCCGAGCAGGGACGGACCGATGAGGGCCGATCCGGGGTGGCGGGCCGCCAGGGCCTCGAAGGCCAGGATGCGGTCGTACCGGCTGCGGGCCTCGGCCGGCTCCGGGCCCCTCAGCCGCTTGACGAAGACGCGTGCGCCCGTCGTCGTCGTACCGGCCCAGTTGTCGTTGCGGCCCACCCGGGACGTCACGTCGTCCGGGTCGAACGCGCCCAGGCCGAGACTGCCGAGCAATGCCGCGACCTCCGGGACACCGGCGAGATCGGCGGGGGCGTACCGGGACCGGGTCGGCGCGGATTCCTTGTTGGGAGCTCCTTGGATTCTTGTCACGCGGCGGCACGGTAGGCACTTCCCGCGGATCTCGGCAAGGGCAAAGTATCGGAATAACTTTTCCCGTGCGGGCGCCGTGTCCGTACGGCAATTCGCCTGCCGCGCCGCGGTCGGCCGTACCTGCGTCTCCTGGGCAAAGTAATGCGCCGAACGGCATTACTTTGGCCCCTGCCCGCATTCCTAGAGTGCCGACATGTCCCGCGCCCCAGTGATCCGCTCAACACTGTCCAACGGCCTGCGCATCGTGGTGCAGCCGTTGACCGGCATGCCGTCCGTAGGCGTCGCCGTCCACTACGACGTCGGATTCCGGTCCGAACTCCCGGGCCGGAGCGGATTCGCGCACCTCTTCGAGCACGTCATGTTCCAGGGCAGCGAACACGTCGGGCCGGCCGACCATTTCCGCCACGTCCAGGCCTCGGGCGGGACCGCCAACGGCTCCACCCACCAGGACCACACCGATTTCTACCAGGTGCTGCCCGCATCGGCGCTGGACCGGCTGTTGTTCCTGGAAGCCGACCGCATGAGGGCCCTGCGCGTCACCGAGGAGACGCTGCGCACCCAGATCGCGGTGGTCAAGGAGGAGATCCGGCAGTCGGTCACGGACAAGCCCTACGGCGGCTTCCCCTGGACCGTGCTGCCCGGGGTCCTCTACCGGGAGTTCCGCAACGCCCACAACGGCTACGGCTCGTTCGGGGACCTGGAGGCCGCCTCGCCGGAGGAGTGCCGGGCGTTCCACGAGACGTACTACACCCCGGCCAACGCGGTCCTGACCATCTGCGGGAACGTCGATCCGCGGCACGCCCTGGACCTCGCGGACCGTCACTTCGGCGGCATCCCGGCCCGCCCCCGCCCCGCGCCCGCGTTCCTCGACGAGCCCGAGCCGGCCGGGGAGCTGCGGGGCGAACACCGTGACCCGCATGCCGTGCTGGCCGCCACCGCCCTCGGCTACCGCCTGCCCGATCCGGCGACTTCGCTGCCCGAGTACCTGAGTCACATGGTGCTGTCCCAGATGCTCACCGGAGGGGACTCGGCCCGCCTGAAGCGGCACACGGCCCACCGGAGCGGGCTGTTGACGGACGTCAGCAGCAGCTGTGGGCTGTTCGGTCCGCTGCGCGCCCGGTCACCCGAGACCCTGGTGGTCCTGGCCATGCACCCGCGCACCACGTCCGTCGACACGGTCCTCGACGTCCTCGACACCGAGATCGCCGACCTGGCGGCGAACGGGCCCACCGGGCGGGAGCTCGACGAGGGCAGGGCGCTGGCCTCCACCGGAACCTGGCGGGGGTTCGACAACCTCGTCGTACGGACCCGCGCGCTCGGCACCTACGAGTTGCTCTTCGGGGCGGCGGAACTCGTCGACACCCTCGCCCCACGACTCGCGGCCGTCAGCGCCGACGACGTCCGCTCCGCCGCCGCGCACCTCGCGAGAGGCAGGCGCGCCGTGCTGTCCCTCATCACTCCGACGGGAGTCCACCGGTGAACCGCAACAGCGTGCTCCCCCCGATCGGTCCGCCCGTCCCGGTGGTCCTGCCCCCGCTGGTCGACGTACGCCTGGAGAACGGGCTGCGCGTCATCGCCGCCCGCCACGCCTCCACCCCCATGACGGAGCTGCGGCTGGCGATCCCGCTCCGCGTGGAATCGTTCGCCGATGCGGCCGTCCAGGAGGTGCTGGCCGCTTCGCTGCTCGGGCACGCCTCGCCCGGGGAGCGGGGACCGGCCGACGACGGTCTGGCAGCGTCGGGAAGCCTCATGTCCGCCACGCGCTCGGCGCGGTGGCTCGGCGTCGCCGGCTCGGGCCCCAGCTCGGTCCTTCCGCTCCAGTTGGACGTCCTGGCCCGGTCCCTGACACGCCCCCGATTCACCGACGACGTGGTCCGCGCGGTCACGGTGCGCGCCCGGGGCCAACTCGCCGCGACGCGTGCGCAACCCCAACTCATGGCCTCCGAGGCGCTGGTGGAACACCTCTACGGGCCGATGCCGCAGATGCAGGACGTGCCGCGCGAGGCGGACCTCGCCGCGGTCGGCCACGAACAGGTCCTCCTGGCCCACCACCGGTGCGTACGGCCCGACCGGGCGGCGCTGATCCTGGTGGGCGATCTCGACCCCGACCTGGCCGTGGAGCAGGTGGCGCGAGCCTTCGCGGAGTGGGAAGCGGCCGGTACGGCGACGCGGGAGACGACGGGCGGGCCCCTGCTGCCGCGGCCGCGCGCCCGCACCATCGCCCGGGTGCCCCGACCGGGGGCGACGCAGACGCAGATCCGCCTGGTCCGCCCCGGACTCGCCCGCACCGACCCCGGGTTCGCGGCCTTGACCCTGGCCAACATCGTCTTCGGTGGGTACTTCTCCTCGCGCCTGGTCGCGGAGGTCCGCGAACGGCACGGGCTGGCCTACCGGTGCGAGTCGGTCTTCCGGGACCACCTCGACCAGCTGGTGGTGGCGGTGGAGGCCGACACCGCCACGGAGCACGGCCGCAGGACCCTCGACCACCTGCGGGCGCAGCTGCGGCGCATGCGCGCGCAGCCGCCGACCTCGGCCGAGATCGAGGCGGCCCGGCGCTACGTCACCGGGATGACCGCTCTGGCGGCCTCCTCCCAGCAGGGCTGGGCGAGCAGCCTGATGCTCGCCCTGGCCACCGGGCAGGAGCCCGAGCGCATCGGCCGCATCCTGGACGACTTCACCGCGGTGACCGAGGACGACGTGGCCGCCGCGGCCGGCCGCTTCTTCGATCCCGACGACTTCCACGGCGTCGTCCTCGGAGACTCCCCCACCCCCTTCGAGACGGAGGCGTTCCTGTGATCTCCCCGCACACCACGAGCATCGTCTTCCCCGTCCAGCCCACTCAGGTCGCGCAGGTCCTCCCTTTCGCCCAACTGCTCCAACGGCGCGGCTCGGGACGTCTGTGGCTGGGTCAGTCCCTGGGCGTCGAGACGCACCACGTCTTCGCCGCGCTCGCGGGGGCGGGGATCCGCGTCCCCTTCGGTACCTCGGTCGCCCTGGCGGGTCTGCGTCATCCGTACGACGCGGCGGTGCAGGCCCGCTCGGTCGCCCAGCTGTCCGGGCTGCCGTTCGTGGCGGGCATCGGCCCGGGCGGTGTGGCGTTCCAGCAGATGGTCCGGCCCGCTCCCATGGCGAAGCCCGTGACCGTCAGCAGCCAGTACATCACCACGATGCGGGAACTGATCGAGAGCCGGGGCGGCGCCGACACCGACGGGTTGGAGCACAGCACGCACGGAGCGCTGCCGGTCATGGCCTCGCCCCCGGTCGAGCTGGGGCTCGGGGTCCTGCGGCCGGCCATGGCCCGCGCGGCGGGCCGGGTCGCCGATGTCGCCATCACCTGGCTGACGCCACCGCGGTTCATCGAGGAGGCGCTCGTTCCCGCCCTGGAGCAGGGGGCGGCGCGGGCCGAGCGCCCCGTTCCCCGTGTGGCGACCGTCGTCCACGTGGCGGTGCGGCGCCCCGGCCGCGACATCGAGGCCATAGCCCACTCCGCGGCCTACGCGCATCTGGGCAGCCCGCACTACACCGACATGCTGCGCCAGGCGGGCGTACCTGCCGACCCCGCGGACACCAAGGGCGGTGCGGCGCTCCTCGTCTCCTCCGGGACGTTCGTCGCCGGCACCCCCGAGGAGATCGCGGACGGCCTCGACCGGTACCGGGCGGCGGGCGTGGGCGAGGTCATCCTCAACGTCTGCGGCGTGTACACCGCCCTCGGCATGGGGGCGGCGATGACGGACATGCAGCAGATCCTCGCCGCGGTGGACGGCCGCCGTGCATGAGAACCCCGCGGCGGCGCCGCCGTTCACCGCCCGCCGGCTGCTCTACGTGGGGACGGGGTCCCTCGGGGTGATGTTCATGCCCATGTGGGTGCACTGGCTCCGCTCCGCCTACCCCGAACTGACCGTACGCACCGTCATCACCCGTTCCGCGACCAAGTTCGTGACGCCGACCGCGCTTTCGGTGTTCGCCGGGCACACTCCGCAGCTCGACGCCTGGACCGAAGAACCCGAGAAGTCCGCGGCCCACGTCGAGATGGCCGAGTGGGCGGACACCGTCATCGTGCACCCCGCGACCTTCCACTTCACCAGCCGCCTGGCGCTCGGAGTGGCGGACACCCCGGTACTCCTCGCGCTGCAGTGCACGCCCGCTCCCATCGTGCTGGCTCCGGCCCTGCCGCCCGGAGCCCTGGCCTCGGCCGCGTGGGAGTCGCACATGGCGGCCCTCGATCGGCGGGCCAACGTCCACGTCGTACCTCCCCATCCGGGGGTGAGCATCACCACCGGAAAGCCCGACGCGGCGACCGCCGCGCCGCTTCCCGAGGTCCTGCTGGCCGCGGAGCGGCTGCGGGCCGCCGCCGCGGGCGGGGCCGACGGGCGGACGGGGTCGACGTCGTGACAGAGCCCTTCCTGGCCGCAGAGCCCGTCCTCGCCACGGAGCCCGAGCCCGTCCTCGTGGACATGTTCGCGACCGGATTCCAGCGCACGACGATCCACCGGCTCGGCGACGGCACGTTCGTGTGGACGCGTGGCGCCGGCCCGGACCGGCCGACGCCGCTCACCGCACCGTCCGCCGCGGCCCGGAGTCACCTGGCGTCCCTGGCCCGCCCGGACCTGCTCTCCCTCAGCCTGCCGACCCCGTCCGGGAACGGACTGCGCTACGCGGTCCCGGGCTCGACCACGGCGGCGAAGGTGCTGTGGTCGGATCCCTCACCGGCCGACAGCGTGCGCCTGGCCGGGGCCTTCCGGTCCGTCGGAACGGTGCTCGGGCTGCTGCACTCCCACCCCGCACCGCCCGGTGTCGCCACCGGGGGCCCGGTCGGACCGGCCCGCTTGGCCGCCTGGATGGACGGCGGGCACGGCCCCCTCGCCGCAGCCCGGATGCACGGCCTGCTGCGGGACGCCGTCGGCGCGACACGCTGGGCCGCGGTCCGCGACTGGTGCCGCGATCTCGGCCGACCCGGTCCGGACGCGACGCTCCTGCACGGTGCGCCGAGCACCGGTTCCCTCGTCCTCCCGGCGGGCCCGGCCCCGAACTCCGACGGCGAGGAGGGAGTCACGGACGGCAGCGGCCCGCCTCCCGCCGACGGGGCCCTGCTCATCGGGGAGGAACTGGCCCTCGGCCCGGCCGGATTCGATCTCGGATGGGTGCTCGGCGAGTTGCTGGAACTGCGGATGACCGCCGTCCACCGTCTCGTGCCACGGCCGATCCTCTCCGAGCTGCCGAAGGCGCTGCTCGCCGGCTACGGCGTCCCCGTCGACCCGGTCGTCGCGGGACGGGCGGCGGTTCTGCGGATGCTCACCCACGCACACGACTTCGCCTCGTACGTGGGCTGGCACCCGGAGCTGGAGCTCTACGCGCGGACCGCTGTCCGCTACATCGACACCGACGGGCTGGCCGCACTCGACGGTGGTGTCTGAGCCGCCGGCCGGCCCGCGCGTCACCCCGCCCCCGTTGTCCTCGCCACCCACCTCCCGAAGGAGCCTCCTGTGAAATCCCACGGCATCAACCTCGTCGTCCTCCACGACCTCGACCCCGTGCGGGCGGCCATCGAGCAGGCCGTCTCCACCGCGGACGCGTCCGAAGTCCCCGGGCTGCGCCGCGCCCTGTCCCTGCTGGACGAACACCGGCGCGGCGACACCGACATCAAGGTCCACTGGGCACGCCGGTACCTCGACGAAGCCGGCGTCCCCGCCGGCGACACCAGCGTCCGCACCATCAAGAAGCTCCGCCAGGCCGTTCCGGGTCTGAGCCTCGGCGAGGCGGTCTCGCTGGTCACGCTCGCGGCGGAGCGCTGAGGTGCCGCGGTCCACGAGCCGGCCCCGGGCGAACGTCCGCATCGGTGCCGACATCCTCGCCTCGGGCCGGGGCATGCTCGCCGTGGCGCTGCTGTTGGCGCTGGTCTCGACGGCCGGCACCCTGGCCGTGCCCCTGATCGTCAAACAGGTCATCGACGCGTTCGCCAAGGACGAGCCCATCGTCCGCCCCATTCTGGTGATGGCGGGTGCGGCGCTCGCCGCGGCGGTGACGCTGGCGGTCTCGGGCTACCTCCTGGCCAGGGTCGGCGAGCACATGATCCTGCGGCTGCGCCGCCGTGTCATGGCGCACGCGCTGCGGCTGCCCATGGCCACGCTACGGGTCCAGGGCGTCGGCAACCTCGTGGCCCGGATCACCTCGGACGCCATCCTGCTGCGGGCCGTCATCGACGTGGGAGTCGTACAGCTGCCGCTCGCCGTCCTGACGGTCGTTGCCACCCTGGTGGTCATGGCGTTCCTGGACTGGGCGCTGGTGCTCATCAGCATCGCGTCCTTCGCCGTCGCCGGCCTCGCCATCGGGTTCGTCCTGGTCCGCGTCAAGCGCAACGTCGTCGAACAGCAGGGCGCCATGGGCGAACTCGCGCAGCGCTTCACCACCTACCTGTCCGCGCTCACCACCATCAAGGCCTACCGCTTCGAGCGGGGGGCCGCCGACCGGTTGGGCGAGGACGCCCGGCAGCTCACCTCGACCTCCATGGCCGGGGCCCGGCTCCAGTCGTTCATCTCTCCCGTCATGGGGCTGGGACAGCAGGTCGCCCTGGTGTCGGTGATCATCGGCGGCGGGGCCCGGATGGCCGACGGCAAGCTGTCCGCCCCGGACTTCGCGGCGTTCCTCCTCTATCTCCTGCAGTTGGTCGGGCCGGTCACGTTGGTCGCCACCGGTATCGGTCGCCTGCAGGCCGGGCTCGCCGCCCGGGTGCGCTTCGAGGAGTTGCTCTCCCTGCCGCAGGAATCGGACGACAGGGCTCCGGGAACGCCCCGGCCCGAGCCGGTGCCGGGTGCGCCGGCGGTCGTCTTCGACTCCGTGTCGTTCTCCTACACCGGTACGACGACCCTCACGGGGCTCGGCTTCAGCGCGCCCCGTACCGGCCTGACGGCCTTCGTGGGTCCTTCCGGAGCGGGAAAGACGACGGCCCTCAACCTCATCGACCGCTTCGTGCACGCGGACGGGGGCCGGATATCCGTCCTCGGACACCCCGTGGGGGACTGGCCCCTCGACGACCTGCGCCGCCGCGTCGCCTACGTGGACCAGCAGTTCACCCTGCTGGAGGGCTCGGTCCGCGACAACCTGCAGCTCGGGCGCGGCGGTCCGGCCTCCGACTCCGAACTGGCCGGGGCCTTGGCCGCCGTGGGACTGCGGGAGGACATCGAGGCCCTGCCGGACGGCATGGACACCGTCCTGGGTCGGGAGAACGACCTCTCCGGCGGGCAGCGGCAACGCCTGGCCCTCGCCCGCGTCCTGCTCACCGACGCCGAGATCGTCCTGATGGACGAGCCCACGTCCCAGATGGACAGCATCAACGAGGAGCGCTTCCGCCAGGTCGTGGACGACATGGCCGCGACCCGGGCCGTCCTGGTCGTCACCCACCGGCTCTCGACCGTGCAGAACGCCGACCACGTCATCATGCTCGCCGCCGGAACGGCGGTGGACGCGGGGACGCACGGCGCCCTCATGGACGGGTGTGCCCCGTACCGGGAGCTGGTCACCAGCCAGTCCCTGATCTCCGCCTCGTAGGCGGGGCGCCGCAGGCGACGGGGGCCGGCGGGCGCGGCTAGATGCCCGCGAGGAACTCGCGGACCGTGGTGGCGAAGCCCTCGGGGTCGGCCTGCTGGACGAAGTGGTCGGTGTCCAGGGCGCGGTAGACCGTGCCGGGGCGCTTGGTGCACATGGCGTGGGCCTGGTCCGCGGGCAGGACCTGGCTGCGCAGGCCGTGGATCAGGAGCGCGGGGCAGTCCGTGGCGAGCCACTGCTTCCAGTGGTCGCCGTGGACGAGGTTCTCGGAGTCGACGGTGTCCTGCGGGTGGAACGGCAGTCGCCAGCCGGCGCCCCCGGGGAGCGGGCGCAGTACGGGGCCGAGGGCGGCGGCGAGGGGGCCGCAGGCGGCGGCCAGTTCCTCGCGGGTGGCCGCGGTGTAGGGGAAGCCGAGGACGAAGGCGAGGGGGCCGGCGCCGTGGTCGGGAAGGTCCACCGCGGTGTCGACGCTGATCAGGGCCTCGACCAGGTCGGGGCGTTCGGCGGCCAGGTGGACGGCGTTGAACCCGCCGAGGGAGTGGCCGAGGAAGACGGCGCGGTCGATGCCGAGGTGGTCGACCAGGGCGAGGAGGTCGGCGACGTAGCCGGCGCGGGTGTATTCGGGGGCCCGGTCGGAGTCGCCGTGGCCTCGCTGGTCGGGGGCGATCACCCGCCATTCGGGGCCGAGGGCGGCGGCGAGGGCGGTGAAGGAGGCGCCCTCGGAGAGGTGGCCGTGCAGGGCCACGAGGGGGCGGCCGGTGCCGCCGAAGTCGAGGTAGGAGAGGGTGCGGCCGTCGACGGTCAGGGTGGCGCGGGTGGGCTGGACGGTCATGGCGGTGGTACTCCCTCGGTTCGGGTGGCTGTGTGGCGTTCCTGCGAACGAGGTTGACTATACGCATGTGTAAGACGGTTGTTCAATACGGTTGTATGGATTTCTGTCGCCGGGGGCGCGTCAGCGGCGGGCGGGGCCGATCGACACCGCCTTGCGCACGTGTTCGTCGGTGATGAGCTGCGCGAGCATGCAGTCGGCCACGTCGGCGAAGGTGACCTTCGAGGCGAAGGTGAGGCGGAGGTCGGTTCCGGTGGCGTAACGCCCGGTGCGATGCCCTTCGGTGAGGGCGGCCGGGCGGACGATGGTCCAGGCGGTGTCGCCGGCCCGGATGAGCCGCTCCATCCGTTCCTTGTCGCGCATGATGGATCCGATCGCGATCCACACGGTGGCGGTGTAGATGCCGGGGTGGCGGCTGCCGGCCGTGCCGTGGTTGCCGAGGGCGATCAGGCGGCGCACCCCGTGAGCGGCCATCGCGGGCAGTACGGTGCGCATGGCGTCGGCGCAGACGGTGGTCCCCCAACGGCGTTGGCCCAGTGCGCTGAGGACGGCGTCCGCACCCTCGATGGTCCGCGCCACCGGCTCCGCGTCGCGGACGTCGCCTTCGACGACGCGCAGGCGTGCGCGGGCGGGGAGCCCGGCCGGGTCCCGGGCGAGCGCGGTGACGCGGTGTCCGGATTCCAGGGCCTGCTCGACCAGGTGACGGCCCGTGTGGCCGGTCGCGCCGAAAACGGCCAGGTGCATGAGTCTGCCTCCGTCTGTCGATGCGGCGGCACGGTTGCTTGGACTCTCCAAGCATTGTGGAAATGCTTGGATTCCTCAAGGGTTTGGGGTTCCACGTAAGGTCGGGGTGTGCCCGCGATGCCCGACGAGCGTGACGAGCCGCTCAGCCACGCCATCTTCAAGCAGATCCACGCGCTCGCCGCGCGGACGAGCGCGGCCTTCGCCGAGCTGTTGGGGGAGTTGGACATCACCGAGGCGCTCGCCAACGTGATGTGGCACCTCGACCCGGAGGTTCCGCCGCCTTCCATGCGCGCCCTGGCCTCGACGCTGGGCTGCGACCCCTCGACCGTCACGTTCCTCACCGACCGCCTTGAAGAGCGCGGGCTCACCCGGCGTCAGGCGTCGTCGGCGGACCGGCGGATCAAGGTGATCACCCTGACGCCCCGGGGGGTCCGGGCGCGGGCGAGACTCGTGCACGCCGTGGACACCCGGTCCCCTCTGGCGCGGCTCTCGCGGGAGGAGCAGGAGCACCTCCACGAGCTGCTGGCCAAGATGGTTGCCACGACCGGGGCTTCCCCGCCGTAGCCGGAGCCCGCGAGGGCGGTCGACGTGTCCGGTCGACCGCCCCGTCAGGCCGCGCCGGTCGTCAGTTGGCGCCCAGGTGAGCCGCGTCGGCCCACTCCTTCTCGCCCTCGGCGGCGCACTTCGAGGTGTAGACCGGGCCGACGACCGCCGGAATCGACGCGAGCGACTCGCAGGTGCGGGCGAACTGCGAGTGGCCGCCCGAGAAGCTGCCGATCTCGACGCCGTCGTCGGCCAGGGCCGCACCCGCGCCACCGAGCAGGATGCCCGCGGCCAGGACAGAGGACGTGAGAGCAGAGCGAATACGCATGATTCTCCTATAACTCGATCACACGCCGGGAAAGTGCGTGTGCGTGTGCCCCGTTCAACATCACGTCCTGGCGACGGGGAACGGCCCTTCACTCCAATGGCAGGACAGAACCCCTCTCCGGGGAAAGGTCATACGAGCGGCTTACCGCTGGACACACCCGGCGCGGGGGACGTGGGTTCCGCCGACCGGCCGCCGCCAGGCGCGTCGCGGGTCCCGGCGGCCCGCGCGGCTGTTAGTCAGGCCTTCATCGGCCGCCCCGCTGCCCTCCTGGAGACACCCGTGCCCACCCGCGCCTCCGTACGCCGTCGCCGCGGCGGACTGTCCGCCGTCACGCTCGCCGCCGCCGCGGTCGGGACCCTCTTGCAGCCCGCGCACGCGGTCGGCGGGAATCCCGAGCGCGACGGGCACCTGCAGCGGCAGCTCGAACGGCTCGTCGCCCAGGAGGACGGCCCGCCGGGGGTGATCGCCGTACTGACCAGGGGCGGGCGGAGCGAGGTGTACACCGCCGGGGTCGGGGACGTCGCCACCGGTCGGCGGCCGGATCCGGACGACCACATGCGCATCGCGAGCATCGCGAAGGCGTTCAGTGGGGCCGTCGCGCTCCGGCTCGTGGACGAGGGGCGGCTCTCCCTCGACGACACCATCGGCGAACTCCTGCCGGCCCAGCCCGCCGCCTGGCACGCGGTGACCCTGCGTCAGCTGCTCCAGCACACCAGCGGGCTGCCCGACTACTCGGC
The DNA here is from genome assembly GCF_042889825.1 of Streptomyces sp. NPDC002467. NCBI lineage: Bacteria > Bacillati > Actinomycetota > Actinomycetes > Kitasatosporales > Streptomycetaceae > Streptomyces > Streptomyces sp. NPDC002467. Next base: position 109,114 of record NZ_JBIARJ010000023.1, on the reverse strand, counting down.
CGATCCCGAGTTCCTGAGGATCCTCCAGGCCGATCCGCGCCACGTGTTCGACCCGCGGAAGCTGCTGGACTTCGTCGCCGGGGATCCGCTGCTCTTCCGTCCGGGCGCGCTGTACGAGTACTCCAACTCCGACAACATCGCCGTCGCGTTGATGGCCGAAGCCGTGACCGGGCGGCGGTACGAGGAGTTGCTGCGGGAGCTGGTGTACCGGCCCGTCGGGTTGCGGCAGACCGGTCTGCCCCTGGGGTACCGGCTCCCGCGTCCGTTCCTGCACGGCTACGACGTGACCCCGCCGGCCGAGCCCGAGGACATCAGCGAGGCCGTCGGCACCTCGGGGGTCTGGGCCTCCGGCGGCATCGTGTCCACTCCCGGGGAGCTGGGCGCCTTCATCCGCGCGTACGGCGGTCCCGCGCTGCTGTCGGCGAAGACCCGCAAGGAGCAACTGACCTTCCGCCCCGGCGACTCCTCCGAGCCGGAAGGTCCCGGTACGAACGCCGCCGGCCTCGCGATCTTCCAGTACACGACCCGCTGTGGCGTCCTCCACGGTCACACCGGCAACTTCCCCGGCTACACCCAGCTCGCCGCCACCACCCCCGACGGCACCCGGTCGCTCACGTTCTCCATCAACACCCAGACCAGCAAGGGCATGAAGCCCGCGCTGCTCGCCCGGCTCCGTACGGTCCAGGAGGACTTCGCCTGCGCGCTCCTCAAGGACCGGTGAGCCCCCGCACCGTCAGGTCGATTGTCAGTGGTGGGTGCGAGGATTCGAGTATCGATTCGGAGAAATCCGGAGGAGGGGGAGCCGCCATGTCCGGAAACCAGAATTACATCAACCACGTCGCTCTCGTGCTGGATGCCAGTTCGTCCATGTCGCACCTGAGCGGCAAGGTCATCGAGGTCGCGGACCAGCAGATCGCCTATCTGGCCCGCCGGTCGCAGGAATTGGACCAGGAGACCCGGGTCACGGTGTACGTCTTCGCGCAGGACGTGGAATGCGTCATCTACGACAAGGACGTGCTGCGCATGCCGTCCCTGAAGCAGTTGTACCGGGTCGGTGGAATGACGGCCCTGCTGGCGGCCACGCTGAAGTCGCAGCGGGAGCTGGCGCAGACGGCGCAGCTGTACGGTGACCACAGCTTCCTGACGTTCGTACTGACGGACGGGCAGGAGAACGCGAGTCATCGCAGCCCGGAGGCCTTCAGTCGGAACCCGCGGCAGATGGTGGCGGCCGTGGCCAAGATGTTCGAGGCGCAGGAGGACAACTGGACCCTGGCGGTGCTCGTGCCGGACCAGATGGGCAAGCGCGAGGCGATGCAGTGCGGTTTCCCGAAGGACAACATCGCCATCTGGGACGCCACGAGCACACAGGGTCTGGAAGAGGCCGGGCAGGTCATTCGGCAGGCCACCGAGAATTTCATGGTGGGCCGCAGCCAGGGAATCCGGGGATCTCGGGCCGTTTTCTCCACCGGCGCGGACGCGGTCAACAAGGACACCATCAAGGCGGCCGGTCTCACCGCCGTGAAGCCTTCGGAATACCAGCTGATTCCGGTGGCCCGCGACGCCTCGATACGTGAATGGGTCGTCGAGTGCGGTCACACTTATCGCACCGGCTGTGCGTTCTATCAGCTGAGCAAGTCCGAGAAGATCCAGGCGCGGAAACAGATCGCGGTGCTGGAGAAGAAGACGGACCGGGTGTACACGGGGCCGGAGGCCCGCGCCCTGCTCGGGCTGCCGGACGCGGAGGCGCGCGTCAAGCCGGACCACAACGACGACTTCACGATCTTCGTGCAGAGCACCAGTGTGAACCGGAAGCTGGTGCCGAACACCCGGCTGCTGCTGATGATCTGAGCCTCAGAGTCCGGTGTGGGAGAGGTACGGGGTGATGCCGGCCGGGGAGTCGCCCGCCCAGCCGACGTAGCCGTCGGGGCGGATGAGGAAGAGGCCGTTGCCGTAGGGCTCGTAGGAGGGGAGGCGGACGGTGTGCAGCGGGGGGAGCTCCGCCGAGGCGGCGGGGCCGATGGCCAGGAGGGTCCAGTGCGGGCCGCGGAATTCGTCGAAGAGGCGGGTGGCGGGCGTGCCGTCCGGGGCCCGGTCGCCCGCGCGGAGGGCGCCGGCGGGGAGGTCCGTGCGGGTTTCCACGGCGATCGAGGAGCCCCGGTAGTCGAGGTCCAGCTGCCGGGTGGCCGCGCCTCGGCGGGCTTCGCCGCGGTGGATCCGGGTGGAGAGGCCCAGCATGTCGGCGGCGATGGGCCGGCGCTCCTCCTCGTAGGTGTCGAGGAGGGACTCGGGTGCCCGGCCGTGCAGTACGGCGCCCAGTTTCCAGCCGAGGTTGTAGGCGTCCTGGACGCTGGTGTTGAGCCCTTGGCCGCCGGCGGGCGAGTGGACGTGTGCGGCGTCTCCGGCGAGGAAGACGCGGCCCTCGCGGAAGCGGTCGGCCAGGGCGGCCCTGGGGCGGAAGTCCGAGGCCCAGCTCATGGCGGTCACGTCGTCGGGTGAGAGGTGGGAGCGGGCCGCCACCACCTCGCGGATCGTGGCGAGGGAGGGGTCGATGGTGGTGCCCTGGGGGAACTGGGCGACCAGTTGGAAGTCCTCCGTGCCGGCGAGGGGGCAGATCGCGAGGAAGCCGGTGTCGCCGGTGGGCGGGAAGATGTGCCAGTTGTCGCGGTCGAGGCCGTCGATGCGGACGTCGGCGACGAGCATCGGGTTCGGGTCCACGGTCTCGCCGGTCATGGCGATGCCGAGGATGCGGCGGACGGCGGAGCGGCCGCCGTCGGCGGCGACGGCGTAACGGGCGCGGACGGGCGGGCCCGAGGTGAAGCCGGCCGTCACGCCGTCCTCGTCCTGATCCAGGGTCACCAGCTCTCGGCCGAAGGCGATGTCGCCGCCCAGTTCCGCGAGGCGGGCGGCGAGGATCTCCTGGGTGCGCCACTGGGGCACCATCCAGGGCTCGCGGTGGGCGGAGTCCGCGCTGCCCTCGTCGGACGCGTCGAACATCCGGTGTTCGCCCAGGCGACGGCCGTCCTGCCAGATCATGCCGACCGGGTAGGGACCGCCGGCCGCCCGGATCGCCCCGCCCACGCCGAGGTCGTCGAAGACCTCCTGGGTGCGGGGCTGGATGCCCTTGCCGCGGGAGCCGGGGAAGAGGCCGTCGGCCCGCTCCACGACGAGGGCGCGCACCCCGCGGCGGGCCAGGTCCACTGCGAGAGTGAGGCCGGTGGGGCCCGCGCCGACGATCAGTACGTCTCGTTCGATGAGCATTTCGCTTCTCCTTAACACCGTTAAGTTGCCGCCTCCGGGAGGATGTACTTAACGGTGTTAAGCTGTCAAGCGTGACGGCGCGGAGATCTCCCAGGCTCGACAAGAAGCAGGTCGTGGAAGCGGCGCTGCGGCTGCTCAACGAGGTGGGCCTGGAGGGCCTGACGCTGCGGGCGATCGCGAAGGACCTGGAAGTGCAGGCACCGGCCCTGTACTGGCACTTCCAGGGCAAGCAGGAGCTGCTCGACGAGATGGCCACCGAGATGTACCGCAGGATGGTCGCGAGCTCGGACCTCGCGCCGGGCGCCGGCTGGCAGGAACGGCTCACGGCCGGCAACCGCGGTCTGCGCGCGGCGCTGCTCGGCTACCGCGACGGCGCGAAGGTCTTCAGCGGCACCCGTTTCACGGGCATCGAGCACGCGGTGCAGATGGAGGAGAACCTCGCGGCGCTCACGGGGGCCGGCTTCACGCTGCCGCAGGCCGTGCGGGCCACGACGACCGCGTACTTCTTCACCCTCGGGTTCGTCACCGAGGAGCAGGGCGTCGAGCCCCTCCCGGGCGAGCGCCGGGAGGGCTACGACGTCGACGAGCGCGCCGCCCGCATGGACGGGTTCCCGCTCGCCGCGACCGCCGGGGCCGACCTCTTCCAGAACTACGACGAGGGGTTCGAGGAGGGTCTGGCGCTCGTGATCGCGGGCATCGAGGCCCGTTATCGGGTGGGGTGAGCCCTACTCGGCGGGCGGGGCGTCGGCCGGGAGGCGCAGGGCCAGGCCGTCGAGCACGACCTCCAGGCCGTAGGCGAACTTGGCGTCGCGCCGGGCGACCGGGTCGGACTCGTCGGTCGCGGCTTCGGCGTAGGAGTCGGCGAGGTGGTCGTGTCCCTCGGCGGCCTGCTGGGCGGCCGGCATCAGGCGGGCGATGAGGCCGGCTTCCGTCTCGCCGGACCGGGCCACCGTGGTCAGCCAGGCCGCTTCGGTGGTGCTCATGCCGATCACGTACGCCAGGAGGGCTTCGATCGCCCGTGAGGGTTCGGGGAAGCCGGCCCCGACGAACAGGGTCGCCAGTCGGCTGGAGTACGACATCAGGTTCGGGCCGAGGTAGGCCAGGCCGGCCTGGCCCAGCACCGAGGACAGCCACGGGTGACTCAGGGCCGTCGCGCGGAAGGTCGCGGCGGCCTCGGCGGCCGAGGTCCGCCAGTCGGCGGCGCCGGCGGGCGGCACGGCCATCTCCCCGAAGACCTCGTCCACGGCGAGCTCCATCAGCTCGTCCTTGGTGGCGACGTGACGGTACAGGGAGGTCGCTCCGGCGTTCAGCCGCGCGGCCAGCTTTCGCATGCTCAGGGCTTCGATGCCCTCGGCGTCCAGCATCACGATCGCCTCCCGGACGATCGAGTCCCGGGACAGCGCGGGCTGTTCCGCCTCGCGCGGGCGGCGGGTCCAGACGGAGGGGATGGGCTGCGGCTTCGTCTCGGCGGCCATCGGGTCTCTCCTTTGCGTACGGCGTGCGCATTCAGCGTACAGGGTTCAAGGGTTGCGAACAGTGTGCGCATGAGCGTACGGTGTTCGCAACGCCCGGAACAGTGTGCGCATCAAGCGGAACAGTGTGCGCAAGAGGAGAGGGAAGACCGATGACAGACACAGGGGCCCCGGCCCGCAGTCCGCACCGCTGGTGGATCCTGATCGTGCTGTGCCTCAGCACGCTGGTCCTGGTGGTCGACAGCATGGCGCTGACCGTCGCCGTGCCGGCCATGACCGAGTCCATCGGGGCGAGCCCCCAGCAGATCCAGTGGATCCTCGACTCCTACGTACTGGTCTTCGCCGGTCTGCTGCTGACCTCGGGAAGCCTCGGTGACCGGTTCGGCCGCCGGAAGGTGATGATCATCGGTCTGCTGCTCTTCGGGGCGGCGTCACTGGCCGCGGTGTACTGCACCACCCCGGGCGAGGTCATAGCCGTCCGCACGGCCATGGGCATCGGCGGCGCGCTGATCATGCCGTCCACCCTGTCGATCCTGATCACGGTCTTCGACGAGGAGGAGCGGCCGAAGGCGATGGCGGCCTGGGGCTCGGTGTCCATGCTCGGCCTGGTCGGCAGCCCGGTCCTCGGCGGTGTGCTGATCGACCACTTCTCCTGGCACTCGATCTTCTTCATCAACGTGCCCGTGGTCGTGCTGGCCGTGGCGGCCGGTCTGCTGCTGATGCCCGAGTCCAAGGCCCCCTGGCAGAAGCCCGACCCGCTGGGCGCCGTCCTCTCCGTCGCCGGCATGACCGCCCTGGTCTGGTGGATCATCGAGATCCCGCAGCACGGCGCCTTCCAGGGCCGCGGGCTGGTCACCCTCGCCGTCGCCGTCGTCTCGCTGGCCGGCTTCGTGGTCTGGGAGAACACCACCGCCTCGCCGATGGTGCCGCTGGTCCTCTTCAAGCACCGCAATTTCACGGGCGGTTCGATCTCGTTGGCGCTGGTCCAGATCGGCAACGGCGGTCTGCTGCTGGTCCTCACGCAGTACCTCCAGTCGGTGCTCGGGTACTCCCCCGTCAAGGCCGGCCTGGCCTTCACTCCGCTGGCGGTGGCCGCGCTGATCGGCAACGGGGTCGGTGCGAAGATCGCCGCGAAGGCCGGCCACCGGTGGCTGATCCTGAGCGGGATGCTCCTGATGGCGGCCTCCTTCGGCCTGCTGACCACCGTCGGCTCGGACAGCGGCTTCACCCTCCCGGCGGTCGCGCTCGGTCTGCTCGGCCTCGGCGCCGGCCTGGCGATGCCCGCGGCTGTGGGCGCCCTGATGGGGACCATCCCGGCCGACAAGGCGGGCGTCGGCTCCGCGCTGAACGACACCATCCAGCAGGCCGGTACCGCGCTCGGCATCGCGATCCTCGGCTCGCTGCTGACCACCACCTTCTCGTCGGAGATGCCGGCCGGCGCCCCCGAGCAGGCCAAGCAGTCGATCGGCGGGGCGCTGGCCGTCGCCCAGGGCGACGCGGGTCTGGTGCAGGCCGCGAAGGACGCCTTCATCGCCTCGATGTCCACCACGCTGACCGTCAGCGCGATCGGTGTCCTGGCCGCCGCGGTGCTGGCCACGGTGGTCATGCGGGGCGGGAAGGGAGCGGCCCCGGCCGAGGCGGCCGCTGCGAAGGAGGAGGTCGTGACGGCCGCCTGATTCCCCCGCACACGGTTCCACGGCGCGAGGCCGGCACCCCGAGAGGGGTGCCGGCCTCGGCCGTTTCCCGCATGCCGGTGGGTGCTCAGCCGCGGCGGGCCCGTACGAGCCGGAAGGCGGCGTAGAGGGCGGCGGCGGCCAAGGCCAGGACGATGGAGGTTTCGATGAGCTGTGTCGGCCAGTGGTGCGAGGCCGGGTGGAAATCCGCATAGTGGGCGGTGACGTTCATGTCCGCCAGGCAGCTGTTCCGGTCTTGGGTCTGGTTGAGACAGGCGTCCCAAGACAGGCGCTCGCCCGAGGCGGTGAGGTAGCCCGACCCCATCGGCAGGGCCCCGTGCGGCATCAGCCACCCGGATTTCCCGGGAAGGGGTGCGGTGTTGGTCACCACGGGGAGGAACGACCACCGCAGGGCGCCCAGGACCAGCAGGACCAGCCCGGTGAGGAGACCCGTGACCGCCATGGCGACGATGGTGCGTCGCACCAGCTGGCCGACGAGGACTCCGAGGGCCACGCCGAGCAGGCAGTACGCGACGAGGACGGGGCCGGTGGCCTCGTACGCCCCGGTGTCGGCCCAGTGGAAGCGGTATGTGCCGGCCACCCGGACCCAGCCGAGGCGGTAGACGCCGACCAGCGCGGCCGATCCGAGCGCCACCACCGTCGCGGCCACGAGGACCTTCGCGCCCAGCCAGGCCTTCGGGGTGGACGACTGGGTGAGGGCGAGCCGCCAAGTGCCGCTCTCCAGCTCACGGGCCGTCATCGGGCCCGCCACGAAGGCCCCGACCAGCAGCGGAAGGAACAGCAGGCCCTTGCCCGAGAACTCCATGAACAGCCGCAGTGCGCTGTAGGCGTGGTTCGAGTAAAGGACGCCGTCCTGGGGGTCGGACGCCCACGAGCGCAGGGCGACGACGGCCGCGAGGCCGGCCACCACCAGGGCGGGGACCGTCCACAGGACGCGCCGGTGCTGGCGGACCGTGACCCAGTACGGGCCCTTCAGCGTGAGCGTGCTCATGCCCGCACCTCCGCGGTGAACGCCGGGGCTTCGGGGGAACGGAGGTGGGCGAGCAAGAGCTCCTCCAGTGAGGGGTGCGTCGTCTGCCAGGTCGCGCTGTCGACGGGGCCCCGCGGCCGCACGAGTGCGGTGATCTGGCGGCCCGTCGTACGGGATTCGACGACGGTGTGCGCGTCGAGTTCGGCGGAGGCGGTGGCGGGTCCGGTGAGCAGCCGGTGGGCGGCGCCGACCTCGTCGATGGGGCCGGCGAGGCGGATCCGGCCGCCGTCGGCGAGGAGGAGGTGGTCGCAGGCGCCCTCCAGCTCGGTGAGGATGTGCGAGGACATCACCACCGAGGTGCCGTTGTCGGCGGCGTCGGCCATCAGCGTGCCCATGAGCTGGTGCCGGGCGAGCGGGTCGAGGTCGGCCATCGGCTCGTCGAGGAGGAGCAGGTCGGGGCGCTTGCCGAGGGCCAGGGCCAGGGCGACGCGGGTGCGCTGGCCGCCGGAGAGCGTACGGACCTTCGCCCGTGGGTCGAGTGACCCGGCGTCGACGATCCGCTGCGCAGCCCCGGCGTCCCAGCGACCGGGATTGAGCTCCCGGCCCATGCGCAGGGTCTCTTCGATGGTGAGCTGCGGGTAGAGGGGCTTGTCCTGGCCCACGTAGGCCAGCTCCTCGCGCGGCACGGCCCGCAGGGTGCCCTCGGTGGGGGCCACGAGTCCGGCCGCGAGCATCAGCAGGGTCGATTTCCCGGCGCCGTTCGGGCCGACGAGGGCGCAGACCCGGCCTTCGGGCAGCCGGAAGGAGCAGTCGCGCAGCGCCCAGCTCCCCCGGCGTCCGTAGCGCAGGCCCAGGCCTTCCGCCTCGATCACGGTTCGCGTCATGCGTCGCCGTCCCCCTTGAAGTGTCGTTCCAGTACGGATGTGAAGAGCGCGGCCACGTCGTCCCGTTCCAGCCCGGCCGCGCGGGCACGCCGCGCCCAGTCGGCGAGTTCGCCGTACAGCGGGGAGTCGGCCGGGGCGGTGCCGCTGCCCAGGGACTTCCGGATGAAGGTGCCCAGGCCCCGCTTCGCCTCGACGAGGCCTTCGCGTTCGAGCTCGCGGTAGGCCTTGAGGACGGTGTTGGGGTTGATGGCGGTGGCTTCCACGACCTCGCGCGCGGTCGGCAGTTTGTCGCCGGGCTCCAACAGGCCCATGCGCAGGGCCTGTTTGGTCTGCTGGACGATCTGCAGGTACGTGGAGATGCCACTGCGCCGGTCGATGCGGTATTCCAGCACGAAACATCACCACCCTTTCACTAGGTAAGTAGTGAAAGGGTGGTGCAGGGGTGGGGTCGTTGTCAACCGGTGCCCTTCACCGGCGACTTAAGGACATGGCCGGACGCCGTCGGCGTCCCTAGGTTCTGGACCGGAGGGAGGCACCGGAGCGAGGGGGTGAAGGGATGGCTTGTCCGACGGGGACTCAGCGGGACGCGGTCGCATGGTTTTCGCGGGCCTTCTTCCGCGTGACGGCGGCCCAGCGTTCCAGGACCGCCGCCGCCGTACCGGAGTCGATCGCCTCGGCGGCCCTCGCCACCCCGTCGGCCAGCCGCTCGGCGATCGGCCGCCCGTCGGGGGACAGGGCGGCGAGCCCGGCCGCCGCCGACAGCAGGACCGCGTCCCGGACCGGTCCCCCGGCCCCCGCGAGGACCTCGCGGGCCACCCGTGCGTTGTGGACCCGGTCGCCGCCCCGCAGCGCCCCGGCCGGCGCGTACGGGATGCCGATCTCCCTCGGGTCGAAGGTCTCCGCCCGCACCCCGGAGCCGGCGGCCGACCACACGGTGGAGGTCGTGGTGACGGTCAGCTCGTCCATCCCGTCGTCGCCCCGGAAGACCAGCGCGGACGCCCCGCGCCGGGCCAGTACCTCGGCGATCAGCGGAGCCAGTCGGGCGTCGGCGACGCCGACCGCCTGCGCCGCGGGGGCGGCCGGATTGGTCAGCGGTCCCAGGGCGTTGAAGACCGTACGGACGCCCAGTTCGCGGCGGGGCCCGGCGGCGTGCCGCATGGCCGGGTGGAACAGCGGGGCGAAGCAGAAGGTGATGCCGGTGTCCTCGGCCACCTCGGCGACCTCCGCCGGGGGCAGGTCCAGTGCGACCCCCAGTTCCTCCAGCACGTCGGCCGAACCGCAGGCGGAGGAGGCGGAGCGGTTGCCGTGCTTCACCACGCGGGCGCCGGCCCCCGCGGCCACCACCGCGGACATCGTGGAGACGTTCACGCTGTGCGAACCGTCGCCGCCGGTCCCGACGATGTCCAGCGCGGGGCCGGGCACCGAAAGGGGTACCGCGTGCCGGCGCATCGCGCGCACCAGGCCCTCGATCTCGTCCGCGGTCTCCCCCTTCGCCCGCAGGGCCGTCATCAGCCCGGCGAGCCGGACCGGTCCCGCCTCGCCGGACATGACCCGGTCCATCGCCCACTCGGTCTCGTCCGAGGAGAGGTTCCGGCGGTCCAGCAGCGCGTCGAGCAGTTCGGGCCAGGCGGTCACGGAGTTCTCCTCGGCAAAGGCGGGAAGTAAGTGCGCCGACAAGTCTGGGGAAGGGGCGGCCCGGCCTCCAGACCAATTTCCCGCATTTCGCACGGTCCAATTCGGAAGACACCGAAGGAGAAAGCCAGTGGCCTTGCACGCCGCGGTCGCGCTCGTCAGGGACTCCGAAATTCCGCTGACGTCGCAGATCCAGCGATTCATCAGGAACGAGGTGACCGAGGGGACCCTGCACCCCGGCACCCGGTTGCCCTCCAGCCGCCGTCTCGCCGACGACCTCGGCGTCTCGCGCAGCGTCGTGGTGGAGGCGTACGGACAACTCGTCGCGGAGGGCTACCTGGAGGCCGTCCAGGGCGCCGGGACCCAGGTCGTGCGCCACCTCGACCGCGCCGCCCCCGCGCCGCCCGTGCCCTCCCTGCTGGACGACGGGTACGGCGCCCGCCGGGAACCCCCGGTCCGCTGGAACCTGCATCCCGGCGGGGGCAGCGTCCCGGGCTTCCCGCGCCGCGAATGGCTCGCCTGCTACCAGCGGGCCCTGAACGGGGCCGACCCGGCGGCACTCGGCTACCCGCCGCTCGCCGGGGATCCGCGGCTGCGCGTCGAACTGGCCCGCTGCCTGGGCCGGATGTGCGGGGTGCGCAGCACGCCCGAGCAGATCATGGTGACCGCCGGGTTCGCCCAGGGTCTGGGCCTGCTGGCCGCCGTACTGCCGCAGCTGGGCATCGGCTCCCTCGGCATCGAGAATCCGGGCCATCCGGGCCAGCGGCGCTTCGTCGGCGAGAGCGGTCTGCTGCCGGTGCCGCTGCCCGTGGACGGGGAAGGCGTCGACGTCGGGGCGCTCGCCGCCTCCGGGGTGCGGGCCGTCCTGGTCACCCCGGCGCACCAGTTCCCCACCGGGGCGACCCTCACCGGGCCCCGCCGCGAGGCGTTGGTGCGGTGGGCGCGGGAGGTGGACGGCCTGATCATCGAGGACGACTACGACCGGGGGCTCTGGTACGAGCGCGGCGCGGGCCGGCCGCTGGCCCTGCAGCGGCTCGCCCCGGACCACGTGGTGTACGCGGGGACCGTCAGCAAGTCCCTCGCCCCCGGGCTGCGGCTGGGCTGGCTGGCCGCCCCCGCGCCGCTGCTGGACGGGCTGCTGCGCGCCCGGGCCCGCCAGGACCTGGGCACCGACGTACTGACCCAGCTCGCGTTCGCGGAGTTCCTGCGCGGCGGCGCCTACGACCGGCACCTGAGACGGCTGAACCCGCTGTGCCGGCACCGCCACGACGCGTTGCGCGAGGCGGTCCGCCGGCACCTGCCGGGAGCGGCCGTGGTGGGCCCGGCCGCGGGGCTGCACGCGTACGTGACGCTCCCCCGGCACACCGACGAGGCGGCGCTGGTGGCCGGGGCGCTGCGCCGCTCGGTGCTGCTGTGCGGCGCGGCCGCGCACCATGCCCGTCCCGGCGAGGGCGCGCCCGCGCTGGTGGTCGGGCACGCCCATCTGCCTCGCGCGGGGGCGGAGCAGGCGCTGCGGGAGCTGGCTGCGGTGCTCAGCGGGGCGTGAGCGCGCCGGCCCGCATCGCCAGGAAGTTGCCCAGCATGGCCAGTCCGCCGGTGGTCATGACGGACTCCGGGTGGAACTGCACCCCTTCGACGGGCAGCGTGCGGTGGCGCAGTCCCATGACGTACCCGTGGTCGGCGGCGACCGCCGTGGTCACCAGGGGCTCCGGCAGCGGGTCGGCGACCAGCAGCGAGTGGTAGCGGGTGGCCTCCAGGGTGTGGCCGAGGCCTTCGAAGAGGCCCTGTCCGTCGTGCCGGACGGTGCTGGTCCGGCCGTGCATCACCTGCTCGGCGACCTCGATCCGGCCGCCGTAGGCCAGGCCGATGGCCTGGTGTCCCAGGCACACGCCGAGGAGCGGGACCCGCCCGGCGAACTCGTGCACCAGCTCCACGTGCCCGGACTCCGCGGGATGCCCGGGTCCCGGCCCGAGCACGACCGCGTCGGGCTCCGTCGCGGCCAGTTGGCCCGGGGTGCGGGTGCGGGAGCGCACGACTTCGGTGTCCGCGCCGAGCACCTTCAGGTACTGGTCGATGATGTGGACGAAACTGTCGTACGCGTCGATCAGCAGCACCTTCACGGCAGCAGCTCCTCACCCGTGAGCGCCCAGTAGGCGGCCCCCATCTTCGCCAGCGTCTCCTGCCACTCGGACTCCGGCTCGGACTGGGCGACCATGCCCGCCGAGCTCTGCGTGGAGTAGGTGTGGCCGTCGTACTCGATGGTGCGGATGCACAGGGCCAGTTCGCTCCAGCCCCGTACGTCGACCAGTCCGACCGCGCCCGCGTAGGCGCCCCGGCGCTCCCGTTCCAGGCCGTCGATGATCTCCATGGCCCGTACCTTGGGGGCGCCCGACATGGTCCCGGCGGGGAAGGTGGCGCGGACCGCGTCCCAGACGCCGGTGTCCGGTGCCAGCCGGCCGGAGACGGTCGAGACCAGGTGGAACACGTGGGAGTAGGTCTCCACCTCCATCAGTCGTCGCACCGGCTGCGTGTCGGGCAGCGCGACGCGGCCGATGTCGTTGCGGCAGAGGTCGACCAGCATGATGTGCTCGGCCCGCTCCTTGACGCTCTCGCGCATCTCCTTCACGCGCCGCCGGTTGACCTCCTCGTCGGGGCCGCGGCGGGCGGTGCCGGCGATGGGGCGCATGAGGATCTCGCCGTCCTCGATCCGGAAGAACAGTTCGGGGCTGGCACCGATCAGGGTCCGGCCGGCCCGCGGCATCAGGTACATGTACGGCGAGGGGTTGCGGTGGCGCAGTCGGCGGTAGACGTCGAGCGGGGTCAGGCCGGTCTCGACGTCGAGCCGGTGACCGATCTGGATCTGGTAGGCGTCGCCGACGCGGATGTGCTCCAGGCAGCGCCCGGCCCAGCCGAGGAAGGTCTCGCGGTCGACGCTGTCGCGCACGCGGACGGGGGCGGGGGCCGATGGGTGGGTGGTGGGCGGGGCGGGCCGTGGCAGTGCGGGGAGTTCCGGCAGGCCGGCGAAGGCCGGGCCGTGGGCGCGCAGGCGGCGGACGCGGCCGTCGTCCACGTCGTACCAGACGGTGTCCCGGAACAGGGTGAGGGTGATGTCCGGGCGCCCGTCGTCCCCGTCGGTGCGCTCCGGCAGCCGCTCCATGTGCCAGGAGGACTCGTAGGCGAGGGAGGTCAGGAATCCGAAGGCGTAGCCGGTGTCGGGGAGTTCGGTGGTCACCTCGAACAGGGCCTGGGCTCGGCCGAGCGCGTCCCAGACCTGGTCGGAGTGGGTGAGGCGGAAGGCGTACCGGCCGTCCGCGACCGGGCCGCACGGGGTGAGTCCGGCGGCCTCGACGGCGCCGGCCAGGGCCCGTTCGAGTTCCGCCGTGCGGCCGTCGACCTCGATCCGGTCCGCGTGGACCCGGATGCCGGCGAGCCGCCCGAAGCCGACGACCGCGGACCGGCGGTCGGCGGGCGCCCCCTCCAGGCTTTCGAAGAGGAAGACCTCCTCGGCGGGGAGGACCTCGCGCAGTGCCGCGTACAGGTCGAGCGGGGCGTGTCGTGTCAGTTCCTCGACGGCGACCCGTACTTCGACCCTCGTGTTGCTCGTATTGCCCGTATTGCTCGAATCTCTCGCATCATTCGAGCCGCTCGAATCCGACAAGGCGTACTCCCCCTGGTTCCGATTTCCCGTCGGAACGAGTGAAGCAATGCCTTCCGAACCGCGGCCAGACCAATCGGCGGGGTTCGATGCGGTCCATTTCCGGAACGTTCCCGGCGGATTCTCCGGCGGCCTGTTCCTTTGCCCGCGCAATGCCGCTCCGGGGGCGCGGCCCCCGGAGCGGGACGGGTCAGCTGCGCGAGGCGGTGGAGACGACGCACTCCTTGTACTCGCTGCCGTCGCCCTTGCCGGTGTACGGCGTCGTGGCTTCGGCCTGCTGGGACGTGCCCGCCTTGACCTTGAGGTTCGTGACCTGGGCCTGGGCGGGGGTCGCGGTCGAGGTCGCGTTGCCGCGGAACTTCATGGTGATGTTGTAGGTGTAGTCCAGCGAACCGTTGTTGGTGACGGTGAGCTTGGCGACCAGGTTCTTGCCGGTGGCGTCCAGCTTGCAGGCGTCGATGCGGACGTCGCGCTCGGCCTTGTTGGCGCTGCTGGAGCCGCCGGTCACCGAGGTGCCGCCGGAGGTGGTGCTGCTGTTGTTGCTGTCGTGGCTGCCGCCGCTGGTACCGCCGCTGGAGCTGGATCCGGAGCCGGAGCTGTGGCTGCTGCCACCGCAGCTGCCGCCGTGGGAGCCGCGGGCTCCGGTGAGGGCGACGATGGCGATGCCGAAGACGGCGATTGCGCGGACATGGCGAAGCTTCACGTTCTAACCCCGTTGGTGTGTCAGTGGCTGAAAACGCCCGCCTTGACGGGCGCATGCCACCCTAACAGCGCCCGCCGACAGGCCCGTATCGCGAGACGGCCGCGCGCCGGGCGTACGGGAGCGTCAGGAGGCGCGCCAGATCGTCAAGTCGCCGGTCACCCAATGCGGTCCGCCGCCCAACGCGGTGATCTGCTTGAGCTGGAGCACGAACAACGCGATGTCCCCCGAGGGGTGTTTGACGCAGAACTGGCTGCCGGCGGCCGCCAGGGACATCGCGACCTCCCGCCTGTCGGCGTGTTCGAGGTCCTTCCGGCAGGTGTCGAGGGTGCCGCTCGCCTTGCCGTCCAGCAGGGTGATCAGACTCGTGTCGCTCTTCAGGTCGCACATGCTGGAGGAGCACTTCAGGTGGAGGTCACCCGTGCCGTCGGCACGCAGCACCGGTTCCTTGATCGCGATCGAGTTGTCCTCCTCCAGCTTCAGGCCGGCGTACGGGACGGGAGCCGGCGGCTTGGACGGCGCCGGTGTGCTCGACGGCGGGGTGGAGGTCTGCGGTGCGGGCGCGCCGGCCCCCGGGCCGGTCGACGCCGACTTGGGTGCGGACGCGGACGCGGGCGCCGTGTGCCGCTTCGACTCGGACGCTTCGGCACCGCGCAGGCCCGCCGTTGCCTTGACGGCCCAGACCAGGCCCGTCACGAGCACGGCCCCGGCCGTCACTGCCGCCGCCGCGATCAGTGCCGTACGGCGCCGGCCGCGGGGGAGCCGGCTCTGCGGTTCGGGCTCCAACGGCGGGCGCCAGACCAAGGGGAAGGTGTGCCGCTCGGTCGGGTTCGGGACCGGGGCCGGTACGGAGACCTCGGGGCCCGCGAACTCCCGCCAGACGGCGGGGCCGTCGTCGCCGGGCAGGTGGCGCCGGCACCATGCCACTATCTCCGCCGGGGTGGCCCGCTCCCGCGGGTCGGCGGCCAGGCAGCGGGCGATGATCGGGCGCAGCTCCTCCGGCAGGCGGGACAGGTCGGGGGCGGAATGCACGATGCGGAACAGCACGCTGACCCCGGGTCCGGAGCCGTAGAGCGGTTCGCCCAGCGCCGCGTACGCCGCGGTCTGCCCGAGGGCGAAAACGTCGGTGGCGGCGGTGACCTCACCGGCCTGCGCCTGTTCGGGGGCCATGTACTGGGGCGTGCCGATGGTGGCGCCCAGGGCGGTGGAGGCGGTGACGCCGGAGGCGAGGGAGATGCCGAAGTCGATGACGCGGGGCCCGTCGGCGGCCAGGAGTACGTTCGACGGCTTCAGGTCGCGGTGGACGACGCCGGCGGCGTGGATGACCTGGAGGGCCTCGGCCACTCCCGCCATCAGCCACAGCACCGCCGGCACCGGCAGCGGTCCGCCGCGGGACACGGCCTCGGAGAGCGCGGGGCCGGGCACGTAGAGGGTGGCGAGCCAGGGCGGGGTGCCGTCGGCGTCGGCGTCGATCAGCTCGGCGGTGTAGGCCCCCCGCACCCGCCGGGCCGCTTCCACCTCCCGGCGGAACCGGCGCCGGAACTCGGGGTCCTCGGCCAGTTCCGGGCGGACCACCTTGAGGGCGACCGGGCGGCCGCCCTGGGTGTGCGAGAGGTAGACCCGGCCCATGCCGCCCGCCCCGAGCCTGGCCGCGAGGCGGTAGCCGCCCATGGCGGTCGGATCGTCCGAGTGCAGTGGCATGAACACCTGGGTCGTACTGCTCATCGGTCTCCCCCCGATCCCGCGATCAGCCGACGGGCTGATCAGACGTCACTTTAGGCGGCGTGCGGGGAGGGTGGTATTCCGGGGAGGGTATGCGCCGACCTGCGGGTTTACCGGTTCGCGGCGGGCGGGTACCAGCCGGGCCACTGCGGGTGGAAGATCCGGCGCGCACGGCGCTTGGCGGCTTCGATCCCGAGGAACCCGGCGCCCGAGGCGAGGGTCGAGAGGAAGGTCAGTCCGATCGCGGTCGACCGCCAGAGGTTGGCGGATTCGATGACGCCCAGCCACAACGCGGCGGTGGCCGCCGCGACGAGCAGCAGGACCGGGATCCTGACCCGGAGCGACAGCCGCCTGGTCGTCACGACGACGACGAAGCCGACGACCACGCCCGGCGTGACGGCCAGGAAGGCGCCCACGAGGACGAAGACGAGAAGAGCGATGACCATGGCGCGCTGACCTCCGTGTCGCAGGCTCTGACCACCGCCATGCTGTCACAGGATCTGAACGCGTTCAACAAAGCTCGGAAGGCCCCGGCGGGAGTGGCCACCGGGCTTCCCGCCGTTCGGCACGTGAAGTTCTCATGGCGCGGGGGTCCGCAGGTCACGGCCGACTGGTGTCGGCGTAACTGTCCTGCCGCGGGGTGCGGGTGCGAGCCTGAGGGCGGGTCATCGAAGGGAGTCGACATGGAGCGGCTGGAGATCGGGCTGTTGGGCCCTCTCGTCATCACGGTCGACGGCAGGTCCGTCGTACCCAGTGCCGCGAAGCAGCGGGTGCTGCTCGCGCTGCTGTCCGTGAACCTGGGGCGCGAGGTGGGGATGGGGGCGATCGTCGAGGAACTGTGGGGCGGGTGCCCGCCCAACGGGCCGGCCGCCGCGGTGCAGACCTACGTGAAGCACCTGCGGCACCGCATCTCGCAGTCCGGCGGCGCCGACCCCAAGGAGGTCGTGGCCCGGGGGTACGGGGGCTATCGGCTCGGGTCGGCGGCGGCGCTGGTCGACGCGCGGGAGTTCGAGACGACCGTGACCGAGGCGCACCGGGCGCTGGCGGCCGGGGACGACGCGCGCGGTGCCGAACTGCTCAGGTCCGGGCTCGCCATGTGGCGCGGTCCCGCGCTGGGCGACGTACGGCAGGGTGGGGCGCTGCGGGCCGAGGCGCTGCGACTGGACGAAGTACGGCTGGCCGCGCTGGAGGCCAGGATCGGGGCGGAGCTCCGGCTCGGCGCGCACACGCGGCTGGTGAGCGAGCTGACGGCGCTGACCTCGCTGTACCCGCTGCAGGAGAACCTGCACGCCCACCTGATCGTCGCGCTGTACCGCAGCGGGCGTGCGTCGCGGGCGCTGGAGGTCTTCCGGCGGCTGCGCTCCACCTACGTCAGGGAGTTGGGCATCGAGCCGTCACGGCGGCTGCAGGAGCTGCACCAGGCGGTGCTGGGCTGCGATCCGACCCTGGACCCGCCGGTTCCGACCCTGGTGTCGGTGTAGGCACGACGTGAAAAGTTCATGGTCACTGTATGACTCAGTGGCTGTCGTGGGACTCCGACCCGGCCTCATACTCGACGAGTCCCGCCGCCCGGCAAGAGAGGTGCGAAATGCGGCGCACGACTGGGGAGGCCCCGACCGTTCATCTCTGGTCGCTGTCCGACGACGTGGTCGTCGACGAGGGCGCGGGTGGCGACGCGCTGCTGCTCACCAGCCGGTGGGGGCAGGAGCGGCTCGACCGGCCCACGCCGGCGGTGCGCGAGGTGCTGCGGCGGATGGAGCTCGGGCCGGTGTTGCTGGCCAATGCCCTGAACGGCCCCGACGACTTGTGCCTGTTCACGCTGCCGACGCTCAGGAAGCTGTCCCACCTCGTGGTGCGCACGCTCGGCGTGGACGACCTGAAGGGGCCGCTGCTGTCGGTGTTGCCGCTGTCGCCGGCGGCGCCGTCCCTGCTGGTCCGCCGGCCCGGCGCCCGCCGGGTGCGGGTGCCCCGGCACGTGGCCTTCAGCGTGCAGGAGTCGGGGGGCGGGTGCGTGCTGGAGTCGGTGGACCTGCCGCACCGCGTGGTCCTGCACCGGCCGGAGGCGGCGTGGGTGGCGATGACGCTGACCTGGCCGACCACGCTGGCCGCGGCTTCGGAGGCGCTGCCGCTGCCGCCGAAGGTGACCGAGGGCATCATCGAGTACCTGTTCGCGGCCGGTATGGTCGCGGACGTGGACGAGTCCGCCTAGTCCGCCCGGTCCGGGCCGGTTCGTGAGGTCCGGTTCGTTAGGTCCGGTTCGTGAGGTTTGGGACGGTCAGACGAGCCAGCCCGCGTCGCGGGCGATGCGGATGGCGTCCACGCGGTTGCGCGCGTTCAGCTTGGCCACGACGGTCGTCAGGTAGTTGCGGACGGTCCCGGTGGACAGGTGGAGTTCTCCCGCGATCTCGGTGGCCTCGGCCCCCTGTGCCGCCATGCGCAGCACCTCGGTCTCACGGTCCGTCAGCGGGCTTTCGAGTCCGCTCCACGCGGCGAGGGCCAGGTTGGAGTCGATGACCCGCTGGCCGGCCACCACCCGGCGGATGGCGCTGGCCAGTTCCTTCGGGGAGTCGTCCTTGAGGAGGTAGCCCGACACCTGGGCCGCGAGGGCGCGGCGGAGGGTTCCGGGGCGGCCGAGGCTGGTGAGCATCAGCGTCCGGCACTCGGGCAGGTGCTCGTGGATCTGGACGGCGGCGCTCAGCCCGTCGAGTCCGGGCAGGTCGATGTCGATGACCGCGATGTCCGGCCTGACGTCGAGGGCGGCGGCGAGGATCTCGTCACCGCGCTCCAGCTCGCTGACGACCTCCAGGTCGTCCTCCAGGTTGAGCAGGGCGACGAGCGCTCCGCGCACCATGTTCATGTCCTCGGCCAACAGGATCCTGATCACCGGTGTGCTTCCCCCCGTCAGCGCGGTCGATCTTGTCGCCGGAGCATAGCAAGTTGGCCTGTTTCGCTTGCGGGCCTGAAGGAAACGGACGTCGGTTCAGACGGCCAGGCCGACCGGTTCCTCGTCCGTCGACTCGTCGGTGTCGGGGTCGGGGCCGCCGTCCGCCGGGACCCTCGCGACCAGCCGGAAGAGGTTGCCGGGGCGCTGCTCGACCACGAGTTCGCCGCCCACGGCGCCCACCCTGAGCTCCAGGTTCCCGAGGCCGCTGCCGCTGTGCGGGGAGCTGTCCCGGTAACCCTCGGTCGTACCGTCGTTGGTGACCGAAAGCGTCACGAGGCCGTTCTTCTCGACCGCGCTGATCTCGCAGTGGCCCGCCCGGCTGTGCCGCAGGATGTTGGTGACGGCCTCCCGCAGCACGGTGGCCAGGACGGTGTCCACGGGTGAGCTGACCGGTCCCAGCCGGATGTCGGTGACCGCGGTGACCTCCGCGGCGCTCAGCACCGAGCGGGCCGACTCGATCTCCTCCTCCAGGGACATGTCGCGGTACCCGCTGGCGACCCTGCGCACGTCGGCGAGCGACTGCCGGGAGATGGCCAGTACTTCCTCGACCTCCTGCTTCGCCTTGGCCGGGTGGGCCTCGATCAGGCGGTGGATGAGTTCGCCCTTGAGCTGGATCGCGGACAGGCTGTAGCCGAGCAGGTCGTGCAGGTCGCGGGCGAACCGCAGGCGTTCGCGGGTGACGGCGGCGCGGGTCAGCGCGCCGCGGCTCTCGTGCAGGACGCGGACCAGTTCGGAGAGCCGGCTCAGGCCGAAGGTGACCAGCCCGGTGAGCAGGGTGGTCTGGACGGCGTAGACGGTGAAGACCGCCGTCCAGTCCTCCCGGAGCGCGGGGGCGAGCATGGTGACGCCCACGAGGCCGTACAGGCTCCAGCCCAGCCGCGGGGGCAGGAGCAGCAGCAGGGAGCCCGCCAGGAAGCCGGCCATCGCCCCCCACTGCGAACTCAACAGGAAGAGCGGGAGGTACGTGAGGGCGGCCTGCGCACCGAGCGTGAGTAACTTGCGGGACGTGGGCGCGTACCTCGCGCCGGGCCGGGAGTGCAGGAGTTGGAGTGCGAAGACCGCGGCCAGACAGGCCACGGCCAACACGAAGCCGCGGCCTTCGACTCCGGCCCTGATGATGTTGAGCGTGGTGATGCCCGTGTAGCAGGAAATCGCGGCAATGAGGATGACCTGTGCCATCCGTGGTGCGGGCAGGTCCCGACTGCGCCGAAGAATGCCTTCGACTCGCACCGCCTCCGCCAGTTCACCGGAGCTCTTACCGCGGCGAGTCATGTCGATCCCCCTTCGGCACATCCTGATCGATCGTCAGCGTGAGCATAGGCGAGGGATGCTTGAGGAGGGCGATCATTGAGTGTTCACACGAACAGCGGGATGGGGTTGAGCTGGGCATACGCGGTCGGTTCAGACAATCGGCCGAGCGTTACGGGTACGTCGAATAGGCGGCCGGGGGCGAATCGAGCCCAAAAGTGGCGTAGCCCCGGAACGATTACTTTCACAACCGGAAGTTTCAAATCCGGGCGGCTTTGATCCAGGATCAGGAGATCCATCCCTTTTCCCCGGACCAGTTCCGTAATCATGCCCACGTCATCGAGGAGATCTCCGTTGCGGACGGCGGGCCAGTCCGCGGGGGTCCGGGGCCGCACGGCGGGATCGGGCGCGAGATAGGGCTGACTGGCCGTGGTCGCCAGGTGCCACCAGGACAGCACCTCCGCATCGGTGATCCGGTAGCCCGAGCCGTCCGCGCGCACGTCGGCCACGGCCGGCAGCATCTGTCCCATCTCGCCCAGCGCGCGGCGCAGCGCGACCCGCGGGTCGAAGTGCGCGCCGAAGCCGAAGAGCACGTCCTGGTCGGGCTTGTCGGTGCGTCGCGAGAGCGCCGCCATCACGGGGATGCCCAGGTCCGAGGTGAGGTCCAGGACCCACACCTCCCGGTTGATCCGGCGGTACCCGTCGCGGACCCGCTCGATCCACTCCTCCGCGAAGGCCGTCAGGTCGACCTCCGGCTGGCGCGTGCGGTTGTACCACCACAGGGCCACCGCGTCCCGCTCCACCAGTTCCAGGAACCCCTGCACCACGGCGTCCTCGGGGCTGCTGCCCGCCGCGTTGCCGTTGGAGTCGGCCATCAGCCCGTCGCCCGCCCGGCCCGTGGCCCGCACGTCGCCCCGCGCGAAGTACAGCATCGAGGTGGGCAGCAGCCGCTGGACGCCCTCGGTGAGCGACCACACCGGGGTCCAGTCGGTGGGGCGCGTCTCGTCGAAGGGGGTGGAGACGTAGTGGAAGCGGGAGTGCTGCGCGTTCCAGTACTCCCGCTCCGCGTACTGGCGGCCGTCGTACAGCTGGCAGGTGTTGGGGTGGACGGCGGCCGCCCCCAGGCCGCGCAGGGAGTCCCGTACGACGGGTTCGTCGCCGTGCCGGGTGCCGCTGTAGCGCTCGACCGCCTCGCACAGCGCGCTGGTGCGCGCTTCCTCGTCGGTGAGGCCCTTGCCGCCGTTCAGCGCGCGCAGTCCGGTGCTGAGGCCGGCGAACGAGGCGGAGGCCATCGCCAGGTTGGGCCCGGATATGTAGGAGGCGGCGAAGTCGGGGGCTCCGGGGGCCCGCCGCAGCTCCTTGACCACGCCGGCCACCGGATCCACGAGGTGCCCGTACGTCCGCAGCATCTGCGCGGGGGTCAGGGCGCGGTCCCCGGTGCCGGCCGTCGCGGCCTTGGGGCGCGATACGGGTACGAAGGGTGCCATGACCCGGCGGGCCACGAGACCGGGGTCCCCGCATCCCGCGCACTGGGGGATCCTGCTCACGGGGTGCGTGGCGGTCCTGAGCCGCAGCGTGTCCAGGGTCTGTACGTGTCCCTGCTCGGGGTGGCGCAGCCCGGCCAGCCACTTCGCGCTCTCCAGGACCGCCAGGTTCGCCGCCAGGGCCATGCCCGCGGCCAACCCGGCGGCCGGACGCGGGACCGGGCCGTCCAGGCCCAGCGCGCGCCGCACCGGAACCTCGGAATGACGGTGACCGCGCAGCCGGAGGGCGAGGCAGTGCCAGCAGGGCCCGTCGTCGGGGAGGAGGAACGGACCGACCCAGGGGTCCGTACCGCAGAGCTTGACCGGGAGCCACGCGCGGCCGGCGGCCCGGTGCGCGGCGTCCACGGCGGCCAGCTGCGAGGACAGGTAGTCGTCGCAGAGGACGAGGGCGAGGCCGGCGGCCCGCGGGTCCTCGGTCACCGTGATGCCGGACTCGCGGCAGGCGGCGGCCACCGGAGCCGGGTCCACGCCGGGGAGCGCCTCGATCGTGACGGCCGACCGTTCCAGCCGGGCCGCCGCGCGGCCGCCGTCCAGCCCGGCCAGGTCCCAGTACGCCTCGGCCCGTGCCCTGCGGGGCGAGGGCACCCGTGCGTCCTCGCCCGCCGCCCCCGCGGCGGCGGGCGGAGCGCTGAAGCGGATCAGTCCGGCGTCGGCCAGCGCCGACAGGGCCGCCTCGACGTCCTCGGGGCCCAGGGTCCGGGATGCCTCCCGGTGGACGGCGCCCACGGTGCGGGTGCCGTCGAGCAGCGGTACGAGGATCTCCGCCGCGCTGCCGTGCAGGGCGGTCACTCCGCGTCGGGAGACCAGGTAGGCGGCGTCGTCCGGTACGACCGTGGGCCGCAGGTGGGACTTGAAGCCCACCAGTGCGTCCTCGCACGCCAGCGGCTCGGTCTGCCGCTCGTACCCGGTAGGGGTCATGCGGCCAGCCGTCCGGCGCTCGTCGCCGCCGTGTCGATCACCAGCGAGAGCGTGCACCAGTCGGTGACCACGAGCGCGCTGTCGGGCAGGTAGTCGAGATTCTGAATCACCAGGCCCTGTCCCACCGAGCCGGCAGGGGTGGTCACGAAAGGAGTGGGGTTGATACGGGCGCCGGCCGAAATGCTGGTCATGGCGTGAGTTCCCTCTGATTCGTCGAGCGGGTTCCTGTCCGTTCACGACGATTCTGCGAGGAACGCCTGAGGCCTGACAGTGCCGGGGTCACCACCGCGAGATGAAGTTTTCACATGGCTCGGAGGCCTGCTCCGCGCCGCCCTTACGATGCGCCCACACCACCCCTATAGCGGGTCTACAACGGGTCTCCGGCGGGCCCCGACGGCCTCGGCGGCCTTTAAGCGAGTGCTTGATGACGATGTTGCCCGCGTGTGCCGTCAATAGGCTCGCAATTCCCCTTCGGATGCTCTCCTTCCCATGCTCCGCTCCCCCTTGGAATTCGTGGCGGCACCCGGCCCCGCGAGGAAGAAGGTCCACGTGAACGACACCGTCGACGCACCTCCGTACGGCCGGATCCTGCGGCTGGAAGAACTCCTGGAGGCCGCGTGCGTCCGGGAGGACGACGTGGAGCGGGTGCTGTTCCTGGCCACCCACCAGTCCTGCGAGATCTTCTTCGCCGTGGTGCTGCGGCACTTGGAGGACGTACGGGAGGCCCTGGACGCGGGCGACGGCTTCCTCGCGGCCCGCCGCGCGGCGCCCCTGCCCGTCATCTTCCGCACCCTCGTGGGGCAGTTCGACGGGCTGGCCACGCTCACCCCGTCGGCCTTCGAGGTGATCCGGAGCGCGCTCGGCGAGGCCAGCGGCTTCCAGTCCGCCCAGTTCCGGGAGATCGAGTTCCTCTGCGGGCTGCGCGACACCCGCTTCCTGAACACCGCCGGGTTCAGCGCCGCCGAACGGGACCGGCTGCGCGCCCGGTTGGAGGAGCGTTCCGTGCAGGAGGCGTGGCGCGAGTACGCGGCGGGCGGCCCGGAGCGGGAGAGCGCCGACGCGGCGCGGCGGGTGCTGGTCGACTTCGACGAGGCGATGGCCCTGTGGCGGGCCCGGCACGCCGTCCTCGCCGAACGGTTCCTGGGCGGCGCCACCGGTACGGCGGGCTCGGACGGGGCCTCGTACCTGTGGATGGCGGCCCGTCGGCGGGTGCTGCCCGAGGTGTGGGCGGAGATCGCGTGACCACGGCCGCGCTCGACCTCGACTACTCCCCCAGTTCCCTGGTCCCCGACATGGACGCCCATCTGGCGCGGTACGCGGCCGACAGCGCGCGGGCCCGGGAGGACCTGCGGGTGCACCGGAACGTGCCGTGCGGGGCGCTGCCGGAGCAACGGCTCGACCTGTTCCCGGCGGCCGAGCCCGGGGCCCCGCTGATGGTCTTCGTGCACGGCGGCTACTGGCAGGAGCTCAGCACGTCCGAAGCGGCCTTCGCGGCGGCGGACTTCGTGGCGGCGGGCGTGTCCTTCGCGGCGCTCGGCTACGGTCTGGCGCCCCGGTACGGGATGCGGGCCATCACCGCGATGGCGGCCGACTCGGTACGGAGGATCTGCGCCGGACGGGCCGGACTGCCGGGCGCGCCGTCGGCGGTCCACCTCAGTGGGCATTCCGCCGGGGCGCACCTGGTGGCCTCGGCGCTGCTGGACGCGGCGGGCTGGCGGGCGGCGGGGCTGGACCCGGTGGCCGAGGTCGCGTCGGCGACGCTGATCAGCGGTGTCTACGACCTGGAGCCGCTGAGCCACACGTACGTCAACGACGCGCTCGGGATGGACGTGGCGGAGGCCCGCGAGGTCAGCCCGCTGCACCGGTTGCCCGCCGGGGCCGGGGGGTTGCCGCCGCTGGTGATGGCCCGGGGGGTCCGCGAGACAGGGGCGTTCGCCCGCCAGCAGGAGGTGTTCGCGGACGCGGCGCGGGCCGGCGGAGCGGCGGACGTGACGGAACTGGTGGTGGCCGGCCGGCACCACTTCGACCTGCCCTTCGACCTCGGGGACCCGGCCACCGAACTCGGCGCGGCGGTCGCCCGCCGCGTTCTGGGGTTCCGGGGGTGATCCGGGCGCTGCTGCCCGGCACCGTCGTCGGCGTGGACCTCTTCGGGGACGCCCCGGAGGGCGTGCTGCTGCCCGCCGAGGAGGCGGTGGTGGCCGGGGTCGCGGCGGGCCGGCGGCGGGAGTTCGCGACCGTACGGCTCTGCGCGCGGCGGGCGCTGCGCGAGCTCGGCGGTGGGCCTGGGGCCGCGGCGGACGCGGACTCGGGCACGGGCGCGCCGGGCGGGGTGGCGCTGTTGCACGACGCGGACGGGGTGCCGGTCTGGCCCGACGGGGTGGTGGGGAGCATGACCCACACCCGGGGGTACCGCGCGGCCGCCGTCGCCCGGGCCGCCGACGTGGCACGGCTCGGGATCGACGCGGAGCCGGACCGGCCGCTGCGGGACGGGGTCCTGGCGACCATCGCCACGCCGGCGGAGCTCGCCGGCGGGGCCGGCGGGGCCGGCGCGGGTGACGGCGTGTGCCGGGACCGGTTGCTGTTCTGCGCCAAGGAGGCGGCGTACAAGGCGTGGTTCCCGCACGCCCGGGTCCGGCTCGGCTTCCGCGACGTTGAGGTGTCGTTCGACGACCGTGCCGCCTCGGGCGGCCGGTTCACCGCACGGGTGCGGCACGGGGACGGCGAGCTGCTACGCGGCCGTTGGGGCGCCGGGGGCGGTCTGCTGGTCGCTGTGGTGACGGCGCCGGCGGACGGCCCCCGGCGGGCGGGACGCTGACCTCGGCCGAACTCGCGCCGGGCCGGGCCCCTGCCCACGGCCCCGAGCCGGCACCGGGAACGCCCGGCGGGGGTGGACATTCGACGGGGGCTTAAGGGCCTGGTTCGGGTGGGCGGGGGTTCCTAGGCTGCCGAGGGCCTGCGGAGCGCCGCGTCAGACGGCGGAGAGCCGCCCGGGCGACCCACAGGAGGAGCGATGGCCCCGACACCCCACCCCAGTTCGATCGCCGGCGAGGTCCGACCGGTCGCCGCGGAATCGATCGTGCACCTGGTGCGCGACCACGCGCGGGCCCGGCCCGACGCGGTGGCCGTGCGTACGGGCCCGGAGCAGGTCACCTACGGGCGGTTGTGGCAGCGCGCGCTCGCCGTGGCCGCCGCGCTCGCCGAGGCCGGGACCGGTCCCGGGGACCGGGTCGCGGTGTGGGCCGACCGCACCGCCGGGACGATCGCCGGGGCGCTGGGCGCGATGGCCCTGGGAGCCGCGTACGTCCCGATCGATCCGACGCATCCCGGTGAGCGGACGGCTTCCGTGCTCGCCGGGGCGGCGCCGGCCGCGCTGCTCCACGACGGGGCCGCGGGGAGCGGGACGCTGCCCGCGGCGACCGTGCCGGTGATCGACGTACGGGAGCTGCCGGCGCGCCCCGGGCTGCCCGAGCCGGTACTGCCGAGGGCGGACGCGATCGCGTACGTGGTCTTCACCTCGGGCTCCACCGGCACCCCGAAGGGCGTCATGGTCGAGCACGGCTCGCTCGTCAACTACGCCTCCTGGTGCGGAGATCTGGTGGGCGGCGCGGGCAACGGCAGTCCGCTCTTCGGCAGTCTCGGCTTCGACCTGGCGATGACCACGCTGTGGGTGCCGCTCGCGCAGGGCCGCACGGTCACCACGGTCGCCGGGATATGGGACCAGGAGACGCTGTTCGGGGAGCGTGCGGAGCGGCACGGGCCCTACGGCTTCGTGAAGATGACCCCCTCGCACGCCCGGTTCTTCGACGTGCTGGCGCGGCCGCCGCGCTACGACCGGGTGACGAAGCTGCTGATGTTCGGCGGGGAGGCCCTGGACCCCGCCCTGATCTCCTCGCTCTCCTCCCGGCTGGAGGGGGTCCGGCTGGTCAACCACTACGGTCCGACGGAGACGACCATCGGCTGCTGCGCGTACCGCTTCGACCGCGACTCGGTGCCGTCGACCCCGACCGTGCCGATCGGCCGGCCCGCCTGGAACACCCGGGCGTACGTGGTGGACGAGCAGCTGCGGCCGGTGGCGGCGGGCGCGCCGGGCGAGCTGGTGATCGCCGGGCGGGCGGTGGCCGCCGGGTACCTCGGGGGCGCGGGCGGTGGGAAGTTCCTCGACGAGGGCGAGCTGGGCGGCCCCGCCGGCGGACGGGCGTACCGGACCGGGGACACCGTGGAGCTGCTCGCGGAGGGCGCGCTGCTCTACCTCGGGCGCGGCGACGACCAGCTGAAGGTCAACGGGTACCGGGTGGAGCTGGGCGAGCTGCGCCATCACGTGCTGTCCGTGCCGGGTGTGGCGGACGCCGCCTTCGACATCGTGCGCGGACCGGTGGACACCATGGAGCTGTTCGTACGGCTCGGCGGGCAGGGGCCGCGGCCCGGTGCCGAGGAGTTCACGGCGCTGGTGCGCAAGACGCTTTCCGCGGCGCTGCCCTCGGCGCTGGTGCCGGACGCGGTGCACCTGGTGGACGAGATCGTGGTGAACGCCAACGGCAAGACGGACGTCGCCGCGACCCGTGCGCGGGCGGGGAGGTAGCGGGGCCGGCAAACGGGAAAAGTTCACGTCCGCGGTGTTACGGGGTCATCCGCAGGCGTCAGACGCAGCTCAGTGGTCCGTCAGTGCCGTCCCGGATGCTCACAGGGCGGGCCTGCCCCCGCCGCCGGGCGGCGCGGGGCACCGGGGGTGTCCCGTCACCCGGGTCGATCGTCGGCCCGGGCGGCGGGGCACCCCCGAGCTCGTCCATGACGACTCGGATGACGGAGTGAGCGACGTGTCGAACCCCTTTGACAACCAGGACGGAACCTTCCTCGTGCTGGTGAACGACGAAGGCCAGCACTCCCTCTGGCCCGCCTTCGCCCAGCGCCCCGAGGGCTGGACGGTGGCCCTGGAGGAGGGACCGCGGGACGCGGCCCTCGCCTACGTCGAGGAGCACTGGACCGACATGCGTCCCGCGGGGCTCCGCGAGGCCGCCGCCGGGTCCGCCTGATCGGGCGCGGGACCGGGGCGGAGGACGACTGTGGACGTGGACATGGCGATTCGCGCGGAGGGACTGCGCAAGAGCTACGCGAGCGAGGAGGCGCTGGGCGGCGTGGACCTGGAGGTCCCGGCCGGTACGGTGCTGGGCCTGCTCGGCCCGAACGGCGCGGGGAAGACGACCACCGTGCGGATGCTGGCGACGCTGCTCGAACCGGACGGCGGGCACGCGACCGTCGCGGGGTACGACATCGTGCGCGAGGCCCCCGAGGTGCGGCGCAGGATCGGCCTGGCCGGCCAGTACGCGGCGGTCGACGAGATGCTCACCGGCCGCGAGAACCTCGAACTCATCGGCACGCTGGTGCACTTGGGCCGGACGGCCTCCCGTGCGCGGGCGGAGGAGCTGCTGGACCGGTTCGACCTGACCGACGCCGGCGACCGCCAGGCCCGTACGTACTCGGGCGGCATGCGGCGGCGCCTGGACCTGGCGGCCTCCCTGGTCGCGACGCCGTCGGTGCTGTTCCTCGACGAGCCGACGACCGGGCTGGACCCGGTGAGCCGGATGGGGCTGTGGACGGTGGTACGGGACCTGGTCGAGGACGGCGTGACCGTGCTGCTGACCACCCAGTACCTGGAGGAGGCCGATTTCCTCGCCGACCGCGTCGCGGTCATCGACTCCGGCCGCGTCATCGCGGAGGGCACCCCGGACGAGCTGAAGCGCAAGGTCGGCGAGGAGCGGCTCGAGGTGACCGTCGCCGTGCCCGGGCGGCTGCCGGACGCGGTCCGGGCACTGCGCCGGATCACGGCGGCGGAGCCGTCCGCGGACGCGGCGCGCGGGGTGGTCTCCATCCCGGTCGGCGACGGTCTGGCGACGATCGCCTCGGCCGCCGGCGAACTGCGGCAGGAGGGCGTGGAGGTGGTCGACTTCGCGCTGCGCAGGCCCACGCTCGACGACGTCTTCGTCACTCTCACCGGTACTCCGGCCTGACCGGCCGGCCCGGACGCACGTTTCGGACTACGGGGGCTGCACTGTGCAAAGGATCCATTTCACCGCGGCCGACGTCGCGCGGACCCGCCTGAAGATCACCGCGGGGCCGCTGGTCGAGTCGGCCTTCGCCTGCGGACTGCTCGGGCGGGGTGTCGGCACTCCGTTCGCGCGGTGGCGCAGCCAAGTCGGGGACCGGCTGCGGCCGGGGCCCGGGCGGCTGCCGGGCGGGCCCGGGGCGGACGGCGAGGCGGGCCTCGGCGCCCTGTTGCGGATCATCGAGCAGGGCGCCGCGGGCAGTGAGCTCACCCGGGTCTGGCAGGTCGCGGTGGCTCCGTACTGGGAGCACCTGCTGGCCTTCCTGGAGGTCGAGTGCGAGGCCCGGGGCCGGGTGCTGATGGGCGGCGGGGCCGAACTGCTGCTGACGACCCTGCACTCCCGGATCACCTGGCGGCCGCCGGTGCTGGAGATCCACGACGCGCCCGACGAGGACATCCACCTGGACGGGCGCGGACTGGTGCTCGCCCCCTCCGTGTTCCTGGCGCACCGGGCGGGCCGGGTCACCCGGCGCTTCGACAGGTCCGCGCCGGTGGTGCTGGCGTTCGGCGCGCCGCCGGACAGCTACCAGGCGACCGCCCTGTGGGACGAGCCGGACGGCAGCGGGCAGTCGCTGGGGGCCCTGGTGGGGCAGACCCGGGCGGCCGCGCTGCACGTGCTGCGGGCCAGCTGCACCACCACGCAGCTCGCGGACCGGCTCGGCATCTCGGCGGCCGGTGCCAGCCAGCACACCGCCGTGCTGCGCCGGACCGGCCTGATCACCACCCGACGGGTCCGCAACACGGTGCTGCACACCCTGACCCCGCTGGGCGCGGCGCTGCTCAAGGGCATGAGCGGGCAGCCGGCCATGGCCGCGGCCGGCGCCCTCCAGCCCGTGTCCTGACGTACGGCCGCGCGCGTGCGCCGCGCGGAAGAAAGGCCGCCCCCGGCACGGAGATCCGTGCCGGGGGCGGCCTTTCGTACGGGCGGGGTGCGCCCGGTCCCTACTCCTTGATGCCGGCCAGGTCGCCGGGGCGGCCGCGCAGGACCGCGCCCGCCGACAGCAGGGTGGTTGCCAGGGTCAGGCCCAGGGCGCCGCCGACCACCGTGACGAAGATCCACGGGGAGCCGGTCGGGAGCGTCGTGCCCAGCACGCTCATGCTGAACGGCACCAGGGTCAGGGCCGCCACCAGGAGTCCGAGGACGATGCCCGCCACGGAGACCAGGACCGCCTCCATGGCCATCATCTGCATGACCTGGCGGCGGGTGGCGCCGATCAGCCGCTGGAGCATGAACTCGCGGCGCCGCTCGGTGGTGGCCAGCACCTGGGTGTTGACCAGGGCGATCGTCGCGTAGCCGACGACCACCGCGAGGACCAGGTACGCCATCCAGGACTGGGTGTCGCTCTTGTCCGCCGCGACCGCGGTCAACGCCTGGCGGTCGGTGACGCGCAGTCCGGGCCGGCTGTCGGCCAGGGTGCGCAGCGAGGCGTCCAGGGCCGCCCGGTCGGTGCCCGGGGCGGCGCTCACCATGATCTGCGGGACCAGGCCCGCGTCGGTGTGTCCGACCAGGACGGACGCCGGGACGAGCGCGGTCTCGTAGCCGCGCTTGCCGTCGACGGTGGCGACCAGCTTCAGGTCGACGCGGCTGCCGTCGCCCAGGCGCATGGGGACGGTGTCGCCGATCTTCCGGTCGCCGGCGTACCGGGCGGGCAGGGCGACGGTGTCGCCGCGCAGGCCGTCCAGGGTGCCGGAGGCGGCCCGGAAGGAGGTGGTGGTGGCCACGCCTTCGGGGGTGACGCCCTGGAGCGACACCTGGGTCGGCTGCGGTGCGCCGGAGTCCCCGTCGCCGCCGTTCGCGGTCGGGTCGACCGGTACGGCGGGCTCGATGTAGCCGAGGCTCGGGACCTGCGCGGAGGCGGCCGCGACTCCCGGGAGCTTCCGGATCGCGTCCACCGTCTCCAGGGGCATGCCGCCGGAGACGGAGGTGACCACCGCGTCGGCCCGCAGGCTCTCGTCGAACGCCTGCTCGGCGCCGTCGGCCTGCGTGGTCTGCATGTAGATCAGGCCGACGGCCAGGCCGGTGGCGAGCATCACCGGCATCACCGCCGCGGCGAGCCGGGCCGTACGGGCCTTGGCGTTGCGGGTGGCGAGGTGCCCGGGGAGGCCCGACGCCGCGCGCACGGGTCGGCGCAGCGCGGCGGTGATGGCACGGGCCAGCACCGGGCCGAGGAGGCCGAAGCCGGTCGTCCACACCATGGCGGCCGGGGTGGCGACGCTGCCCGCGTCGGGGCCGTCCGTGCCGGCCGTGCCGACGGCCAGGGCGACACCGCCGACCAGGCACAGCAGGCCGAGGACCGAGCGGAAGCCGCTGAACCAGCGGCGCTGCAGGCCCGCTTCGGCGAGCGCCTCGGTGGGCCGGGTGCGGGCGGCGCTGTTGGCCGCGATGAACGCGGCTCCGACCGCGGTGACGAAGGCGGTGCCGACGCCGACGATCAGCGGGACGGATCCGGCACGGAAGACGATCGAGTCCGGCACGACACCCGCGTCGGCGAAGGCACTGAGCAGCCAACGTCCCACGTGGGGGCCCGGGATGCAGGCCAGCGCGGTCGCGATGGCCGCCAGCAGGACGGTCTCGCCCAGGATCAGCCGGCGCAGCTGGCCGGGGGTGGTGCCGATGGCCCGCAGGAGCGCCATCTCGCGCTGCCGCTGCTGGATGGACAGGCCCAGGGTGGAGGAGGCGACGAAGACGGTGACCATGGCGGAGAGCCCGCCGAACGCGGCGGCGAGGGGGATCAGGTCGCTGCCGTCGTCGATCACGCCGGGGTTCTCGGCGCGGCCCCGCTCGTCACCGGTCAGGACGGACACCTGCTGTCCCTCGACCGCCTTGCGGATGCCGGCGGCGACCGCGCCGACGTCGGCGCCGGGAGCCGGGAAGACGCCGATGTTGTCCACCTTGCCGGCCAGCCCGGCGGCGGTCTGGGCCTCCAGGGCCTCGGTGTCGGAGAGGAAGACCCCGTTGGCCTCGCCGTCGCCGGCCGCCAGGCCGGAGACCTCGTAGCTCTTCGAGGTACCGCCGGAGCGGATCTCGACCTTGGCGCCGGGGCGCAGGCCCGTCCGCTGTGCGAGCCGGGTGTCGAGGACGACCTGGCCGGCGGCGGCGGGCGGGGCGCCCTCGGTGATCTCGTACGGGGTCAGGGCGGCGGAGGACCAGCCGTGGCCGGCGATCTGCGCGGCCCGGCCGGCTGCGCCGGCCGGGGCGAGCGCGCCGGGGAACGTCACGTCGGCCGCGGTGCTCCGCACGCCGGGTACGGCCGCGATCTGCGCGGCCAGCGCCGCGTCGAAGCGGACCCGCTCGGGGAAGACCATCTCGCTGGAGGTGCCGAGGTAGCGCTGCTCCCCGGTGACAACGACGGGGGCCGCGGCCAGCCGCTGGGGCGGGGCCGCGTTGTGGATGCCCGTCTCCAGCAGGCCGCCGCAGGCCACGACGATGGTCGCGCCGAAGAACAGCGCGATGAACGAGGCGATGAATCCGCCCTTGTGGTGGCGCAGGGTGCGCAGCGCGATCCTGATCACAGCAGCGTCCCCTGTGCCGCGCCGACGGGGGTGGCGGACGGGCGGGTGCCCCAGGCGCCGAGGTGGGTCATGCGCTCGGCGACCTGGTCGGCGGTGGGCCGGTCCAGGTGGTCCACGATCCGGCCGTCCGCGAGGAACAGCACGCGGTCGGCGTGCGAGGCGGCGACCGGGTCGTGGGTGACCATCACGATGGTCTGGCCCGCCTGTTCGACGGCCTCGCGGAGCAGGGTCAGCACCTCGCGGGCCGTGTAGGTGTCGAGGGCGCCGGTCGGCTCGTCACCGAAGATGACGGCCGGCCGGGTGATCAGTGCCCGGGCGATGGCGACGCGCTGCTGCTGGCCGCCGGAGAGTTCGCCGGGGCGCCGGTTCTCGCGGCCGCCGAGCCCGACCCGCTCCAGCACCTCGGCCACCGCGCCCTTCTGGGGCCGCTTGCCGGCGAGCCGCAGCGGCAGGGTGACGTTGTCCAGGACGGACAGGGCGGGCAGCAGGTTGAAGGCCTGGAAGATGAAGCCGATCCGGTCGCGCCGGAACTTGGTCAGTTCGCGTTCCTTGAGCCGTGCCAGGTCGACACCGTCCAGCAGGACCGAGCCCGAGGTCGGACGGTCCAGACCCGCCGCGCAGTGCAGGAAGGTGCTCTTGCCGGATCCGGAGGGGCCCATCACCGCGGTGAAGGTGCCCCTGTCCAGGCCGATGCTCACGTTGTCGAGTGCGGTGACCTCGTGCTTGGCACCGCCGTAGACCTTCGTCACGGATTCCAGGCGGACGACGTGCCGACCCTGCGGGTCCGGTGTCCCTGTCATGGGTTTTCCTTCTGCTGGGAGCCGGCCCCTGGCGGGGCCGGCTGGGGGAGGGGTCAGGTCTGGGACGGGTCAGGTCTGCGACCAGGAGCGGAACTGCCGCTGCCCGTACAGGAGCGGCGGACGGGCGTGCTGACGGGTTATCCGGCGGGCCTCGCCGAAGACGGTGACGTGGTCGCCCATCCGCTGGGTCAGCACCACCTCGCAGTCGGCGACGGTGTGGGCGTCCCGGACGAGGTGCGGCCCGCCCGCGCCGGGCGGCTGCTCCCAGGGGACCAGCGCGAACCGGTCCTGGTTCCCGGAGGCGAACAGCTCGGCGGTCTCCCTGCCCTGCGCGTGCAGGAAGTTGACGGAGAACGAACCGGAGTCGAGGACGGCCTGGAGGGTGGGGCTGCCGGCGCGCAGGCACACCAGCAGGGTCGGCGGGTCGAGCGAGACGCTGGTCACCGCGGAGCAGGTCATGCCCCGCGGTTCGCCGTCCCGGTCCTGGGTGGTGACGGCGCAGACCCCGGTGGGGAATTGGCTCATCAGCGAGCGGAAGGCGTCGGGTGACGCTTCTATCGAGGTCGTCGCGGTGGGGTGGGTGGTCATCGGCTGCTGCCTTCCGTCACCAGGACCAGCTTGCGTTCGGCCGGGGCGGCCGGGACGGGCGTCGCGGGGCGCTCCCGACGGTCGAGGAGACCGAGGAGCGGGCCGGTCAGGGCCGTGGTGGCCAGGGCCATCACGACCAGGGCCAGCACCAGGGGTGCGGTGAGGATCCCGGCGCTGAACCCGGCCTGGAGCACGATCAGCTCGGTCAGGCCGCGGGTGTTCATCAGGACCGCGACCCGGCGGGCGTCGACCGGCGGGCGGCCGCCGAGCCGGGCTCCCAGGTAGCCGCCGATGCCCTTGCCCGCGCAGGCGAGCAGGACGGTGGCCAGGATGAGCGACCACGAGGCCTGCGAGAAGCTGCCGTTCAGCACGGTGACCCCGGTGACCACGAAGAACGCGGGCACCAGCAGGCGGCCGGAGCGGGCGATGCCGTCCACGGCGGGCGCCCACGGGGCGTTCGCGTCCCGGGGGATCGCGAAGCCCACCAGTGCGGCGCCGACGATGGAGGTCATGCCCATCTTCTCCATCGCGATCGACACCGCGAGGGTGGCCACCGCCAGTACGACGGCGACCGTGCGCGGGGTCTTCCCGTAGGCCCGCCGCGCGAAGGGGGTGCGCAGCGAGAACCGGATGGCCAGGGCGCAGGCGCCGCCGACCGCCAGCGCGAACGCCGAGCGGAGGAAGCCCGACAGGCTGCCCTCGCCCAGGCTGATGGCGAGCATGCACAGCAGCCAGCCGACGGCGTCCACGGTGATGGCCGCGCCGAGCGCGACCCGGCCGGCCGAGGTCTCGGTCATGCCCCGGTCGGTGAGGATCCGCGCCATCACCGGTACGGCGGTGATGGACATGGAGACGGCGATCATGAGGACGAAGGCGGGCAGCGGGGAGTCACCGCGGGCCGCGGTGTCGTCCGTGACGAGGATCAGGCCCGCCAGCAGCAGGCCGCTGACGAGCGGCGGGACCAGGGAACCGGCCGCCACCCAGGCGGTGGTGCGGCGCGGCTGCGCCCCGGGGCCGGTCTGCAGTTTGTGGGCGAGGCCGACGAGGAAGAGCGCCAGGGCGGCCTTGGAGATGAGTTTGAGGGTGTCCAGTACGGGACCGGGGAGCACGTCAGCGAAGGCTCCGGGGCCCATCAGGTACAGGGCCGCCGGACCGGCGAGCAGGCCCGCCGTGATCTCGCCGATGACCTCGGGCTGGCGCATCAGGCGGGCCGCGGTCCGGCCCGCCCAGGCCAGCAGGAGGATCACGGCGAGGACCGCCAGGACGTGCGCGGTGCGGGTCAGGAGTTCTACGGGTTCCATGGGGTCGAGGCCCTTTCCGGCCGGCGGGCCGATGTCATGCGCCGCGCATGTCGGCGAAGTAGTCGTAGGCCTTGGGCAGGACTTCGGCCAGGCGCCGGGTCTTCTCCCGGATCGCCTCGAACTCGCGCTCCGCGACGCTCGGGTCGGAGAGGGCGAGGGCCGGGGACGGCTTCACGTCGATGCCTCCCATGCCGAGGAGGATGCACATGTAGGAGTACGGCGGCAGGCCGTGGTAGTAGGGGAAGACCGTCTCGGAGTCCGGGAGCTGCGTCTTCCACTTCTCGATGCGCGCGGCCAGGGCTTCGGGGACGGCGCGGGTCTTCGCGTCGCGCCAGTACTGGGTGTCGTCGCGCTTGGCGGCGACGTAGTGCAGCACGAGGAACTCGCGGACGCCGTCCATGACGTGGGCGATGGAGTCGTTGTAGAGCTCGCGATGGACCGGGTTCCAGTCGTCGCCGGGGAAGTTCTTGGCGAGCTGCTCGATCGCGTGGTGGATGAAGAAGATGCCGGTGGACTCCAGGGGCTCGACGAAGCCGCTGGAGAGGCCTATCGCGACGCAGTTCTTGACCCAGGAGTTCTCGCTGCGGCCGATGCGCATGTTGATGTGGTTGGCCGGGACGTCCGCTGCGGCCGGGCCGACGAACTCGCGCAGGGTGCGCTCGGCCTCCTCCGGGGAGATGTAGTCCTTGGCGTAGACGTAGCCGGTGCCGACGCGGCCCATCAGCGGGATCGTCCAGATCCAGCCGGCGTCCTGGGCGGTGGCGGTGGTGCAGGGCAGGATGCCCCGGCGCTCCATGTCCATGGGGACCTGGAGGGCGACGGCGCTGTCGTTGGGCAGCGAGTCCTTGTACGAGATGAAGGGCGTTTCGAGGGCCTGGTTGATGAGCAGCCCGCGGAAGCCGGTGCAGTCGATGTAGAGGTCGCCCGTGATGTCGCCGTGGTCGGTGGTGGCGACGCCGGAGATCCAGCCGCGCTCGTCGAGCCTGACCTCCTCGACGTGGTCGACGACGTGCTCGACGCCGCGCTCGACCGCGTACTTCGTGAGGTACTTGGCCAGCAGGGCGGCCTCGAACTGGTAGGCGTACGGGAACTGCGTCTTGCCCTGGTGCTCGGACATGGTCAGTCCGGCCATCTCGTCCGCGCCCTCGACGAACGGCGAGTCGATGAGCGTGCCGTCGGCGTGGCGCGGGCTGAGACCGGCGTCGATGACCGAGGCCATGACGAAGCAGTCCTTGTCGAAGCGGTCGGTGGGACCGTTCTGCAGCCACCAGTCGGTCAGCGGGAAGCCGTTGACGGACCGCATCTGCTCGAACGGGTGGTAGAAGTAATGGCCTTTCTCCCGCCAGTTCTCGAACTTGACGGCGAGTTTGTACGTGGCGTTGCAGGCCGGCATCCAGTCCTTCTCCTTGAGTCCGAGGAACTCGAAGAAGTGCCGGATGTCGCTGAACGTCGCCTCGCCCACGCCGACCGCTCCGACGTGGCCGGACTCGACCAGCGTGACGTCGATGCGGTCGCCGAACGCCGCCTTGAAGTACGAGGCCGTCATCCAGCCCGCGGTGCCGCCGCCCACAATCACGATCTTGTTGAGCATCCCAATGACTCCCATTCGCCGACTGATCGCGGATGACCGGAGCCTAGGAACGGGGCGCGGGCCGGCACAGGTCTTTAAGCACTCGACGAATGTCACAGGCAGGGCACGAATTCCGGACATGTTTTCGTCCGTCAGCGCCTCGTCAGGGAGGGTCGGCAGTATGCCGTCAGGACATCTCCGGGGCAAGAGCGACGACCCGGCCATACCACGTGGCCGGCTTTCGGCTGCCCGGATGGTATTTCCCCCGACCGGTCGCCCCGGGACAGCATGAGGGCCTGCACCGACACCAACGGGGGTTGTACAAATGGAAATCAACGTGCTCGGTTCCACATCCCTTTCCTGGGGAGACCGTACGTATGCCATGGCCTCGAAGCGGGTGACCTCGCTGCTGACGTTCCTGGCCCTGTCTCCGCGCACGACGGTGACGTCCGACCGCATCGAGGACGAGCTCTGGGCCCACCAGCGGATGACCAACGCCCGCAACGCCCTCCAGGCCAACGTGCTCCGGCTGCGCAAGTACCTGGAATCCCTCACCGGGATGAAGGGGACGGAGCTGATCCGCACCGTCGGCAGCGGCTACCTGCTGGACCTCGCGCCCGAGCGCGTCGACGCGCACCGCTTCCTGCGGCACGCGGAGGCCGGTGCCGCGCTGGTCCACGTGGACCCGGAGCGGGCCATCGCCGAGCTGGAACGGGCGCTCGGGCTGTGGCGGGGGCCGGCCCTGATGGACTCGGTGGACGGGGTGCGGATCCGGCTGGCCGCCGCCCACCTCGAGGAACGCCGGATCACCGCCTACGAGGACCTGATCACGGCCATGCTGACCGTCGCGGCGCACCGGATCTCGGTGCCGGAGCTGCGCCGGCTGGCCGTCGAGCACCCCGAGCGGGAACGGCTGAGCGAGCTGCTGATGCTGGCCCTGTACCGGGAGGGCAGGCAGTCCGAGGCGCTGGAGGTGTTCCACGGCGCACGGCGCCGGCTCGCCGGGGACCTGGGGCTGGAGCCGGGGCGCGCCCTGAACCGGGCGTACCAGGCGATCCTCGAACAGGACGACGTGCTCGGGGAGCCCCGGCAGGCCCTCGTGTACGCCGGCCGGCGCGGCTGAGCCCGCCACCCCCGTCCGCGTGCCCTGTCCTTCCGCTGTTCCGGCGCCGGCGTCCCGCTGACGTTTCGCGGGGGCGCCCCTTGTCCGTAAACGGAATGCCGATACGGTGAAAGCGCCGGTCGGTCCGCGGACCCGTTTCCGGCCGAATGCCAGGACCCGGAGATCCGGGGACGGTTCACCCCGGCGGCAGTGGGCCCGTGGACCGAATTCCCATTTCCGGGAACCGCCGACGGGGGGCAGGACATGGAACTCGAATTGCGTCACGCTCGCATTGTCGTCACGATCGCCGCCGCCGGGAGCATTTCCGCGGGAGCCCAGGAACTCGGTCTTCCGCAGCCGAGTCTGACCGCGCAGCTGCGCCGAATCGAAAGGGCGGTCGGCGGCGACCTCTTCACGCGCTCCCGGTCCGGGGTGACCCCGACCGAGCTGGGCTCACGGCTCGTCCCGCTCCTGGCCGATCTGGTCCGGCGGGCGGACGAGGTGATGGCCGAGGCACTGGCCGCGTCCGGCGGGCCGCTGCGGCTGGGGTGCACCGAGTGGACTCCGCCGGCGCTGCGCGACGCCTTGCAGGCCGCGCTGCCGGACGCCGCCGTGCAGACCCGGACGCTGAACCCGGAGGCCGCCGTGGAGGCGGTGCGGCGCGGGGCGCTGGCCGCGGCCCTGGTACCCCTGGTGCCCGAGCCGTCCGGCGGCGCGCCAGCCGGCGACGACGACGGCGGCGGCGGCGGCGGCGGCGAACCGGCGCTGGGCCGCGCCCTGATCGTGCGGGAGCCGGTGTGGCTGGCCGTGCCGCAGGGCCATCCGCTGGGCGCCCGCGCGTCCGTCGGGGCGGACGAGCTGACGGAACTCACCGACCGCGCCGGGCTGGCCTGGGTGCGCTCGGCCCAGGACCACTGGTTCCGTGCCGTGGAGCGGCGCGTCCTGGGGAGCTCGGTGCCCGGGCGGGTGCTGCACCACGTCAACAGCCATCAGGAGGCCATGAACTGGGTGCGGGACATGGAGGTGGCCGCGCTCACCACGCCCTCCGGGGCGCTGCCGGGCGTGACCCTGGTCCCGGTGACCGGGAGCGAGCGGGTCGATCTGGTGCTGCTGTGGCGCGGGAACGCCCTCCCCCGCGCGACCCCGCGCACCCTGGTCGACACCGTGCGCGCGTACTACTGCGACTACGCCCGCTCCCGGCCGGCGTACTGGTCCTGGATCCGGGAGCACCGCGGCGAGTTCGGGGAACTCGGACGGCACCTCCCGCAGCCGGTCGACGCCTGAGCCGCCCCTCGGGTCGCCCGGCGGGAGTTCAGTACGCGTTCAGCCACGACTCAGCGATGCCTCAGCAGTGGCTCAGTGGTGACTCAGCGGGAGACCGGCGACGGGTCAGGCCGGTGTCAGGGGCGCGTCAGAGCGGTCGGCCAGCATCTGCGGCATGACAACAGCAGCGAACCGCCTCGACCTCGAAGCCCGCGACCGGATCAAGGAGATCATCTGCGACATCCTGGAGATCGAGCCCTCGGAGATGACCGAGACCAGCCGCTTCAAGGAGGACCACGAAGCGGACTCCATGGGGGCCATCGAGATCCTCTCCCAGCTGGAGCGGGTCTTCGGCACCGACATCGACCAGGCCGAGCTCTCCCGGATGGTCGACCTGGCCGCCGTCATCACGGTCGTCGAGGAAGCCCTGGCCGCCGATTCCGAAGCCGCCAACTAGGCCGCGGCGCGTACGACTACGACGGGAGCGCAGGGTGTACGACGATGAGCGGGCGCCGCGCCGGGTGGTGATCACCGGCCTCGGCACGGTCACCAGCATCGGCCTCGGAGTCACGGCCTTCCTGGACGGACTGCGGTCCGGACGCAGCGGGGTCAAGCCGATCACGGCCTTCGACACGACCGGCTTCGCCCACGCCAACGGGTGCGAGGTGGACGACTTCGAGCCCGGCGACTGGATCCACCGGACCGATCCGGCGGAACTGGGCCGGGCCACGCAGTTCTCGATCGCGGCGGCCCGGATGGCCGTCGAGGACGCCGGCCTGACCCCGGAGGACCTGCGGGAGCGGAAGGTCCTGGTCTCGGTCGGCACGACCGACGCCGAGTCCCGGGACCTCGACCTGCTCGTCGGGCAGCAGTTGGAGGGCGGGCCGGAGCGGCTGGACCGGGGCGTCGTGCGCCGGGCCCAGGCCGGCCGGCTCTCCAGCGGCATCGTCCACGAACTCGGCCTCGTGGACGTGGAGGCGCTGACCATTCCGACGGCCTGCGCGGCCGGCAACTACGCCATCGGCAGCGGCTTCGACGCCATCCGCGACGGGGACGTCGAGACGGCGCTGTGCGGCGGCGCCGACGCGGTCTGCCGCAAGACCTTCACCGGTTTCTACCGGCTCGGCACCATCGCCCCGGAGGTCTGCCAGCCCTTCGACAAGGACCGCAAGGGCATCCTCACCGGGGAGGGCGCCGGGATCCTGCTGATGGAGAGCCTGGACTCGGCGCTGGCCCGCGGCGCCCGGATCTACGCCGAGGTGCTCGGCTACGGCCTCAGCTGCGACGCCCACCACCCCGTCGCCCCCGACCAGGACGGCCTGGCCCGGTGCATCGAGGTGGCGCACCGCAACGCGGGGGTCAAGGCCGAGGACGTCGACTTCATCTCCGCGCACGGGACCGGGACCCACGCCAACGACGTGACGGAGACGGGTGCGATACGCCAGGTCTTCGACACCCCGCCGCCCACCATCTCCATCAAGTCCATGATCGGCCACTCCATGGGCGCCGCGAGCGCGCTCGCCTCCGCCGCCTGCGCGCTGGCGATCACCGAGGAGTTCATCCCGCCCACCATCAACCACCGCGAGACCGACCCCGAGTGCGGCCTGGACTGCGTGCCCAACGAGGCCCGCCCGGCCCGGCTGAACGTCGTGCAGAACAACGCCCTGGCCTTCGCGGGCAACAACGCCGTGCTGATCCTCGGCCGGTACGAGGAGGCCGCCTGATGTCCCCCACCCCCCTGGTCGTCTCCGGCTGGTCGGCGGTCTCGCCGTTCGGCGTCGGCGGCGACTCCTTCCGCGGCGGGATCTCCGCCGGCCGCACCGCGATCGGGGCCGTCGACCGCGAGGCCTTCCCGGGCCCGTTCGCCGAGGGCGCCGTGGTCCCCGATTTCACCGCGGCGAAGTACGTCGGCAAGAAGGGGACCCGGACCATGGACCGGGTCACCGCGCTCGCGGTCACCGCGGTCGGCGGTCTCATCGAAGGTTTCCGGGAAGAGCTGACCGCGCGCTCCGAGCAGACCGCCCTGGTCCTCGGCACCGGCTCCGGCAGCGTGCAGAGCATCATGGACTTCACCCGGGACGCGCTGGCCGGCGAGCGCCCGTACCACGTGGACCCGGCCCGCTTCCCGAACACCGTGATGAACCGGGCCGCCGGGCAGAGCGCCATCTGGCACGGCATCAAGGGCCCCAACACCACCGTCGCGGGCGGCTCGCTGACCGGCCTGCTCGCCCTCGGGTACGCCCTGCGGCTGCACCGCGGCGGGCACTGCTCCCGCGTGCTGGTGGGGGCGGCCGAGGAGTACTCCACCCAGCGCTCCTGGCTGGAGTGGCACGGCCGCGACGAGGAGGAGCGCGACACCCCGCTCGGCGAGGGCAGCGCCGTCTTCCTCCTGGAGACCTCCGAGGACGCGCGGGCCGCCGGACGGACCCCGTTGGCCCGGATCGGCGCCACCGGCTTCCGCGCGTTCCACTCACCGGACGGGGCCCGCGACGCCCTTGCCGTCTGTGTGCGCGGCGCGCTGGAGAAGGCCGGGGTGGCCGCCGGTGACGTACGGCTGGTGGCGCCCCTGGGCTCCGGCGGCCCGCTCGTCGCGCAGGAGGAAGCGGCCGTCACGGACGTGCTCGGCGCGGACGCCGACCCGCGGTGGGTACGGATCCGGCCGCTGGTCGGGGACACCTCCGCGGCGTCCGCCGCGCTCCAGTTGGCCGCGGTGCTCGCCGCGGCCGGCGAGCGGGGCCTGGCGCCCGGCGAGGCCGCGCTGGTCACCGGTGTCGAGCGGGACGGCCTGGTCGGCTGCGCGGTCCTCACCGGCGGCTGACCTCCCCACACCCCGGCGGCCGGCCGGGAGCACACCCCCGCCCCGGCCGGCCGCCGGCCCCTCCCCCGGCCCGGAACCGGGCCCCATCAGCGAGGAGTACCGAGCACATGTCCGCAACCGAACGCCGCGTCGCACTGGTGACCGGGGGCTCCCGGGGCATCGGCCGCCACGTCGTGGCCCGCCTCGCGCAGGACGGCTACGACGTCGCGTTCTGCTACCAGTCCGACAAGGAGGCCGCCGACGCCGCGGCCGCCGAGGCCACCGCCGCCGGGGCCCGCGTCCACACCGCACGCACCGACGTCCGCGACCACGACGCCGTACGGGACTTCGTCCGCTCGAGCGAGAAGGAGCTCGGCCCGCTGCACACGGTGGTGTCCTGCGCGGGCATCGTCCGCGACAACCCGCTCGTGATGCTGGCGCCCGACGACTGGGACGCGGTCCTGCGGGTCAACCTGGACGGCACCTACAACCTCTGCAAGGCCGCGGTGTTCGCCATGATGAAGCGCCGCGCCGGCTCGGTGATCACCCTGTCCTCGGTGGCCGGCGTGTACGGCAACGCCACGCAGACCAACTACTCGGCGACCAAGGCCGGGATCATCGGCTTCACCAAGGCCCTCGCCAAGGAGAGCGGCCGCTACGGCATCCGGGCCAACGCCGTCGCCCCCGGGTTCATCGAGACCGACATGGTCTCGGGCCTCTCCGCGGAGCACGTCGGGAAGATGACCGAACGGATCCCGCTGGGCCGGTTCGGGCGGCCCGAGGAGGTCGCGGACCTGGTCTCCTTCCTCGCCTCGGACCGTGCCTCGTACATCACCGGACAGGTCTTCGGGATCGACGGCGGTCTCGTCGTCTGAGGACCCGCGTCGCCCCCCACCCACCCACGCAGCCAGGCCGACCGAAGGGTTCACCGTGCCCAAGAACAAGACGCCCCGCTTCTACTTCTCGCTGCGCAGCCCCTACTCCTGGCTGGCCTACCGCGAGATCACGACCTTCCACCCGGACCTCGTCGAACAACTGGAGTGGGTGCCCTTCTTCGAGCCGGACGAGCTCAGCGCCCGGCTGCTGACGGAGCAGGGCGGCCGGTTCCCGTACTCGGCGATGTCGCGGGAGAAGAATCGTTACGTCCTCCAGGACATCGGCAGGATCACCAAGGCCCGGGGCCTGTCGGTGACCTGGCCCGTGGACCGCGAGCCGGTGTGGGAGGTCCCGCACCTGGCCTACCTGGTCGCGGCCCGGCACGGCCGCGGCCACGACTTCATCGACGCCGTGTACCGGGCCCGGTTCGGTCGCGGCCGGGACATCTGCGATCCGGCCACGATCGAGGACGTCGCCTTCGAGATCGGGCTCGACCCGCGCGAGCTGGCCCGTGCCAGCGACGTCCCGGAGGTGCGCGCCGAAGGGATCCGGATCCTGCTCGACGTGTGCCGGGACGGGGTGTTCGGGGTGCCCTTCTTCGTCCACGGCTTCAGCCGCTTCTGGGGCATCGACCGGCTGGACGACTTCGTCGCCCACCTGCGCGACCGGGAGGTGCCGGCCGGCTTCGTGCCGGAGCCGCTGACCGCGGTCGGGCTGGGCGCCCGGGCGACCGAGGACGCCCACGCGGGCGGCTGCGGCTGAGGGGCCCCACCCCCTCTCAGCGCGCCGTCAGTTCGCTTTCAGACCGCCGTCAGCGCGCGCGGCGACGATCTGGCCCGTGACAGGGCTGACATCGCACACCTTCGCTAGGGGATAGCCATGACGCATGTTCAGACGGTCGGCGGCCTTCCGCTCACCGCCGGCCAGAAGGACATCTGGTTCGACGCGAAACTCTCTGGCGGGGGAGCCACGTACAACACCGCCATCTACTGGGACATCACGGGGCCGCTCGATCACGGCCTGCTGCGCAGGGCGCTGGAGCGGCTCGTCGAGGAATCGGAGTGCCTGCGGGCGAGATTCACCGAAGTGGACGGCGAGCCGCGCCAGTTCGTCGAGCCCCTGGCGGAGCTGCCGCTGACGGTCACCGACGTCAGCGGCGCGGCCGACCCGGCCGCGGCGGCCCACGACGCGATCCGCGCCGACCTGCGGGTTCCGTTCGCCTTGACCGACGAGGGTGACGAGAACGGCGAGGGCGGCGACGGCGGCGCGCGCGGGCCGCTCTTCCGGCTGAGCGTGTTCACGCTCGGGGCCGACCGCGCCTTCTTCTGCCTCCTCAACCACCACCTGGTCTCCGACGGCTTCAGCTACGTCATCTACTGGCAGCGGCTCGCCGCGATCTACGAGGCCCTGCTCGCCGGCGCCGATCTCGACGAGGGCCGTTTCCCGGCGCTGACCGCGCTGCTCGACGCCGAGGCCGGCTACGTCGGTTCGGCGCGTGCCGAGCGCGACGCGGCGTATTGGGAGGAACGTTTCGCCGACCGGCCCGAGCCGATCAGCCTCTCCACCGGCGACGCCGAGCCCGCCCAGACCTTCCTCCAGGAGCAGGACGTCCTGCCCGAGGCCGTCGCCGAGCGGCTGCGCGCCCTGGCCTGGGAGTCCCGCGTCACCTGGCAGACGGTGCTCGTCGCGGCCCTGGGCGCGTACACCGCCCGGATGGCCGGCACCGAGGACGTCATGCTGTCCGTGCCCGTCACCGCCCGCGTCGGCGGCGACACCCAGAAGGTCCCCGGCATGGTGGTCAACTACCTGCCACTGCGGCTCGCCGTGGACGGCGCCACCACCCGCACCGGTCTGCTCGCGGACGCCTACCGCGCCTTCTCGCAGGCCCTCAAGCACCAGCGCCACCGCGTCAGCAGGATCCGTCGCGCCATGGGCCTGCCCAGCGACGACCGGCGCCCCTTCGGCCCGTTCCTCAACATGATGCCGCAGGTGGAGAAGCTGGCCATCGGCCCGTGCGCGGCCACCATCCACAGCCCGTCCACCGGGCTGGTCGACGACCTGGAGTTCACCGTCGCCGACAAGGGCGACGCCGGCATAGGCATCGACCTGAACGGCAACGAGGCCCGCTACACGCGCTCCGAGGTCCGGGCGCACCTCGACCGGTTCGTCTCCTACCTCGACCGCTTCCTGACCACCGGCCCGGACGCGCCGTTGGCCGGCCTCGACCTCCTCTCCCCCGGCGAGGCCGCGGACCTGGCCGACGCGCTCACCGGGCCGGTCCGCCCGACCCCGTACCTGGGCGTCGTGGAGCGGATCCGGGCGCACGCCGCGACCACCCCGGACGCCCCGGCCGTCACCGACGACACCGGCACGCTCGACTACGCCGGGCTCGTGGGCCGGGCCGGTGCGCTCTCCCGCCACCTGACGGGCA
Organism: Streptomyces sp. NPDC002467; assembly: GCF_042889825.1. Classification (NCBI taxonomy): domain Bacteria; kingdom Bacillati; phylum Actinomycetota; class Actinomycetes; order Kitasatosporales; family Streptomycetaceae; genus Streptomyces; species Streptomyces sp. NPDC002467. Next base: position 64,132 of record NZ_JBIARJ010000023.1, on the reverse strand, counting down.
CCGGCCCGGTCGCCATCCTCACCGAGCCCGGCCGGGACTTCGTCACCGCCGAGGTGGCGGTCCTCGGCGCCGGACGGGCGTTCATCCCCCTCGACCCGGGGGCTCCGCTGCCCCGCCTGGTCTCCCTGCTGCGCGACAGCGGCGCCGGCTTCGTGCTCACCGACGCCGCGCACCGGGAGCTCGCCGGGCAGGCCGCCGCGGCCGCCGGCGACGGCGCCGCGCTGCCCGTGCGCGAGATCGGCTCCGAGCAGGACGCCCCGGACGCGCTGCCGCCCGTACTGGGCGGCCCGCGGGACCTGGCGTACGTCATCTACACCTCGGGTTCCACCGGCAAGCCCAAGGGCGCCATGGTGCAGCGCGGCGGCATGGTCAACCACCTGCTCGCCAAGATCGAGGAGCTGTCCCTGGACGGCTCCGACGCGCTCGTCCACAACGCCCCCGTCACCTTCGACGTCACCGTGTGGCAGACCCTGACCACGCTGCTCGTCGGCGGTCGGGTCCGCGCCTTCGGCCGGGCCGAGGCGTCCGATCCCGACGCGCTGTTCACCACGATCGGCGCCGAGGGCCTGACCGTGCTGGAGGTCGTCCCCTCCCTGATGCGCGCGACGCTCGACGTGTGGGACGCGGCCGGATCCGCGCCGGAGCTGCCCGCGCTGCGCTGGATGATCTCCAACGGGGAGGCGCTGCCGGCCGAGCTGTGCGCCCGCTGGTTCGCCCGCTACCCGGACATCGCGCTGGCCAACCTGTACGGCCCGACCGAGTGCTCCGACGACGTGACCCACGCCTACGCCCGCACGCGGGGCGAACTCGACGCGATGGGCGCGGATATCGTCCCGATCGGCCGGCCGCTGCGCAACACCCGCCTGCACGTCCTCGGCGACGACCTGGCGCCCGTTCCGCGCGGGGTCCGCGGCGAGCTGTACATCTCCGGCGCCGGCGTGGGCCGCGGCTACCTCGGCGACCCCCGCCGCACCGCCGTCACCTTCCTGCCCGACCCCTTCGCCGGCGACGGCTCGCGCATGTACCGCACGGGCGACCTGGTGGAACTGCGCCCCGACGGGCAGCTCGCCTTCGTCGGCCGCCGCGACCACCAGGTCAAGATCCGCGGCCAGCGCATCGAGCTGGGCGAGGTCGAGTCGGCGCTGCGCGCGCTGCCCGGCGTCGCCGACGCGGTCGCCGCCGCCGTGACCGACCCGGCCGGGCACAAGCGCCTGGTCGGGTACCTGGAGCCGGAGTCCGGCGTCCTCCTCGACACCCCGGCGCTGCGCGCGCTGCTGGCGGGCCGGCTGCCGGAGGCACTCGTGCCCACGGCGCTGCTCACGCTGGACGCGCTGCCGCTCACCGCGCACGGCAAGGTGGACCGCAAGGCGCTGCCCGCCCCGGACCTGGCCGGCCCGCGGGCCGCCGTCCGGGCCGCCCGTACGCCGGAGGAAGGCATCCTCTGCGCGGTGCTGGCCGAGGTGCTGGGCCTGCCCGAAGTCGGTGTCGACGACGGTTTCTTCGCCCTCGGGGGCGACAGCATCAGCTCCATCCAGGTCGTCAGCCGGGCCCGCCGGGCCGGGCTGATCGTCACCGCCCGCGACGTCTTCAAGCACCGCACCCCGGCCGCCATCGCCGCCGTGGCCCGGCGGGTGGAGGGCTCCGTCGCGGTCGCGGTCGACGACGGGACCGGAGAGGTCGACCCGACGCCCATCTCCGACCGGCTGCGCGAGCAGCTGTCCGAACTGCCCGACGCCACCCGCGAGTTCGCCCAGTACACGGTGGTCGGCGCGCCCGCCGGGCTCACCCCGGCCGTCCTGGAGCCCGCGCTCCAGGCGGTCCTGGACCGGCACGACGCACTGCGCCTGAGGCTCACGTCGCCGGTACCGGGCCTGTGGGCGCAGGAGGTCCTGGCGCCCGGCGCCGTCGGCGCCGCCGACGTGGTCACCCGGATCACCGTGCCCGCCGGGGCGGACCGCGCGACCGTGCTCGCCGAGCAGATCGCCGCGGCCCGCGCCCGACTGCGGCCCGAGACGGGCCTGGTCGTCCAGGCGGTGCTGCTGGAGGAAGCCCCGGGCGAGGGCGGTCGGCTGCTGCTGGTCGTCCACCACCTGGCCGTGGACGGTGTGTCCTGGCGGATCCTGCTGCCCGATCTGGAGGCCGCCTGGCAGGCCGTCTCCGAGGGACGCGCCCCGGCCCCGGAGCCCGTCGCGACCTCGTTCCGGACCTGGGCGAAGGCCCTGTCGGCGGATGCCCGCACCTCCCGGCGCGTGGCCGAACTGCCGCTGTGGAGCGCCCAGTCGGCGGGACCGGCGGAGATCCTCGCCGACCGGCCGCTGGACCCGTCCGCCGACACCTGGGCGCACGCCGGCCGGCTGCGCCTGGAACTGCCCGCGGAGCTCACCGCCGACGTGCTCACCCGGGTGCCCGGAGCCCTGCACGCCGAGATCAACGAGGTGCTGCTGACCGGTCTCGCGCTGGCCGTCACCGGCCGTACGGGAGCCACGGGCACCCGTACCGTCGTCGAACTGGAGGGCCACGGCCGCGAGCAGATCGGGGACGGCCTCGACGTCTCCCGCACGGTCGGCTGGTTCACCAGCGCCTACCCGGTCGGGCTGGACGTCGGCGTGCTGGACCGGGCCGAGGTCGCGGCCGGGGGTCCCGCCGTCGGCGCCGCCCTGAAGCGGGTCAAGGCCGCGCTGCGCGCCCTGCCCGACCACGGCATCGGCTACGGCCTGCTGCGCCACGTGAACCCGCAGACCGCGGCGGTGCTCGCCCGGGCCGCGGTCCCGCAGATCTCCTTCAACTACCTGGGCCGGTTCGCGGCGGGCGACGGCGCCTGGGCCATCGAGGCCGGCGGCGCCGGTCTGACCGCCTCGCCCGACACCCCGCTGCGCCAACCGCTGGACCTGGTCGCGCTGACCGAGGACCGGCCCGGGGGCCCGGTCCTGGTGGCCGAGTGGACCTGGCCATCGGACGTGCTGGCCGAAGCCGCCGTACGGGAGATCGCCGAGGGCTGGTTCGCCGCGCTGGGCGCGCTCGCCGCGCACTCCTGCGACCCCGGGGCGGGCGGCCGGATCGCCGCCGAGTTCCCGCTGGTCGAGGTGGAGCAGCGGGAGGTCGACGCCTGGGAGCGGGAGCTGTCCGGGCTCACCGACGTCCTTCCGCTCTCCCCGCTCCAGCGCGGCCTGTTCTTCCAGGCGGAGTACGACCGCCAGGGCATGGACGCCTACACCCTCCAGGTCGTCATGGACATCGGCGGCGCCCTGGACGTGGCCGGGCTGCGTGCCGCGGCCACCGCGCTGCTGGACCGCAACCCGGCGCTGCGCGCCCGGTTCCGGGAACGGGAGCAGGGCGATCCGGTGCAGCTGATCCCGGCCTCCGTCGAGCTGCCGTGGACCGAGGTCGACCTCACGGCCGCCGCCGATCCGGGCGCGGAGGCGGGCCGGCTCACCGAGGAGGAGTGGCTGGACCGCTTCGACGTGACGCGGGGTCCGCTGACCCGGTTCACCGTGTACCGGCTGGACGCCGAACGCCACCGCGTCGTGTGGACCACCCACCACATGCTGGTGGACGGCTGGTCGCTGTCCGCCGTCCTCGCCGAGGAGCTCGTCACCCTGTGGGGCAACGGCGCCGACGTCACCGCCCTGCGCCCGGTGGCGCCGGGCCGCGCCCACCTGGAGTGGTCCGCCGCCCAGGACAAGCCGGCCGCCCGCGCGGCCTGGCAGCGGGAGCTCGACGGGATCGACGAGGCCACCCGGCTCGGTCCCGCCGACCGGCCGCGGGTCTCGGTCCTGCCCGAGACCCACACCGTGGAACTGCCGGTCGGGCTGACGGCCCCGCTCACCGAGTGGGCGAACCGGCGCGGCCTGACGATGAACACGGTCGTCCAGGGTGCCTGGGCAGCCGTACTGGGCAGCCTGACCGGCCGCCGCGACGTGACCTTCGGCGCGGTCGTCTCGGGGCGTCCCGCGGACCTGCCCGGGGTCGAGCGGATGGTCGGCGCCTTCCTGCACACCCTGCCCGTGCGGGCGAACCTGGATCCGGCGCTTCCGTTCGAGGAGGTGCTGGCCGACCTCCAGGACCGCCAGCTCGCGCTGGAGGAGCACCACCACCTGGGCCTGGCCGAGGTGCAGCAGGCCGTCGGGGTCGGCGAGCTCTTCGACACCGTGGTCAGCTTCCACAACTACCCGGCGGGCGCGCTGGACGCGATCGGCTCGTACGTCCCCGGTCTGACGATGCTTGACTGGAAGGCCCGGGTCATCGCCGAGTACCCGCTCGCCGTCGGGGTGTTCCCGGCCGACGGGCAGCGGCTGCGGGTGGAGGCCCAGTACCGGCCGGACGTCTTCGACGCCGCGCGGGCCGAGGTCTTCGTCGACCGGTTCGCCCGCGTCCTGGAGCAGCTCGCCGACGCCCCGCGCACCCCGCTGGGCCGGATCGACGCGCTCACCGGCGGGGAACGCGAGCAGGTGCTCGACGCCTGGTCCGGCGCGGCCGCGGCCCGCCCGGCCACCGGCGCCCTGGCCGCCGCGACGTTCGAGCGGTGGGCCCGCTTCTCGCCCGCCAAGCCGGCCGTCTCCCTCGGCGCCGAGGAGCTCGACTACGCCGAGCTGAACGGCCGGGCCAACCGGCTGGCCCGACTGCTGATCGGGCTCGGTGCCGGACCCGAGCAGCCGGTCGCCGTGATGCTGCCCCGTTCCCCCGGGCTGGTCGTCGCCGCGCTCGCCGCGCTCAAGGCCGGCGCGGTGTTCCTGCCCGTCGACGCCGACTACCCGGTCGACCGGATCGGCCACATGCTGGAGGACGCCCGCCCGCCGGTCCTGCTGACCGACACGGCGACCGGGTCCCGCCCGGCCGGTCTGCCGGACCTGGCCGCACTCGGGGTCACCCCGGTGCTGCTGGACGAGCCGGAGGCGGCCGCCCGGCTCGCCGCGCTCGACGGGCACGACCTCGACGACGCGGAACGGGTGGCGACGCCGCACCCGGAAGACACGGCGTACGTCATCTACACCTCCGGCTCCACCGGCCGCCCCAAGGGCGTGGCCGTGGCGCACACCGGGCTGATGTCGATGGTCTCCAGCCTCTCCGACCGGTTCTGGCTCGACCACGACGTACGGGTCCTGCAGTTCGCCTCGTTCAGCTTCGACGCCTCGGTCTTCGGCATCATGCTGGCGCTGCTGAACGGCGGCACCCTCGTCATCGCCGACGAGGAGGCCCGCAATCCCGGGCAGCCGCTCGTCGACCTGATCAACGACGCCCGGATCAACCTGGTCGCCCTGCCGCCCGTCGTGGTCGGCGGGCTGCCCGCCGACGCCGTCCTCCCCGCGGACCTGCGGCTGGTGGTCACCGGCGAGGCGGTGCCGGCCGGGGTGGTGGAGCGCTGGGGCGGCTCGGTCAGGCTGTTCAACGGGTACGGGCCCACGGAGGCCGTGGTCGGCTGCACCGTCGCCGGCCCGCTGGCCCCCCGGGGCGGGCGGCCGCCGATCGGCAAGCCCACCAACGCCCACCGCGTGTACGTGCTCGACGGGAACCTGCGGCCCGTGGCCCCCGGTGTCACCGGCGAGCTGTACGTCTCGGGCGGCCTGGCGCGCGGCTACCTGAACCGGCCGGGACTGACCGCGGCCCGGTTCGTCGCCGACCCGTACGGACCGGCGGGCTCCCGGATGTACCGCACCGGTGACCTCGTGAGCTGGCTGCCCGACGGGGACCTGGACTACCTGGACCGGGTCGACGACCAGGTCCAGCTGCGCGGGATCCGCATCGAGCTCGGCGAGATCTCCTCCGCCCTGCTCGCCCAACCCGGCGTCGAACAGGCCGTCGTGGTGATGCGGGAGGACGAGGCGGGCGAGCGCCGGCTGGTCGCGTACGTGGTCGCCGCCTCGGCCGTCGGACCCGAGGCCACCGCGGTGCTGCGCGAGCGGCTCGCCGCGGAACTCCCCGACTACATGGTCCCCTCGGCGGTGGTCGCCCTCGCCGAGCTGCCGCTGACCGTCCACGGCAAGCTGGACCGGGCGGCGCTGCCCGACCCGGACCTGGGCGCGGTCTCCCGCGGCCGGGCCCCGCGCACACCCGTCGAGGGCGTGCTGTGCGGGCTGTTCGCGGACGTCCTCGGGCTGGAGCAGGTCTCCATCGACGACGACTTCTTCGAGATCGGCGGGCATTCGCTGCTCGCCACCCGCCTGGTCAGCCGGGTGCGCGGCGCCCTCGGCGTCGAACTCCCCATCCGTTCCCTGTTCGAGGCCCGGTCCGTGGTGGGCCTGGCCGGACGGGTCGCCGACGCGGCGCAGGCCCGGCCGGCGCTGGCACCGGCCGCTCCGGGAGGGGAGCGCCCGCTCTCCTTCAGCCAGCAGCGCCAGTGGTTCCTCAACCGGCGCCAGGGCCGCGCGGACGGCTCGTACAACAGCGCCATGGCCTTCAGGCTCACCGGGAAGCTCGACACCGACGCGCTACAGGCGGCCCTGCTCGACCTGACGGCCCGGCACGAGGTGCTGCGGACCGTGATCCCCGAGCAGGACGGGGTGCCCGCGCCGCGGGTCCTCGACCCGGCCGCGGGAGCGCCGGTCCTGGGTACGGTGTCCGTCTTCACCGACCAGCTCGACACGGCACTGGCCGCCGAGGCGGACCGGGGCTTCGACCTCACCGAGGAGACCCCGCTGCGGGTGCGGCTGTTCCCGGCCGGCGCCGACTCGTACGTCCTGCTGATCGTGCTGCACCACATCGCCTTCGACGGCTGGTCGATGGGGCCGCTGCTCGACGACCTCTCGACCGCCTACCGGGCGCGGACCGGCGGTCGGGCCCCCCGGTGGGAGCCGCTGCCCGTGCAGTACTCCGACTTCGCGGTCTGGCAGCGCGCGCTGCTCGGCGAGCCGGACGACCCGGACGGCCTCGGCGCGCGGCAGCTCGACTTCTGGCGCGACGCGCTGGCGGGTCTGCCGGAGGAACTGCCGCTGCCGACCGACTTCCCCCGTCCGCAGGGCGGCGGGACCGCCGGTGACACGGTGCTCTTCGACCTGGACCCGGAACTGCACGGCGCGATCGGGGAGATCGCCCGGGCCACCGGGACCACCGAGTTCATCGTCTTCCAGGCGGCGCTCTCGGCCCTGCTGACCCGGTGGGGCGCGGGAACCGACATCCCGCTCGGGGTGTCCGTCGCCGGGCGGGCCGACGACGCGCTCGCCGACGTGGTCGGCATGTTCCTCAACACCCTGGTGCTGCGCGGCGACACCAGCGGCGACCCCACCTTCCGGGAGCTGCTCGCGCGGCTGCGGGAGACCGACCTGGCCGCCTATTCGCACCAGGACGTGCCGTTCGACCAGGTCGTGGACGCGGTCAGGCCGGCCCGCGCGCTGGGCAGGCACCCGCTGTTCCAGGTCTCGCTCACCGTGCAGCACGACGGGGTGCGGGTGCCGGAGCTGGTGGGTCTGAGCGCGGAGCCCGAGTACGTGGGTTCCGACCAGGCCAAGCTGGACCTGGTGCTGGAGCTGTTCAACTGGCCCGGCCGGGACGGCATGCGCGGTCTGCTGACCTTCAGCACGGCGCTGTTCACCCGGGACACCGCGGAGCGGCTCGTCGAGCAGTTCCGGCAGGTCCTGCGCGCCGTCGTCGCCGACCCCGAGGTCCGCGTCAGCGCCCTCGACGCGGACCGCGGCACCGCCGCCCCGGCGGCGGACACGCTCACCGGGCTGCTCGCCGGGCGGATCGCGGCCTCGCCGGGGGAGACCGCGGTGGGCGCCGGGTCGCGGGCCCTGTCGTACGCGGCGCTGGACGAGCGGGCCGGTCTGCTGGCCCAACACCTCGTGGAGCGGGGGGCCGGCCCCGGCCGGGTCGTCGCCCTCGCGGTGCCGCGCGCCGTCGACCAGGCGGTGGGCGCCCTGGCGGTGCTCAAGTCCGGCGCGGCGTACGTGCCGGTGGGCGCGGAGGAGCCGGCCGATCGGGTGCGGGAGCTGCTGGAGGTCACCGGCGCGGTGGCCGTCCTCAGCACCGAGGGCCTGGCCGGGAGGCTGCGGAGCGCCGGGGTCCCGGTCGTGGTCCTGGACTCCGCCGTCGCCGTCGCCGGGCAGGCGTCCGGACCGGCTCCGGCGCACCTGCCGGACCCCGACCGGCCCGCCTATCTGCTGCGCGGGGCGGACGGCGCCGCCACGCCGACCCCCGTCAGCCACGCCGAGGCGGCCGCGCTGGCCGCCGTACCGGGTGCGCCGGCGGAGACCGGGCTCTGGGCGGCCCTGCTCTCGGGCACGGCCGCGGGCGCCGCGGACCGGCCCGGGCGCGACTGGTCCGCTCCGGACCCGTCGGCTCCGGACACGTCGGCCCCCGAACCGTCCGCCCCCGCCCCCGCGGAGGGGGCGGCGGCCGGCGCCGATCCGGTCGAGGAGGCACTGCTGCGGATCGTCCGCGACGTGCTCGCCAAGGACGCGCTGAGCCCCGGGGAGAACTTCTTCGACGCCGGCATGGACAGCATGAAGTCGCTGCGCGTGGTCAGCACGGCCCGCAAGGAAGGTCTCGGGCTGAGCATCGCGGACGTCTTCGTCCACCAGAGCGTCGCCGCACTGGCCGCGAGCCTGCGCCCGGCGGCCGAACCGGCTCCGGAACCGGCTCCGGAACCGGCTCCCGAACCGATCGCGGAGGCCGCCGCGGCGGCGCCCGCGCCGGAGGCGATGCGCAGCAGCGCCCGGGGCATGGCCGAGGCCATCGCCGAGGCCGACGCGAACGAGCACATCGAGCACTTCACGCCGATGTTGACGATCCAGCCGGGCGGCGACCGCGCCCCGCTGTTCTGCGTGCACAGCGGGGTGGGGCTGTCCCTGTCCTACCTGACCCTGGCGCCGTACCTCCACCCGGACCAGCCCCTCTACGCCCTCCAGTCGCCCACCGTGGTGGACGGCGCGCCCCTTCCGGAGAGCATCGAGGAGAACGCCGCGGAGTACATCCGGCTGATCAAGGAGGTCCGGCCGGAGGGCCCGTACCACCTGCTGGGCTGGTCGTTCGGCGGGCTCCTCGCCTTCGAGATGGCCGTCCAGCTGCGGGCGGCGGGCGACGAGGTGGGACTCCTGACCGTCATGGACTCCTTCCCCCGTACCGACGCGGTCGACGAGCGCGACGAACAGGTGCGGCTGGGCTGGCTGATGGAGGGCATAGGCCACCACCGGGACGAGTTCGGCGGCCGCCGGATCGTGCCGGACGACCTGTACGAGACGCTGCGCCGGGACGGCAGTCCGCTGGCCCGCATGGGTCGCGAACGGCTTGGCCGCGTGGTGGACCTGATGGGCCGCCACCAGCTCCTCAATACCCGTTACAAGCCCGGTGAGTACGCCGGGGACGTGGAGCTCTTCCTGGCCGAGCGCTCGCCGTGGGGCGAGGTGACCGCCAAGGACGTGCTGTGGAAGGAGTTCATGACCGGCTCCGTGCGGGTGCACCGCGTCGACTGCGCGCACGACGACATGCTCGACCCGGAGCCGTTGACCGCCATAGGCCCGGCCCTGCGGGCCGCCCTCGACACCTGGAAGGCCGGTGCCCGGTCATGACGACGACCGTTCCGCGCCCGGAAGCCGACTCCCGAGCAGAGTCCGAAGCCGAGTCCGCAGCGAAGCTCGCGGCGGACTCCGGCAAGGCCGCCGTCACCGGGGCGCCGCAGCTCGCGGAGGTCCGGTCGGCGGGCCTGCGCACCCTGCTCACCGAGACCGGCGCGGTCGTCGGCCGGCGGCTGCGCCGGATGCGGCGGGCCCCCGGCCGCTCGATCGGCATCGTGCTCAACCCGATGCTCTCGCTGATCATGCTCGGCTACCTGTTCCGCTACTCGATCCTCCTTCCGCAGGGCGGCGATTACGTCGAGTACGTCTTCGCCGGCGGAGCCGTCCAGGTCGGCCTGGCCTGTGTCGGTCCCACCGCGGTCTCGCTCGCCCTGGACATGCAGGGCGGGCTGGTGGACCGGTTCCGCTCACTGCCGATCAACCGGGCCTCGATACCGATCGGGCACACCGCCGCGGACTGGCTCGTGGGCATGGGCGGACTCGCCACCACCGTCCTGATCGGCCTCGCGCTGGGGTGGCGTTCGCACACCGGATGGCTGCCCACCCTGGCGGGTTTCGCCCTCGTCGCGCTCTTCATCTACGCGATGCTGTGGCTCGGGGTGCTGCTCGCGCTCACCCTGCGCAGCGTCGAGACGATCAGCGTGGTGGCCCCGTTCATCGTGGTCGTGCTGCCCTTCCTGTCGAGCGCCTTCCTCTCGCCGCAGACGATGCCGTCCGCGCTGCGCCCCCTCGCCGAGTGGAACCCGGTGACCGCCGTCATCGCCTCCTGCCGCGACCTGTGGGGCAACCCGGACACGCCCAGCAGCGGTTTCGCGGGCACCCATCCGCTCCTGGTGGTCTCGGTGACTTTGACCGTGATCTTCGTGACCTGCACCGTTGTGAGCCTGCGGCGTTTCCGTACGGCGACGAACTGACTCCCCCGCCGAAGACCCGAGGAAGACCATGACCGTGACCCAGGAGGCGGCGCCGGCCGCCGCCGTCCCCGAACCGTCCGCCCTCGACCTCACCGATCCGCAGACCTTCCTGGACTTCGACCCGCACGCCATGTGGCGCCGGTTCCGGACCGAGAGCCCGGTGCACTGGCATCCGGCCGGACCGCGCACCCCCGGCTTCTGGGTGGTCTCCACGTACGCCGACGCCGTCGACGTCTACCGGGACAACAAGCGGTTCACCTCCGAGAAGGGCAACGTCCTCACCACCCTGTTGCAGGGCGAGGACTCCGCCTCCCGCAAGATGCTGGCCGTCACCGACGGCGCCCGGCACCGCGCGATCCGCAACGTGATGCTCAAGTCCTTCGCGCCGCGCGTGCTGGAGCCGGTGGTCGCGGGGGTGCACGAGCACACCCGCGAGCTGCTCGGCAGGGCCGTGGCTGCGGACCGGGTGGACTTCGTCGCCGACGTCGTCGACCACATCCCGATCCAGACCATGGGCGACCTGCTCGGCATCCCGCACGCGGACCGCCCGCGGCTCGTCGAGTGGAACACCCGGACCCTGGCCCGGGAGGGGTCCGGGGACGACGAGTTCGAGTCCCTAATGGCCCGCAACGAGATCATCATGTACATGGGCGAGCTGGCCGCCGAGCGGCGCCGCAACCCCGGCGAGGACGTCCTGAGCACCCTCGCCGCCGCGACCGTCGACGGCGAGCCGCTCACCGAGGACGAGATCGTCCTGAACGCCTACAGCCTGATCCTCGGCGGCGACGAGTCCACCCGGACCTCGATCATCGGCGGGCTGATCGCCCTCGCCGAGAACCCGGAGCAGTGGCGCCGGCTCGCCTCGGGCGAGGTCTCCGCGGACAGCGCGACGGAGGAGATCCTGCGCTGGACCACCCCGGCCATGCACTTCGGGCGCCGCGCCCTGGTCGACGTACCGCTGCGCGACAAGACCATCAGGGCCGGCGACATCGTCACCCTCTGGAACACCTCGGCCAACTTCGACGAGCGGGCCTTCACCGAGCCGGAGCGCTTCGACGTCGGCCGCACCCCGAACAAGCACGTGGTGTTCGGGCACGGGCCGCACTTCTGCCTCGGCGCCTTCCTGGGCCGGGTGCACGTCAAGGCCATGGTGGAGGCGCTGGCCTCGATGGTCGACGACATCACGCTGCTGGGACCGCCGCAGCGCCTCTACTCCAACTTCGTCCGCGCGTACAGCGCGCTGCCCGTCGCCTTCACCGGCAAGGAGACCCACTGAGATGCGACACGAAACGCGCACGGCCGGCGGCACGACCCTGGCCGTGCTGTTCGCCGACACCCCGTCCGCCGAGGTCCGCGGGCGGGCCGAGGAGCTCCTCGCCGAGCACGGCGCGGTCCTCGTACGGGGCCTCGGGCTCACCGACGCGGAGGCCTTCCACGCCGCCGTGAGCATCTTCGGCGAGTCCCTCATCGGCAGCTACCGGGGCGGCAACACCCCCCGGGCGACCGTCTCCGACGGGGTGTTCACCTCCACCGAGTACCCCGCCCGCTTCGACATCTCCCTCCACAACGAGATGTCGTACGCCGCCTCGTGGCCCACCCGGCTGTTCTTCGGCTGCCTGATCGCGCCGGAGACCGGCGGCGCCACCCCGGTCTGCGACGGCGGCGCGCTGCTGGCCTCGCTGCCGCCGGAGGTACGGGAGCGGTTCGCGTCGGGCGTGGTCTACCGCCAGCACCTGCACGGCGGGTTCGGGCTCGGCAAGTCCTGGCAGGCCACCTTCGAGACGGAGGACAAGGAGGTGGTGGAGCGGTTCCTGGAGGATTCGGCGGCCGAGTACGAGTGGACGACCGACGGCGGCCTGCGGGTCGGCCAGCGCCGCCCGGGCGTCCGGCACAACCCCCGTACCGGCGCCGACACCTGGTTCAACCAGGCCGACCAGTGGCACCCGTCCAACCTGCCCGAGGAGGAGGCCGAGACCCTGCTGTCGCTGATCGACGACGTGGACGAACTGCCGCACTGGGTCACCTACGCCGACGGCACCCCGCTCTCCGACGACGACCTGGCCCACGTGCGCAAGGCGCAGCGGGAGAACAGGCTGGCGGAGCCGTGGCAGGTCGGGGACATCATGATCGTGGACAACATGTCGGTGCTGCACGGCCGCGAGGCTTACACGGGCGACCGGAGGATCGTCGTCTCGATGACCTGACCCCGCGGGCGGTCCGCCGGAAAGGGGCTCGGCGCGTCGTGGGCCGGGCCCCTTCCGCTCCCCTCATTCACCGCCCCCTTAATGACCTGGCCGGCGGCCGACCGCGTCCCTAACTTCTGATCCGATGGCGCCGTCGTGCGCCGCGGTGTGCGGGGGAGAAACGGACGGAAAACCATGAATGCACTCGACGACATCCTCGGAGGCGTGCGGGCCGGTCTGGAGGAGCGGCGGCGCCGGATCCCGGAGTGCGAGCTGCGCGACCTGGCCTCGGAGGTCCGGCCCGTCCCGGACTGCGCCGAGCTGCTGCGCGGAACGGACGGGCTGAAGGTGATCGCGGAGGTGAAGCGGGCCAGCCCGGCGCGCGGGCGGCTCTCGGCGATCGAGGACCCGGGGGCACTGGCGGCGGCCTACGAGGCGGGCGGGGCGGCGGCGGTCAGCGTGCTGACGGAGGAGCTCCGGTTCGACGGGTCCCTCGAAGACCTGGACGCCGTACGGGCCCGGGTCGGGGTGCCGGTGCTGCGCAAGGACTTCGTGGTCGACCCGTACCAGGTGTGGGAGGCGCGGGCGCACGGCGCGAGCCTGCTGCTGCTGATCGTGGCGGCGCTCGAACAGCCGCTGCTGGTCGACCTGGTGGCACAGGCCGCGGAGATCGGGCTGACCCCTCTGGTGGAGGTGCACGACGCGTCCGAGGCGCGCCGTGCGCTGGACGCGGGGGCCTGGGTGATCGGGGTCAACGCGCGCGATCTGAAGACCCTGCGGATGGACAAGGGGGCCTTCACGCGGATCGCGCCGGACATCCCGGAGAACATCGTGCGGATCGCCGCCTCCGGGGTGCGCGGGCCGCGCTGTGCGGTCGAGTACGCGGAGCTGGGCGCCGACGCGATCCTGGTGGGCGAGGCCCTCGTCACCTGCGGGCACCACCGGGAGGCGGTGGCCGCGCTCGTCGCGGCGGGCCGCCGGCCCGTCGGGCCGCGGCCGGGTCCCTGCTTCCCGTGAGACCGCCCCGCACTGCGAACTCCCACGGAATTCCACTTTCCGAATTCCACCGGAGGGAGTGAAGGAATTCCTTCCGGGCCGCCGCCAGACCAATTCCCGCCCCCCGATGCGGTCCATTTCCAAAATGCTTGACCATTCCGCGCCGCCGATGGGTAATTGACGCCATGAGAGAAAACGAGAAAAGCACCTCCTGGCGGAATTTCCCGGCCGCCCAGCAGCCCGACTGGCCCGATCCCGCGGCCCTGCGGGCCGTCATCGGGCGCTTGTCCGACGCGCCTCCGCTCGTCTTCGGGGCCGAGTGCGACCAACTGCGCCTGAGGATGGCGGCGGTGGCGCGGGGCGAGGCCATCCTGCTGCAGGGCGGCGACTGCGCCGAGACGTTCGCCCAGGTCACGGCCGACTCCATCCGGGGCAAGCTGAAGACCCTGCTCCAGATGGCCGTCGTGCTCTCCCACGCCACCGCGCTGCCGGTGGTCAAGGTGGGTCGGATGGCGGGGCAGTACGCCAAGCCGCGCTCCAGCCCGTACGAGGAGCGCGACGGGGCGACCCTGCCCTCGTACCGCGGTGACGCCGTCAACGGCCTGGAGTTCACGGCGGCTTCCCGCACCCCGGACCCGGGGCGGCTGCGCGACATGTACGAGGCGTCGGCCCGCACCCTCAACCTGGTCCGCGCCCTGACCACCGGCGGGTTCGCCGACCTGCACCAGGTGCACGCCTGGAACAGGGGGTTCGTCGCCGGTTCGGGCGCCGGCGAACGCTACGAGGCCCTCGCCGACGAGATCGACCGCACGCTCGCCTTCATGCGCGCCTGCGGCGTGGACACGCGCGAGCTGGGCACGGCCGAGTTCTTCGTCGGCCACGAGGGGCTGCTCCTCGACTACGAGGCCGCCCTGACCCGGACCGAGCCGGAGACGGGCCGGACGTACGCCGCGAGCGGCCACCTGTTGTGGATCGGCGAGCGGACCCGCGCCCTGGACGGCGCCCACGTGGAGTTCTTCTCGCGGATCGACAACCCGATCGCCGTGAAGCTCGGACCCACCACCACCGCCGACTCCGTCCTCGGCCTGATCGACCGGCTCGACCCGGACCGCGATCCGGGCCGCCTGACGTTCGTCGTGCGGGCGGGCGCCGACCGGATCCGCGACGTGCTGCCCACCCTGGTGGAGAAGGTCGCGGCCGAGGGCGCGCTGCCCTGCTGGGTCAGCGACCCGATGCACGGCAACACCGTCACCGCGCCCAGCGGCCACAAGACCCGGTCCTTCGAAACGGTGCTCGACGAGGTGCGGGGCTTCGTCGAGGTCCACCGGTCGCTGGGCACCCACCCCGGCGGTGTCCACGTCGAGCTGACCGGCGACGACGTGACGGAGTGCACGGGAGGCGGCAACACTGTCCGGCCAGAGGACCTGCCACACCGGTACGAGACGGCGTGCGACCCCCGCCTCAACCACGCCCAGTCCATCGACCTGGCGTTCCGGCTCGCGGAGATGTACCGCGAGCCCCGTCCGGTCAGCTCCTTCGCGGACGCAGCGCGTCCTCGATGAGCCCGAACGGCGGCCGGTCGCCCAGGTAGAAGTGCTCACCGGGGACGGTCAGCGCACGGAACGGCCCCCGGGTCGACTCGCGCCAGGCGGCACTCTGCGCGGCGGTCACCCGGGGGTCGCCCTCCCCCACGATCGCGGTGACGGGGCAGTTCAGCGGGGGCCGGGGCTGCCCCTCGTAGGCGGCGAGCATCCGGAAGTCCGCCCCGATGTACGGCATCACCAGTTCCACGAAGGCCCGGTTCTCCAGCAACTCGGGCTCGGTGCCGCCCAGTTCGATCAGGGTCCGGCCGATCGACGCCTCGTCCCAGGCGGCCGCGGCCACCGGGTCCCCCGTCATCAGATGGGGCGCCCGCGCCCCCGAGGCGAAGAGGTGCGCCACCCCGGAGCCGGCCTCCTCCATCGCGCGGACCACCTCGTAGGCGACGATCGCGCCCATGCTGTGCCCGAAGAACGCGACCGGCCGGTCGTCCCCCGGGGCCGCCAGGGCGGCGGCGATCTCGCGGGCCATCGGGACCAGCCGGTCCGCGCACTCCTCGGAGAACCGCTCCGCGCGGCCCGGGTAGCAGACCGCGTGGACCTCGTACGCGTCGAGGCCCTTGGCCCAGCCGCGGAAGAAGTACGGCGATCCGCCGGCGTGCGGGAAGCACACCACCCGCCACGCGGCGAACGGCCGGGCCTCGACCACCTGTGTCCACACCATCTCTGCCACCCCTGCCCCAACGGCCGTACCACGGCGTCCGCACACTTCCGACGGCGCGATGGTCCTGCACGGCCCTGACGCCGCCCTGACGCCGGGCGGGCGTCACTGTCAGTGCCGCGTCAGGGTCCTTCACCAAAGTGACAGGGGTCCGCCACGCCGACCCCTGTCCCTGGAGATTCCATGACGGTGACCTCCGCCTACCCGTCGATAGCCGAAGCGACGATGATGCCGCGCGTCATCCGGCTCGGCCCGAACCTGTACGGCGCGGCCTTCACCCTGATGAAACTGCTCCCCGCGCACCACATCCTCAAGAAGGCCGAGGAGCGGGGTGAACTCGGCCCGGACACGGTGATCGTCGAAACCACGTCGGGCACCTTCGGGCTCGCCCTGGCCATGCAGGCCGCCCTGATGCGCCGCAAGCTGATCCTGGTCAGCGATCCCGCGATCGACGCCAACCTGTACCGGCGGCTGACCGATCTCGGGGCCCGGGTGGAGATCTGCCACGAGCCGGCGGAGGTCGGCGGCTTCCAGGAGGCCCGGCTGCGCCGGCTCGCGGAGATCCGCGCCGAACTGCCGGACTCCTTCTGCCCCGAGCAGTACGGCAACCCGGGGAAC
This sequence comes from Streptomyces sp. NPDC002467, assembly GCF_042889825.1. Classification (NCBI taxonomy): domain Bacteria; kingdom Bacillati; phylum Actinomycetota; class Actinomycetes; order Kitasatosporales; family Streptomycetaceae; genus Streptomyces; species Streptomyces sp. NPDC002467. Next base: position 47,656 of record NZ_JBIARJ010000023.1, on the reverse strand, counting down.
CCGGGCGCCTACCGGCTGGTCGCGGAGCAGCTCGTGCGGACCCTGGGCTCCGTCGACGCGCTGATCGGCCCGGTCGGCTCCGGCGGATCCGTGTGCGGCACCGTGCGGGCCCTGCGCACCGTCACCCCGCACACCGAGGCGATCGGGGTGGACAGCCACCACAGCGTGCTGTTCGGGCAGCCCGACGGCTCGCGGGAGCTGCGGGGCCTCGGCAACAGCCTGTGGCCCGCCAACCTCGACCACCGCGTCTTCGACGAGGTGCACTGGCTCACCGCCGGCGAGGCGTACGCCTCCACCCGTGCCCTGCACGCCCGTCACGCGCTCTTCCAGGGGCCGACGAGCGGCGCGGCGTACCTCGTCGCCCGTTGGTGGGCCGAGCGCAACCCGGACCGCACCGGGGTGGTGATGCTCCCGGACGAGGGCTACCGCTACCAGGCCACCGTCTACGACGACAGCTGGCTGGAGGCGCACGGGCACCCGCTGGGAGAGCAGCCGTCCGAGCCGGTCACCGTCTCCGGCCCCGACGTGGCGGGCGACCGCTGGACCCGGTTCGTGTGGGACCGGCGGGCCTACGAGGAGGTCCCGGGCGTCGTGTCCCGGCCCGCGCCGGCCGGCGCGACCGCCCCGCAGCCGGTGGGGGTGGGCTCGTGAGCGGGGCCGAGGTCACCGGTACGGGCCGGCTCCGGCAGGGCCTGGGCGCCCGTACCCGCCGGGTGGTCTACGGCGAGCCCGGCCCGGAGGCGGTGCGCCGGGAACTGGAGGCCACCAGCACCGTCGACCTCGCCCACGTGGTCATGCTCCGCGAGAGCGGGCTGCTGCCCGGACCCGCCGCGGCGGCCCTGCTGGACCGGATCCGGCGGCTGCGGGCCAGCGGCTTCGCCGAACTGACCGGCCGCCAGGCCCCGCGCGGCCTGTACCTGATGTACGAGGGCTACCTCGTGGAGGAGCTCGGCCCCGACATCGGCGGGAAGGTGCACACCGCCCGGTCCCGCAACGACATCAAGGCCACCGTGACCGCCATGCGGCTGCGCTCCGAACTCACCGAGCTCCTCGGCGAGGTGCTGCGCCTCCAGGCCGCGCTGCTCTCCCGGGCCCGCCGGCACGCCGACGTCGTGATGCCCGTCTACACCCACTTCCAGCCCGCGATGCCCATCGGTTACGGCTACTACCTGGCCGGCATCGCCACGGCCCTGGACCGCGACATCGCGGCCCTCCGCGCCGCCGTCGACGACCTCGACCGCTGCCCGCTGGGTGCCGGCGCCGTCGCCGGCAGCGACCTGCCGATCCGCCCCGAGCGCACGGCCGCCCTGCTGGGGTTCGGCGGCCCGACCCTGCACGCCACGGACGCGGTGGCGGCGCGCGACACGCTGTTGCGCTCCCTGGCCGTGGTGGCGTCGGCGGCGGTCACGCTGAGCCGGCTGGCCACCGACCTCCAGCTGTGGAGCACGCAGGAGTTCGGGTTCGTGGAGTTTCCCGAGCGCCTCGTCGGCGGCAGCTCCGCGATGCCGCAGAAGCGCAACGCGTTCCTGCTGGAGCACGTCAAGGCCAAGGCCGCGTGGGCGGTGGGGGCCTGGACCGCCTCGGCGTCCGCCAGCAAGTCGACGCCGTTCACCAACTCCATCGAGGTCGGTACCGAGGCGGTGGCCGTGGCCTGGCCCGCGCTGGCCGCCGTACGGGAGTCCGTACTGCTCGGCCAGGTCCTGGTCTCCGGGGCCAGGCCGGTCACCGATCGGATGGAGCAGCGGGCGCGGGAGGGCTTCACCACGGCCACAGTGATCGCCAACCGGCTGGTCGGCGAGGGCGTGCCGTTCCGTACCGCGCACCACGTGGTGGGGGCGGCCGTACGGGACGCCATCGCCGCCGGGGAACGCGAACTCACCAAGGTCGAGACCCCGGAGGGGGTGAGCGACTTCGGGGGCGGGCTGCCCTCGCTCGCCGAGGTCGTCGCCGACCTGGACCGGGGCGGCGGCCCGGGCGAGTGCGCCGCCATCGTGGCGACCCTGCGGGACCGCCTCGCCGGGCACGGCGACTGGCTCATGGAGTACCGGGAGGGACTGCGCGAAGCGGAACGGTTGCTGGACGCCGATGTGGACGCCGTCGTGAGACGTTTCGCGGCGGGAGGGACGCGATGAGCGCGGGCGGCGGCCGGTTCGCCTTCCTGGAGAGCAACACCACCGGCACCGGGCGGGACTTCTGCGCCGCCGCCCGGGCCCGGGGGATGCGGCCCGTCCTGCTGAGCCGGGACCCGGGCCGGTATCCGTACGCCGTGCTGGACGGCGTCGACACGGTGGTGCTGGACACGTCCGACCCGCAGGCCGTCCTGGACGCCTGCACGCGGCTCGACGCGGCCGCCATCGCCTCCAGTTCGGAGTACTTCGTCGCCCTGGCGGCGCGCACGGCGGCCAAGCTGGGGCTGCCGGGACCGGACGGCGACGCCGTGGAACGCTGCCGGTCCAAGGACGCGCAGCGGGCCGCGCACGCGGCCGCCGGGGTGCCGGTGCCGGCGTTCGCGGCCGTGACCGGGGCCGACGAGGCCGCGGGCGCGGCGGAGCGGATCGGGTTCCCCGTCGTCCTCAAGCCCGTCAGCGGCTCCGGCTCGGTCGGGGTGCGGCTGTGCGAGGACGCGGGGCGGGTCCGCGCGTGGGCGCGGAAGCTGCTGTCCGACGGCTCGGCCGTGCTGCTGGTGGAGGAGGCCGTCCGCGGCCCCGAGTTCTCGGTGGAGACCTTCGACGGAGCGGTGGTGGCGGTGGTGGCCAAGCACGTCGGGGCCGAGCCGTACTTCGTGGAGACCGGGCACGACGTGCCCGCCCCCGTCCCGGCCGACACCGCGGCCGAGCTGGGCGCCACCGCCGTGCGGGCGGTGGGCGCGCTGGGTCTGGGCTTCGGCGCGGCCCACACCGAGCTGCGGCTGGGCCCCGCCGGGCCGGTGGTCATCGAGGTCAACCCGCGGCTGGCGGGCGGCATGATCCCGGTCGCGGTGAAGGCGGCGACCGGGGTGGACCTAGTGGACCGGGTGATCGCGCGGGCCGCCGGCCTGCCGCCCGCTCCGCGCGGGGCGGGGGCCGGTCACGCCGCCGTCCGGTTCGTCCGGTCGGCGCGGGAGGGCCGGGTCACGGCCGTCGCGGGCCTGGCCGACGCCGCCGTGGCACCCGGCGTGGCCGCCGTGGCCGCGAGCACCGCCGTGGGGCGGGAACTGCGGGTGACGCACTCCTTCCAGGACCGCCTGGCCTGCGTGGTCGCCGCCGGTCCCGACTCCGCCACCGCGGCCCGCCGGGCTTCGGCGGCCACAGCCCTGATCGACATCACCGTGGAGGAGACCCCCCGATGAAAGGCGCACCGACCTCCCCCGCACGGACCCGGCCGCTCCCCGCCGGGGCCCCTGCGGTCGGCACCCCGTCGGACGCCCGGGCCGGGGCCGCCCCGGTCGGGGCCCCCGCGCTCGGCGGCGTGCCGACCGCACGGGCCGCCGCCGCCGGCGCACCCCCCACGACCGGCGGCCCGGCGGGCGCCCCCGGCGGGGCCGTCGCCCGACCGCCGGCCGGCGGTGCGCCCGCCGGGGACGTGCCCCCCGCCCGGCTGCCGCGCTGGGTCGCGGTGGACTCCTCTGCGCCCGTGGTCGGGGCCGGGTTTCACGAGGTGAGCGTGGAGCCCGCGGCGGTGGTGGCGCTCCGGGCGACCGCCGACGCGCTCGGGGTGGCGCCGGGCGTGCTGCTCGGTGCCGTGCACGCCCGGGTGCTGGCCACCGTGGCCGCCGAGCGGGAGCTGCGTACCGGCCTCGCCGACGGGTCCGGGGTGCGCGAACTGCGCCTCGCGGTGGTCCCGTCCGACTGGGCGGAGCTCGCCGCGGCCACCGAGGTCGCCCTCGCCGAGGCCGGCGCCGTCGAGGGGCCCCGGCCCGAGGTGGTCCTCGACCTGGCCGGGGACGCCCCCGCCCCGCTCGGCGACGGCGAGGTGCTGCGCGTCCTGTGGCTGCCGGACGACGCGGGGCTGCGGCTCCGGCTGCGCTACGACCCCCGCGCGCTGGACGCCTCGTACGCGGACCGGCTCGCCGGCTACCACCTCACCGCCCTGCGCCTGCTCACCGCGGACCCGTACGCCCGGCACGACCGGCAGAGCCTGCTGTCCCCCCAGGAGGTCGAGAGCCAGATCCACGGGCCGGCCGGCCCCCGCGCCGAGCTGCCCGACGCCGTCCTCACCGACCTCTTCGAGGAGCGGGTCGCCCGCCACCCGGACGCCGTGGCCGTCGAGCACGGTGACCGCGCGTGGACGTACCGCCGGCTCGACGAGCACGCCAACCGTGTCGCGCACGCGCTGCTCGCCGCCGGGTCGCGGCCCCACGACGTCGTCGCCGTCGTCATGGACCGCTCCCTCGACTGGATCGCCGCCGCGCTCGGCGTCCTGAAGGCCGGCGCCGTGTACCTGCCCATGGGCCCCGACCTGCCCGTGGACCGGATCGGCTCCCAGTTGGCGGCCGCGGAGGCCTCCTTCGTCCTCGTCGACCCGGACACGGAGGTCCTCGCGCGGAAGGCCGCCGACGCGGTGCCCGCGCCGCCGGCCGTGATCCTCGTACGGGACGTCCACACGGCCGGACTGCCCGCCGGTCGGCCCGACGTGCGGGTGCGCCCCGGCGACGCGGCGTACGTCTACTTCACCTCCGGCTCCACCGGCGAGCCCAAGGGCGCCCTGTGCGAGCACGCCGGACTCCTCAACCACCTCCTGGCGAAGGCGGCGGACATGGGGCTGGCGGACGGCGGGGACACCGGCAGCGGCGAGGTCGTCGCGCAGACCGCCCCGCAGGGCTTCGACATCTCCCTCTGGCAGTTCGCCGCTCCCCTCGTGACGGGCGGCGCCACCCGCATCGTGGCGACCGACGTGCTGCTCGACGTGGGCGGCTTCCTCGACGAGATCGTCGAGGGGCGCGTCACCGTCGCCCAGACCGTCCCCGGTTACCTGGAAGTCCTCGTGCGGGAGCTGGAGCGACGCCCCCGGGAACTGGGCGCGCTGCGCGCCGTCTCGGTGACCGGCGAGGTGCTCACGCCGGCCCTGGTGCGCCGCTGGTTCGCGCTGTGCCCGGCGATCTCGCTGGTCAACGCCTACGGCGCGACGGAGGTCTGCGACGACACGATGCACGAGGTCCTCGACCGGGCGCCCGAGCCCGGCCGGCCGGTCGCGCTGGGCCGTTCCCTGCCCAACGTGAACACGTACGTCCTGGACGAGAACCTCGGTCTGGTCCCGTTCGGTTCGGCGGGCGAGATCGCCTTCTCCGGGGTCTGCGTCGGCCGCGGCTACGTCAACGACGAGGAGCGCACCCAGCAGGTCTTCGTGCCCGACCCGTTCCGGGCCGGCACCCGCATGTACCGGACGGGGGACTTCGGCCGGTGGCTGCCGGACGGCCGCATGGAGTACCTCGGCCGGCACGACGAGCAGGTCAAGATCCGCGGGTTCCGCATCGAACTCGGCGAGATCGAGAGCCGGCTGCTGGCCCTGCCCGGCGTCCGGGAGGCGGCGGTGGTCATCGTCGGCGACTCCGGCATCCACCGGCACCTGGTGGCCTTCTTCACCACCGACGGCGACGACGAGTTCGGCGTCGGCGTGGAGCGGGCCCGCGGTCACCTGGCCTCCGCGCTCCCCGACTACATGGTGCCCAGCTATCTGCACCCGCTGCGCCGGCTGCCGCGCACCGCCAACGGCAAGGCCGACAAGAAGGCCCTCGTGGAGCTGGCGAGCACCCTCGGCCACGGTGGAGACGGCCACACCGGGCCGGCGACGGCCACGGAGCGGCGGCTCGCCATGCTGTGGGCGGAGGTCCTCGGGGTGCCGCTGGAGCGCATCGGGCGCCACGACGACTTCTTCGCGCTGGGCGCCAGTTCGCTCGCCGCGGTACGGGTGGTCGTACGCCTCGACGGCGTGCCGGCCCTGAAGGAACTGGTGGCCCACCCGGTGCTGGCGGATCTGGCGGCCCTGCTCGACGGCCGGCGCGGCGGCGAGCCGCGCGAGCCGGCGCCCCCGCTGCTGCACCCGCTGCTCGCGCTCCGCAACCCGCACCGCACCCTGGTGTGCCTGCCCTACGCGGGCGGCAGCGCCCTGAACTTCCGGGCGCTGGCGACCGAGCTGGAGCGCGACGGGATCGCGGTGCTGGGGGCGGAGCTCCCGGGGCACGACTTCGCGGCCGAGGACGAACCGCTGGAGGACGTGGCGGCGCTCGCGGAGCGGGCCCGCGACGAGATCCTCGCGCAGGTCGCCACCCCCGTCCTGCTGTGGGGCCACTGCTCGGGCGCCGCCCTGGCCCTGGAGACGGCCCGGCTGCTCCAGGAGGCGGGCCGCCCGGTGGAACGGGTCTTCGTCGGCGGGCAGTTGCTGCCCGGAGCGCAAGAGCTGCGCGCGGAGCTGGCCGAGGTGGAGGCAGCCGGCCGGGAGGTCCTCCTGGGCCGGCTGCGCGCCGACAACGCCTACGTCGAGCTGGACGCCTTCGCCCCCGAGCGGGCCGCGGCCGTCGACCGGGCCTACCGGCACGATGTGATCACCGCCAACCGACACCTGTTGCGGATCCTGGACGCCCCCGCGGCGTACCGGATCGACGCGCCGGTGGAGGTGGTGGTGGCGCGCGACGACGCCTGGACGGCCGCGGAGGACGGCGCGCACCGGTCTTGGCGGGTGGTCTCCGACCGCGTCACGCTGCACGAACTCGAAGAGGGCGGGCACTACTTCACCGGCACCCGGGCCGCGGAGACCGCCGACGTGGTGAGGAGGAGCATCGGATGATCAGGACCCAGACGGCCGTGCCGGTCAGCCCGGCGGCCGTCCCCGCCGCCGGTTACCGCCGGGTGGCCGCCACCGGGGTCAGCACGGCCTTCGGCACCTTCGGCGAGCTGCTCCAGGGGGTCCTGCCGGAGGAGGACGGCAACTTCCTGGTGACGCTGCCGGTGGCCCGCTGGTCCATGGCCCGCTTCGAGATGAGTCCGGAGCAGCCGGGGCCGGCGGTGTGGCCGCCGCACAAGAAGAAGGCGCTGCGGCTCACCTCGATGATCCTGGAGGACGAGGGGCTGCCGGCCGGGGGGCTGCTGCGGATCGACAGCACCCTGCCCGAGGGCAAGGGGCTGGCCAGTTCCTCGGCCGACCTGGTGGCGACGGCGCGGGCGGTGGCCAACGCGCTCGGCGTCCCGATGCCGCCGCGCCGCATCGAGGGGTACCTGGCGCGGATCGAACCGACCGACGGGGTGCTCTACGACGCGGTCGTGGCCTTCCACCACCGCAGCGTCCGGTTGCGGGCGGAGCTGGGTTCGCTGCCCTCGATGGCGGTGGTCGGCGTCGACGAGGGCGGTGCGGTCGACACGGTCGCCTTCAACAACATCCCGAAGCCCTTCACGGCGGCCGACAAACGGGAGTACGCGCGCCTCCTGGACCGGGTGACCGGCGCCGTCGCCGCCCGTGACCTGGCCGAGGTCGGGCGGGTGGCCACGGCGAGCGCCCGGATGAACCAGGTGCTGCGCCACAAGTGGTCCCTGGAGCCGATGACCGGCATCTGCGAGGAGGTCGGCGGTCTGGGCGTGGTCGTCGGGCACAGCGGCACCACCCTGGGCATCCTCATGGACACCGAAGCCCCGGACTGCCCCGCCCGGCTGGCGGCCGCCGCGCAGCTGTGCCAGGAACTCGTGGGAAACGTGACGGTCTACCGGACCCTCAGCTTCCACTGATCCGCCTTCCCCGGCCCCCGTTCCGAGTGGTCACCCTCGGAACGGGGGCCGTCGCGTGCGCCGACCTCGCGCGGACCGCCGGCCCCCACTTCCGCTTCGGGCCACGCCCCTTGTCCACCAGTCGGTGGACCCGGAGTTCAACCGGTCGCACCTGTCGCCGACACACCTGCTCCGACCAGCATGTATGTCATGACGAACCCCACTGTGCGCATGGCTCGATGGAGCGCCCGCAACCCCTGGAAAGCCATTACCGGCTGGCTCCTCTTCGTCGTCCTCTGCCTGGGGGCGGGCATCGCGATCGGCGCGAATCCCGCCACCAGCGAGGACTTCCGCATCGGCGAGGCGGGCCGTGCCGAGGCCATCGCCGCGGAGGGCGGCCTCCAGCAGAGGCCCGTGGAGCGGGTGTTGATCCACGCCAGGCCCGGCGCCGGCTCCTTCGACAAGGCCCTGGCCGAGGCGGCCGCCCGCGACGTCGGCGCCCGGATGGCCGCGCTCCCCGAGGTGGCCTCGGTCGGCGCCCCGGTGCCCGCCTCCGACGGCTCTGCGTTACGCGTGGACGTCACCATGAAGGGCGCCGAGTTCGACGCGAAGAAGCACGTGGACGCGCTCCTCGCGCAGACCGCGGCCGTCCAGGAGGCCTATCCGGGGTTGTGGGTGGAGGAAGTCGGCTCCCCCTCGATCAGCAAGGGCGTGGACGGGCTCCGCGGCGACGACCTGGCCCGCACGGAGGTCATCGCGCTCCCCGTCACCCTGATCACCCTGCTGGTCGTCTTCAGCTCCATCGCCATGGCCGTCGTCCCGCTGCTGCTGGCGCTCTCCTCGATCATCGCCGCGGTCGGCCTGTCGATGCTCGCCTCGCACGTCTTCCCGGACGCCGGCGTCGGCACCAACGTGATCCTGCTGATCGGCCTGGCCGTCGGCGTGGACTACACCCTCTTCTACCTCAAGCGGGAACGTGAGGAGCGGGCCCGGGCGGGCGGACGTCTGACGCCGCAGGCCGTCGTCGAACTGGCCGCCGCCACCTCGGGCCGCGCCGTCGTCGTCTCCGGTCTGGCCGTGGCCGTCTCCAGCGCCACCCTGTTCCTCGCCGACGACGTGATCTTCTCCTCCATCGCCACCGGCGCCATCGTCGTCACCCTGGTCGCCGTCCTCAGCTCGCTGACCGTGCTGCCCGCCCTGCTGGCCAAGCTCGGCGAGCGCGCCGACCGCCGCCGGGCCCGCAAGGAGGCCCGCGCCGCCGCCAAGGGTCGTACCCTGCGCGTCAAGCAGCCGAGGAGCGGAGCCGGCCGGATCACCGCGGCCGTGCTGCGGCCCACCGCGAAGCACCCCGTCGCCACCCTGGCCGTGGCCACCCTCGCGATGGTCGCCCTCGCCCTGCCCGTGCTGAACCTGAACCTCACCGAGATGGGCCGCGACACCCACTCCCGCGCCATCGGCGCCATGCAGACCTACGACAGGGCGATGGCCGCCTACCCCGAGCTCAACTCGATGCACCAGGTCCTCGTGAAGGCGGACGCCGGCCGCCGCGCCGAGGTGGCCTCCGCCCTCACCGAACTCGCGGACCGCGCCACCGCGGAGGACCCCGCGATCAGCGGAAAGCCGTTCCTGCGCACCTCCCCCGACGGCCGGATCACCATGCTGGAGATGGCGGTCGCCCACCCCGTCGGCAGCGTCGAGGCCCACACCTCCCTGAAGAAACTGCGCACGGAGCTGATCCCCGCCACCGTGGGCGAGCTGACCGGCACCGAGACCGCCGTGACCGGCGACGTCGCCCGCAATGCCGACTACCCGACGCACCAGAAGCAGAAGCTCCCCCTGATCATCGGCGCGCTGCTGCTCGTCACCTTCGTGATGACCGTGTGGGCCTTCCGCTCCGTCGTCCTCGGCCTGATCGGCATCGTCCTCAACCTGCTCTCCGCCTTCGCCTCGCTCGGCCTGCTGGTGCTCGTCTTCCAGAACGAATGGGCCGAGGGGATCCTCGCCTTCGAATCGACCGGCTCCATCGGGGCCCGGGTGCCGCTCTTCCTCTTCGTGATCCTGTTCGGGCTCTCGATGGACTACCAGGTCTTCGTGATCAGCCGGATCCGGGAGGCCCGGATGAACGGCACCCCGACCCGCCAGGCGGTCCTGGACGGCATCGGCAGCTCCGCCGGGGTGGTCACCAGCGCGGCCGTGGTCATGGTCACCGTCTTCGCCAGCTTCGCCGCACTGCACCTGATCGAGATGAAGCAGATCGGCTTCGCCCTCGCCGCGGCGGTCCTGCTGGACGCCTTCGTGATCCGGATCCTGATCCTGCCCTCGCTGATGCTGCTGCTGGGCGAGTGGAACTGGTGGCCGTCGCGGCGCGGTATGCGCCAGGTCCGGCCGCAGGCTTCAACGGAACGTCAGCCGGCGACCGTAGGCTGACCCCATGAGTGAACGGCCGCAGTCCTCGGTCCGGTTGAGCGTCGACAGGCTCCACGGCTGGTACACCACGGCATGGGTGCTGCTGGGTCTGGGCCCCTCGGTCATCGGGGTGGAGAACGACTCGGGAGCACCCAAGTGGGGGGCCCTGGCCCTGCTGGCGGTCCTCGCCTCCTGCTACACCGCCGTACGGCGATTTCCGGACAATCCCCTCCTGCGGCCCCAGGCCTACCTGGCCCTCCTCGCCCTCGGGCTGAGTGCCATGGGAGGCCTGCCGGGCGGCGGGGCGGCCCTCTTCATCGTCTCCCTCCCCCAGTTCTGGCTCTTCGCGACCGGCGTCCGCGCCTCGATCGTCCTCAGCGGGGCGGCCGCCGCGGGCACGGTCGTCGGCAGCAGCCTGCGGGGCGACGAGTCCCTGACGGGCAACATCGTCTTCGTCTTCATCGGGTACGCGGCCTCGGTCTTCATCGGCCTGCTGATCCACCGGCTCGTCGCGGACGGCGACGCCCGGGCCGGGCTGCTGGGCGCGGAACTGGAGAGCGCGCAGGCCCGGCTCGCCGAGGCGCACCGGCAGCAGGGCGCGGCGGACGAGCGGGAGCGGATGGCCCGGGAGATCCACGACACCCTGGCGCAGGGGTTCGCCTCCATCATCGTGCTGGCGGAGGCGGCCCGTTCGACCGTCGCCTCCGATCCGGAGCGGACCATGCAGCAGTTGGTCTCCATCGAACAGACCGCCCGCGAGAACTTCGTCGAGGCCCGGGTGCTGGTGGGTTCCGCCCCGCAGAGCGGCCTGGCCCCCGGTTCGGTCGCGGTGACCCTGCGCCGGACCCTGGACCGGTTCACCCAGGACACCGGGCTGACCGTCGAGGCGGAGCTGCCGGCGGACGTGGAATGCGACCAGCAGACGCGGATCGCCCTCCTGCGGTGCACCCAGGAGTCCCTGGCGAACGTACGCAAGCACGCCGCGGCCACCACGGTGGGCGTGGTCCTCACCCGGCACCCGCACGCCATCGAGCTGGAGATCACCGACGACGGGTGCGGCTTCGTCGTCGAGGACTCCCGCGGCTTCGGCCTCGACGGCATGCGCAAGCGCCTCGCCGAACTCGACGGGGACCTCACGGTCACCAGCTCGCTCGGGGACGGCACCCGCATCCTCGCCACCATCCACACGAACGGACAGCCCTGAGATGCAGACGACGGACCGAGCCGAGAGAAGGATCCGCGTCGTCGTGGTGGACGACCACACGGTGATGCGCGCCGGTGTCGTCGCGCTCCTCGCCCCCGAGCCCTGCATCGCCATCGTGGGCGAGGCCGACAACGGGCGGGAGGCGGTGGAACTCGTCGCGGACCTGCGCCCCGACGTGGCCCTGATCGACCTGCGGATGCCCGTGATGGACGGGGTGGCGGCCACCTCCGAGATCGTCGCCGGCCCGGCCGCGACCCGCGTGCTGATCCTCACCACGTACGACACCGACGTGGAGATCGAACGGGCCGTCGAGGCCGGAGCGATCGGCTACCTGCTGAAGGACACCACCCGCGAGCAGCTCGTGAGCGCGATCCGTTCGGCGGCCCGCGGCGAGACGGTGCTGGCACCGCGGGTGGCGGAGCGGCTGGTGGCCAGGATGCGGCAGCCCGACCCGGTCGTGCTGACCGCCCGCGAGCTCGACGTGCTGAGCGCCGTGGCCGACGGGCTGTCCAACTCGGACATCGGCAAGCGCCTGGTCATCGCGGAGGCCACGGTCAAGACCCATCTGTTGCGGGTCTTCGCCAAGCTGGACGTCAGCGACCGCACCCACGCCGTGGTGACCGCCATGGAACGGGGGCTGCTGGTCCGTCCGGAGCGCGGCTGACAGGGGAAGGATCATCCGTTTTTCCCAGTTGGATGGGCAGGAGTGGTCTTCGCTCCCGTACATGCGTACATGCCGTATTCCGGAAGGGACCCTGCTCATGCGTGTTGAGATCTGGTCGGACATCACCTGCCCCTGGTGCTACGTCGCCCAGGCCCGGTTCGAGAAGGCCCTGGCCGCCTTCCCGCACCGGGACGAGGTCGAGGTCGTGCACCGGTCGTTCGAGCTGGAGCCCGGGCGCGCCAAGGACGACGTCCAGCCCATCGTCAAGGTGCTGATGAAGGGCAAGGGGTGGAGCGAGGCCCAGGCGCTGGCCAACGAGAAGAACCTCACCCGGCAGTCCGCGGGCGAGGGGCTGCCGTACGTGATGGGCCGCGACCACGGCGGCACCTTCGACATCCACCGTCTGTTGCACTTCGCGAAGGCGCAGGGTCGTCAGCACGAGCTGGTGGGGCTGCTGTACCGGGCGAACTTCGCCGACGAGCGCTCCATCTTCGACGACGAGCGGCTGGTCGAGCTCGCGGTGGAGGCGGGGCTCGACGCCGACGCGGCCCGGAAGGTCCTCGCCGATCCGAAGGCCTTCGCCGAGGACGTGCGGTCCGACGAGCGCGAGGCGGCGGAGCTCGGGGCGCAGGGCGTGCCGTTCTTCGTGCTGGACCGGAAGTACGGGATCTCCGGCGCCCAGCCCGCCGAGGCGTTCAGCCGGGCGCTCGCGCAGGCCTGGGAGAGCGCCCGGCCCGCGCTCCAGGTGGTGGGCGCGGGAGCGGACGCCCACGCGTGCGGCCCGGACGGCTGCCCGGTCCCGCACTGACCCGCCGGGCCCGGCTTCGCCGGAGGGGCTGGAACTGTCGCCGAGCGGCAATTCCGGCCCCTCCGGCGTTTCCGGCGGAACAAGCCCCTCCGGCGCTTGAGGAGCGGGGTGCGGGGCGGAGCCCCGGAAGCGGCGCCGCGCGCGACGGCCCGGCGCAGCCACACCCGGGCGCGCGTCGGCGCCATGTGCCGCCCGTGGGGGCGGGGGCACATGGCGCCGGGATCTTCAGCGGGCTCAGCCGACGTGCTGCGGCTGCCGCTCCACGGCTTCGGCGGGGGCCTCGACCGGGGCGGCCGCCGCGGGGGCGTCCTTCTTCAGCGCGAGGGCCAGGATGCCGCCGAGGACCAGGAGTCCGGCACCGATCAGGCCGGCGAGCTGCAGACCCTCCAGGATGTCGGACTTGGCGGCGTCGACGTAGGTGCCGGAGAAGGTGGAGTTGGCGATGGCGACCAGTACGGCGAGGCCGACGGCTCCGCCGATCTGCTGGGAGGTGGAGGCCATGGCACCGGCCACGCCCTGCTCCTCCGGGCCGACGCCGGAGCTGGCGGAGGCGAAGACGGAGACGAAGACGAGTCCGCCGCCGACACCCCAGACGATGGAGCCGGGCAGCAGGGCGTAGAAGGATCCGTCGATGGACATCCCGAAGATGGTCAGGGCGATGCCGATGCCGTTGACGACCATGCCGGTCGACAGGGTGGCGCGCATGCCGAAGCGTTCCATGAACTTCGGGGCGAGCTTGCCGGCGCCGATGATGGACACCAGCGTCAGCGGCAGGAAGGCGAGACCGGCCTGGATCGGGCTGTAGCCGAGGACGGGCTGCACGTAGGTGGTGAAGACGTAGTACGCGCCCGCGAGCGCCGTCTGGAAGACGAAGAGCACCGACATGGCGACGACCAGCGGACGGTTCTTCAGCAGCCGCAGCGGCATGAGCGGGTTGCGGGTCTTGGCCTCGGTGATGAAGAAGGCGATCAGCAGCACCGCGCCGACGATCAGCGAGCCGAGGGTGATCGTGTCGGACCAGCCCTTCTCCGGGCCGCTGACCAGGCCGGTGACGATGGCGGAGACACCGATGGTGGAGAGCAGGGCCGCCGGGATGTCGAAGCCCTTGGTGAGGTTGGCGGGACCGTCCGCGCGGATGGCCTTGGGGGCCGGGATGAGGATGATCAGGGCGAGCGGGATGTTGATGAAGAACACCCAGCGCCACGACGCCAGGTCGGTCAGCACACCGCCGAGCAGCGCGCCGGCCGCGAGGCCGAGGGAACCGGCCGAACCCCAGGCGGCGAACGCCTTGTTGCGCTGCGTGCCTTCGAAGGAGGTGGCGATGAGGGCCAGGACGGCCGGGAAGAGGAGCGCGCCGCCGATGCCCTGGACGAGGCGGGCGCCGATCAGGAGGCCCTGGTTGGTGGCGAAGCCACCGGCGAGCGAGGAGACCGCGTACAGGCCCAGGCCCGTCATGAGCAGGCGGCGGGCGCCGATGCGGTCGACCGCGCGGCCGCCGAAGAGCAGCATGCCGCCGAAGGCGACGGCGTAGGCGGAGACGACCCACTGCAGGGACTGGGCGGAGAAGCCGAGGTCCGCGCCGATGTCGGGGAGCGCGACATACACGATGTTGTAGTCGACGCTGATGATGAATTGTGAGAAGGCCAGCAGGAACAGGACGAGTCCTGTCTTCTTCGCCGGTGTTGCGGTGGTCATAAGGGCTCCTGGATGTGACTGATCGTCAATCTGGGGGTGGTGGGACGGGTGGGGGCGGGAGGGATCAGCCGAAGCGGAGCCGGAGCTCGTTCGGGCCGGTGATCCCGATGGCGGGGCGCCAGGTGAGGGGCCCGGTGACGGAGGGCGCCCCCAGCCGGCGGGCCAGTGCGGGCAGTGCCTCGGTGATCTCCATGCGCGCGAGCGGGGCGCCCATGCAGTAGTGCGGCCCGCCGCCGAACTGCATCACGGCCGTCTTGCGCTCGGCGGTGATGTCGAAGACCTCGCCGCCGGGGTAGGCCAGCGGGTCGCGCTGGACGGCCTGGACGCCGATCATGAACATCGTGCCCTCGGGGATGTGCTGCCCGCGGAACTCGATGTCCTCGGCCGCGTACCGGTACACGGCGTTGGAGGAGGGGCGCCAGCGCATGACCTCCTCGACGGCCCGGGGGGCGAGCTCGGGGCGCTCGCCCAGCAGGGCCCACTGGTCGGGGTGCTCGGCGAAGGTGACCAGGGCGTTGGCGAGCTGGAGGCGCGTCGTGTCGTGGGCCGCGAACACCATCGTGACGATGAGGTTCTTCAGCTCCTCGTGGCTGACGTCGCCGTCCGCGCGGCGGGTGGTGACCAGCGCGGATATGAGGTCGTCGGTCGGGTTCGCCAGCTTGTCCGCCATGAGGCCCTCGACGTAGTCGTAGAGGCCGACGACCGCGGCCTCCACGCGCGCCGGGATGTCGCCGCCGAGCGCCAGGCTGAAGACCAGACCGATCTCCGAGCTCCACTTGCCGAAGACGGGGAAGTCCTTGGCGGGCACGCCGAGCAGCTGGGTCATGACGGTCAGCGGCAGGGCGTCGGCGAAGGCCTCGAAGAAGTCGACCTCGCCGGCGGCGGCGATCTCGTCGGCGAGGCGTTCGCTGGTCTCCCGGATGAGCGGGCGCAGGTTCTCCAGCATGCGCGGGGTGAAGGCCTTGCTCACCAGGGAGCGCATCCGGCGGTGGCTGTCGCCGTCCTGGTTGACCAGGCCGTTCACGAACCAGTCGTACACCGGGCCGTCGGTGATGCCGTTCTGCTCCATGAAGCCGTGGCCGTTGTGGGTCAGCCGGTTGTCGCGGACGAGCTCCGCGGCCTCGGCGTGACGCAGGACGAGCATGCCCAGCGGGCTCTCGGCGTACCAGTTCTCGGCCTGCGCCCGGGCCACGTCCGGGGTGTCGAATCGGAACTCGGGGTCGATGACGTTCACGAACGACACCGAGGTGGAAGCCGGTACGGAAAGGGTTTCCGCTGACATGTCTTAACCGTCCTTGGAATGGCTCGGGGTGGAGGTCGGTGGCGCACACGGGCGCGGCCCAGCAGTGAGATTACATAGCGAACGTTCGGTTTTCTCTTTATGGAGCGCTAACCTCCGCGCTCTTGGCAACTTGCCGAACGGGCACCTTTTCCGCCCGGCCGGTTGCGCGCGGCCGGCGTTCGCGGTACTAGTGCTCGCGGTACTCGGCGGCCGAGCCGGCGGCGGTCGCCTCGCGCAGCTCGACGCGGCGGATCTTGCCCGACACCGTCTTGGGCAGCGGCCCGAACTCGATGCGGCGCAGCCGCTTGTAGGGCGCGAGCACCGCGCGCGAGTGCGCGAAGAGCGTGCGCGCGGTGTCCGGCCCGGGCTCCCAGCCCTCGGCGAGGACGACGTACGCCTTCGGCACGGCGAGGCGGACCTCGTCCGGAGCGGGCACGACGGCGGCCTCGGCGACCGCCTCGTGTTCGAGGAGCGCGCTCTCCAGCTCGAAGGGGGAGATCTTGTAGTCGCTGGCCTTGAACACGTCGTCGCCGCGGCCGATGTAGGTGATGCGGCCGTCCGCGTCCCGCGAGCCGATGTCGCCGGTGCGGTAGTAACCGCCCGCCATGGCCTCGGCGGTGCGTTCCGCGTCACCGTGGTAGCCGGCCATCAGGCCGACCGGGCGGGGCGAGAGGTCGAGGCAGATCTCGCCCTCGTCGGCGGGCTCGCCGGTGACCGGGTCCAGGAGGGTGACGCGGAAGCCGGGCGCCGGCAGGCCCATGGAGCCGGGGACGACGGGCCGGCCGGGGAAGTTGCCGATGCCGAGGCTCATCTCCGTCTGCCCGTACCCGTCGCGGACCGTCACCCCCCAGGCGGCCCTGACCTGCTCGATGACCTCGGGGTTGAGCGGCTCCCCCGCCCCGACCGCCTCGCGGGGCGGGGTGCGCAGCCGGGTCAGGTCGGCCTGGATGAGCATGCGCCAGACGGTGGGCGGGGCGCAGAAGCTCGTGACGCCCGCGCGGTCCATCTCGGCCATCAGGCGGGTGGCGTCGAAGCGCTCGTAGTTGTGGACGAAGACGGTGGCCTCGGCGTTCCACGGCGCGAACAGGTTCGACCAGGCGTGCTTGGCCCAGCCCGGCGAGGAGATGTTCAGGTGGACGTCGCCGGGCTTCAGCCCGATCCAGTACATCGTCGACAAGTGGCCGACGGGGTAGGAGACATGGGTGTGCTCGACGAGCTTGGGCCGCGAGGTGGTGCCCGAGGTGAAGTAGAGCATCAGGGGGTCGTCGGCGCGTGTCGGGCCGTCGGGTTCGAAGCTCTCGGGGTACCAGTCGGCGCGGCCGTACGACACCCAGCCGGCGCCCGGTTCGTCTCCCGTGTCGCCGACGACGATGCGGGTGTAGGTGCCGGGCACCTCGTCGAACTTCGCCCGGTCCTCGGCGCGCACGATCACGTACGAGACCCGGCCGCGCTCGATCCGGTCGCGCAGGTCGACGGGGCCGAGCTGGGGTGTCGCCGGGGTGAGCACGGCGCGCAGCTTCATCGCGGCGAGCGCCGTCTCCCACAGCTCGACCTGGTTGCCGAGCATGACCAGGATCCGGTCGCCGGCCACCACCCCTTGGGCGCGCAGCCAGGTCGCGACCTGGTCGGAGCGGGCGGACAGCCGCGCGAAGGAGTGGCGTTCCTCGCTGCCGTCGTCCTCGACGATGTGCAGGGCCGTGCGCTCGTTGCCCTCGGCGATCACGTCGAACCAGTCGAGGGCCCAGTTGAACTGGGCGGGCCGGGGCCAGACGAAGCCCTCGCAGGCGGCTTCCAGGTCCTCCCGGTGGCTCAGGAGGAAGTCGCGCGCGGCCCGGAACTCCTGGGTGGCGGCACTGTTCGGCATGCTCACGCGTCTTCACCGACCCAGCTCATGAGCCCCCGCAGCTTCTTGCCGGTGGTCTCCAGCAGGTGCTCCGAGTCGGCCTTCTTGTACTCGTCGTACTTGGGCAGACCGGCCTTGTACTCGGCCATCCAGGTGTTGGCGAACTCTCCGGACCGGATCTCCTCCAGGACCTTCTTCATCTCGGCCTTGGTGGCGTCGGTGATGACGCGCGGGCCGGTGATGTAGTCGCCCCACTCGGCGGTCTCGGACACCGACCAGCGCATCTTCTCCAGGCCGCCCTCGTACATGAGGTCGACGATGAGCTTCAGCTCGTGCAGGCACTCGAAGTACGCGATCTCGGGCTGGTAGCCGGCCTCGGTCAGCGTCTCGAAACCGGCCTTCACCAGCGCGGAGGCACCACCACAGAGGACGGCCTGCTCACCGAACAGGTCGGTCTCGGTCTCCTCGGTGAAGGTGGTCTTGATGACACCGGCACGGGTGCCGCCGATACCGGCCGCGTACGACAGCGCGAGCGCGAAGGCGGAACCGGTGAAGTCCTGCTCGACGGCGGCGATGCACGGGACGCCGCGGCCTTCCTCGTACTGGCGGCGGACCAGGTGACCCGGGCCCTTCGGGGCGACGAGGGCGACGTCCACGTCGGCCGGGGGCTTGATGAAGCCGTAGCGGACATTGAAGCCGTGGCCGAAGAAGAGCGCGTCGCCCTCCTCGAGGTGGTCCTTGACGGACTCCTCGTAGATCTCGGCCTGGAGCGGGTCCGGGGTCAGGATCATGATGACGTTCGCCCACGCGGCGGCCTCGGCCACGGGGACGACCTTCAGGCCCTGCTCCTCGGCCTTGGCCTTGGACTTCGAGCCCTCCTTCAGGCCGACGACGACGTCGACGCCGGAGTCACGGAGCGACAGCGCGTGGGCGTGGCCCTGGCTGCCGTAACCGATGACCGCGACCTTGCGGCCCTGGATGATGGACAGGTCGGCGTCGTTCTCGTAGAACAGCTCGGCCACTGGAAGAACTCCCTCGGGGATGGATCGGTGGTTGGGTGGGGGCGGCTAGGCGGTGGCGCGCAGCGGGCCGGGGTCGACGCCGCGCAGGGGGCGGCCGTCCAGTACGCGGGCACCGCGCCCGATGGCGACGGTGCCGGAGTGGACCAGCTCCTTGATGCCGTACTGCTTCAGCATCTCCAGGAGGGCGGCGAGTCTTTCGGTGGTGCCGGTGGCCTCGATGGTGACGGCCTCGGGCACGACGTCGACGATCCGGGCGCGGAAGAGCCGGACGATCTCGACGATCTGCGAGCGCGTCACGTTGTCGGCCCGGACCTTCACCAGGGCGATCTCGCTGGTGACGGCCGTACCCGGGGCGAATTCGGCGACTTCGAGGACGTTGACCAGCTTGCCGATCTGCGAGACGACCTGGTCCTTCGGACAGACCTCGGCGTCGACGACGATGGTGAGGCGGGAGACACCGGGGTCCTGGGTCGTCCCCTCCGAGATGGAGTCGATGTTGAACCCGCGGCGGGAGAACAGCGCGGCGATCCGGGCGAGGATGCCGGGCGTGTTCTCGACCAGGACGGAGAGCGTGTGCTTGGACATGTGCAGGCTCCTCAGTCGTCTGCGTGGTCGCCGAAGTCGGGACGGACGCCCCGGGCGGCCATGACCTCGTCGTTGGAGGTGCCGGCGGCGACCATCGGCCACACCATGGCGTCCTCGTGGACGATGAAGTCGATGACCACGGTGCGGTCGTCGATCGCGTTGGCCTCGGCGATGACCTTGTCCAGGTCGGCCGGGTCCTCACAGCGCAGCGCCACGCAGCCCATGGCCTCGGACAGCTTCACGAAGTCCGGGACGCGGGTGCCCGTCCGGGGGGCGCTCGATTCGCCGAGCTGGGAGCCGACGGTGTCGTGGCCGGTCTCGTCCGCGTGCAGGACCGTGTTGGAGTACCGCCGGCCGTAGAACAGGGTCTGCCACTGGCGGACCATGCCCAGCGCGCCGTTGTTGATGATCGCGACCTTGATCGGGATGTCGTTCAGCGCGCAGGTGGCCAGTTCCTGATTGGTCATCTGGAAGCAGCCGTCGCCGTCGATCGCCCAGACCGTGCGGTCCGGCATGCCGACCTTGGCGCCCATCGCGGCCGGGACCGCGTAGCCCATCGTTCCGGCACCGCCGGAGTTCAGCCAGGTGCGGGGCTCCTCGTAGTTCACGAAGTGCGAGGCCCACATCTGGTGCTGGCCCACTCCCGCGGCGAAGACCGTGCCCTTCGGCGCGAGCGCGCCGATCCGTTCGATGACCTGCTGCGGGGCGAGCGAACCGTCCTCGGGCAGGTCGTAGCCGAGGGGGTAGGTGGCGCGGCGGCGGTCGAGCTCCGCCCACCAGGCCGTGTGGTCGGTGGTGGCGCCTTCGGCGTGCTCGGCCCGGACGGCCCGGATCAGGTCGGCGATGACCTCGCGGGCGTCGCCGACGATCGGGACCTCGACGGCACGGTTCTTGCCGATCTCCGCCGGGTCGATGTCCGCGTGGATCACCTTGGCGAAGGGGGCGAAGCTGTCCAGCTTGCCCGTGACGCGGTCGTCGAAGCGGGTGCCGAGGGCGATGAGGAGGTCCGACCTCTGGAGTGCGGTGACGGCGGTGACCGAGCCGTGCATGCCCGGCATCCCGATGTGCAGCGGGTGGCTGTCCGGGAAGGAGCCGAGTGCCATCAGGGTGGTGGTCACGGGGATCCCGGTCAGTTCCGCCAGCGTCTTCAGCTCGGCGGTGGCGCCGGCCTTCATCACGCCGCCGCCGACGTACAGCACCGGGCGCTTCGCCGCGCTGATCAGCCGTGCGGCTTCGAGGATCTGCCTGGCGTGCGGCTTCGTCACCGGCCGGTAGCCCGGCAGGTCCATGGTGGGGGGCCAGGAGAAGGTGGTCCGTGCCTGGAGGGCGTCCTTCGCGATGTCGACCAGGACCGGGCCGGGGCGGCCGGTCGAGGCGATGTGGAACGCCTCCGCGATCGTCTTCGGGATGTCGTCGGCCTTGGTGACCAGGAAGTTGTGCTTGGTGATCGGCATCGTGATGCCGACGATGTCCGCCTCCTGGAAGGCGTCCGTACCGATCGCCTTGGAGGAGACCTGACCCGTGATCGCGACCAGCGGCACGGAGTCCATGTGCGCGTCGGCGATCGGCGTCACCAGGTTCGTCGCACCCGGACCGGACGTGGCCATGCACACGCCCACCTTGCCGGTGGCCTGCGCGTAACCGGTCGCGGCGTGACCGGCGCCCTGCTCGTGACGGACCAGGATGTGACGGACCTTCCTGCTGTCCATCATCGGGTCGTACGCCGGGAGGATGGCACCGCCCGGGATGCCGAACACGGTGTCGCACCCCACCTCTTCGAGGGATCGGACGAGGGACTGCGCACCGGTGACCTGCTCGGTCTCCATCACGCCCCCCAGACGAGGAAGCGCTTGGGATGCTCCAGGAGCCGGGCCACGTCGGCCAGCACCTTCGAGCCGAGTTCGCCGTCGACCAGGCGGTGGTCGAAGGAGAGGGCGAGGGTCAGCACGTGGCGCGGCTTCACCTTGCCCTTGTGGACCCACGGCCGGCGGTTGATCGCGCCGACGGCGAGGATCGCGGACTCGCCCGGGTTCAGGATCGGCGTGCCGGTGTCGACGCCGAAGACGCCGACGTTGGTGAGGGTGACGGTGCCGTCCTGCATGTCGGCCGGGGAGGTCTTCCCCTCCTTCGCGGTGGCGACCAACTCGGCCAGCGCGCGGGCCAGTTCGGGCAGCGGCTTGGTGTGCGCGTCCTTGATGTTCGGCACGAGCAGACCGCGCGGGGTGGCGGCGGCGATGCCCAGGTTGATGTCGTGCTTGAGCACGATCTCCTGGTTCACCTCGTCCCAGGAGGCGTTGATCTCCGGGTGGCGGCGGATCGCGACGACCAGGGCCCGGGCGATCAGCAGGAGCGGGTTCACCCGCAGGCCCCGCATCTCCTCGTCCTGCCTGAGTTCCTCGACCAGGTTCATGGTCCGCGTGACGTCGACCGTCACGAACTCCGTGACGTGCGGCGCGGAGAAGGCGCTCGCCACCATGGCCTGCGCGGTGGCCCGTCGTACGCCCTTGACGGGGATACGGGTCACGGGCGCGGCCGGGTCGCCTGCGGGGGGCTCGGCGGTCCGGGGGTGCGTGGCCGCCGCGTGCACGTCCGCGCGGGTGACGGTGCCGTCGGGCCCGGTCGGGGGGACCGCGTCCAGGGCCACGCCCAGGTCCTTGGCGAGCTTGCGGACCGGGGGCTTCGCCAGCGGGCGGGCACCGGTCGGCGCCGGTGCGGAGGGCCTGCCGTCGGCCTGGGCGGTGGCCCTGCCGGCGGTCGGCGCCGGCTTGCGCGGGCGTCGGCGGGACGGGCCGTCGGAGACGCCGTAGCCGACGAGCACGGGCTGCCGGGTCGGCGCGGGCGCCGGTTCGGGGGAGGGTTGCGGAGGCAGGGCGGCAACTGCCGGAGCGACGGTCGACGGGGCGGCGGCCGGAGCCGCCGTCGGGGTGGTGTCCACAGAGATGATCACCTGGCCGACGTCCACCGAGGTGCCCTCGGCGTGGCGCAGTTCGTGCACGACGCCGTCGTACGGGATGGGCAGTTCGACGGCCGCCTTGGCGGTTTCCACCTCGCACACGACCATCCCGTCGTGCACGGTGTCGCCGGGGGCGACGTACCACTTGAGGATCTCCGCCTCGGTGAGGCCCTCGCCGACGTCGGGCATCTTGAATTCGCGGAAGCGCTGTTCGGTCACGGTCCCGCCCCCTCAGTACGCCATGGCGCGGTCGACGGCGTCGAGCACCCGGTCCAGGCCCGGGAGGTACTCGTCCTCCAGGCGCGAGGGCGGGTACGGGGAGTGGTAGCCGCCCACCCTCAGCACGGGTGCCTCCAGGTGGTGGAAGCAGCGCTCCGTGATGCGAGCGGCGATCTCCGCTCCGGCCCCGAAGAAGACCGGGGCCTCGTGGACCACGACGAGGCGGCCGGTGCGGCGCACGGAGGCGGCGACGGAGTCGAAGTCGATGGGCGAGATGGAGCGCAGGTCGATCACTTCGAGCCGGTGCCCGTCGCGCTCGGCCTCGGCGGCGCTGTCCAGGCAGGTCTTCACCGTCGGCCCGTACCCGACGAGCGTGGCGTCGCGCCCCTCGCGCACCACGCGCGCCGTGTGCAGCGGGTGCGCGGGCGCCGCCGTGTCGACCTCGCCCTTCTCGTAGTAGCGGCGCTTCGGCTCGAAGAAGATCACCGGGTCGTCGCCGAGGATCGCCTGCCGGAGCATCCAGTACGCGTCCGAGGCGTTCGACGGGGAGACCACCTTGAGGCCCGGCACGTGCGCGAAGAGCGCCTCGGGGGATTCCGAGTGGTGTTCGACGGCGCCGATCCCGCCGCCGTAGGGGATGCGGATGACCACCGGCAGCCTGATCTTGCCCAGGGACCGGGCGTGCATCTTCGCGAGCTGCGTGACGATCTGGTCGTAGCCGGGGAAGACGAACCCGTCGAACTGGATCTCCACGACCGGCCGGTAGCCGCGCAGGGCCAGGCCGATGGCGGTGCCGACGATGCCCGACTCGGCGAGCGGGGTGTCCATGACCCGCTCCTCGCCGAACTCCTTCTGCAGGCCGTCGGTGATGCGGAAGACACCACCCAGCCTGCCGACGTCCTCGCCCATGACCAGGACCTTGGGGTCGTGTGCCATGGCGGCGCGCAGGGCCTCGTTGATGGCCCGGCCCAGCGGCAGTTGCCTCGCCCCGGTGGGCACGGCGGCCGTCGCCGTGTTCTTCTCGGTCGTCAGGGTCGTCATGTCACTTCCCTCCGGTGTGGGCGAAGGACGCCTCGTAGCGGGTGAACTCGGTGCGTTCCTCGTCGACGAGGGCGTGCGGGTCGGCGTAGACGTGTTCGAAGATCGCCTCGGTGGCGGGGGCCGGCATGGAGCGGACCTGCTCGCGCAGCCTCTGCGCGAGTGCGTCGCCCTCCCGGTCCACCCCGGTCAGGAAGGCCTCGTCGGCCCATCCGTTGTCGAGGAGGTGGCTCTTCAGCCGGGCGATGGGGTCGCGGCCGGCCCATTCCTCGACCTCGGCGGAGTCCCGGTACTTGGTCGGGTCGTCGGAGGTGGTGTGGGCGCCCATGCGGTAGGTGTACGCCTCGACGAGCGTGGGGCCCCCGCCGCTGCGGGCCCGCTCCAGCGCGGCCCGGGTCACGGCGAGCGTGGCGAGCACGTCGTTCCCGTCGACCCGGACGCCGGGGAAGCCGAACCCGGCCGCCCTCTGGTGGATGGGGACCCGGCTCTGCTTCTCGGTGGGTTCGGAAATGGCCCACTGGTTGTTCTGGCAGAAGAACACCACCGGGGCGCCGTGGACGGCGGCGAAGTTGAAGGCCTCGCTGACGTCGCCCTGGCTGGTGGCTCCGTCGCCGAAGTACACGATGACGGCGGTGTCGGCGCCGTCCTTGGCGACGCCCATGGCGTAGCCGGTGGCGTGCAGCGTCTGGGAGCCGATGACCAGGGTGTAGAGGTGGAAGCCGTGGTCGGCCGGGTCCCAGCCGCCGTTGTTGACGCCCCGGAACATGGCCAGCAGCTTCAGCGGGTCGACGTCGCGGCACAGGGCGACGCCGTGGTCGCGGTAGCTGGGGAAGACGTGGTCGCCGGCGTGCAGGGCGCGGGCGGAGCCGACCTGTGCGGCCTCCTGGCCGAGCAGGGAGGGCCACAGGCCGAGTTCGCCCTGCCGCTGGAGCGTCACGCCCTCGGCGTCGGTGCGACGGGCGAGCACCATGTCCCGGTAGAGCCCGCGCAGTTCCTCCGGGGTGGGCTCGATGTCGTAGTCGGGGTGTGGCACCCGTCGGCCGTCGGGGTTCAGCAGCTGTACCGCGTCGGCCGCGGGCGGCTGCGCCGCGCCGGCTCCCTTTCCCGCTCCCCCTTTCCTGTCGGCGAGACCGCCCGCCGTTTTCCCCGTTCCCATCGGAATGTCCACTCCCCTGTCGTTCGGTGCGTGTTCGCGGTGCGCGGCCCCGTCCGGCCGCGGCTGTTTGCCGTACTCGGTGCGCTCAGGCGCTCGTCCTCTGGCGGGGCAGCACCGCCTCGGCCGCGGCACGGGCCTTGCGCGAGCGCGACCACTTGCGGGTGAGGGGGCGCTCCACCCAGGCGTAGAGGGCCCAGGCGAGCAGGACCGCCGCGGCCAGTTCCCCGGCGAGGACCGCGAGGGCGGCCGGGGTGTCGAAGAGGCGGTCTCCGAGCAGCCGGCGGGCGTACTCCAGCACGGTGAAGTGCACGAGGTAGAAGGCGAAGGAGATCTCGCCGAGCCAGACCATCGCGCGGTTGCGGAAGATCGTGAACCGGCCCTCGTTGTCGGCGATGGCGCCGGCAGCGATGAGCAGGGCGGCGGGGATGATGCAGGTGATGCGCAGGCCGAACATCCACGGCACGTACAGGGTGGCCACGTACGAGACGGCGAGCAGGACGCCCGACCAGATCATGCCGATGTTGCGCCAGCGGCCCAGGACCACGGCCCGGCCGACGAGCATGCCGAGGGCGAAGTCGAGCAGGCGGCCCGGCGGGAAGACGTAGGAGAACCAGAAGTAGTTGGCCGACTGGCCCGGCTCGTTGGGGACGACACCGGTGCCGACCGGGATGAGGGCGTAGGTGACGAGCGGGGTCACGGCCACGGCCGCGATGACGCCGCCGATCCAGTACTTCAGGTGGTGGCCCTGAATGCGGCGCAGCACCAGGTACAGGGCCGGGAACGACAGGTAGAAGAACGCCTCGGTGGACAGCGACCAGCTGACGTTGTTCACCGCGAAGTTGGTGGCGATGTCGGGGACCCACGACTGGATCATGAAGAGGCTGAGGAACCCCTGCGCCGGGGTGGTGTGCGAGCCGTCGACGCCCTCGACGAGCACCAGTGCGAGCACCCAGGCCACGATGTACGGGGGCACGATCTTGGCGTAGCGCCGGCGCCAGAAGGCCCTCGCCGTGTCACCGGGGCGGGCGGACCAGATCAGGATGAAGCCGCTGAGCATGAACCAGAAGGGCATGGTCAGCCCGGCCACGCCGCTGAGGGCCTTGTAGATGCCCCGCTCCACGCCGCTGTCGGCGAAGATCCGGATGCTGGCGAAGGGCAGTACCGCGTGGAAGAGGAACACCAGCAGGGCCGCTGGGAAGCGCAGGCCGGTCAGCGTCGGGAGCCTGCTGGTGCGCGGGGCCGTGACGTCCTGGACCGGTGGGGCGGGGCTTTCCGTTCTTGTGAGGCTCGCGGTGCTCACGGGACTGTCTCTCCTTGGGTGGCTGGGAACTGGTCGCCCGTCAGATGTCGAGGACGAGGCGCTTCGAGGCGCAGCGCGAGACGCAGAGCATCATCACGTCGCCCGCGGCGTGCTGTTCGCCGCTCAGCAGGGTGTCCCGGTGGTCCGGGGCGCCCTCGATGACACGGGTCTCGCAGGTGCCGCAGACACCGTCGCGGCAGGAGGCTTCGACGTAGACCCCGGCGTCCTCCAGGGCGTCGACGATCGACTCGTCGGGGCCCACGGTCACGGTCTGCCCGGAGCGGACGCACTCCACTTCGAAGGCCCGCTCCCCCTCCTCGGGGGCCTCCGCCTTGACCCCGGCGAAGCGTTCGACGTGCAGCCGGTCGTGCAGGGCGAGCTCCGTGCAGAGGGCCTCGGTCTCGGCGACGAGCGACTCGGGCCCGCAGCAGTAGATCCGGGTGTCGCCGACCACCTGCGCGAGGACCGCGCGGAGGTCGATGCGCCCGCTCTCGTCCTTCGGGTGGAGGGCCACCGCGCTGTCGGCGGTGGCGCCGGCCAGTGCGGTGATCTCCTCGGTGAAGGCCATCGAGGAGCGGGTGCGGCCGCCGTACCAGAACCGGACGTTCCTGCCGCGGGCCGCGGCCTCGCGGGCGTGGACGAGCAGCGGGGTGACGCCGATGCCGCCCGCGATGAAGACGTACGTTCCGGCGTCGGCCGGCGGGAAGTGGTTGCGCGGCCCGCCCACGGTGACGGTGACGCCGGGGCGGAGCTCGCGGTGCACGAAGGCGGAGCCGCCGCGCGAGTCGGGTGCCCGCAGGACGGCGATCCGGTAGCGGCCGGTGTCCGCGGGGTCGCCGCAGAGGCTGTACTGCCGGACCTGTCCGCCGGCGTGCAGGTCGATGTGGGCGCCGGGCGCCCAGTCGGGCAGCGGTTTGCCGTCCGGGTGCACCAGATCGAGGGAGAGGACGTCGTCCGCCTCGTGCGTCATCCGGTGCACCAGCAGCTCGACCTGCGATTCCGCGCCGCTCACGGCGCGGTCTTGGTGCCGAACCGAACCGGGTTGGCGAGCGTGACGCCGTGGCTCTTGACGTCGATGACCAGGCGGTCGCCGTCGGCGATGCGGAAGCCGTCGTGGAAGCTGGCCTTGTCCGCGCCGAGGAGCACGTAGTTGACCATGCCGGGGCGGCGGATCGCCGGGTACTCGAAGAGGTTGGCCATCATGTCGCGGGCCTTGAAGTAGAGGGCGTCCTCGCCGCAGTCGAAGTTGCCCTCCCACGCGGAGACGCCGTCGCGTTCGATGGTGACGCGGCCGGTCACCGTCTTCGGCGGCTCGCCGAGGAACAGCCAGGGGGCGATGGAGGTGTCGCTGAGCTTGCAGTACGGGTTCCAGCCCGGGTTCTGCCGGTGCAGGCCGATGTCGCACAGGTCGTTGCCGAAGGTGTAGCCGACGTAGTGCGGGTCGCCGTTGTCGTCGTTGACGTAGACCAGCGCGACCTCCGGCTCCTCGATCAGCGCGACGGCCTTCTTCGGTACGACGAGGGTCTCGTCGGGCATGCGCAGCCAGGAGCCGAAGCCCTTGAAGAACCAGTTCGGGGCGACGAACTCCTCGCCCTCGGTGGGCTCCTTGTCGAACTTGGAGCGGTGGGTGCCCATGAAGCCGCTGAGGAGCGCGTTCCCGGTGGTGGTGGGCAGCAGCGGCGGCAGGTAGCGCAGCTCGGGGTCGCCGGCGGTGACGGTGATGCGCTCGGCCTCGCTGATGACGGTGGCCACGACCTGGGCCGACTCCTCGGCGGCGATGAACTCGGCCTGGAGCTGCCCGTCGGACACCTGGTACAGCGTCAGGTCGTCACCGGGGACGGGCAGGTCGAAGCCCACGTACCGCTCGCCCTTGTACTCGCATTCGAACAGGATCGTCATGGTGGTCGGCCCTCCTGAGGCCGTGGGGGGAGAGATGAGGTCGGTGGGTGGTGGGTCAGGCGGCGGTGCGCGCGGCCGGTGCGGCCGGCTCGCGGACGAGGTCGGCGAGGGCCTTCCCGACCTGGTCGAGCGCGGCGCGGACCCAGTCGAGGGCGAGCGGGTCGCCGGCGGCGAGGGCCGCCTCCTGCTGCTCCTCGGTCTCGCCGTAGAGGCGGCTGGTGGCCACCCGCAGCCGCAGGGACCGCTCCGGCTCGCCGAAGGCGCTCGCCGGGAGGACGCCCACGCCGTGGTGTTCGACGAGGTGCTGGGCGAGCTCCGCCCCGGTGTGCACGCCGTGGGCCCGCGCGAGGTGGTCGCGCAGCGGCTCGAAGTCGGGGTACAGGTAGCAGGTCGCGGTGACCGGCGGGAGCAGCGCTCCGGCGGCGGTGAACCGCTCGGCCGTCGCGCGGGCCACCTTCTCGTGGAGCCGGCGGCTCGCGGCGACGCGTTCGACCACCTCGGCCGGCTCGTCGAAGGCGTACGCGGCCGCCGCCTGGACGGGCGCGGCGGGGCTGGACCAGATCTGGCTGGCGACGCCGACCAGCCGTTCCCGCAGGGCTTCCCCGGCCTCGCCGTCGGGGAGCCGGGCCACGCCGATGCGCCAGCCGCCGATCGCCAGGTTCTTGGTGAGTCCGGTGGTGACGATCGTCCGCTCGGGGGCGTACGCGGCCGGCGACACGGCGGGGGTGGCCGCCGCGTCGTACACCAGGTCGCAGTAGATCTCGTCGGAGATGACGACGAGGTCGAGCTCCCTGGCCGCCTCGCCCAGGCGCCGTACGGTGTCGGGCCGGGCGATGGTGCCGGTGGGGTTGTCCGGCAGGGTCACGATGACGGAGCGCGGGTCGTGCCCGGCGGCCCTGGCGGCGGTGACGGTCTCGCGCAACAGGTCGGGGTCGGGTACGCCGCCCTGGCCCGGCGGGGTCGGGACGGAGAAGTGGCGGACTCCGACGAGGTCGGCCTGGGCCGCGTAGCTGACCCAGCTCGGCATCGGGATGACCACGTCGCCGCCGACGGCGAGGAGGGCCGCGAACAGCAGCGGTTTGCTGCCGGGTCCGCTGACGACCTGCTCGGGCGTCGTGTCGAGGCCGCGCCGCCGCCAGTAACCGGCGGCGGCGGCGCGCAGCGCCGGGGATCCGGCGACGGGGCCGTACGTGCCGAGCGGGGCGGCCTCGGCGAGCCGGGCCCGCAGTCCGGGGTGGACGGGCAGGCCGATCTCGCCGCTGGCCATGGAGAGCACGCTCTGTCCGGCCAGCCGCCTGCGGGCGATGGCCTCGTCGGCGGCGAGCGTCGCCGACATGGTCACGTTCGTGGGCTCGGGCAAGGTGCTCACGCCTCGCCGTAGAGCTCTCGGAGGGTGGCCTTGCGCACCTTGCCGGTCAGGGTCTTGGGCAGGGCGTCGATCACCTCCAGGCGGTCGGGCAGGAAGCGCGGGTCGAGGTCCGTCTCCTGGAGGTAGGCGCGGATCTCCTCCAGCGTCGGGTGCTCGTCGCCGGTGGGGACGACGACCGCGAGGATCGGGTCCTCGACCTTGCCGGTCGGGCCGACGAGGGTGGTCTCGGCGACCTTGGGGTGCCGGTTGACGATCGACTCGATCTCGGCCATGGGCACGACCATTCCGTCGCGCTTGATGGCGTCGCTCGCCCGGCACAGGATGCGGATGCCGCCGCGGCCGTCGTCACGGGCCACGTCACCGGTGTCGAACCAGGCGTCGTCCATGAGGTGGGCCTGGTACTCGGCGTCGCGCCGGTAGTAGCCGAGGGCCTGGGAGGCGCCGCGCACCCGGAGCCGGCCGACGGGGGCCCGCTCGGTGGGGTTGATGCACTTGTCGATCCGGATTTCCATGGCGTCGATCGGCCGGCCGTTGCTGTGCGCCGCCCAGTCCTGGTTGTAGTCCAGCTTGGTGATGGTGACCGGGCCGTTCTCGGACATGCCCCACAGCGAGTACGTACGGGCGCCGAGGGTCTCGCGCAGGTCGTCGACCAGCGGCTGGAGCACCTGTGCGGAGCCGGTCACCACGTGGCGCAGCGTGTGGACGTCGCGCGGCTCGTCCCGCTGGGACTGGGCGATGTCGGTGAGGGTGGGCGGGGGGCCGTACAGCAGGGTGGCGCCGTACTTCTGGACCAGGTCCAGGAGCGCCTCGTTCTTGCGGTGGTCCTGGAAGGCGATGGTGCCGCCCAGCATGACGCTGGCGAGGACGCCCTGGCCGAAGCCGGAGTAGTGGACGAGCGGGGTGGTCACGGCGGCGACCAGGTGCTCGTCGAGGAGGAAGGTGTCGACGTAGCCGCGGATGGCGGAGTGGACGGTGTTCTGGCTGTGCAGGACGCCCTTGGACTCGCCGGTGGTGCCGGAGGTGAACAGGACGACGAACGGTTCGTCGGGCCCCAGTTCGCGCCCGGCGAGGTCCTCGTCGTGGACGTCCTCCCAGTGGGTGTCGACGAAGTGGTCGCGGAAGTCGACGGCGCCCTCGGGGGCGTGGCCGTCGACGATGACCACGTTCTCCAGGGTGGGGATCTCCTGCCCCAGCCGGATCGCGGTCTCGCCGAGCCGGTCGCCCTCCCACTCGGCGACGGTGATGATGACGCGGGCCTCGGTGAGCGAGAGGCGGTGGCGCAGCGGGGCCTCGGGGGTGGTGGGGGCGATCGGGCAGATGACCGCGCCGACGCGGATGCACGCGTACAGCAGGGGCACCATCTCCCACCGGTTGGGGAGCTGGACGGCCACGAAGTCGCCCCGCTGGACGCCGAGTTCGACCAGGGCGCCGGCGAACCGGTCGGTGAGTTGGCGCAGCTCGATGTAGTCGAGGGTGTCGGTGCGGGCCTCCTCGATGCGGCGGCCGGCGACCGCGAGCTTGTGCGGGCGCAGGCGGGCCTGGCGGCGCAGGTCGTCGAGGAAGGTCTCGGTGCGCCACCAGCCGCGCTGGTAGTAGAGGGCCTCGCGGGCCTCGCGCCCGTCGGGCATGGGGCTGGTGATCTCGATGACGGGCATCGTCTCGCGGGTGAGGACGACTCCGTCGACGACCGGCGGGGCGGGCTGTACGGGTGCTTCGACGGTCTCGGTGGTCATCGGCGGTCCTTCCGGCGGGCGGTGAGCAGGGTCGGCAGGGGGTCGCCCGCCTGGGCGGCTGCGATTTCGAGCAGGTCGCGGGTGTTGGTGCGGACCCGGTCGCCGACCCAGTCGAAGACCCAGGCCTTGCGGGCGTCCGCGGCGAGGTCGAAGGGGACGACGCGGGTGACGGCGAGGGCGGCCGAGGCGGCGCCGCCGATGTTGGCGATCACGCCGGGCACGAGGACGGTGCCGGAGGCGCGCACCTTCTCCTTGGCCTCGGAGCTGGAGCTGAGGTTGCCGCCCTCGACGACGAGGCCGGCCCGTACGCGGTGGGCGTTCTCGGCGTTGATCGCGTGCTTCTGCGCCGCGAGGATCAGCAGGTCGGCCTCCACGTCCAGCCAGGCGTCCGGTTCGTCGGAGACGGTGACGTCCTGCGGCAGGCGCGAGCGGTCGATCTTCCCGAACTCGTCGGTGATGGCGACGAGGTCGGCCACCGGGAGGCGGTCGGCGCTGATGGTGCCCTGGACGTCGGCGACTCCGACGACGGTGTGCCCGCGCTCCTCCAGGAAGTGCCCGACGGCACGGCCGACGGCGCCGAAGCCCTGGATCACGACCCGGGCCGGGCCGGTGCGGCCGCTCGCCTCCAGGGCGGTGACGGCGGCGACGCCGACGCCGTGGCCGGTGCAGTCGATCAGCGGCTCGTAGTAGGTGCGCCAGTCGATCGGCATGTCCGGGGCGCCGAGACGGTAGCGCGGGTCGTAGCCGGCCTCGTCGAAGAAGACGGCGCGGTCGGCGGGCGTGACACCCATGTCGATGCCGAGGTGGATGCCGCCGTGCAGCAGCGGCTTGACCGTGCGGCCGAAGGTGCGGAACGTCGTCTCGCGGTCACCGCCGTCGGCGACGATGCCGGCCTTGGCACCGCCGATGGGCAGGCCGGCGAGGGTGAACTTGTGCGTCATGTCGCGGGCGAGACCGGCCACCTCCTCCTGGGTGACGCCGGCGGTCATCCGGGTGCCGCCCATGGCCAGGCCGTCGTACAGGGAGTCGACGACGACCCATCCCTTGAGGGATCCTCCGCTGCCGTTCAGCGAAACGGTGAATGCCGGATCTTCGGGCGTGTCCACGGCGGGGCCGCCGTCCAGAGAACTCATTGCCTGGGACCTCTTAATCGAATCGATGGGAGTGTCTGTCCGCGCGTGGGCGGTTGCGGGCGTGCCGCACGAGCGACGACGGGGGATGCGACGTCGTGCGGCACGCCGGTCCGGTGGGCGCCGGCTACTGGTAGAGCTCGGCGAAGCCCCGCAGGATGTCCGCTCCGTCGCTGCGGAACTCGAGGTGTGCCTGCGCGCCGTAGATGCGTCCGTCGTCGGAGCGGATGAACTCGACGGGGGCGTGCTCGGAGCGTCCGATGGAGCGGAAGCCGGCGGGCGCTCCCTGGAGGTACAGGGTGTGGCGGTGGAAGACCGTGACCTCGGGCCCGACGTGGGAGAAGATCGGCTCCTCCTTGTCGACCCGCACCTGGTGGCCCCCGACGCGCTGGGGGCCGTCGGCCAGTTCGCCGCCGTTGGCCACGGCGATGATCTGCATGCCGCCGCAGATCCCGAAGACCGGGACCTTCGCACCCATCACGAGATCGATGAGGGGGCGGTAGTAGTCGCTGTCGTAGGCGCGCACCTTGGTTCCGCTGAGCACGACCGCCTGGTACTTCGCGTCCAGGCTGCCGGGCACGGAGGCGGCGTCGACGACGTCGGTCTCGGATCCGAGGTCCTCGAAGCGCTTGCGCAGCTGCTTCAGGGACAGCGTTCCGTTGTTGACCACGAGGACCCGGGAGGTCGTCACGAGGCCTGCTCCTCTCGCTGCGTGCGCGTGATGACGGTGCCGGTGTCCTCGGCGAGCATGTGCGAGACGGGCGCGCTGCCGATGATGACCTTCTCGACGCCCCGGTCCAGGGCCTCGCCCGCGGCCCGCAGCTTCTTGCGCATGCCGCCGGTGGCCCCGCGGTCGCGGAACTCGGCGGCCGCCTCGGCGCTGATCTGGCGGACCGGCTCCCCGTCGATCAGGAGGTGCGGGACGTCGGTGACGAGCGTCAGGCAGGTGGCCGAGGAGGCGCCCGCGATGGCGGCCGCGGCCCGGTCGGCGTCGGTGTTGACCTCCTGGCCGGCGGTGTTGCGGGCCAGCGGGGTGACCAGGTAGCAGTGGCCGGGCTTCAGGTTGGCGAGCCGGTCGGGGTCCACCTGGGTGATGGGGCCGACGAGGTTGTCGAGCTCGACGAGCTGCTTGTCCTTCCACCACCAGCGCTCGCCCTCGCCGGCGTGGACGAGGCCGTCGCTGCCGAGGAGGCGTTCGGTGGTGATGCCGCGCTCGCCGAGGCGCGCGATGACGTCCTTGCCGAGGGCGTCGCTGACGGCCTTGATGTCGTCGATCACCTCCGGCGTGGTCCACCGGCTCTGGTTGCCGTAGCGGTCGCGCAGGATCGCGGACGGCTCGGTGTAGCGGGGGTTGAGCTCCTTGAGCGGCTTGGACCAGCCGTGCACCAGGATCAGCGGGTTGTTGCGGCCGTGCTCGGCCAGGTCGTCCCACCAGGCGTCGGACATGTCGTCCAGGCAGCTCCCGCCGAGTTTGACGACGGTGGGCGTGGTGGTGTGCGTCGCCGTGGCCGTCGTCGCCATGGCCGTCGTCGCCGTGCTCATGCGGGCATCACCGGCTGCATCGTCAGCCCCGTTTCCTCGGGCAGCTGGAAGCGCAGGTTGAGTGCCTGGATGCCCTGTCCGGCAGCGCCCTTGACCATGTTGTCCAGTGCCGCGAGGACGACGATGCGCTCGCCGTCGGGGTCGTGGAGCACCGTGACGTCGCAGTAGTTGGACCCCAGGACCGCCTGCGGATCGGGGACCGGGATCAGCGTCTCGGTGTTGCGGCGGACCCGCACGAACTGGTGGTTCTTGTAGAAGCGGAGGTACGCGCGCTGCAGTTCGCGGGCGTCCACCTTGTCGTCGGTGAAGACGTACGAGCTGGCGAGCAGCCCGCGTACGTGGCTCACGCCGTACGCCGACATCGTCAGCGAGCCGATCTTCCCGGGCTTGCTGCGCTCCAGGAAGTCGCCGACCTCCGCCGCGTGCCGGTGGCCGAGCGGGGAGTACGGGGCGATGGCGCCGGCGCGCAGCGGGTGCAGGTCCGCGGTGCGCAGCTGGATGCCGCCGCCGCTGGAGCCGCTCTTGCCGTCGACGACGACGGTCTTGAGGTCCAGGCCGAGGCCGAGGGTGAGCGGCGCCAGGCCCAGGGTGATGGCCGTGGCGTAGCAGCCGGGCAGCGAGATCAGCGGGGCGCCGACCAGCTGGTCTCCGATGAGTTCCGGTACGCCGTAGACGAAGCGGTCGGCCAGTTCGGTCTGCCGCTCGACCTTCGGGTACCACTTCTCGTGGAGCTCGGGGGTGCGGATGCGGAAGGCTCCGCTGAGGTCGATCACGCAGGGCACCTGGTCGGCCAGTTGCGCGGCGAGTTCGGCCGAGGCGGGGGCGGGTGTCGCGAGGAACACCACGTCGCATCGGCCGGTGAGGTCGGTGACGGCCTCGATGGTCAGGCCCAGGTCCAGTCGCAGTCCCGGGTGCAGCTCGGCCGGGCGCCGGCCGACGTTCGAGGATCCGCCGAGGAAGGTCAGTTCCAGCTCGGGGTGCTGGGTGACCAGGCGGATGAGCTCGCCTCCGGCGAAGCCCGAGGCACCGATGATGCCCACTCGGATCATGCGAGGATCTCCTGCACGTAGCGGCGGATGGCCGTGGCGACGTCCACGCCGGTCGCCGATTGGATCGCCCGGAACGCCGGGGCGTGGTTGACCTCGTTGACGACGTAGCCGTCGGCCGTCTTGAAGAGGTCGATGCCGTAGACGCCCTCGCCGAGCTCGTTCACGACGCTGTCGACGATCTTCTGGACCTCGGGGTCGTGGTCCATGGCCTGGTGGCGGTTGCCGAGGGCGGCGTTGCTGCGCCAGTCGGTGCCGCCGCTGGTGAACTCGGCGGCGGCGATCAGCTCGCGGCCGACGACGAAGCAGCGGACCGAGCTGCCGCCGGCGAGGAACGGCTCGATCAGGGCGGCCTGCTCGAAGCCGTGGCCGAGGTCCTCGATGTAGTCGTAGACGGAGTGGGCGCTGTCGGCGTCGCGGATGAGCGTGACGCGCTTGCCCATGCCGCCGAAGATGGGCTTGAGCACCAGCGGGAGCGGCAGCTCCTGGAGCGTCTTCTCGAAGTCCTTGCGGGAGAGGACGAGGCGGTAGTCCGCCACCGGCACTCCGGCCTTGCGCAGCAGGGTGCGCAGGGTCAGCTTGTTCTCACAGGCCTGGATCGCGAAGGCCGAGTTGAGGGTCTTGACGCCCGAGGCTTCCGCCGCGGTGGCCAGGAGGCCGCCCCGCGTGTAGCTCCGGCTGCGGATGAGGACGACGTCGTAGCCGCTGAGCGACGGGGCGTCCGGGTGGCCGAGGGACAGCGATTCGTCGTTGACCCACTCGACCTGCGGACCGGCGTCCGGTGCGGACTGGATCAACTGGCGTTCTTCCCAGCTGATCCGGTCCGCGACGATGGCGATTTTGCCGCGCATGGAGGCTCCTATCCGAGTTCGCGGCTTACTGGCCCCAGTCACGGAGGGTGACTTCGACCATCGCGAGGGAGAGCGTGCCGTCGGCCTGTACGTCCTCGACGCGGAGGGTGAGCATGCACTCGGGGCAGACGAGGGTCTCGCCCTTGCCCATCGGCGGGGTGGTGAGGTCGGTCTCGCACTCGGGGCAGACGGCGGTGATGGTTGCGGTGGACATGGTGTTCTCCGTTGCGTTTCGGTGGGACTGTGGGACGGTCGGGCGGTCGGACCGTCGAGCGGTCGGACGGTCGAGCGGTCGGACCGTCGGACTCAGAGGGACTGGAAGTCGACGGCGGCCTTGCGGATGGCGTCGCGGTCGAGCAGCGGGCGGCCGCTGCCCAGCTGACGCTCCGTGAGCCAGGTGGTGAAGGCGTCGATGTCGAGGCCGGTGCCTTCCTCGGCCAGCGCCCAGCTGACGAGGGGGGCGGTCAGGCGCGAGCGGACGCGCAGCTCCCGGGTGTTGCCGACGAGTTCGGCGGGGAGGGTCTCGTACGCCTCCGGGGTGGTGAGCTGGCCCGGCAGTTCGTAGGCGAAGGCGTTGGCCGTGGTGGGGCCGGACTGGAACGCGTGGCCCAGGCCCGCGCCTTCGAGCGCCACCTCGGACAGCTCGGTGAGGTGGGTCAGGTCGAAGCGGGTGTCGCCGTGGATGACGCGGAGCGAGGTCAGCAGCTCGGCCAGGGGCGCGTTGCCGCCGCGCTCGCCGATGCCGCCCACGGTGGTCGAGATCCAGTCCGCGCCGGCGCGGTATGCGGCCAGTGAGTTGGCGACCGCCATGCCCAGCATGTTGTGGGAGTGGATCTCGATCTCGGAGCCGTCGATCGCGGTCAGGTCCGCGATCTTCTCCTCCATCTGCCAGGGCGAGAGGTACGCGACGGTCTCGGCGAGCCGGAACCGGTCGGCCCCGGCCTGGAAGCCGGCCTCGACGTAGGGGACGAGCCGCTCCCTGGGGGTGCGGGCGCCGTCCTCGCCGCTGAAGGTGACGTGGAAGCCGCGTTCCTTGGCTCCCTCGATGGCCGCCCTGGCGACGTTGATCAGGTACTTGGTGCTCGGCGAGGCCAGCTTGAGCCTGGCGTGCTCCTCGGACGTCGGGATCGAGAACATCACCGAGCGGACTCCGAGGCGCAGCGCCTCGTCGAGCGCCTTCTCGACCTGCTGCCGGTCCCGCACCACGACCAGGGTCAGGCTGCGTTCGGGGCCGACGGCCTCGTGCGTGGCCAGGACGAGGTCGGCGTCCTTCGAGGAGGGGCCGGACACCATCCCCACCTCGACGAGCTCCACGCCCGTCTTCACCAGCAGGTCCGCGATGACCGCGGCGTGCTGCGGGCCGAATTCCACACCGGCCATGTGAGCGGAGTCCCGCAGGGTGGCATCGGATATGTGAGGCAGCCTCTTCGGGGGGCTGTCGCCGTTCTCTGATACTGCCATTGCTTTTACTCCTTCTCCGTGACCGTGGAATGCGGCGGGCGGTGAGATCAGCTTCCGCGTTCGACCGGCGGGGCGTCAATAATTCCCGGGTCAGGCCTTCGTCGAGATTTGTCAGGGAGTGTGAAGCGGAGAAAGCTCTGCAAGGCGGCCGTAAAGCACCGTCAACTGCCGGGTGTTTTGCTTTCGTTTTCGATTAGCGTGGGATGCGTGGGATTTCCACTTCCATGTCCGGTCCAACAGACGGGTGATATCAGCGTGAACGTTCACACCACACCGCGGCTCGGGGTCGTCGTACCTCCGGAGAACCCCACGGCCGAGCCCGAGTTCAACCGGCTCGTCGGCTCCCGGATGAACGTCTTCACGGCGCGGTTCCCGACGACGCCCGGCACGGCGCTCCTGGAGATGCTGGAGACGTACAACCAGGTGCTGCCCGACACGCTGGCGCAGTTCGGCGCCATGCGCCTGGACGCCGCGGTGGTCGCGTGCAGCGCCTCGCACTACCTGCTCTCGCCCGACGGGGACCGCAGGTTCTGTGACGAGCTAGGCGAGCGCGCCGGCTTCCCCGTGCAGTCGTCGACCCAGGCCATCCTGAGCGCCTGCGAGGCGCTGGGGCTGACGCGCCTGACGCTCGTCTCGCCGTACGAGCCGTGGCTGACGGACACCTCGACGCGGTTCTGGCAGGAGGCCGGGCTCGCGGTCGACCGGGTGATACCGGTCCCGGCCGGCGACCACTTCAACCCGTACGACGTGACCACCGAGGCCGTGCTCGACGCGGTGCGGGGGGCGGATCTGCCCGAGGACGCGGCGCTGCTGTTCACCGGCACGGGCATGACGACGCTGCCGGCCCTGGAGGAGCTCGGCCGCGACTCGGACCGCGTACTGCTGACCTCGAACCTGGCGAGTGCCTGGTGGGCGCTGCGGGCCGTCGGCCTGGACCCGGCGGCGGTGGACGGCCACCCGCTGCTCGCCCGGCTCGCCGGCGCGCGGGCCGGGGTCTGAGCGGGGCGGCGGGCCCGGGGGAAACGCGCGAGGAGCAGGTGGCCGTGGTCGCCACCTGCTCCTTTCCGTCTTTCCACGCCGGGCGGACCGGTCACTCGGGTCACCGGGGAGGTCACGCCGCTTCGACGCGCTGCCTCCCCTGGCCGATCTTGTAGCCGACGCCCCGGACGGTGACGATCCATTTGCTGCACCCGAGCTTGGCCCGCAGGCTGCTGACGTGGGTGTCGATGGTGCGGCTGGACTCCGACCAGTCGCACTCCCAGACCTTCGCCATGAGCTCCTTGCGGGACACGACCCGCTC
This sequence comes from Streptomyces sp. NPDC002467, assembly GCF_042889825.1. NCBI lineage: Bacteria > Bacillati > Actinomycetota > Actinomycetes > Kitasatosporales > Streptomycetaceae > Streptomyces > Streptomyces sp. NPDC002467. The sequence continues at coordinate 9,477 of NZ_JBIARJ010000023.1, read as the reverse complement.
GGGCGTGGAGGCCAGGGTGTACAGGAGCTCGAACTCCTTCGAGGTGACCTCCACCGGGAGGCCGTCCAGGCGGACCTCGCGCGCCCTTCCGTCTATGTGCAGCCGGCGCAGCGAAATGGATTCCGGGGCGGCGAGCGGCCGCGGGTGGGCGCGCCTCAGGACGGCCTGGATTCGGGCCATTATCTCCCGGGGCCCGGTCGATTTGACGACGCAGTCGTCCGAGCCGGCCTGGAGGGCGAGGACCCGGTCCAATTCCTCGTCCCGGCTGGTGAAGGTGATGATCGGGGTGTCACCGGCGGCCCGTATGGCACGGCACACCTCCAGGCCGTCGATATCCGGGAGTTCGAGGTCGAGCAGGACGAGATCGGCCCGTTGGTGCATTCTCAGGGCATCCGTTCCGGTGGTCACGCCTTTCGCTTCGTAGCCCTGTCTCCGTAAATTGCGCACCGTCGATCCCGCCGATGCGGCGTCCTCTACCACGAGTACATTCACCATATGCTCGTCGACTCCCCCGGAGTGGCCGTGAAATGATTTCTTGTCAACCCGTCGCGTGACTAGGCGCTCAGGAGCAGCGCCTCTCGCGACTCCTCCGCCGGCCGGACGACCCGGTCGTAGGTATAGGCGGCGGAGACCAGGGTCATGTGGTGGTGCCACCCCGGGAAGGAACGCCCCTCGAAGTCGAGCAGTCCGTAGTCCCGTTCGAGCGAGTCCACCGCGAGGGGGGCTCCGGACTGCAGTTGGGCCAGGGCCGCGACCTCCTCCACGTGCCGCCCCACCATGTTGGTGATCCACACCCGCGCCGGGCGGGAGCCTTCCGGGCGTCCCTCCGTGAACAGCCGGTGGGTACGGGTCGAGCCCGGCAGGCGGACCAGCCCCGACCGGACGCCGATCCGCCGCACCCGGCGCTCGGGCGCGAACGGGCCGGCGGTCTGCGCCGGGGTGCTGCGGCGGAGCAGGAAGGCGAGGGCTCCGAGGGGGTTGTGTCGGAGCTCGGAGCCGGACCGGTTCTCCGTGGACAGCCGGGGGTCCCCGGGGAGCACCTGCATGCCGGCGGGTACGGCCACCACGAAGTCGTGGCCCCGCTTGCCGAGTCCGCTCAGCAGCCGGCCCACGTCCGGGTGCTCGCTCATGTCGGCGACCACCGGCAGGCGGGCCGGGGAGACGAGGGTCTCCGTCGCGGCGTCCACGAGGTCGAGGGTCTGCGCCCACACCGGGCGGTAGCCCACCGAGTCCGGGATCCGGGCGCGCTCGCGCCGCTCCGTGTCGGTGTTCCACGGCTCCGGGAGCAGCAGCCGCCATTCGAGGGGCACGTCCTGCTCCCCCGTGGAGAGGAAGATCCCGAGGCCCGCCTGGCAGCTGATGGTCCGGCCGAGCGCGGGGACGAAGCGGCGGTGGACCCCGCAGGTGTACTCGCCCCGTTTGGGCAGGACCGCGGTGCCGATGGTCAGGGCCCGCGTCGTGGTGTGCGCCTCCGCCAGCCGGATCAGCTCCCGCCGGGCCGGGACCCAGTCCCAGGGGCTGGAGTTGATGAACTGCTGCAGGGACTGGGAGGCGGTCGGCGAGGTGGAGACCGCCTCGGCCAGCCGCCGGATGGACTTCCTGCCGGGTGTGGAGAGCAGTCCCTGTAAGTAGATCTGCGCCCAGCGGCGCTGGTCGGCCCGCGGCAGGTGGGCGAAGAGCGCTTCGGCGAAGGCGGAGACCGGTTCGTCGTGGTCCGGCCCCACTGTTCGAGATGTTCGGTTTTCCGCCATGTTGCCTTCCCCTCCCTGGCGCTGCCTACCAAAAGAGAATAACGAACATTTTCTTTTTTTCGCCAGTGGACGGTCACGCCGTCTACGACTTGGCCAAGTCGCCCGGCACCGTTCGGTGACGCCGCGTCCGCGATGCCCGCTTCGCCCCGGCCGTCGCCGGCTCACGGGCTACCGGCGGGAACCCGCCAGTTCCGCTCCAAAAGTGGCAATCCGGGAAGGTGACCGGCCCCTTCTCAGTTGAGCCTGTGCCGGAAACCCCCCGGCGTCCGATCCGGAGATTGACCATGGTGAAACAGGAACGAGCCACCCGTACGCGGGAGGCTCTGGTGCAGGCCGCCGCCTCGGCGTTCGACTACGCGGGATACGAGGCCACCACGCTGGCCCGGATCATCCAGTCGACCGGGCTCTCTATGGGAGCGCTGACCTTCCACTTCAAGTCCAAGGAAGAGCTGGCGGACGCGGTCCAGGGACGGGGCGAGACCGCCGTACGCGCTGCCGCGGAACGGGCCGCCGCGCTCGGGGAGCCGCCGCTGCGGTCCGTGGTCACCGTGACCCTGGAGTTCGCGAAGCTGCTGGAGACGGACGCCGCCGTCCGTGCGGCCGCCCGGCTCGTACGCGAGCGCGCCGACAGCTCGAGCGCCTGGACCTGCCTGTGGCAGCCCGTCCTGAAGGGGCTGCTCGACCGGGTGACGGAGAGCGAACTGCGCCCGGGTACGGATCCCAAGGCGGTCCTCGCCCTGGTCGCCTACCTCGTCACCGGCGCCGAGGCGTACTCCCGCGCCCGCGCCCAGGTCCCCGGCGCCCGGGGGGACAGCACCGAGCAGCAGCTCACGCGGATCTGGGGAGTGGTCCTGCCGGGGATCGCGGTCCAGGACCCGACCACACCCTGATCCGGCGTGCCGGTCCGCCCGCGGTCGGGCGGACCGGCCTTCCGTACGCCGGGACCCCTCACCGGAGCACCGCTCCGGCGCGGATCCGCGAGGCGGGGGTTACGCGGACGTCCCCGCGCGCCGGGCCGGGAAACCGTGGGTGCGCGCGGCGACCACCACGGCGAGGACCGGTGCCAGGAAGACCAGCACGCTCCAGGGGAACGCGTGGGCACCGAGGAGGTCGAGGAGCACACCGCCGATGACGCCGCCGGCGGCCATGGCGCCGTTCCACGAGGTGACGAGCATGGCCTGGGCCGCGTCGGCCCAGTCGCCGCCCGCCTCGCCCGCGGCCGTCTGCAGCAGCGTCGGGGCGCCGCCCCAGCCCAGGCCCCACAGCGCCACCGCGGCGTAGACCAGGACGTGACTGTCCGACAGCAGGGCCAGTGCGGCCGCCGCCACGGCGATCAGCAGCGTACTCGCGATCATGAGGGTGCGCAGCCGGCGGTGGATCTGGGCGCCCACGATCCAGATGCTCAGCAGTGACGCGGCGCCGAAGACCAGCAGGACCAGGTCGGTCGAGCCGCCCATGCCGAGCTCGTCGAGGAAGGTGGCGATGAAGGTGTAGAGGATGGTGTGGGCCAGGACCAGGACGAGGGTCACGAACAGCACCGGGGTCACGCCGGGCACGCGCAGGGCCCGCAGCATCGGAGGGGCCTCGCTCTGGCGCTGACCCGGGTAGTCCGGGACCACCGCGGCGATCCAGCCGAGCAGGGCGACGGTGAGCACGGTCATGGCGGTGAACGCGACCTGCCAGCCGGCGGCCTTGCCGAGGAAGGTACCGGCGGGGACTCCGAGGGACAGCGCGACCGGGATGCCGGCCATGGAGATCGCGATGGCCCGGCCCTGGAGGTGCTCCGGCGCCATCCGGCGGGCGTACCCGGCGAGCAGCGCCCAGGCCAGGCCCGCGGCCACTCCGGCGACGAAACGGGCCGCCATCGTCAGGGAGTAGGAGGTGGAGAAGGCGGTGACGGTGTTGGCGACGGCGAATCCCGCCATCGCGGTCAGCAGCAGCCGCTTGCGGCGCCAGGCCGCGGTGGCCGCCGTCAGGGGTATCGCCGTGAGGGCGGTGCCGATCGCGTAGATGGTCACCGTCTGGCCGGTCGCGGACTCACTGACGCCGAGGTCGGCGCTCATCGCGGGCAGCAGGCCCGCCGGCAGCGTCTCCGTGAGGCAGGTGATGAAGACCGCCGTGGCCAGGGCGAGCAGCGCGAGCAACGGCAGCTTCTGCGGCGGGGCCTCGGGCCGCGCGGGGGCGGGCAATTGTGTCGTCATGGTGTATCAGCTCAAACCTTCGCGATAAGGGGGGTCGTCGACTGTCGGCCCCCCGGGGGTGCGCGTACGGGACGTGCGTACCTGTGGCTGACCCGGGACGCCGCCCGGGGCCTTCCCCCCGCCGGCCCGGTACCCCAGGTGCCCGTCGAGGAGGGTCCGCAGCCGCCTGCGCCCGCGGTGCAGGCGGGAGTTGACGGTGCCGTTCGGGATGCCGACGAGGGCGGCGATCTCCTCGTACGGCAGGCCCTCGACGTCGGCGAGGTAGACGACGGTCCGGAAGTCGCCCGGGATCGCCCGCAGTGCCTCGCTGATCACCGGGTCGGGTATCCGGTCCATGACCTGGGACTCCGCCGACGGGAGCCCCCCTGAGGTGTGCGAGGCGGCGCTGGCGAGCTGCCAGTCCTCGATGTCCGCGGCGTGCGCGAACCGCGGCTCCACCTGCTGTTTGCGGTAGTCCGTGAGGAAGGCGTTGGTGAGGATCCGCAGCAGCCAGGCCCGCAGGTTGGTGCCGGGGCGGAACTGGTGGAAGCTGCGGTACGCCCTCGTGTACGTCTCCTGGACCAGGTCCTCCGCGTCCGCGGGGTTACGGGTCAGCCGCACGGCATGGGCGTACAGCAGTGTTCGGTAGCCGACGGCGTCCCGCTCGAAGCGGGTCGAGCGCTGCTCGGCCGTCTCTGTGTCGAGGACCGTGGTCGTGTCCGTCATGGGTGTTCTTGCGCTCCTGTACGCCCGCCGCACCACAGGTGCGCGTTCGGGTCCGGGGTCGACATGGGAGCGAGATTACATATAGAGCGCTCTGTTTTCTTTTTCTCGTGGAAGATCCGCCACGGTCTTGGCAACTCCGGGCCGGCGACGGCCGTACGACGCCCTCCGTACGTCCGCCGCGGACCCGGGAGCCGGGAGGTCAGATGGCGGTGCAGCCCCCGTCGACCGGGACCGCGCCGCCGGTGACGAAGGAGGCGCGGTCGCTGCACAGCCACGCGGCGGCCTGCGCGATCTCCTCGGGCTCGCCCATCCGGCGCTGGATGCCGCGGGAGCCGGCGGACTTCTCCGCGTCCGGCCTGCCCCGCAGCGCCTCCTCCATCAGTTCGGTGCGTACGGTGCCGACCACCAGGGCGTTCACGCGGATGCCGCGACCGCCGTATTCGGCGGCCGCGGACCGGGTCAGGCCGAGGACGGCGTGCTTGGCCGCGACGTACGGGGCCAGCGCGCCCGTCGCGAACACACCGGCCGTACTGGAGGTGTTGACGATGGACCCGCCGTTGCCGAGCTCCAGCATCACGGGGATCTGCTCGCGCAGGCAGTTCCACACCCCGCGCACGTTGACGTCCATGATCCGGTCGTAGAGCGCGTCGTCGGTCTCGTGGATGTGCGGGCCGCGCGTGCCCCAGCCCGCGTTGTTGAAGGCCCCGTCCAGCGCGCCGAACGCCTCGACCGTGGCGGCCACCGCCCGCCGGACGTCGGCCGGCGAGGTCACGTCCCCGGCGACCGTGACGGCCCGCCCGCCCGCCTCCGCTATCTCCTCGGCCACTTGGCGCAGGCGGTCCTCCCTGCGCGCCATCAGCGAGACCGCCGCGCCCTCGGCGCTGAAGAGCCGCGCGGCCGCGGCTCCGATACCGCTGGAAGCACCGGTGATCATGATCGTCTTGTTCTGGAGCATCGCCTGCATGGTTGCTGTACCTCGCTCGCTCGGTCGGTCGGGCAAGGTGCCGTCCGCCGTCGCGCGCGACAGTGCCCGAGGGGTGGTGTCAGCGGAAGTCGGGCTCGTGGTCCGCGGCCCAGGAGGCGAAGGCTTCCGGAGCCCGTCCCGTGACGGCCTCGACGTCGCCTTCGGTGCGTGCCGACGCACCGCCCGCACGCCGCACGGCCGCTCCCAACAGGGCCTGGGCGAGCGGCTCCGGAAGTCGCTCGCGCCATCGCGCGAGTGCCTGGTCGGCGGTGAGTTCCTCGAAGCCGATCGGGCGCCGCAGCACCCGGGACAGCTCCCGGACCTGCTCCCGCACGCTGATGGGCGCGGGGCCGGTGAGGGCGTACGTACGCCCCGCGTGGCCGGGGCCGGTCAGGGCCCGCACGGCCACGGCGGCGACGTCGCGGGGGTCCACGCAGGCCGACCGGGCGGATCCGCCGAGTGCCCGTACCACCCCTTCGGCACGGATCGACGGGGCCCAGGCCAGGGTGTTCGACATGGGGGTGCGCATGCGCAGCACGGTCCAGTCGAGCCCCGAAGCCCGCAGGCGTGCCTCGGCATCGCGGTTCCAACGGGCGATCAGACCGTCCTCGGCGGGGTCCGCGACGCCGAGCCACGAGAGCTTGACCGCGCGCCGGACACCACCGGCCCGAGCGGCGGCCAGGATGTTCTCGTCGTCGGCGGGGCGCAGCGGGTTCGCCGTCACGACGAAGACCGCGTCGGCTCCCCGCAAGGCCCGGTCCAGGCCCGGCCGGTCCTGGTAGTCGCCCGGGACGGGCTCCCCGCGCAGCCCCGCCCGACGGGCCTTGGCCACGTCCCGGACGAGCAGACGCACCTCGGCGTCGGCGGGGAGCATGCGGGCCACGTGCCGACCCACGGCACCGGTCGCCCCGGTCACCACGATCCTTTGTCGCGCCACCGGCGGCGTTGCCCCCATCAGGTCGCGACCCTCCCCCGCGACGGGCCGAATTCGATGCGCGCCCGGGCACTCGGAGTGGCGATGCCGGGAAGCAGGCACTTCCACATCTCCTCCACCCGGTCGGGCAGGTCCGCCCGCCCCGTCTCCATCTGGGCGTGCATCTGGGCACCGGTGCACGCGTTGACGACCAGTCGGGCCACGGCGTGCACATCGACCCCGGCGCGCACCTCGCGCCGCTGCACGCCCTCGGCGAGGATGCCCCCGAGCAGGTCGGACCACTGCGCGTGCGAGTTCTCCTCGGACGGGATGAACAGCTCCTGGTCGGTCACCAGACGCGCGCCCGCGAGCAGCAGTGGATTGTCGAGCAGCTGGTACGCCCAGGTGAGCGTGATGTCCACGGCGGACTGCAACCCCTCGGCCGGAATGGGGGGGTCCACGAGGCCCGGCTGCGAGCGGACGATCTCGCGGGCGAGCGCTTCCTTGTTCTTGAAGTGGAAGTACATGGCACCGAGGGTCAGGCCGGCCCTTTCGGTAATCTTCGAGACGCTCGCCCCGGCGAACCCGTACTCGGCGAACACCTCTGCCGCAGCCTGGACGAGGGCGGCACGCGTGCGCAGTGCGCGCTCCTGCTTCACATCTCGCCTACCGGTCAGTTCGCTCACCTGTTCTCCTCCGGGTCTCGACAAAAAAAAGAATACTCTCTATTTTACTTCGGGGGTATTAAGGGTCGCAGACTTGTGCCCAGAGTGGCCGACACCGCTGTTCCCAGGGGGGGGAAGATCGATGACTACTGCTGTTCACTGGATCCCGGAAGCAGACCACATCATGCCGGGGAACGCCGACATCAAGCGCCTCGTACGGAAGGCCGACGCCTTCGAGGTCCTCGTCAGGGATTGGCGTGAAGTCGGCGACAACGAGCACGTCGTCACCGTGAACTGGCCCGCCGAGCACGACTTCTACCGCCCCGAGCCCGACGCGTACGGCGCGCTGCTCTTCACCGAGAGCCTCCGTCAGGGCCTCGCCCTGCTGTCGCACACCGCGTTCGGCATACCGGTCGCCCACCGACTCGGCTGGGAGCGCCTCAGATCGACCGTGGCGCCGGCCGCGCTGCGGGCCGGCGGCGAGACGCGCTTTGTTGACATGCGCATAACACACAGCGAGGTGAGTCGGCGGCGGATGGGCTCGACCTTCCTGACCGCGCACGTGGAGGCCACCCGCAACGGCAGGCGGCTGGGCACCGCCGAGGTCCGCTACAACGCCCACCCCGGGGCCATCTACGACCGGCTGCGCGGCTCGTACGCCGACGCCGTCGAGGCCTTCGCGCGGGCGCTGCCGCCGGCGCCGCCCGTCGCCCCGACCCTGGTCGGCCGCACCAACGGTCATGACGTCACCCTGGCGGCCACCGACCGGCCGGGGTTATGGCAGCTGCGGGTCGTCACTTCCAACACCGTGCTGTACGACCACCCGCACGACCACATTCCCGGCATGGTGCTGCTGGAGGCCTTCAGCCAGGCCGCCCAGGCGGTGGCCGCGCCGCGGCGCGTCTGCCCCATGAACTTCGACACGACGTTCCACCGGTACGTCGAATTCGACCGGCCGTGCTGGATCGAGGCCGAGCCCATCACCCGCTACGACGTGCGATTGAGCGCGGTCCAGGACGGCGGCGTCGTCGCCTCCTGCATCGTCACCTCCGCGCCGCACATGGGGCACTGACCCGGGTGCACAATGGCCCGCATGCGCGCTCCCATCGGGCCTTTCGAGCAGGTCCGCCCCGCCCCCGAATGCCTCGGCGAACTCACCCGGCCGGTGGCCGACGCGATCCGATCGTGGAGCGGCGGCGTCCCCGCCGAACAGATCGTCTACGTCGACAGCGACCCGGCCATCGCCGACACGGCGGCCTTCGTCGAGCACTACGGGCGGGATCTCCTCGACCGGTCGGCGAACTGCGTGGTCGTCGCCGCGAAGCGGGGCGGCGAAACCACGCTCGCCGCCTGCCTGGTCCCCTCGGGCGCCCGCGCCGACGTCAACGGCGCGGTGCGCAGGCGGCTCGGCGCGCGCAAGGTGTCCTTCGCTCCGATGGACACGGCCGTGGAGCGCACGGGCATGGAATACGGCGGGATCACCCCGATCGGCCTGCCGGCCGACTGGCCGCTGCTGGTGGACCGGGCCGTCGTCGACATGCCGTACGTACTGGTCGGCAGCGGCAGCCGACGCGGCAAGCTCATCGCCCCGGGCCGGCTCTTCGCCGAGCTCCCGGGGGCGGAAGTGATCGAGGGCCTCGCCTCGGCCGACTGACGGCGGCGCCGGGCGCGGGGACGGTTTCGAGGGCCGTCGCCCTCTGCGGCAACGGAGACGGGCGGGACACGGGCCAACCGGGTTCATGGTCATGCCCCCCTCGGGCACCTCGGCGGCCGAGGTGCTCCACACCGCGGTACGCGGGCAGGCCGCCCGCGGAGCCGGAGAAGCTCGCAGGTCCCCGGCACGGCGTGGTCGAGCCGCCCCCGCACGTCGCCCGGTCCGGGCGGGTCAGTTGCTGCGGGCGGTGATGTCGCCGTAGGCGGTGGTGGCGTGGATGGTGAGTTCGGCGGTGGGGCCCTCGGTGTTGAGGAGGGAGTTGTGGATGCTGCCGTAGGCGGTGCGGGCGTCGAGGGTGGCGGAGGCTCCGCGGGCGGCGGTGACGGTGATGTCGCCGTGTTCGGTGCGGAGTTCGGCCTTGCCGCGGACGGCGTCGGTGATCTGGATGTCGCCCTTGTGGGTGCGGATCGCGGTGGGTCCGGCGAGGCGGCCGATGGTGATGTCGCCGGCCTGGAGGGTGAGGTGGGCTGCGGCGGTCTCGTCGAGCTTGACGGTGGCCTGGGCGCCTTCGAAGGTGACGTCTCCGAGGCGGCCGACGCCGCGGAGTTCGGCGAGGGCGGCCTT
>NZ_JBIARJ010000022.1:146143-147276 GCF_042889825.1 Streptomyces sp. NPDC002467 | reverse complement strand
GCCCGGTTACATTCCGAACCCGGAAGCTAAGCCTTTCAGCGCCGATGGTACTGCAGGGGGGACCCTGTGGGAGAGTAGGACGCCGCCGAACAATCTTTCAAAGGACCCTTGGTCCAGCGTTCAACGCTGGACCAAGGGTCCTTTTTGTTTTGCCTCGAATTACGCCGAAGCGCGGCCATGGGTTGGTTGCGCGAGAATGACTAGCGGTACCCCGAAGACAGGAGTCACACCCATGTCCAACTCTCCCGACGATCGTCCGGAGCGCGAGCCTCGGCGCAACGACGGCGGTGACAGGGGCGGCTACCGCGGGGGCCGTGACGACCGTGGTGGCGACCGTCCCCCGTTCCGTCGTGACGACCGCGGCGGCCGGCCGACCGGTGGCGGCGGTTACCGTCGCGATGACCGCGGTGGCCGTCCCGCCGGCGCCGGTGGCGGTGGCTTCCGCCGTGACGACCGCGGCGACCGCCCGAGTGGCGGTGGCGGTGGCTTCCGTCGCGATGACCGTGGTGGTGACCGTCCGAGTTACCCGCGTCGGGACGATGACCGTGGTGGGTTCCGCGGTGGTCGTGACGACCGTGGCGGCGACCGTCCCAGCTACCCGCGCCGCGATGACCGGGGTGGCGACCGTCCGTCGTTCCGCCGTGACGACCGGGGCGAGCGCCCCAGCTTCCCGCGCCGTGACGACGACCGCGGTGGGCGTCCCACGGGTGGTGGCGGCGGCTTCCGTCGTGACGACCGTGGTGGTGACCGTCCGAGTTACCCGCGTCGGGATGACGAGCGTGGTGGGTTCCGCGGTGGTCGTGACGACCGTGGCGGCGACCGTCCCAGCTACCCGCGTCGCGATGACCGGGGTGGCGACCGTCCGTCGTTCCGCCGTGACGACCGGGGCGACCGTCCGTCCTACCCGCGTCGTGATGACGACCGTGGTGGGCGTCCTTCGTACCCGCGTCGGGACGATGACCGTGGTGGGTTCCGTGGTGGTCGTGACGACCGCGGTGGCGACCGTCCCAGCTACCCGCGTCGCGATGACCGCGGTGGCGACCGTCCGTCCTACCCGCGTCGTGATGACGACCGTGGTGGGCGTCCTTCGTACCCGCGTCGGGACGATGACCGTGGTGGGTTCCGTGGTGGTC
>NZ_JBIARJ010000022.1:115840-146047 GCF_042889825.1 Streptomyces sp. NPDC002467 | reverse complement strand
GGTCGTGACGACCGTGGCGGCGACCGTCCCAGCTACCCGCGTCGCGATGACCGCGGTGGCGACCGTCCCTCGTACCCGCGTCGGGACGACCGCGGCGGCGACCGTGGTGGGTACCGTGGCGGCCGTGACGACCGTGGTGGCTACCGTGGTCGCGATGACCGTGGTGGCGACCGCGACTACCGCGGCGACCGCGACCGGGACCCGGTCAAGCGGCTTCCGATCGACGAGGACGTCACCGGCCTCGAGATCGACGCCGACGTGCGCCAGGAGCTGCTGAGCCTGCCCAAGGGCCTGGCCGAGGAAGTCTCCAAGAACCTGGTCATGGTGGCCCGGCTGATCGACGAGGACCCTGAGCAGGCGTACGCGTACTCGCGCATCGCCCTGCGGCTGGCCTCCCGTGTCGCCGCCGTTCGCGAGGCCGCCGGCTTCGCCGCGTACGCGACGCAGAAGTACAGCGAGGCCCTCGCGGAGTTCCGTGCGGCCAAGCGCATGACCGGCTCCGTGGAGCTGTGGCCCGTCATGGCCGACTGCGAGCGCGGCCTCGGCCGCCCCGAGCGGGCGCTGGCGATGGCCGGCGAGCCCGAGGTGCAGAAGCTGGACAAGGCCGGCCAGGTCGAGATGCGTCTGGTCGCGGCCGGTGCCCGGCGGGACCAGGGGCAGCTCGACGCCGCCATCGTGACCCTGCAGAGCCCGGAGCTGGCGTCCAACAGCGTCCAGCCCTGGACCGCGCGCCTGCGCTACGCCTACGCCGACGCCCTGCTGGCGGCCGGTCGTGAGGAAGAGGCGCGTGAGTGGTTCGCGAAGACCCTCGAGGCCGACAAGGACGGGGCGACCGACGCCTCCGACCGTCTCGCCGAGATCGACGGTGTCGAGTTCGTCGACGCCGCGGTCGAGCCGGCCGACGACGTCGACCTGCGTGAGGACGACGAGGACGACGAGGACGACGAGGACGAGGACGCGGCGGAGATCGCCGCGGCCGAGCGTGCCGCCGACGTCACCGAGTACTACGACGAGGACGACGAGGAGTACGAGTCGCTGGAGCAGTCCGCGGCCGACGCCGATGCCGATGCCGACGCCGAGGCCGACAAGGGCTGACGCGGGCTGATGTGAGGAAGGGCGGTACCCCGGTCGGGGTACCGCCCTTTCGCATGTCCTGGAGCAGGAACAGGTCAGCCGAGGCCGCGCAGGACCAGGCCCGTCGCCGGCTTCGGGCCGAAGGAGGTGGACTTGCGGGGCATCGTGACGCCCTGGCGGGCCAGGTCCCGTACGACTTCCTCCCGTACGGGGTGCAGGAGGACCGCGGTGCCGCCGTGGCGCTCCGCCTGTTCCACGGTGGCCGCGGCGTCGTGGATGTACGCGATCTGGTCCGGGGTGTCCGGGACGTGCCACAGGGCGTCGAGCAGGGTCGCGTGCAGCACCGTGGCGTCCAGCCGGCGCCAGGCCTCGGGGCGGTCGTGCCGGACCGTGCGGTCGAGGAGGTCCAGGTCGGGGTCGGTGACCAGGTGGAAGGTGCCGTCGCCGGTGAGGAGGAAGGCGTTGCCCCGCTCCGCGGCGTCGGCGAGGGTTTCCAGGGCCAGCGGGAGCGGCCCTTCGACCCTGCGGATCCGGAACCGGCCGGCGAGTGCGGCCAGGGCGTCCGCGACGGGGAGGCGGCGCAGCATGCGGTGGATCGCGCGGACCTGGAGGGGGTAGCGGGCGGTGTCCACGAGGAGGACCAGGCCGAAGTCCCACGCGGTGGGGGAGCCGTGCTCCTCCTGGAGGCGCAGGTAGGTGGCCCAGCGGTGGTGGCCGTCGGCGATCAGGGCCTGACGGTGGCTGAGATCGGCCGTCATGGTGGCCAGCTCGGCCGGGTCCGTGACGGCCCACAGGCGGTGCTGGACGCCGTCCTCGGTGGTGGTCGACAGGAGGGGTGCGCCCTGGGCCGCGCGTTCGACGACCGCCGCCGCGCCCGCCGCAGGGTCGTCGCCGCGGTAGGTGAGGAGGAGGGGTTCGAGATTGGCGGCGGTGGCCCGCATCAGGCCGGCGCGGTCGGTGACCACGTCCGGCATGACGTCCTCGTGGGGGAGGACGATGCCCTCCTCGGCGGTGGACAGGGCGAGCGCGCCGATGATGCCGCGCTGGAGCAGACCGGCCTTGCGCTGCTCGTACACGTACAGCGCGGGCTCGGGGTCGGCGCTGAGGATGCCTTCGGCGATCCAGTGGTGCAGGGTGCGCGCCGCCTGCTCGTTGCGCGCGGCCGGGGTGCCGGCCTGGGGGAGGATCAGGCGGACGATGTTGTGCGGGTCCGCCGATTCCAGGTGGTCGACCCCGTCCGGGCGCACGACCACGTCGTACGGCGGCGAGGTGACGGCGGCGAGGCTGCCGACACGCTCCGGGACGTAGCGCAGGCCATTGAAGGGGATCAGGCGCAGGCCATGTTCCGCGGTGCCAGAAGAGGTCATTGGTGCATGGTAAGTCGCGTCTCGCCATGCGGGATGATCGGGGGAGTACGGAATCGGACAAGAGCGATCGTATGAGGAGCGGACAGGATGACCCGGCAGAGCAGGACCAGTCCCGCGGCGAGTGAGCGGAGTCTGCACCAGGCGTACGACACGGCTCTGCTCGACCTCGACGGCGTGGTCTATGCGGGTGGGGAGGCCATCGCGCACGCCGTGGACTCCCTCGCGGTCGCCCGCGCGGAGGGGATGCACCTCGCCTACGTGACGAACAACGCGCTCCGCACTCCGGACGCCGTCGCGGAGCACCTGGGCGAGCTGGGCATCCCGACCGAGGCGGGCGAGGTGATCACCTCGGCGCAGGCGGTGGCCCGGTTGATCGCGGAGCAGGTGGAGCCGGGGTCGAAGGTGCTGGTGATCGGCGGGGAGGGGTTGCGGGTCGCGCTGCGCGAGCGGGGCCTGGTGCCGGTGGAGTCGGCCGAGGAGGAAGGGCTCGCGGCGGTCGTCCAGGGGTACGGGGGGCCCGACCTGGCGTGGGGCCGGTTCGCGGAGGCCTCCTACGCGATCAGCCGCGGGGTGCCGTGGTTCGCGTCCAACACCGACCTGACGATCCCGGGGGCACGCGGGATCGCGCCGGGCAACGGGGCCGCGGTGGAGGTCGTACGGATCGCCACGGGCGCCGAGCCGCAGGTGGCGGGCAAGCCGCTGCCCCCGATGCACCGGGAGACGGTGCTGCGCACCGGGGCGCGGCGGCCGCTGGTGGTCGGGGACCGGCTGGACACCGACATCGAGGGCGCCTTCAACGGGGAGGTGGACTCGCTGCTGGTGCTGACCGGGGTGACGGACGCGGCGCAGCTGGTGCGGGCGGAGCCGCGGCACCGGCCGACGTACGTGGACCGCGACCTGCGGGGGCTGTTGACCGGGCAGCCTGCGGTGGAGCCGGCCGGGGAGGGCTTCCGCTGCGGGGGCTGGACCGCGGTCGCGGTGGACGGCCGGGTGCTGGAGCTGCGCGGGGAGGGCGGCGATCCGCTCGACGGGCTGCGGGCCTTGTGCGCGGCGGCTTGGACGGAGGCCGGGGACGGGGCCTGCGCCCTGGACGCGGCCAAGGCGCTGGCCAGGCTGGGGCTTTGACCTTCCCGGGTGGGCGGGGCGGGGGCGGCGCCGGCGGGACTGCGGCGGCGCGCCCAGGCGAAGAGCGCGGCGTTTGAGGGTGGTCGCGCGGACCGGGCCGGGGCCCGTCGTCGAACTCCCGTCGTCGCCCGCGGAGCAGGCGGGAGTTCGACGACAGGCCCCTGCCGGGTTGGCGTCCGGGCCGGGTGGGCCAGCGGGCCGGGTGGGCCGTTCGGGTGATCCGGAATGGGTTCAGGGTAGGCTAACCTAACTCGGGTGTTGGTTGAGAGTCCCCCCGAACCCGGACCGGGCACGGCGCGGTCGTCCGTCGTCGCCGCCCGGCCGCGGCATGCCCCGCGCGTCGCCGGCCTTGTCGCCGCCCTCGCGGTGCTGGCCCTGATCGCCGTACTGAGCATCGCCGTGGGCGCCAAGCAGATGCCCCTCGACGAGGTCTGGCACGGCCTGTTCGACTACGCGGGGACGACCTCCGACGTGGTGGTGCGGGACCTGCGGGTGCCGCGCACCCTGCTCGGGCTGATGGTCGGGCTCGCGCTCGGTCTCTCCGGGGCGGTGATGCAGGCGCTCACCCGCAACCCGCTCGCCGAACCGGGCATCCTCGGCGTCAACGCGGGCGCCGCCGCAGCCGTCGTCTCGGCGATCAGCTTCTTCGGGGCGAGTTCGCTGAGCGAGTTCGTGTGGTGGGCCTTCCTCGGCGCCGCCGTTGTCTCGGTCGTCGTCTACGTGCTCGGGGGCAGCCGCAGCGCGACCCCCGTACGCCTCGCCCTCGCCGGTACGGCGGCCGGCGCGGCCCTCGTCGGCTACATCAACGCCGTACAGCTGATGGACAGCAAGGCGCTGGACAAGCTGCGCTTCTGGACCGTGGGTTCGCTGTCCTCGGCCAACATGGAGACCGTCCGCCAGGTGGCACCGTTCCTGCTGGCCGGCGCCGTGCTCGCACTGACGCTGGGCCGCTCGCTCAACGCGATGGCCCTGGGCGACGACACCGCGAGGGCCCTCGGCGCCCATCTGACGCGGACCCGGATCGGCGCCATGATCGCCGTCACCCTGCTGTGCGGCGCGGCGACGGCCGCCTGCGGCCCGATCGTCTTCGTCGGGCTGATGGTCCCGCACCTGGTGCGGGCCTTCACCGGACCCGACATGCGCTGGGTGCTCGCCTACTCGGCGGTGCTCTCGCCCGTGCTGCTGCTCGGCGCCGACGTCATCGGACGCGTCGTCACCCGGCCCGCCGAACTGCAGGTCGGCATCGTCACCGCGCTCGTCGGCGGGCCCGTCTTCATCTACCTCGTCCGGCGCAAGAGGATGGCCCAGCTGTGACCGTGACCGCCAAGGCCCGCCGGCTGGACCTCCCCGGCGGGATCTCCCTGCGCGTCGAACGGCGTGCCCTGGGAGTCGGGATGCTGCTCGCCGTCGCGGCGCTCGCGCTGGCCGTACTGCTCATCGGCACCGGCGACTTCCCGATCGCGCCGTGGGACGTCGTACAGACCCTGCTGGGCAACGGCAGCCCCGCCGACGACTTCATCGTCAACGACCTGCGGCTGCCGCGGGTGCTGGTCGCGCTGCTCGTCGGCGCGGCCCTCGGAATCGCGGGGGCGGTCTTCCAGTCCGTCTCCCGCAACCCGCTCGGCTCCCCGGACCTGCTCGGCTTCGGGTACGGGTCGGCGGTCGGCGCGCTCGTCGTCATCATCCTGTTCAAGGGCGACGCCACCGAGGTGGCCGTCGGAGCGCTGCTCGGCGGGGTGCTGGCCGGGCTCGCCGTGTACCTGCTGGCCTACAAGCGGGGGATCCACGGCTACCGGCTCGTGCTCGTCGGCATCGGCGCCTCCGCCATGCTCACCGCGCTGATCCAGTACCTGATCACCAAGGCCCAGATGGTCGAGGCCACCCGCGCCATGGTCTGGCTGACCGGTTCGCTGGCCGGCCGGGACTGGGCGCAGGTGTGGCCGCTGCTGGGGGTGTGCGCGGTGCTCTTCCCGCTGATCCTCTCGCAGGGCCGGGCCCTGCGGATGATGGAGATGGGCGACGACGCCGCCCACGCCCTCGGGGTACGGGTGGAACGCACGCGGCTGCTGCTGATGATCGGGGCGATCCTGCTCACGACGGCGGCGAGCGCGGCGGCGGGCCCGATCAGCTTCGTGGCGCTGGCCGCGCCGCAGCTGGTACGGCGGCTGACCCGGTCACCCGGGGCGAACCTGCTGTGCGCGGCGCTGATGGGCTCGGTGCTGCTGCTGGTGTCGGACTGGGCCTCGCAGCGGGCCTTCGGCGCCGACCAGCTCCCGGTGGGCGTGGTGACCGGACTCGTCGGCGGTGTGTATCTGCTCTGGCTGCTCGTCACCGAGCGCAAGGCGGGACGTATATGAACCTCAGGAGTGCTCAAGTGCAGCGGCTGACCGCGGAGAACGTGACCCTCGGATACGACGAGCGGGTCATCGCCGAGAACCTCTCGGTGGAGATTCCCGACAACTCCTTCACGGTGATCGTCGGTCCCAACGCGTGCGGCAAGTCCACGCTGCTGCGAGCCCTTTCGCGGATGTTGAAGCCGACGGCGGGGCGGGTGCTGCTCGACGGGCAGGCGATCGGGTCGATGCCGGCGAAGAAGGTCGCCAGGACGCTGGGCCTGCTGCCGCAGTCCTCGATCGCGCCGGACGGGATCACGGTCGCGGACCTCGTGTCGCGGGGGCGGTACCCGCACCAGGGGCTGCTGCGGCAGTGGTCACCCGAGGACGAGCGGATCGTGCGCGAGTCGATGGCCTCGACCGGGGTCGCCGAGCTGGCCGACCGGGCCGTGGACGAGCTGTCGGGCGGGCAGCGGCAGCGGGTGTGGATCGCGATGGCGCTGGCGCAGCAGACGCCGCTGCTGCTGCTGGACGAGCCGACCACGTACCTGGACATCCAGCACCAGATCGACGTGCTGGACCTGTGCGCGGAGCTGCACGAGGAGCAGGGGCGGACGCTGGTGGCCGTGCTGCACGACCTCAACCACGCGGCCCGGTACGCGACGCATCTGATCGCGATGCGGGGCGGGAAGGTCGTGGCGGAGGGCGCGCCGGGGGCGGTTGTCACCGCCGAGCTGGTGGAAGAGGTGTTCGGGCTGCGGTGTCAGGTGATCTCCGACCCGGAGACCGGGACGCCGCTGGTGGTGCCGGCGGCGCGGGCCGCTCGGGCGCGGGCGCTCTAGCCGCGGGGTGCGGCGCCGTTGCCGGGGCTCCGCCCCGGACCCCGCGCCTCAAACGCCGGCGGGGCTGGTTTTGGGCCCGGTCTCGTGGTCGGGTGCGGCGCCGTTGCCGGGGGCGCTGCCCCCGGACCCCCGCGCCTCAAACGCCGGCGGGGCTGGATTTCCCCCGGTCGGGCTGGATTCCCCCGGCGGGGGTGGGTTTCCCCGCCAGGGTTGGGTTTCCCCGGCGGGGGGGCTAGAGCAGCGACTTCAGCCGGAGGAGGTCGCGGAAGCCCGCTTCCAGTTTTACTCGGCCCGAGGTCCAGGCCTTGGCGAATTTGAGGTTGCCCGCCACCAGGGCGACCAGGTCGTCACCCGTCATCGCCAGTCGGATCTCGGCCTTCGTCGCCGGTGGGCCCGGGGTGACCGCGTCCACGCGGATCCGGCCGCCGTCGAGGCGGCCCGTGAAGGTCCGGTCGAGGTCCGTGATGTGGCAGCTCAGGGAGCGGTCCAGCGCGGCGGCGCCTCGGACGCCGCCGTCCGCGCCGGCGAGGTTCTCGGAGAGTTTGTCGAGTGCGGCTCGGCACTCATCGATCGTAGCCATCGTGATCACGACGGTACCGCAGAGCCGTGCGTGGTCGTGGGGCGCTTCGGGGTAGCGTCTGGGCATGGACGACGAAGAGGCCCCCGCGGAGGGCGGCGGGGTCGCACCGCTGGGGATCGTACGGACGCCCACCGGGCACGACGCCGTCGACGCGCACCTGGCGCGGCTGGCGGACGCGGACCACCTCGCGGCGGACGGGCACGTCGAGGTGTACGAGGATGTACACAGGGGACTGCGCCACGCGCTCGACGCGCTGGACGCACCACCCGTCCCCGTCCCTTACGAAAACAGGAGCTGAACCGAACGTGGCAGGAGTGGCGCGCCGCCGCCTGGACGCCGAACTGGTACGCCGCAGCATGGCCCGCTCGCGGGAGCACGCCGCGCAGCTGATCGCCGCGGGCCGGGTGACCGTCGGCGGCGCCACCGCGACCAAGGCGGCCACCCAGGTGGAGACCAGCGCGGCCTTGGTGGTGCTCAAGGACGACAGCGATCCGGACTACGTTTCGCGCGGCGGCCACAAGCTCGCGGGGGCACTGGCGGCCTTCCGGCCGCAGGGGCTTCTCGTGGAGGGGCGGCGGGCGCTGGACGCCGGAGCGTCGACCGGCGGCTTCACCGACGTGCTGCTGCGGGCGGGCGTCGCCCATGTGATGGCCGTCGACGTCGGCTACGGGCAGCTGGCGTGGTCGCTGCAGAGCGACGATCGGGTCACGGTCAAGGACCGGACGAACGTCCGTGAACTCACGGTGGAGCTGATCGACGGGATTCCGGTGGATCTCGTCGTCGGGGACCTGTCCTTCATTTCGATCGGACTGGTGCTGCCGGCGCTCGTGCGGTGCTGCGCGCCGGACGCGGACCTGGTGCTGATGGTGAAGCCGCAGTTCGAGGTGGGCAAGGAGCGCCTGGGCAGCGGCGGTGTGGTGCGGAGCCCGGAGCTGCGGGCCGAGGCCGTGCGGGACGTGGCGGCGCAGGCGTGGAAGCTGGGGCTCGGAGTGCTCGGCGTGACGGCGAGTCCGCTGCCCGGTCCGTCGGGCAACGTCGAGTACTTTCTGTGGCTGCGGGCGGGGGCACCTGCACTCGACCCGTCGGATGTCGACCGTGCAGTGGCGGAGGGGCCTCAGTGACAGATTCATCGGGGGAACGGACTGTATTCCTGCTCGCGCACACCGGGCGGCCCGCGGCCATCCGCAGTGCCGAGCTGGTCGTGAAGGGCCTGCTGCGGTGCGGGCTCGGTGTGCGGGTCTTCGCGCACGAGGCGGCGGACCTGCCGCTGCCGCCCGAGGTGGAGCCCGTGGAGGACTGCACGCCGGGCGTGCTCGACGGCTGTGAGCTGCTGATCGTGCTGGGCGGGGACGGGACCCTGCTGCGCGGCGCCGAGTTCGCGCGGGCCTCGGGCGTGCCGATGCTGGGCGTCAACCTGGGACGCGTCGGGTTCCTCGCCGAGGCCGAGCGCGACGACCTGGACAAGGTCGTCGAGCGGGTGGTGAGCCGCGACTACGAGGTCGAGGAACGGATGACCCTCGACGTGGTCGTCCGGACCAACGGCGACGTGGTCCACCGGGACTGGGCGCTGAACGAGGCCGCGGTCCAGAAGGTGTCGCCGGAGCGGATGCTGGAGGTGGTCCTGGAAATCGACGGGCGCCCGGTGACCGGGTTCGGCTGTGACGGGATCGTCTGCGCGACCCCGACGGGCTCGACGGCGTACGCCTTCTCCGCGGGCGGACCGGTGGTCTGGCCGGAGGTGGAGGCCCTGCTGATGGTGCCGATCAGCGCGCACGCGCTGTTCGCGAAGCCGCTGGTGACCTCGCCGACCTCGGTGCTCGCGGTCGAGGTGCAGACCGGCACCCCGCACGGCGTGCTGTGGTGCGACGGCCGCCGGATGCTGGAGCTGCCCGCCGGGGCCCGGGTGGAGGTCCGGCGCGGGGAAGTACCGGTGCGGCTCGCCCGGCTGCACCACGCGTCCTTCACGGACCGGCTCGTCGCGAAGTTCGCGCTGCCGGTGTCGGGTTGGCGCGGGGCGCCCCACTGACCCGCTCCGCACCATGTAGCTAATAGCACATCCGTTCGGAGAACTTGGGGCGGGTGACGTCACATGGCACCCGTGAAACCTCGGTATGGTCGTCCCGTGCTTGAGGAGATGCGGATACGGTCGCTCGGGGTCATCGACGACGCGGTGGTCGAGCTGTCGCCCGGTTTCACCGCGGTGACCGGCGAGACCGGCGCGGGCAAGACGATGGTCGTCACCAGCCTCGGGCTGCTGCTCGGCGGTCGCGCCGACCCGGCCCTCGTACGGATCGGGGCCAAGGCCGCCGTCGTCGAGGGCCGTATCGTCATGCGCCCGGACGCCCCCGCCGCCGTACGCGCCGAGGAGGCCGGGGCCGAGCTCGACGAGGGCGCCCTGCTGATCAGCCGGACCGTGTCCGCCGAGGGGCGCTCGCGCGCCCACGTCGGCGGCCGCTCGGTCCCCGTCGGCCTGCTCGGGGAGCTGGCCGACGACCTCGTCGCCGTACACGGGCAGACCGACCAGCAGGGGCTGCTGCGGCCCGCCCGGCAGCGCCAGGCCCTCGACCGGTACGCCGGTGACGCCGTCGCCGTCCCGCTGGAGAAGTACGGGTCCGCCTACCGGCGGCTGCGCGCGGTCGCCGTCGAGCTGGAGGAGATCACCACCCGGGCCCGGGAACGGGCCCAGGAGGCGGACCTCCTGCGCTTCGGGCTGGACGAGGTCGCGGCCGTGGAGCCGGTGGCCGGCGAGGACGCCGAGCTGGCAGCCGAGGCGGAGCGGCTCGGCCACGCCGAATCGCTGGCCTCGGCGGCGCAGATCGCGCACGGCGCGCTCGCGGGCAATCCGGAGGACCCGGAGGGCATCGACGCGAACACGCTCGTCGCGGGCGCCCACCGGGCACTGGAATCCGTACGCTCCCACGACCCGGCGCTCGGCGCGCTCGCCGAACGGATCGGGGAGCTGGGCATCCTGCTCGCCGACGTGGCCGGGGAGCTGGCGGGCTACGCCGACGACCTGGACGCCGATCCGCTGCGGCTGGCCGCGGTGGAGGAGCGGCGGGCGGCGCTGACCCAACTCACCCGCAAGTACGGCACCACGGGCGACGTGGACGGCGTACTGGAATGGGCCGAGAAGAGCGCCGCGCGGCTCCTGGAACTCGACGGCGACGACGAGCGGATCACGGAACTGACCGCCGAGCGGGACGGGCTGCGCTCCGAACTGTCGCTGCTCGCGCAGGCGTTGACGGACGCCCGGGTCGAGGCGGCCACCCGGTTCGCCTCGGCCGTGACGGCGGAGCTGGCCTCGCTGGCGATGCCGCACGCGCGCGTGACCATCGACATCCGGCAGGTGGAGGACCCCGAAGGAGTGGACGTCGACGGCCGTGCCGTCGCCTACGGTCCTTCGGGCACGGACGAGGTCGAGTTGTTGCTGGCCCCGCACCCCGGGGCCCAGCCACGGCCGATCGCCAAGGGCGCCTCGGGCGGTGAGCTGTCCCGCGTGATGCTGGCCGTGGAGGTCGTCTTCGCGGGCTCCGACCCGGTGCCGACGTACCTCTTCGACGAGGTCGACGCGGGAGTCGGCGGCAAGGCGGCGGTCGAGGTCGGCCGGCGCCTCGCGAAGCTCGCCAAGTCGGCCCAGGTCGTGGTCGTCACCCATCTGCCGCAGGTCGCGGCCTTCGCGGACCGGCAGTTGCTGGTGGAGAAGACCAACGACGGGTCCGTGACGAGGAGCGGTGTCAAGGTCCTGGAGGGCGAGGACCGGATCCGGGAGCTGTCGCGGATGCTGGCCGGTCACGAGGACTCGGTCTCGGCGCGGGCCCACGCTGAGGAACTCCTGGCAGCGGCGCGCGCGGACGTGTGACGTACGGCGGAGGGGCCCGGGGCGTGCGTACGCGCTCCGGGCCCTTCGCCGTGTCCGGGCGGGCGCCGGGGTGACGCGGGCTAGCCCGTGTGGGTGAGGCTCGGGGGTGTCCGGCGGTATCTCGTACGGGATCCGCACCCGTATGGGCCCGGAACGCGCGTGCGGACTGGCATTCTTGGCGAGTCTCTGACTCCTCCCCTCATCCTGGAGCCCCGGCCCGTGAGCAGCTCCCCGGTCTCCGTTTCCGTCCCGGCCCAGCCCTACGGGCGGCCACCGCTGCGTACCGTCCAGGTACTCGGCGGCGCCGCCGGCGCGGGCAGCAGCGCGCACGTGCGGTCCCTCGCGACGGGACTCGCCGCGCGCGGTGTCGGGGTCACGGTGTGCGCGCCCGTGCGGGCGGAGGGGGAGTACGACTTCACCGGCGCGGGAGTGGAGTTCGCGCCCGACGCGGTGAGCGTGCTGCGGGCGGCGTGCGCGGGGGCGGACGTGGTGCACGCGCACGGCGTACGGGCCGGAGCGCGCGCCCTGTTGGCCCTGCGTGGGCGCCGGGTGCCGCTGGTGGTGAGCTGGCACGGGGACGGCCCGGTGGCCGACGGGACGCTCGGGCGGCTGAGCCGGATGCTGGAACGGCACGTGGCCCGGGCGGCGGCGGTGGTACTGGGGCCGTCCTCCGATCAGGTGGACCTCGCGCGACGGCGGGGGGCGCGGGACGCGAGGCTGTCGCAGGTGGCGGTGGCGGCCGCCGCCGCGGTATCGGAACCGGGCAAGGTCAGAGCGGAACTGGGCGCGGTGGAGCGGCCGTTGCTCATCGCGGTCGGCAGCCTGGTGCCGCACCGGGGGTACTCCGTACTGCTCGACGCGGCGCGGGAGTGGCGGGCGCTGGACCCGGCGCCGCTGCTGGTGATCGCGGGGGAGGGCCCGCTGCGGGCCGAACTCGCCCGCCGGATCGAGGCGGAGGCCCTGCCGGTACGGCTGCTGGGCCGGCGCCGGGACGCCGCGCGGCTGTTGGCGGCGGCGGACGTGGCGGTGCTGCCGAGCCCGTGGGAGGCCCGGGCGCCGCTGGCGCAGGAGGCGCTGCGGGCCGGGGTGGCCCTGGTGGCCACGTCGGTCGGGGGAGTGCCGGAGCTGGTGGGGGAGGGGGCGGTGCTGGTGCCGCCGGGGGACGCGGGCGCCCTCGCCTCGGCCGTGACCGGCCTGCTGGCGGATCCGGAGCGCCGTGCCGTGCTGGCCGCCGCCGGGCTGGAGCAGGCGGCCTCCTGGCCGTCGGAGGACGACACGGTGGCGCAGGTCCTGTCGGTCTACGACGAACTGACGGAACGCGGCCGACGTTAGTCCCCGGGCGCGGCGCCGCTGCCGGGGCGCTGCCCCGGGGCCCCGCGCCTCAAGCGCCGGCGGGGCTGGATTCGGCCGACGTGGGCTGCCCGGTGCGGCTCAAGGATCGGGGTCCTGCCCCGTACCCCGCTCCTCAAACGCCGGAGGGGCTGGATTTGGCTGATACCGCCTGCCCGGTGCGGCTTCCGGAGCTGGGGCTGGACGATCCGGCCCCGCCGGCGTTCGAGGCGCGGGCGCGGAGCGCCGTGTAGTGGCCCGCGGGGCACGGGGGTCTGGGGCGGAGCCCCGGGGAACGGTGGAAGGGCGGGTAGGGGACGAGCCCCGCAGGGCCGCCCCCGCCAAGCCAGGCTCGCTCCCGCCGCCGGCCCACACACGGCAGCGCCCACGACCGTGGCGGGGCCCCGGCCAGGCACCGGCGGACGGAGTTCGCCGCAGCGGCGCGAAGCCGGTAAGGCCCGCCAGGGCCGCACCGTGCGAGCGACGCGTCAAGAAGGCGTGTGGCGGCGGGCGCGGAGGGCCAGGCTCAGGGAGAGGACCGTTTCCGGGTCGTCCAGGTCCGTGCCCAGGAGTTCCGAGATGCGGGCCAGCCGGTTGTACAGGGTCTGCCGGTTGAGGTGGAGCTCGCGGGCGGTCTCCGCCTTGCGGCCCGCGTGGGCCAGGTACGTCTCCAGCGTGGGGAGGAGGGGCGGGCGGGACGTGGTGTCGTGGGTGCGGAGGGGCCCGATCGCCCGGTCCACGAAGGCCGCCAGGTCGGGGTGTTCGCGCAGCCGCCACAGCAGCAGGTCGATGTCGAGGCGGCGCGCGTCGTACCAGGGCCGGGCCGGCAGGCCGTGCGCCGCGGTGGCGGTCTCCGCCGCGTGCCGCAGCCCCGCGGAGGCGGCCGCCCAGCCGCCCGCCACGCCCACGACCACGGCGGGCGGGGCGACGGCCCGCTCCAGCCCGGCCCGCTCCACCCCCGCCCGCAGCGCCGCCGCGACCCGGTCCGCCACCGCCGTGCGCTCCGATTCGGAACGGAGGGAGACCAGGAGGGGCACACGGCCTTCCACCGGGCGGACGCCCAACAGCACCGGAACGCCGACCGACGCCAGCTCCTCCAGGACCGCGCGTGCCAGCACCGCCCAGTTGCCGGACGGGCCGAGGTCCGAGCCCAGCCGCATGACGACCGGGAGCAGGGGGCCCGGGCCCGGTTTGAAGCCGAGGACGCGCGCCTGCGACGGGGCGTCCTCCGCGCTGATGCGGCCCTCGGCGAGGTCCGTCAGGAAGTCGCCCCGGCCGCGCGCCGCCAGCTCCTCCTCCTGGCGCGCCTGCATCAGGACCACGGCCAGCACGCCCGCCGTGCGCTCCGCCGCCATCCGGTGCACCGGCAGCAGCGGCGTCGTGACCCCGACCAGGACCACCCGGGCCCGCACCGAGCCCGTGCCGTGGCCGCCGCCCGGGACGTCGATCACCACCGTGTTCCCGGCCGGCTCGGCCTCGCGCTGGCCGCGCAGCCCCTCCCACACCTGGAGCGGGTCCGCGCCGGTGTCCGCCGCCCCGCTGCCGGCCGCGTACAGCAGTGAGCCGTCGGGGGTCTCCAGGAAGACCGGGTTGCCCGTGAAGTCGGCCAGGATCCGCAGCACCTGCGGAATGCCCCCACCGCCCAACAGGGCCTCGGTACATCGCCGGTGGACCTCCTCGGCGCGCTGGAGGAGGGCGTAGTGGTGGTTGACGATCTCGGTGTGGACCTCCTCCGTCACCGCCACGAACGGGACTTCCCGGTGGAGCTGGACGAGCGGCAGACCGGCGGTGCGGGCCGTTTCGACGATGGTCGCCGGGAGCCGGGTGAAGCGCGGGCCGAGCTCGACGACCAGCGCGGCGATGCCCCGGTCGGCGAGGCGGCGTACGAAGGCGCGCTGCTCGGCCGGCCGGGTGCCGAGGCCGAGACCCGTGGTGAGCAGCAACTCGCCGCCCTTGAGGAGGGAGGCGATGTTCGGTACCTCGCCCGCGTGCACCCAGCGGACGGTGCGCCCCAGGCGGTCGGCGCAGGCGACCACCTCCGGCAGCCCGCTGCGCAGCCCCGGCAGCTCAAGTGCCCGCTGAACTGTGATTCCGCCCTGGTCGTCCATATCGCGGACGCTACCGGGCCACGTGTTCCGGAGACATCACCTACCGGTTACAAAGCCCGATCTGCCCCTCTTCCGGACCGACAACTCGTCTGCTCCGCAAGGAGATTATCGGACCGCGTGCCGATTGTGGTCTGCGTCACTCGGGTGAAGAGTGGCGGCCTCCCGACACAGGAAGAGGACGCCATGAGCACAGGCACGACCAACGGGTCATCACAGACGCCCGCCGCTCCACAGGTCCAGCGACTCAAGGCGAACTCGGTCGGCCTCGTGGGCGTCGTCTTCATGGCCGTCGCCACGGCCGCCCCGATCACGGCCATGACGGGCAACCTGCCCATCGCCGTCGGCTTCGGCAACGGCACCGGAGCCCCCGCCGGATACCTCTTCGCCACCCTCGTACTGACCGTCTTCGCGGTCGGCTACGTGGCCATGGCCAAGCGGATCACCGCCGCGGGTGCCTTCTACGGATACATCTCCCACGGCCTCGGCCGGATCGCCGGCATGGCCTCCGGAATGCTCGCCGTCCTCGCCTACATCGTCTTCGAGGCCTCGATCGTCGGTGTCTTCTCGTACTTCGCGAAGACCACCGTCCACGACCAACTGGGCGTCGACCTGCCCTGGATCGTCTACGCGGCCGCCATGCTGGCCGTCACCGCCGCCCTCGCGCACTTCGACATCAACCTCACCGCCAAGGCCCTCGGCGTGATGCTCATCGCCGAGATCGCCGTGCTCTTCGCCGTGGCCACCGCCGTGCTGATCGCGGGCGGCGGACCGGAAGGGATCCCGCTCGAACCCGTCAACCCGAAGAACGCCTTCACCGGCACCTCCGCCGGCCTCGGCCTCTTCTTCGCCTTCTGGTCCTGGGTCGGCTTCGAGTCCACCGCCATGTACGGCGAGGAGTCCCGCGACCCCAAGCGGGTCATCCCCAAGGCCACCCTCGTCTCCGTCGTCGGCGTCGGCCTCTTCTACATCTACGTCTCCTGGATGACCATCGCGGGCAACGGCCTGGCCAAGTCCGTCGAGCTGTCCGCCTCCGCCAGCCCCCTCGACCTCTTCTTCGCACCCACCCAGACCTTCATCGGCGCCTGGGCCGTCGACGCCTTCCAGTGGCTGCTGCTCACCGGCTCCTTCGCCTGCGGCATGGCCTTCCACCAGTGCGCCGCCCGCTACCTCTACGCCATCGGCCGCGAGGGCTTCCTCTCGGCGAAGCTCGGCCACACCCACGCCAGGCACGGCTCCCCGTACATCGCCTCGGTCGTGCAGACCGCCATCGCCACCGCGCTCGTCGCCGGCTTCTGGCTCACCGGCCAGGACCCGTACCTGCACCTGTACACGCTGCTCGCGATCCTCGGCACGATGGCGATCCTCATCGTCCAGACGCTGTGTTCCTTCGCCGTCATCGGCTACTTCCGCAAGAACCACCCCGAGGACCGGCACTGGTTCAAGACCTTCACTGCCCCGCTGCTCGGCGGGATCGGGATGACCGCCGTCGTGGTCCTGCTCGTCCTCAACATGGAGACCGCGGCCGGCAGCGCCGCCGGATCGGTCTTCTTCAAACTGATCCCGTGGATCGTCGGCGCCGTCTTCCTCGGCGGCCTCGGCCTCGGCTTCTGGCTGAAGGCGAAGGCCCCCGCGCGCTACGAGATCATCGGCCGGATCGTCCTGGAGGACGCCGCCGAGCGGCCCGGTGACACGCAGGGTGCGCCGAGCCCGACCGTTCCGCCCGCACAGGGCGCCGTCCCGTCCGACCCCACCGCCGCGAACCGCTGAGGAGCCCCGCCATGGCCCGTACGCCGCTCATGCACTCCCTGCGCCGACTCGCCGCCGAGCACGCCACGGCCGCGCGCCTGGGCATGCCCGTCGCCGAGGTCCGCGGATCCACCCGCCGCGAACTCCTCGGCCGGGCCGCCGCCCTCGGCCTCGGCGCGACCCTCGCCGGCTCCGCCTCCGGGGTCGCCCACGCCGCCGAAGCCACCCCCGACAAGAAGCCCGTCGCCCCGGCCCGCGTCGCCGTCGTCGGCGCCGGCATCTCCGGCCTGACCGCCGCCCTCACCCTCAGGGACGCGGGCGTCGACTGCACCCTGTACGAGGCCAACCCGAGCCGCGTCGGCGGCCGGATGTGGACCCAGCGGAGCCACTGGGCGTACGGACAGACCTCCGAGATCGGCGGCGAGCTGATCGACACCAGCCACAAGAAGATCCTGGAGCTCTGCCGCCGCTTCGGCCTGACCGTCGAGGACTTCCTCGGCGGCGGCCCCAACGGGGCGGAGGAAGTGCTCCGGTTCAACGGCGAGTATTACTCCCGCACCCAGGCCGACGAGGACTTCAAGGCCGTCTACCAGGCCCTGCGCCGGGACCTCTCGGAATCCGGGGAGGTCTCCTGGAACAGCACCACGCCCACCGGCACCGCCCTCGACAACATGACCCTGTACGAGTGGATCGAGACCCGGGTCCCCGGCGGCCACGGCTCGCAGCTCGGACGCTTCATCGACGTGGCCTACAACGTCGAGTACGGGGCCGACACCGACCGACAGTCCGCGCTCGCCCTGGTCCTGCTGATGGGCTACCAGACCAACCCCGGCAACTTCAACGTCTGGGGCCTGTCCAATGAGCGCTACCACATCGTCGGCGGCAACGACCGGCTCCCGAACGCCATCGCGGCCGCCCTGCCCGCCGGGTCGATCGTGATGGGCCGCGAACTGGTCGCCGTCCGCGCCAACGCCGACGGCACCCAGACCCTGACCTTCGACGACTCCGGGGCCGTGCGCACCGTCGTCGCCGACCACACCGTCCTGTGCGTGCCGCTGCCGATCCTCCAGCGCGTCGACACCTCGCAGGCCGGCTTCGACCCGCTCATGCGCAACCTCTTGCGCGACGCGCGCATGGGCTACTGCACCAAGCTCAACATGCAGTTCACCGCCCGCCCCTGGCGCGGCACCGGCCCCTGGCCGGGCGTCTCCGCGGGCGACTGCTTCACCGACTCCGAGGTCCAGCAGACCTGGGACACCACCAAGGTGCAGCCCGGCACCGGCGGCATCCTCCTCCAGTACGGCGGCGGCACCCTCGCCGGGTCCCTCACCCCCGCGACCCCCTTCGCCACCGAGTCCGACCCCTACGTACGCGCCCTCGCCGACCGCATGCTCACCGGCATCGACGCCTTCTACCCGGGCACCAAGGCCGTCTGGACCGGCAAGGCCCAGCTCTCCGCCTGGCACCGCAACCCGTACTCGCTCGGCGCGTACTCGTACTGGCCCACCGGCTACCTGCACCGCTACGCCAAGTACGAGGGCACCGCGCAGGGCAACGTCCACATCGGCGGCGAGCACTGCAGCTACGACTTCCAGGGCTTCATGGAAGGCGGCGCCACCGAGGGCGAGCGGGCGGCGCGGGAGGTGATCGCCGCCCTGAGCTGACCCTCGGGCCCGAGCCTCAGGCGGGCTGGATGTTGTGGTTGAAGCGGAAGACGTTGTCCGGGTCGTACTGGCGCTTCAGCGCCGCCAGGCGCGCCACGTTCTTCTCGCCGAGGCCCGCGACCACCCGGTCCGAGCCCTCGTCGCCCGTGAAGTTCAGGTAGACCGCGCCGGTGCTCCACGGTCGGGCATCGGCGCGGACGTCCTTGACCCACTGCCGGCAGCGCTCGTCGTCGGCCTCGTCCTCCCAGACCCCGAAGGGGTGCACCGCCCAGGGTGCGTCGCGGAAGGGCAGCGGGTAGTCGCCCGGCGCCTGCGCGATCGCACCGCCCTGCGGCCAGACCACGTGCTGGGTGCCCGTCGGCACCGGCATCGAGTCGGCGCGGGCACAGAACACGTCCACGAACGCGTCGGGCACACCCGTCAGGTACTCCGCCGACCAGTAGTTCCGCATCCCCGGCGGGTCGTCGAGCATGCACTGCAGCTCGGCGTAGGGGATGTCCATGACCATCTCCACCTCGTGCGGGATCTCCAGCACCGGGGCGGCGAGCTCGCGCAGCCCCTCCACCGGACCCGTGTACGTCAGCAGCACGCCGCACAGCAGCAGCCCCACCAGGTGCGGCGGCACGAACTCCTCGGGCGGGCCGGTCAGGTAGATCACCCCGCCGCCCAGGTCGGACGGTCCCGCCTCGATGACGTCCCGGAACGCCCGGACCACCTCGGGCCCGCGCTCCGGCAGGAACAGCAAGAACGCGATCGACATCTGCGGCAGCTCGTGCAACCGCAGGGTCAGCGAGGTCGCGATGCCGAAGTTCCCGCCGCCGCCGTGCAGCCCCCAGAACAGCTCCGGGTGGTCCTCGGCGGTCGCGTGGACCAGCTCGCCGTCGGCGGTGACCAGCTCCGCGCCCAACAGGTTGTCGGCCGCCAGGCCGAACTTCCGGTCCAGCCAACCGGTGCCGCCGCCCAGTACGAAGCCGCCGACCCCCGTGGTGGAGACCCGGCCGCCCGTGGTCGCCAGCCCGAACGGCTCGCAGGCCCGGTCCAGGTGGCTCATCGTGGCCCCGCCGCCGACGTGCGCCGCCCGGGCCGCCGGATGGACCGTCACCTCGTGCATCCGGCGCAGGTCCGCGACCAGCCCGCCGTCGTTCAACGCCATGCCGGCCACGCTGTGCCCGCCGCCGCGCACCGCGATCTTCAGATCCAGGTCCCGGGCGAACCGCACGGCCGTCACGACGTCCGCCGCGCTCTCGCACTGGGCGATCACGGCGGGCCGGCGGTCGATCATGGCGTTGAAGACCGTACGGGCCTCGTCGTACCCCGGATCGTCCTGGGTGAACACGTCGCCGGACAGGTCCTCGCGGAGCGCGGTCAAGGCCGCCCCCGCCTTCGACAGGGGAGCCATGGCTGCCCCCTTCCTTCCCCGGAGGGCGGGCATGGGACCTTTCCAGCGTAGGCGGGGGCGATCACCCCGGCACGGCGAGAAACCCGCCGGCCCGGGCGCGGCGAACCCCCGGGCCGCGCCGGTGCGGCGTGTCTAGCCCCCGTACGCCCCGCTCGCCGTCAGGCGCAGCGCGGTGTCGATCAGCGGAACGTGGCTGAAGGCCTGCGGGAAGTTCCCCACCTGCCGCTGGAGCCGCGGGTCCCACTCCTCCGCCAGCAGACCCAGGTCGTTGCGGAGCGACAGCAGCTTCTCGAAGAGCCGGCGCGCCTCGTCCACCCGCCCGATCATCGCCAGGTCGTCGGCCATCCAGAACGAGCACGCCAGGAAGGCCCCTTCGTCGCCCTCCAGGCCGTCCACGCCGGCCTCCTCGCCCGCCGTCGGGTAGCGCAGGATGAAACCGTCGGGCGTCGACAGCTCGCGCTGGATCGCCTCGATGGTCCCGATCACCCGCTTGTCGTCCGGCGGCAGGAAGCCCATCTGCGGGATCAGCAGCAGCGAGGCGTCCAGCTCCTGCGAGCCGTACGACTGGGTGAAGGTGTTGCGCTCCTTGTCGTAGCCCTTCTCGCAGACGTCCTGGTGGATCTCGTCGCGGAGTTCGCGCCAGCGCTCCAGCGGGCCGTCCGCGTCCCCGCTCTCGATCAGCTTGATCGTGCGGTCCACGGCCACCCAGGCCATGACCTTCGAGTGCACGAAGTGGCGGCGCGGGCCGCGCACCTCCCAGATGCCCTCGTCAGGCTGGTCCCAGTGGGTCTCCAGGTAGCGGATCAGCTTCAGCTGGAGCAGCGAGGCGTAGTCGCTGCGCGCCAGGCCGGTCATGTGGCCCAGGTGCAGGGCCTCGGTGACCTCGCCGTACACGTCGAGCTGGAGCTGTCCGGCGGCGCCGTTGCCGACGCGGACCGGGCGCGAGTTCTCGTAGCCCGGCAGCCAGTCCAGCTCGGTCTCGCCGAGCTCCCGCTCGCCCGCGATCCCGTACATGATCTGCAGGTTCTCCGGGTCCCCGGCGACGGCGCGCAGCAGCCACTCGCGCCAGGCGCGGGCCTCCTCGCGGTAGCCGGTGCGCAGCAGCGAGGAGAGGGTGATGGCCGCGTCGCGCAGCCAGGTGTAGCGGTAGTCCCAGTTGCGGACGCCGCCGATCTCCTCCGGCAGGGAGGTGGTCGGCGCGGCCACGATGCCGCCCGTGGGGCCGTACGTGAGGGCCTTGAGCGTGATCAGGGAGCGGACCACCGCCTCCCGGTAGGGCCCGTGGTACGTGCACTGGTCGACCCAGTCGCGCCAGAACTCGACGGTCGACTCCAGCGCCGCCCCCGCGTCCGGGAGCTCCGGGGCGCCCTTGTGCGAGGGCTGCCAGCTGATGCTGAACGCCATCCGCTCGCCGGGCCGGACCGTGAAGTCGGAGTACGTCGTCAGGTCCTTGCCGTACGTCTGCGTGTCGGTGTCCAGCCAGACCGAGTCGGGGCCGGCGACGGCCACGGTGCGCCCGTCGACCTTGTGCACCCAGGGCACGACCCGCCCGTAGCTGAAACGCATGCGCAGCGCGGAGCGCATCGGGACGCGCCCGGTGACCCCCTCGACGATGCGGATCAGCTGGGGCGCGTGGTCCTCGCGGGGCGGCATGAAGTCGGTCACCCGGACCGTGCCGCGCGGCGTGTCCCACTCCGACTCCAGGACGAGCGATTCACCGCGGTAGCGGCGGCGTGTGGCCCGCGGGGCCTCGGCGCCGGCCGGTACGGCCGGGCCGATCCGCCAGAAGCCGTGATCCTCGGTGCCGAGAATGCTCGCGAACACGGCGTGGGAGTCGAAACGTGGCAGGCACAGCCAATCCACTGCCCCGTCCCGACAGACCAGCGCCGCGGTCTGCATGTCCCCGATCAGTGCGTAATCCTCGATGCGCCCGGACACGTTGCATCTCCAGTCGAACGGCCACGTCCGCCCCGAAGGGCGCTTGCATTGCGCGGTTGCGCGGTCTCCTGTGTGCAGGGATCCCCGCGTTGAGCCCATGATTCCGCATAGCGGCTCGGTTAGGCCGTCTGACGGACTGCTCGGCGGCGATGTTGTGCGATATCCGAGCAGGATATGACGGCACCCTAGTGATCCCCTTAAGCGGCCGAAGAATGGCGCTCGGCCAAACGGGTGAGCTGCGGAGATGTGCCCCGGCGTCTTCCCGGGGAGCGTCCCGACCGCGTGGCCGGAGGCGGACCGCCCACGGCGCTGATAGGCTGGTACCCCGTGGACCGGTGGTCTGCCTGTGCGAATCAGGAGCCCCGAAACCGCAGCTTCGGCGCCCCCTGAGACCCCTCCGGATCGACGGTGGCCGGCGCCGGACGCACCTCACCTCGCGACCACGGGAGCCCCCTCTTGGCGATGCCGCCCAAATCCATGACGACCAAGCACATCTTCGTCACCGGGGGTGTCGCTTCGTCCCTCGGCAAGGGCCTGACGGCCTCCAGCCTGGGTGCGCTGCTGAAGGCGCGCGGTCTTCGGGTCACGATGCAGAAGCTCGACCCGTACCTGAACGTCGACCCGGGCACGATGAACCCGTTCCAGCACGGCGAGGTGTTCGTCACCAACGACGGCGCCGAGACCGACCTGGACATCGGCCACTACGAGCGCTTCCTCGACGTCGACCTCGACGGCTCGGCCAACGTGACGACCGGCCAGGTCTACAACACGGTCATCGCCAAGGAGCGGCGCGGCGAGTACCTCGGTGACACCGTGCAGGTCATCCCGCACATCACCAACGAGATCAAGCACCGCATCCGCCGCATGGCGACCGAGGACGTCGACGTCGTCATCACCGAGGTCGGCGGCACCGTCGGCGACATCGAGTCGCTGCCGTTCCTGGAGACCGTCCGCCAGGTCCGCCACGAGGTCGGCCGCGACAACGTCTTCGTCGTGCACATCTCGCTGCTGCCCTACATCGGCCCCTCCGGCGAGCTGAAGACCAAGCCCACCCAGCACTCCGTCGCCGCCCTGCGCAACATCGGCATCCAGCCCGACGCCATCGTGCTGCGCGCCGACCGTGACGTCCCCACCTCCATCAAGCGCAAGATCTCGCTGATGTGCGACGTGGACGAGGCGGCCGTGGTCGCGGCGATCGACGCCAAGTCGATCTACGACATCCCGAAGGTCCTGCACACCGAGGGCCTGGACGCCTACGTCGTGCGCAAGCTCGACCTGCCCTTCCGCGACGTCGACTGGACGGTGTGGGAGGACCTGCTGGACCGGGTCCACAACCCCGACCACGAGGTCAAGGTCGCGCTCGTCGGCAAGTACATCGACCTGCCCGACGCCTACCTGTCGGTGACCGAGGCGCTGCGCGCCGGCGGCTTCGCCAACAAGGCCCGCGTCCAGATCAAGTGGGTCACCTCCGACGACTGCAAGACCCCGGCGGGCGCCGCCGCGGTCCTCGGCGACGTGGACGCGATCTGCGTGCCCGGCGGCTTCGGCGACCGCGGTGTCAACGGCAAGGTGGGCGCGATCACCTACGCCCGCGAGAACAAGATCCCGCTGCTCGGCCTGTGCCTGGGTCTGCAGTGCGTGGTCATCGAGGCGGCGCGGAACCTGGCGGGCATCGAGGACGCGAACTCCACCGAGTTCGACGCCTCCACCGCCAACCCGGTCATCTCGACCATGGAGGAGCAGCTGGCCTTCGTCGAGGGCGCGGGCGACCTGGGCGGCACCATGCGCCTGGGCATGTACCCGGCGAAGCTCGCCGAGGGCTCCATCGTGCGCGAGGTCTACGGCGACCAGGCGTACGTGGACGAGCGCCACCGTCACCGCTACGAGGTGAACAACGCCTACCGCGGCGAGCTGGAGAAGAAGGCGGGCATCGTCTTCTCCGGTACCTCCCCGGACAACAAGCTCGTCGAGTACGTCGAGTACCCGCGCGAGGTGCACCCCTACCTGGTGGCCACCCAGGCCCACCCGGAGCTGCGCTCGCGCCCGACCCGCCCCCACCCGCTGTTCGCGGGCCTGGTCAAGGCGGCCGTGGAGCGCCAGCAGTCGGCGAAGTAGGCCTGCCGACCGCATAACGTAGACAGCCGGGGTACGGATCTTCCGTACCCCGGCTGTCGCGCGTTGTGGAGGGCTGCGGGGAATGAAGATCAAGGACACGGCGGAATCCTGGGAGACGCTGTCGACTCGGCGGCCGTTCCAGGGGGCCAAGACGGCGGTCGACTCCGACGAGGTGCGGATGCCGGACGGCTCGGTGGCCTGCCGCGACTACCAGGTGCACCCCGGATCGGTCTGCGTGCTCGCCCTCGACGAGGACGGGCGCGTCCTCGTCCTGAGCCAGTACCGGCACCCGGTGCGGCGGCGGCTGTGGGAGCTGCCGGCCGGGCTGCTCGACGTACAGGGGGAGAACCCGCTGCACGGGGCGCAGCGCGAGCTCCACGAGGAAGCCCACGTCAAGGCGGGGGACTGGCGGGTGCTCGCCGACTTCTACGCCTCCCCGGGCGGCTCCGACGAGGCCATCCGCATCTTCCTGGCGCGGGACGTCTCCGAGGCGGAGGGGGAGCGGTACGCGGAGACCGGGTCGGAGGAGGCCGACATGGAGGTGACCTGGGTCCCCCTGGCCGACCTGGTCCGGGGCGTGCTGGCGGGCGAGCTGGGCAATCCGGGGCTGGTGACGGGCGTCCTGGCCCTCTCCGCCGCGCTCGCCGCCGGAAGCGGCCTGGACACCCTCCGTCCTGCGGACGCCCCCTGGCCGGCCCGCCCGTACGAGGCGTAGCCCGGGGGACCGTCTGAGGCGCCGCTGCCCCGAGCCCCCCGGTCCTCAAACGCCGGACGGGCTGATTTGCCTCCGGCGGCGCCTCAAACGCCGGCGAGGCTGGAATTGCCCCTGCCGTCCGCCGGGTGTGGCATTTGCAGCCCGTCCGGCGTTTGAGGACCGGGGTCCGGGGCGGAGCCCCGGGGAACGGTGGAAGGGCGGGTAGGGGACCCGGCCCGCGCAGCGGCACCCGTCGGCCGCCGATCCGCGGCGCCGGGCCGTCGGCCCGCGGCGCCCGCCGCGCGGCGCCCGCGTCGGCCTGCGCCGCGCGCAGCGCGAGGGGTCGGTGCGCGAAAAGAAGAACATCGGCTGATCCGATCAGGGGATATACCCGCCGCGCTCCACACGAGTCGTCGCTCTGCGTGAACTACGCTCGTGATCCCCGAAGCCAGGGGCAGGGAGAGGAGCGGATCCGTGGCGGATTTCGTCGGGCGGCGGCGCGAGCTCAAGGAGCTGCGCGAGGACATCGCACGGACCGGGCTCGACACCCTCTCCGGCCGTAAGGCGAAGGCACCCCGAGCCCGGGTGCTGCTCATCGCCGGGCGCCCCGGATCCGGGCGGACCGCGCTCGCCGAGGCGTTCGTGCGCGAGGTGGCGGAGGAGTACCCCGACGGGGTCCTGCGGACCCGGCTCACCGCACCCGGGGGCGAGACCGTGGCCACCGAGCGGGCCGTACGCGGCCTGCTGGAGGCGCTGGGCCGGCGCACTCCCCCCGGCGCCGGTGAGGACGAGCTCAGCTCGGCCCTGCGCACCGCACTCGACGGCCGCCGCGCGATCATCCTGGTCGACGACGCCGCCGACCCGCACCAGGTCGACGCCCTGCTCCCGGACACCCCCGAGTGCCTCGTCGTCGTCACCGCGGAGGGGCCGCTCACCGGCATCCCCGACGTACGGCCCTGCACCCTCGGCGGGCTCGACACGCCCTCCGCCGTGCGGATGCTCGTGCACCGCATCGGCGACACCCGGGTCACCGCCGACCCCCGCGCCGCCGAATCCCTCGCCGAGGAGTGCGGGGGCCAGCCCGCCGCGCTCGTCCTCGTCGGAGGCTGGCTCGCCGCGCACCCCAAGGCCTCCGTCGCCGACGTGGCCAAGCAGCTCCACGACATGCCGGCCGGCACGGGCGGTCCGCTCGCCCGGTGCTTCCGCCTGGTCTACGAGACCCTGCCGCAGCCCGCCCAGCGCACCCTGCGGCTGCTGCCGCTGGCCCCCGCCGGGATCGTCGACTCGCACACCGCCTCCGCCCTCGCCGGATGCTCCGTCGCCGCGGCCCAGTCGACGCTCGACGACTTCGCCGCGCTGGGCCTCGTACACCCCGCCCACGACGGACTGTTCCTCCTGCCCGGCTCCCTCGCGCCGCTGCTCCAGGCCCTGCTGGAGGGCAAGGAGCGCCCGGCGGAGGTCCAGCTCGCCCGGGCCCGGATGCTGGAGCGGACCGTACGGCTGCTGCACTCCTGCCGGGCCATGGCCGCATCCGGCGAGGCCGGAATGGACGACGGGCTGCGGGAGGTGCTGGAAGGGCTGCCCCGCGCGCTGCGCTTCCCCGACCGGCGGGCCGCCGCCACCTGGCTGGACACCCGGCTGCCCGCGCTGTCGGCCGCCGCCTCCCTGGCGGTGGCCGACGGGGAGCTGGACACCCTGGCCCGGCGGCTGGTCGCGGGCCTCGTACGGGCGCTCGCGGAGCACCGCGGGACCGCCGAGGCCGCTCCCGAGCTGTACGGGCTGCACCGCCTGGTCCTGGACGTGGCGGAGCGCCGCAAGCTGCACCGGGAGCAGGCCGCCGCCCTGCTGAACCTGGCCGACCTGGACGCCGAGACCGGCCGGACCCGGGAGGCATTGGAGCGCTACCGGGCCGCCCTGGACGCCGGAAAGGCGGCGAACGACCCGTACGCGACCGGCCGCGCGATGGAATCCGTAGGCGGTGCCTATCAGGAGCTGGCGGACTGGCACCGGGCCTCCGACTGGTTCGGCCGGGCCCTGTCCCAGGCCCTCGCGCGCGGGGAGCGGGCGGACGAGGCGCGGCTGTACGGGCGGCTCGGGAACGTGCACACCTACGCGGGCCGCTACGGGGAGGCCCTGCGCAGCTGGCGGGCGGCCGCGGCCGGCTACCGGAAGCTGGCCGATGTGCCCGGCCAGGCAAAGGCGTTGAGCGAGATGGCACGGGTCCAGGAGTACGCCGGCCGGCCCGAGGAATCGCTGCACACCTGCCGCGAGGCGGTGGAGCTGGCGCGCCGCGCCGGTGACCAGCGACTCCAGGCCGCGCTGCAGGTCCGACTGGCCGACACGCTGGACAGGCTGGGCGACCCGGCAGCTGCAAGGCTGCACCGCTCCGCAGCCGACAGATTGCTGGGTGACGACCCCGCAGCCTGCGAAATCCGCAGTGGATCCGACTGAGATTATTTGTTTGCAAGGCTAGACACGCGACAATCCTTCAATAAACTGGGTTCACCACGTCATCCGTGGTGCATCCCGTTGCGCGTTCTTGTGGGCGGGTATGTATGGAAGTGCCCCGTTCAATCCCCCTGAGTCAAGGACCGTGATCGACGATGAAGGTCGGCATCCCCCGCGAGGTCAAGAACAACGAGTTCCGCGTGGCCATCACCCCCGCCGGTGTCCACGAGCTCGTCCGTAACGGCCACCAGGTCTTCATCGAGCAGAACGCCGGTGTCGGCTCCTCGATCACCGACGCCGAGTACGTCGCCGCCGGCGCCGAGATCCTCGGTACCGCCGACGAGGTCTGGGCCACCGCCGACCTGCTGCTGAAGGTCAAGGAGCCCATCGCGGAGGAGTACCACCGCCTCCGCAAGGACCAGACCCTCTTCACCTACCTGCACCTGGCGGCCTCCCGCGAGTGCACGGACGCCCTGCTGGAGTCCGGCACCACCGCCATCGCGTACGAGACGGTGGAGACGGCCAACCGCGCCCTCCCGCTGCTCGCCCCGATGTCCGAGGTCGCGGGCCGCCTGGCCCCGCAGGTCGGCGCCTACCACCTGATGCGCTCGGTCGGCGGCCGCGGCGTCCTGCCCGGCGGCGTGCCCGGCACCCACGCCGGCGAGTGCGTGGTCATCGGCGGCGGCGTCTCCGGCTGGAACGCCGTGCAGATCGCCGTCGGCATGGGCTTCCACGTGACCCTGCTCGACCGTGACATCAACAAGCTCCGCGAGGCCGACAAGATCTTCGGTACGAAGATCAAGACGATCGTCTCCAACGCCTTCGAGCTGGAGAAGGCCGTCGTCGAGGCCGACCTCGTCATCGGCGCCGTGCTGATCCCGGGTGCGAAGGCCCCGAAGCTGGTCACCAACGAGCTCGTCGCCAAGATGAAGCCCGGAAGTGTCCTTGTCGACATTGCGATCGACCAGGGCGGCTGCTTCGAGGACTCCCGCGCGACCACCCACGCCGAGCCGACCTTCCAGGTCCACAACTCGGTCTTCTACTGCGTCGCCAACATGCCGGGCGCGGTGCCGAACACCTCCACCTACGCGCTGACCAACGCCACGCTGCCCTACATCGTGCAGCTCGCGAACCTCGGCTGGGTCGAGGCGCTGCGTCGCGACCCGGCGCTCGCCCTGGGTCTCAACACCCATGACGGGCAGGTCGTTTACCGCGAGGTCGCCGAGGCCCACGGTCTCGAGACCCTTGAGCTGAGCACGCTGCTCGGCTGAGCCGTCAACGACTGACGTCAATCTCACGTATCCGGCCGGACCTTGCCCGCAAGGTCCGGCCGGACGCGTTTGCGAGGAACCCGTGAACCCGGCTCAACTCGCCTCGAACGTAACCCTTTAACCCTTTCGCACACCCGCGAAACTTCGCGGCGAGAGTCCGTGCGCCCTTGACAGAGTGTTGTTCGGTTGCCGACACATCGTGCCGGGTCCGACGGATTGTGTTGCCGCTGGGCGGTGACACGCCATAGAGTCGCCAACCGTCGGCATGGTGCCACGCTGACCTATCGATAAGTGTCCTGGTCACGTCCGAGGAGGTAAGACGACTTGTGAATGAGTCGACATTTGCTCCTGGGGGTGGTCGAGCGGGTATGCCCGCGCGGGGCGAAAGCCCTGCCGGGCTCGAGGCTGTCGGCTCCGTCGCAGTACGCACCTTCGCAAACCACCAGCACCTGACGACGCCCCAAAAGAGCATGGACGGCCTAGACGTGAACTCCCCGGCCGGCGACCACGGTGGCGATACGCCCATTGGTCTCGCCGACTACGACCAGGTGCCCGAGGGGCACTTCTACGACCCCGACGCGGAGTACGAACCGGACCCCGAGTACGCGGCCACCCTCGCCCCCGACGCTGCCCGCCAGCGCCGTGAGCGGATCGGCCCGACCGGACGCCCGCTGCCGTACTTCCCGATCCCGGGTCCGCTGACCGACCACGGTCCGGCGAAGATCATCGCGATGTGCAACCAGAAGGGCGGCGTGGGCAAGACCACGTCGACCATCAACCTGGGTGCGGCGCTCGCCGAGTACGGACGCCGTGTGCTGCTGGTCGACTTCGACCCGCAGGGCGCGCTGTCGGTGGGCCTCGGCGTGAACCCGATGGAACTCGACCTGACGGTCTACAACCTGCTCATGGAGCGGGGCATGTCGGCCGACGAGGTTCTGCTCAAGACGGCGGTCCCCAACATGGACCTGCTGCCGAGCAACATCGACCTGTCCGCTGCGGAAGTGCAGTTGGTCAGCGAGGTCGCGCGCGAGTCGACCCTCCAGCGGGCCCTGAAGCCCCTGATGGCCGACTACGACTACATCGTGATCGACTGTCAGCCCTCGCTCGGTCTGCTGACCGTGAACGCCCTGACGGCGGCTCACAAGGTCATCGTCCCGCTGGAGTGCGAGTTCTTCGCGCTGCGCGGTGTGGCGCTGCTGACCGAGACCATCGAGAAGGTGCAGGAGCGGCTCAACCCGGAGCTGGAGCTCGACGGCATCCTCGCCACGATGTACGACTCCCGTACGGTGCACAGCCGCGAGGTGCTGGCGCGCGTGGTCGAGGCCTTCGACGACCACGTCTACCACACGGTCATCGGCCGGACGGTGCGCTTCCCGGAGACCACGGTCGCCGGCGAGCCGATCACCACGTACGCCTCCAACTCCGTCGGCGCCGCCGCCTATCGCCAGCTGGCCAGGGAGGTGCTCGCCCGGTGTCACGCCGAGTGAGTCTGCCCGGAGCCGACGAACTGTTCCGCACGACAGGGGGGATGGCCCTCCAGTCGTCCTCGCCGAGGCGAGGGGCCGACGAGTCGTCGGGAGCGGCGGGCGAACACTCGGCCGCTTCGGCGGAGGGCGGCTCGTCGGGGGAGGGCCGCAGCCGGGAGGCTGAGGCCGGTACGGAGCCCGTCGTGGGCGCACCGCGACGGTCGCAGGAAGGTTCTGTCAGCGGGGCCGGCCCCGCGGGGGCCACGACCGCGGGCCGTGGCAAGGGCCAGGGCCGGGGCGCGAACCGGCGGCCCAGCGGGCGGGAGCGGCACGACGAGAAGATCACGGTCTACGTCTCCGCCGAGGAGCTGATGGACCTGGAGCACGCCCGTCTGGTGCTCCGCGGGGAGCACGGTCTGGCGGTGGACCGCGGGCGCATCGTCCGCGAGGCTGTCGCCGTGGTCCTGGCGGACCTCGAATCCCGTGGCGACGCCAGCATCCTGGTCCGCCGCCTCCGGGGCCGCTGACCGGCCTGCGGCCCGCTCGCCCGGCTTTCCGGGCTCCGGCCCGCGGGTCGGCCTGCGGCCACTCCGAATGTTCCCGGGCTCCGGCCCACCGGAAGGCCCGGCACCCCTGAGGTGCCGGGCCTTCCGGCCGTCCCGGGTCCCGCGGTCCCTCCGGCGGGCACGAACCAGCCCCTCCGGAGCGGGGTCTGGGGCGGAGCCCCGGGAGACCCGGCTCCGCCGGGCACCGGGCTCCGCCGGGCACCGGGCTCCGCCGGGCACCGGGCTCCGCCGGGCACCGGGCTCCGCCGGGCACCGGGCTCCGCCGGGCACCGGGCTCCGCCGG
>NZ_JBIARJ010000022.1:0-115744 GCF_042889825.1 Streptomyces sp. NPDC002467 | reverse complement strand
CCGGGCACCGGGCTCCGCCCGTACCTCAAACGCCGGAGGGGCTGGATTTGCCCGCCCGGAGGGGTTGGACGTGCCCGCCGGGGAGGGGGTGGTGTGCGCCGGTGGGGCCGGAGTGTGGCTGCGTTCGGCGTGGCCGGGGCCTTGGCGCGGGGGCGGGATCCGGTTGCCGACTAGGCTGCTCGTGGTTGGCGGGGGTGCCCCCGCCCGGCCGTACGACGTTCGCCCCGCGCCCCCTGGACCCCGATGCCCCTCCCCGCCGAACCCGGCCGTCCGACCCGCCGTGCGCTGGGTCGGGGGCCCGGTGTGCCGGGAGGGGGTGCTGAGCGCCCTGAGGGGGGCTCTGGGGGCCCCGAGTCGCGCCAGGGCGTCGTGGAGCCGGAGAACGCCCCTGAGGGGCACGAGGCGGCCCGTGACGGCGGGGCTCCCGAGGAGCGCGAGGCCGGGGCGGAGCCCGCGCGGCACGGGGACGTACCAGAGGCCGGGGGCGGGGGCGGGGGCAGTGCCCGCGGTGCCGGCCGGCCCGGACCGCCGCGCGGTGGGGCGGGAGGGGGGTCCGGGGAGCCCGCCGCAGGCGACGGGCGGTTCACGTTGCGGCTCGACAACTTCGAGGGGCCGTTCGATCTGCTGCTCCAGTTGATCTCCCGGCACAAGCTCGACGTCACCGAGGTCGCGCTGTCCCGGGTCACCGACGAGTTCATGGCCCACATCCGGGCCATGGGTCCCGACTGGGACCTCGACCAGACCACCGAGTTCCTCGTCGTCGCCGCCACTCTCCTCGACCTCAAGGCCGCCCGGCTGCTGCCGGTCGCCGAGGTGGAGGACGAGGGCGACCTCGCCCTGCTGGAGGCGCGGGACCTGCTCTTCGCCCGGCTGCTCCAGTACCGGGCGTACAAGAAGATCGCCGAGATCTTCGAGGACCGAGCCGAGGCCGAGGGCAAGCGGTACCCGCGGACCGTCGGGCTGGAGGCCCACCACGCCGACCTGCTCCCCGAGGTCGTCATCTCCATCGGCGCGGACGGGTTCGCCCGGCTCGCCGTCAAGGCCATGCAGCCCAGGGCCAAGCCTCAGGTCTACGTGGACCACATCCACGCCCCGCTCGTCAGCGTGCGCGAGCAGGCCGGGCTCGTGGTGCGGATGCTGAAGGCGCGCGGCGAGGCCACCTTCCAGGAGCTCACCGAGGACACCGACGACACCCTCACCGTCGTCGCCCGCTTCCTGGCCCTCCTGGAGCTCTACCGGGAGAAGGCGGTGGTCCTCGACCAGGAGGAGGCTCTGAACACCCTCACCGTGCGCTGGAGCGGCGGGGAGGGCGACGGCGACGGCATGCCGACCGTGACCGACGAGTTCGACCGGATCATCGTGGAGGCGAAGGATTGAGCAGCGAGACGAGTGCCGTGGCGGGGCTGGAGCTGAAGCCGGCCCTGGAGGCCGTCCTCATGGTCGTGGACGAGCCCGCGACCGAGGCGCACCTCGCCAAGGTGCTGGAGCGCACCCCGCGCGAGGTGGCGGACGCGCTGCGCGAGCTCGCCGACGAGTACACGGTGCAGCGGCGCGGCTTCGAGCTGCGGCTCGTGGCCGGCGGGTGGCGGTTCTACAGCCGGGCGGAGTACGCGCCGGCCGTCGAGGGCTTCGTACTGGACGGTCAGACGGCCCGGCTCACCCAGGCGGCCCTGGAGACCCTGGCGGTCGTCGCGTACCGCCAGCCGGTGAGCCGGTCGCGGGTCTCGGCGGTCCGCGGAGTCAACTGCGACGGCGTCATGCGGACCCTCCTCCAGCGGGGTCTCGTGGAGGAGGCGGGCGCGGAACCCGAAACAGGTGCGATCCTGTACAGG
Source organism: Streptomyces sp. NPDC002467 (assembly GCF_042889825.1). Taxonomy (NCBI): domain Bacteria; kingdom Bacillati; phylum Actinomycetota; class Actinomycetes; order Kitasatosporales; family Streptomycetaceae; genus Streptomyces; species Streptomyces sp. NPDC002467. The sequence continues at coordinate 113,912 of NZ_JBIARJ010000022.1, read as the reverse complement.
ACGACGAACTACTTTCTGGAGCGGATGGGCCTGCGCGGCCTGGACGAGCTCCCGGAGCTCGCGCCCTTCCTCCCCGAGGCGGAGGCGATCGAAGCCGAGACGCAGGAAGGTGTGCCGTCGTTCGATCCGGACGCACCGGACACCGATGAAGACGACGACAAGACGACGGACATTTGATGCGAAGCAGCGGCAACGGCAACGGTGGCGGCAACAGGAACGGCGGCGGCGGCGCCGGAGGCGGGCGCGGTAACTCCCGCGGCGGCTCCGGCGGCGGCGGTGGCTTCCGCGGGAGCGGCTCCGGCGGTGGCAGCCGAGGCGGCAGCTCCGGCGGATCCCGTGGCGGCTCCTCCGGCGGTGGCTACCGCGGTGGCAGCTCGGGCGGCTCCCGCGGCGGCTACCAGGGCGGTGGCGGCTACCAGGGCGGCGGCTCCGACTCGCGCGACCGCGACCAGCCGGCCCCCCGCATCCGCAACCCGCGCCCCGAGGAGCGGCGCTACGACGTGGGCCCCGAGGGCGAGCGCAGCGGCCGCAGCGGCCCCAAGGCCGGCGGCGGCGGCGCCCGTGGTGCGGCCGCGCGCGGCGGTGCCAAGGGAGGCCCCCGCACCGGTTCCAAGACCCCCGGCATCGGCGGGGCCGGGGGCCCGCGCAGCGGTCCCGGCAGCCGCAGCGGCAAGGCGCGCCCCCGCGAGCTGGACGCGCGCATCGAGGAGCGCGTGCGCGACCGGTACGCCGACAAGCCCGTGATCAAGACCCCGAAGACCTTCCCGGGTGCCGAGGAGGAGGGCGAGCGCCTGCAGAAGGTCCTCGCCCGCGCCGGCATGGGTTCGCGCCGCGCCTGCGAGGAGCTCATCGAGCAGGCCCGCGTCGAGGTCAACGGCGAGATCGTGCTGGAGCAGGGCAAGCGCGTCCAGCCGAAGGACGAGATCAAGGTGGACGGCCTGACCGTCGCCACCCAGTCGTACCTGTTCTTCGCGCTGAACAAGCCGGCCGGCGTCGTCTCCACGATGGAGGACCCGGACGGCCGCCAGTGCCTCGGCGACTACGTCACCAACCGTGAGACGCGTCTCTTCCACGTCGGCCGGCTCGACACCGAGACCGAGGGCATCATCCTGCTCACCAACCACGGCGAGCTGGCCCACCGCCTGACGCACCCGAAGTACGGCGTGCAGAAGACGTACGTGGCCGCGATCACCGGCAACCTGCCGCGTGACATCGGCAAGCGCCTCAAGGACGGCATCGAGCTGGAGGACGGTTACGCCCGCGCCGACAACTTCCGCGTCGTCGACCAGGTCGGCAAGAACTACCTGGTCGAGGTGACCCTCCACGAGGGCCGCAAGCACATCGTGCGCCGCATGCTGGCCGAGGCGGGCTTCCCCGTCGACAAGCTCGTCCGGACCGCCTTCGGTCCGATCGAGCTCGGCGACCAGAAGTCGGGCTGGCTGCGCCGCCTGACCAACACCGAGGTCGGCATGCTGATGCGCGAGGTCGGTCTGTAGTACCGCCCCGTCCCGGAAGATCCTGAAAAGCCCGCGGTGCCCTTCGGCGCCGTGGGCTTTTCCCTTGTCCCGGACGGCCCCCTCTGTTTATAGTCAACCTGACTATTAAAGGAGTGAGGGATTCTCGTGAGCTGGACCATGAGTTGGACCGAGGTACTCGGATTCGCCACTGGTGCCCTGTGCGTCTGGCTCGTCGCCCGCCAGCACGTCGCCAACTGGCCCATCGGCATCGCCAACAACGTCTTCTTCATCGTCCTGTTCGCCCAGGCCGGCCTCTACGCCGACGCCGGGCTGCAGGTCGTCTTCATCGCCCTCGCCGCGTACGGCTGGTGGTCCTGGACCCACGGGGGTGGACCAGGAACCGCGCAGGCCCTGCCGGTGCGCCGCACCACGCGCGCCGAATGGCTCTGGTTGGCCGCGGCGGGGGCGGTGGGGGTCCTCGCCCTCACGTTCCTGCTGGACCGGGTCACGGACTCCACCGTGCCCTTCTGGGACGCCCTGACGACCGGGCTCTCGCTCGCGGCCACCTACGGCCAGTGCCGCAAGCTCGTCGAGTCCTGGTGGCTGTGGATCGCCGCCGACCTCGTGTACGTCCCGCTCTACGCCTACAAGGGGCTCTACCTCACCGCGGTCCTCTACGTCGGCTTCCTCGCGCTCTGCGTGGCCGGCCTGGCCGGCTGGCGCCGGGACCTTCCCGCGCGGGAGAACCGCACGGCCCTGGGAGCGACGGCATGAGGCGCTACGCGCACGGCCTGGTGCTCGGCAAGTTCTACCCGCCGCACGCCGGCCACCACCACCTGGTGCGCACCGCCCAGGACCGCTGCGACCGGCTGACCGTGCTCGTGTGCGCGGCCTCCGTGGAATCCGTACCGCTCGCCGACCGCGTCGCCTGGATGCGCGAGGAACACCCCGGCGCGGACGTCGTCGGCGCCGTCGACGACATCCCCGTCGACCTGACGGACCCGGCGGTCTGGGAGGCGCACATGGCGATCTTCCGGGAAGCGGTCGGCCGGCCCGTCGACGCCGTCTTCACCTCGGAGGAGTACGGGACCGAGCTCGCGCGACGGTTCGACGCCGAGGAGGTCTGCGTCGACCCGGCCCGGACCCTGTTCCCGGTCTCCGGGACGGCCGTACGGGCCGATCCCGCGGGCTGCTGGGACTTCCTGGGGCCGGCCGTACGGGCCTCCCTGGCCCGGCGGGTCGTCGTACTGGGCGCCGAGTCCACCGGCACGACGACGCTCTCGCGGGCGCTCGCGGCGCACTACCGGGCGCGCGGCGGGGTGTGGTCCGCGACGGGCTGGGTCGCCGAGTACGGGCGCCGGTACAGCGAGGAGAAGCTGGAGGCGGCCCGCGCCGCCGACCCGGCGGCCGGCTGGGAGGACGTCACCTTCGCCTCGGAGGAGTTCCCGGTCATCGCCAGGAGGCAGGACGCGGAGGAGGAGAGGGCGGCCCGGCTGGGCTCGCCGCTGCTGATCTGCGACACCGACTCCTTCGCCACCGGCATCTGGCACGAACGCTACGTCGGCGGACGCAACGAGGAGGTGGAGAAGACCGCCGCCCTCACCCGGCGCGACCTGTACCTGCTGACGGACGACGCGGCCGTGCCCTTCGAGGACGACGGCCTGCGCGACGGCCCGCACCTGCGGCCCTGGATGACCGGACGGTTCCGGGAGGAACTGGAGCGCACCGGCAGGCGTTTCCTCGTCATGCGGGGCAGTCGCGAGGAACGGCTGGCGGCAGCGGTCGAGGCAGTCGACGAACTGCTCGCCGAGGGATGGCACTTCGCCGACCCGCTGCCGGAGACCCGATGAGTGGCGCGCCGCCCGCGGGCTACGACCCGTACGCCTTCTCGCCGTTCGCGGTGACCGTCGACCTCGCGGTGTTCACCGTGCGGGCCGGGCTCCTGCACGTGCTGCTCATCCGGCGCGGCCAGGAGCCCTACGAGGGGGCCTGGGCGCTGCCCGGCGGCTTCGTCCTGCCCCGGGAGTCCGCCGAGACCGCCGCCCGCCGGGAACTGGCCGAGGAGACCGGTCTCGCGGAGCCCCTGGTGGCCGGCCTGCACCTGGAACAGCTGCGCACCTACAGCGAACCGGACCGCGACCCGCGGATGCGGGTGGTCTCCGTGGCCTTCACGGCGCTGGTCCCGGACCTGCCCGAGCCGGCGCCGGACGGCGGCGGCGACGCGGCGCAGGCCCGCTGGGTGCCCGTGGGGGAGGCCCGGGAACTGGCCTTCGACCACGCGGTGATCCTCGCCGACGCGGTCGAGCGGATCCGTTCGAAGCTGGAGTACACCTGCCTGGCCACCGCCTTCTGCCCGCCCGAATTCACCCTCGGGGAGCTCCAGACCGTCTACGAGACCGTCTGGGACACCACCCTCGACCGCCCCAACTTCCGCCGCAAGGTGCTCGCCACGCCCGGGTTCGTCGAAGCCGTGCCCGGCGCCGCCCGGCTGACCGGCGGGCGCGGCAAACCGGCCGCCCTCCACCGGGCCGGCCCCGCCACCGCCCTCCACCCCCCGCTGCTCCGACCCGAAGGAACCACGCGATGACGAAACGAGCCGCGACCGGCGCCCTGCTCGGGCTGGCCCTGGGTGACGCCCTCGGCTTCCCCACAGAGTTCAACGACGTCCCGTCGATCCTCGCGAAGACCGGCCCTTGGCGGGAGATGAAGCTGCCCCGCCCGGCGATCGTCACGGACGACACCCAGATGACCCTCGCCCTGGCGCGCGGCATACGGACCGCCGCCGAGCGGGGCCCGGTCGGCCCGCTGCGCCTGGCCCGCCCGGTCCGCGAGGAGTTCGTCGACTGGTACCACTCGCCCGAGAACAACCGCGCCCCCGGCCGCACCTGCCTGGTGGCCTGCTCGCTGCTGAACCACCCGGAGCGGGACTGGCGGGACGCCAGCCAGATCGGCTCCAAGGGCTGCGGCGCGAACATGCGCGTGGCGCCCGTCGGCCTGGTCCCCGGCTGGACGGACGAGGAGCGCGCGGGCGCCGCCCAGCTCCAGTCGGCCCTCACCCACGGCCACCCCACCGCCCTCGCCGCCTCCGACCTGACCGCCCGCGCCGTCCACCTCCTGGCGCAGGGCACCGAGGTGACGGGCCTGGTCGGGCTGCTGCGCTCGTACGCCCTGGAGAACCGCACCCGCTACCACGAGCGCTGGCTCGGCGACCTGTGGATGCGGACCGCCTCCGACGCCTCGCCGGAGTCCTTCATCGCACGCGGCTGGGACGAGTGCCTGGGGGTCCTGGACCGGCTGGCGGCGGCCCTGCGCACCCCGTCCCCGGAGACGGACCCCTGCCTGACCACCGGCGACGGATGGATCGCGGAGGAGGCCCTCGCGACCGCCCTCCAGTGCTTCCTGCTCTTCCCCGACGAGCCGATCCTGGCCCTGCGCCGCGCGGCCTGCACCAAGGGCGACTCGGACTCCCTCGCCTGCCTCGCCGGCGCCTTCGCCGGAGCCCACCTCGGCGCGGACGTCTGGCCCCGCGACTGGGAGGGCCGCATCGAGTACCGGGACGAACTCCTGGCCTTCGGAGCCCTCTGGGATGCTTGATCCATGCTGGACGCACTGAGTCTCGACCTCGCCCCCGTCGTGGCGGAGCAGCCCGACCCGCTGCTCTTCGCCACGGTCTCGGGCGCCCACCTGTACGGATTCCCCTCGCGGGACTCCGACGTCGACCTGCGCGGCGCGCACCTGCTGCCGGCGGGCGCCCTCCTCGGACTGCGTGATCCGGAGGAGACCCGCACCCGCATGTGGGACCGGGACGACGTGGAGATGGACCTGGTCACGCACGACCTGCGCAAGTTCGTACGGCTCATGCTGAACCGCAACGGCTACGTCCTGGAGCAGTTGCTGTCCCCGCTGGTGGTCCACACGACGCCGACGCACGAGGAGCTGATCGCGCTGGCTCCGGGCGTGCTGACCTCGCACCACGCCCACCACTACCGGGGCTTCGCCAACACCCAGTGGCGGCTCTTCGACAAGGCCCGCGAACTCAAGCCGGTGCTCTACGCGTTCCGGGCCCTGCTCACCGGCATCCAGCTGATGCGCTCGGGCGAGGTGCAGGCGCACCTGCCGACCCTGCTCGGCGAGGTGGCGGAGGCGCCCGCGTACCTCGGGGCCCTGATCGAGGCCAAGGTGGCCGCCGAGCACGGCGGCTACGAAGGACCGGACCCCGCCCGGGTGCGCGGCGACTTCGAGGCGCTGCACGCCGTGCTGGACGCGGCCCAGGCCGCGTCGGCGCTGCCCGAGCAGGCGTCCGCGTACGACGCGCTCGACGAGCTCGTCGTACGGCGCCGGACGCGACACGGCTGACACCGCGAGGTCACGAGGGTTACGGGACCGCCGCGCGACGCGTGCGCAGGAGGAAGTCCTCGACGCGGGCCAGGTCCGGCTCCTCGGGCAGCGGCGTCGTGGAGAGGGCCGCCCCGGTCTCCTCCTGGAGCCGCGCCATCCAGGCGTCGACCTCCTCCCAGGAGGCCTCACCACGGCGGACGGCGAGCAGGCGCTCGCGGTACGGGCCCGCGTCGATGGTCAGCCGGCCCGTGCGCAGCAGGTCCCGGCAGGACAGGAGCAGCCGCAGCAGGTGCATGGCGTGCTTCCAGCGCGGGGCGCCGTGGACGCGGACGTCCGCGAGGAGTTTGCCGCGCTGGGAAGCCGCATACCGGCTGAAGCTGGTGTGGGCCCGGCGGGAGAGGAACGCCCCGCGCAGGGAGAGGAGTTCGTCGCCGACCGGGGTGGTCTCCTCCACGAGGGGGGAGTGGAGGCACTCCAGGATGTTCGGGTTGGCGCGGAGCGCGAGCTCGCAGAAGCGCTCCAGCTCCCAGGAGAACTCCTCGTCCCGAGGGCCCTCCACGTGCGTGGGGGGCTTCTCGAACCGCCAGAACAGCGGCGTGGGGGCGAGGTAGACACCGCGCCGGTCGGTGTCGCTCGCCTCCGTCGCCAGCCCGAACGCCCGGGACCCCATCACGCACCGGTAGACCGTGTGGTCCCGTACCAGTGTCAGATCGTCCATCAGGGGAGACTAGGCGCCACGGCCTGCGCTACGCGAGCGAGATGTTCCCGTCCGGGGACACGGTGATCTTCTTCTCGGGCAGCGGCTTGGTGGCCGGGCCGTGGGCCACCGCACCGTCCGCGACCTCGAACTTGCTGCCGTGGCAGGGGCAGTCGATGGTGCCGTTCTCCACCTTGTTGACCAGGCAGCCCTGGTGCGTGCAGACCGCGCTGAAGCAGCGGAAGGACCCGGCGGTGGGCTGGGTGACCACCAGCTTCTCCTCCTTGAGGATCGTGCCGCCGCCCACCGGTACGTCCGCCGCCTTGGCGATGGCCTTGCCGCCCGCCGCCGGCTCGGAGGCGGACCCGCCCGAGGAGGGGGTGGCCGCGCTGCCCGACTCGCTCTTCGGCTGTTCCTTCTCGCTGGTGCCGCACGCGGCGAGGGTGCCGCCCGCGAGGGCGGCCGCTCCCACCGCCAGGACGGTGCGGCGGGCGGTGCTCGTGGGGTCGCTCATGGGTGTCTCCTCAGCAGTCTGGCAGTCGGCGAGCAGCATCCTGGCCTGTACCGGACCGTAGGTGAAGCCCGCCGCGCCGTCTCAACGGCCGGCCGGTGCCCACGGGGCCAGTGAGGCAGGGCTGCCTGGTGTGCGTACCACCTCCCACACGCGCCCCACGGCTTCCCGGTTCAGCGGGCCGAAGACGTGCGGGTAACGGCCACCGGAGTCACCCTCCCGGCGGACCTCCGCCGTCAGGGCGACCTCGTCGAGTTCCACCGCGAGCAGGGTCCCCGGCAGCTCCCGGTAGTACGCCTCGACGATCGCCAGGGCGGTGGCCCGGTCCGCCGAACAGTGCACGAAACCCTCGGAGTCGAGCGAGGGCGGGGCGTACGGGAGGTCGGGCTCGGCGGTCCAGTCGGCGAGCGGGACGATGTGGAAGATCATGCCGATCGTTCTACCCCAGCGGTGGGGGAGCCGTGTGCCAGGTGGCGACATGACCCGCCATCGGTGAGATTGTCCGTGTCTCGAAGCCGGGTACGACGCCGTCCGCGCGGCCCGGTCCCTCTTCGAAAGGCAGCACCATGGCGGGTAACGACCTCGGCTCCCTTCTCGGTGGCCTCCTCGGCGGCTCCGGCGGCTCCGGCGGCTCCGGCGGCTCCGGCGGCTCCGGCGGCGGCCAGGGTGGCGGCAACATCCTCGGCGCGCTGCTCGGCGCGCTCATGGGCGGTGGCGCGGGCGGTGGCGGTGCGCAGGCCGGCGGCAACGGCAACCCGCTCGGCGGGCTCCTGGACATGCTGACCAAGTCCGGCCTCGCGGACCAGGCGCAGTCCTGGATCGGCACGGGGGACAACCAGCCCGTCAGCGGCGCACAGGTCAGGGAGGCGCTGCCGGACGACACCCTGCAGAAGGTCGCGCAGGAGGCGGGCGTCAGCCCCGAGCAGGCCGCGGACCAGATCGCGCGGACGCTGCCGCAGGCGGTCGACAGGCTGACGCCGAGTGGGCAGATGCCGTCCGGGTCGCTGGAGGACATCATCAAGGCACAGGCCCTCTGACCGCTCCGACCCCCCGGTACGACAGGTTCCGCACGAGGGCCCGGCGGCCCCGTCCCACGGGATGGGCGGCCGGGCCCTCGCGCTGCCCTCTCTGGCTACCCTGGCCACGCAGAGTCCTTGATCCCTTACGCACCCCTGGAGAGCCCCGTGAGAACCGCCGTCGTCATCGGAACCGGACTGATCGGCACCTCCGCAGCACTCGCCCTGTCGGGCCGGGGCATCACCGTCCACCTCGTCGACCACGACCCGGCCCAGGCCCGTACGGCCGCGGCCCTCGGCGCCGGCACCGACGAGCCCTTCGACGGCCAGGTCGACCTCGCGATCGTCGCCGTACCGCCGGCCCACGTGGCGTCGACCCTGGCGGACGTGATCGGGCGCGGCGTGGCGCGGGCGTACGTGGACGTGGCCAGCGTCAAGGGCGGGCCGCGGCGGGAGCTCGCGGAACTCGGCGTGGACCTCACCGCCTACATCGGCACGCACCCGATGGCCGGCAAGGAGCGGTCGGGGCCGCTCGCGGGCTCGGCGGACCTGTTCGAAGGCCGCCCCTGGGTGCTGACCCCGACCCGGGACACGGAGCACGAGGTCCTGAACCTCGCCCTCGAACTGGTGGCCCTGTGCCGGGCCGTCCCGATCGTGATGGACGCGGACGCCCACGACCGGGCGGTGGCGCTGGTCTCCCACACCCCGCAACTGGTGTCGAGCATGGTCGCGGCCCGGCTGGAGGAGGCCGACGAGACCGCCGTCCGGCTGTGCGGGCAGGGGATAAGGGACGTGACGCGGATCGCGGCCTCCGACCCCCGGATGTGGGTGGAGATCCTGTCCGCGAACCCGGGGCCGGTGGCGGACGTCCTGGCCGGGATCGCGGCCGACCTGGAGGAGACCGTCGAGGCGCTGCGGGGCCTGCAGTCGGCCGACGAGGAGAAGCGTCGGGGCGGCGCCGCCGGGATCGAGGACGTGCTGCGGCGCGGGAACGCGGGGCGGGTGCGGGTGCCGGGCAAGCACGGCGCGGCGCCGACGGTCTACGAGACGGTGGCCGTGCTCATCTCCGACCAGCCGGGCGAGCTGGCGCGGATCTTCGCCGACGCCGGGCGGGCCGGGGTCAACATCGAGGACGTGCGGATCGAGCACGCGACGGGGCAGCAGGCGGGTCTCGTGCAGCTGATGGTGGAGCCTCGGGCGGTGGCCGGCCTGACGGCCGAGCTCCGGGAGCGGGGCTGGGCGCTGCGGCAGCAGTAGCCTCGCGGGGCGGCGGGCGGATCGGGCGCGGCGCCGTTGCCGGGGCTCCGCCCCGGACCCGGAGCCCGCGCCTCGAACGCCGGCGGGGCTGGAATGCCCTGCCGGCAATCCGGCCCCGCCTGGCGGACGGCAGGAGCGAAAACCAGCCCCTCCCGCGTTCGAGGAGCGGGGTACGGGGCGGAGCCCCGGGGCTTTGACCCGCACGGGACCAAGGGCTTCCCGGGGCCGGTAACCTGGAGCAGGGGCGTTTTTGCGCGCCCTCGTACCTACGCGCTAACCAGGAAGGTGCCCGCACCGTGGAAACCGCAGCTCCGGCAGCCGTGATCGTCGCCATCGACGGTCCCTCCGGCACGGGCAAGTCCAGCACCTCCAAGGCCGTGGCCGCCAAGCTCGGGCTGCGCTACCTGGACACCGGTGCCCAGTACCGGGCCATCACCTGGTGGATGATCACCAACGGCGTGGACACCGAGGACCCGGAAGCGATCGCCCTCGCCGCCGGCAAGCCCGCCATCGTCTCCGGTACGGACCCGGCCGCGCCCACCATCACCGTGGACGGCCTCGATGCCTCCGGTCCCATCCGCACCCAGGAGGTCACCTCCAAGGTCAGCGCCGTCAGCGCCGTCCCCGAGGTGCGCACCCTGATCACCGAGCTCCAGCGGTCCATCGCCGCCGAGGCGGCCCAGGAGGCCGACGGGATCGTCGTCGAGGGCCGGGACATCGGCACCACCGTGCTGCCCGACGCCGACCTGAAGGTCTTCCTGACGGCCTCCGCGGAGGCCCGTGCGGCCCGCCGCAGCGGCGAGCTGCGCGGCAAGGAGGCCGCCGACCTCGCCGCCACCAAGGCGGCGCTGATCAAGCGCGACGCCGCGGACTCCGGCCGCAAGACCTCCCCCCTCGCCAAGGCCGACGACGCCGTCGAGGTCGACACCACCGAGCTCACCCTCGACCAGGTGATCGAATGCGTCGTGACCCTGGTGGAGGAGAAGCGGGTGGGCCGCAAGTGAGCGGTACGCCCTCCCTCAAGGGTGCGGCGGTCGGCAGGCGCATCGGCATCGGGCTCATGTACGGGCTGTGGAAGCCCCGCGTGCTCGGCGCCTGGAAGGTGCCCGCCTCGGGCCCCGTCATCCTCGCCGTGAACCACTCGCACAACATCGACGGCCCCATGGTCATGGGCACCGCTCCCCGACCCCTGCACTTCCTGATCAAGAAGGAAGCGTACGTCGGCCCGCTCGGCCCCTTCCTCGAAGGGATCGGGCAGGTCAAGGTCGACCGCAGTGGCCCCGACCGGACGGCCATAGGCCGCGCCCTCGGCGTGCTCGACAACGGCGGCGCCCTGGGGATCTTCCCCGAGGGCACCCGGGGCGAAGGCGACTTCGCCTCGCTGCGCGCCGGGCTCGCCTACTTCGCGGTCCGCAGCGGCGCGCCCATCGTGCCGGTGGCCGTGCTGGGCAGCGGCGACACCCCGGGGCGGCTGGTCAAGGGGCTGCCCGCCCTCAAGAGCCGGGTCGACGTCGTCTTCGGCTCGGCCTTCGACGCCGGGGACGGCAGTGGCCGCCGTACCCGTACCGCGCTGGACCAGGCGACCGTACGCATCCAGGACCGGCTGACCGCCCACCTGGCCGACGCCAAGCGCCTCACCGGGCGCTGAGCGAGACTTGACCCAGTAGTGGAACCGCGCTGCGCGGCTGCCACCGATCACCACGAACGACGAGGAACGGACTTCATGAACGACCAGCACGACCACGGAGCACTTGGCGATGCCGAGTACGCGGAGTTCATGGAGCTCGCCGCGGAAGAGGGCTTCGACATCGAGGACGTCGAAGGTGCCCTCGAGGAGGCCGCTGCCGGCCCCCTCCCCGTCCTCGCCGTCGTCGGCCGGCCGAACGTCGGCAAGTCGACCCTGGTGAACCGCATCATCGGCCGCCGCGAGGCGGTCGTCGAGGACAAGCCCGGCGTCACCCGCGACCGCGTCACGTACGAGGCCGAGTGGGCGGGCCGCCGCTTCAAGGTCGTCGACACCGGCGGCTGGGAGCAGGACGTCCTCGGCATCGACGCCTCCGTCGCCGCCCAGGCCGAGTACGCCATCGAGACCGCCGACGCCGTGGTCTTCGTCGTCGACGCCAAGGTCGGCGCCACCGACACCGACGAGGCCGTCGTACGCCTGCTGCGCAAGTCCAAGAAGCCCGTGGTGCTGTGCGCCAACAAGGTCGACGGCCAGAGCGGCGAGTCCGACGCGGCCTCCCTGTGGTCCCTGGGCCTCGGCATGCCGCACCCGGTCTCCTCGCTGCACGGCCGCGGCACCGGCGACATGCTGGACGCCGTCCTGGAGGCCCTGCCGGAGGCCCCCGAGCAGACCTTCGGCGCCGGCACCGCCATCGGCGGCCCGCGCCGCATCGCGCTGATCGGCCGCCCGAACGTGGGCAAGTCCTCGCTGCTCAACAAGGTCGCGAAGGAGGAGCGGGTCGTCGTCAACGAGCTGGCCGGCACCACCCGCGACCCGGTCGACGAACTGATCGAGCTCGGCGGCATCACCTGGAAGTTCGTCGACACCGCCGGCATCCGCAAGAAGGTCCACCTCCAGCAGGGCGCCGACTACTACGCGTCCCTGCGCACGGCCGCGGCCGTGGAGAAGGCGGAGGTCGCGGTCATCCTGATCGACACGACCGAGCAGATCAGCGTCCAGGACCAGCGCATCATCACCATGGCCGTCGAGGCCGGCCGCGCCATCGTGATCGCCTACAACAAGTGGGACGAGCTCGACGAGGAGCGCCGCTACTACCTCGAGCGCGAGATCGAGACCGAGATGCAGCAGGTCTCCTGGGCGCCCCGGGTGAACGTCTCGGCGCTCACCGGCCGCCACATGGAGAAGCTGGTCCCGGCGATCGAGACCGCCCTCGCGGGCTGGGAGACGCGCATCCCCACCGGTCGGCTGAACGCCTTCCTCGGTGAGGTCGTCGCCGCCCACCCGCACCCGATCCGCGGCGGCAAGCAGCCCCGCATCCTGTTCGGTACCCAGGCCGGCAGCAAGCCGCCGCGGTTCGTCCTCTTCGCGTCCGGCTTCCTGGAGCACGGCTACCGGCGCTTCATCGAGCGCCGGCTGCGCGAGGAGTTCGGCTTCGAGGGCACCCCGATCCACATGTCGGTGCGGGTGCGCGAGAAGCGCGGCGCCCAGTACAAGAAGAAGAAGTAGTACGGGGCGGGAACAGCGGTCCCGGGGTCAGTAGCCCCGGCGCGGAGCGGGCGGCAGTGCCGCCGGGATGTGCGTCATCCCGGTCTGGTGCTGTCGCCCGCCGCTGTATGCGGGGGCGGGCTCGGAGACGGTGCCCGCGTAGGAGTAGGCGGGCGGCTGCGGGGTGTAGGAGGGCTGCCAGTCGTCGACGCGCTGCCATGCGGAACCGTTCCAGCCGCTGCCGTACGAGCTGCCGCCGGTGTAGCCGCCCCCGTACGAGAACGCCGTGAACCCGAGGTCCTCCTCGCCCGTGCGGTCGCCGGGCAGGGCCCGGAAGGCGCGCAGGTACTCCGAGTACAGCGTGTCGTAGATCGGGGTGTGCGAGACGGTGCTCGTACGGGCGGGGGCGCGGGAGGAGTCGTATGAGTGCACGTACCAGCCAACGAACGCGCTGCCCTGCGGATGCGGGGTGAACGGGGCGAAAACGCAAGAGGCCGGGGGTGCGCGGGACGGACCGCGCACCCCCGGCGCACACCGCCGGGCCCCCGGGGTGAAGGGGGCCGGCGGCCGTTCCGGGGCCGGTGGGCGTCAGGCCCCCGGGGTACCCGCGAGGGGCATGGAGGCGGCCACGAGCTTGCCCGCGGCGGCGGCCTTGTCCAGGGCGTCGCGCAGCAGGTCCTCGCGGGGCTGCTGGCCGATGGAGCCGACCGGGGCGGCGTAGATGAGCACGCGCTGGGTCTTGTTGACGGCGGTCCGCCAGCCGTCGGTGACCGACAGCGCCTGGTGCGCCTGCCACCAGGCGACCTGGCCGCCGTCGGCACCCGGCTGCAGCACGGCGTGCAGCTGCCCGCCCGCGAGCAGCACCGACCAGCCGCCGAGGGCGGTGGGGAGCTCAGCGGTGTCCGTGACCGGGATGAAGCCCTGCTCGATGAGGAGCGGCAGGAAGTCGTCCCCGGGGCCCGTGGTGCCGGGGCGGGCGATCGGCGCGGTCGGCTCGACGACCAGGGCGGGGTGCAGCTCGCCGCCGATCAGGATCAGGCCGCTGGTGATGCCGAGGACGGCCTGGCCGCCGGGGACGTTCTGCGGGCCCTCCCCGGGGAGCGGCAGGACGGGGACGGCGGGGGCCGGGCTGTCGCCGGTGATGCTGCGGACGGCGCCCTGCAGCTGCTCCTCGGACACGGTGACGACCTGCGAGGGGATGCAGGTGGCGTGGGCGAAGGCGAGGACGGCGGTCTCCTCGCCGACGAACAGCACCGTGCTGGTGCGGTCGCTCTCCGGGTCGCCGGGGGTGCGGCAGGAGGTGCAGTCGTAACTGCGCGGTGCGTCGTCGCCGACGAGCAGCCTCTCGGCTTCTTCGTCACCGATCTCGGCACGTACCTCATCACTGACGTCGAGCATGCGCGGCACGGGGTGGCTCCTCGGCATAGGTGCGGGCCGGGCGGATCCCGGCTCGCCGGGCTCAACGTGGGATCGGCGGCCGGGGTCACGCCATTGGAGGGAACGGAATCGAACCGGGCCCCCGGAAGAGTGAACCGTCCGACCGGGGCTTTGTTTTCGTGCCAACCCTTTTCTGGTTGTGTGCAGTTGGTGCGCGGAGATGGTCGTTTGGGGGAGCCGGCACGGTCGGCCGACCGGGTGGGGTGCGGGGGCGCGCGGCGCGGCGGGCCGGGCGGGCGGCGGGGCCGCGCGTAGCGTGACGCGATGCCCAACCTCGGGATCCGGCCGGGCGCCATCGGCGCCGCCGTCACCGTCACCGCTGCCGCCGTGCTGGCGCTCGTACTCCCCTCCGGTGCGGCGGCAGCGGCCCCGCCACCGCCCGCTCCGGGGCCCGCGGGGGTGGCGCACCCCGGTTCGCCCGGGCTGATCGGGAAGGGACCCGGCGACTGCGGGCCGGGCGGGGAATGGCCCTGGGACTGCGTGGCCGACTGCGAGAGCAGCGGCCGCTGGGCGGTCAACACCGGCAACGGCTTCTATGGCGGGCTGCAGTTCTGGCAGCCGACGTGGGAGGAGTACGGCGGGCTCGCGTTCGCGAAGCGGGCCGACCTCGCGAGCCGCGGGCAGCAGATCCGGGTCGCGCAGGACGTCCTCGCCCGGCAGGGGTGGGACGCGTGGCCGGTGTGCTCGAAGCGGTACGGGTTGGCGGGCCGGATGTACACGGTGCGGGCGGGGGACACGCTGTACGGGATCGCCCGCCGGTACCGGGTGGCGGGCGGCTGGCGGGCGCTGTACGCGGCGAACCGGGCGGTGGTCGGGGCGCGGCCGGAGGTGATCGGGATCGGGATGCTGCTGGTGGTCCCGGGACCGGTGGCCGCCGCGGCCCCGGCTCAGGTCCCGGCCCCGGCCCCGGCCCAGGTCCCGGTCCCGGCCCCGGTCCCGGTCCCGGCCCCGGTCCCGGTCCCGGTCCCGGCCCCGGTCCCGGTCCCGGTCCCGGCCCCGGCCCCGGCCCCGGTCCCGACCTCGGTTCCCGGGGCTGCCGCCCCGTCGCCCCGCCGCTGACCGCTGCCGTGGGTGTCGCGGCTGCGGCGCCGCCGCCGGGGCTCCGCCCCGGACCCCGCGCCTCAAACGCCGGCGGGGCTGGACGTGCCCGCAGCGGCGCTGGATCTGTTCGGCGGGGCTGGGGTTTGCCCCCGGTGGTGCGCGTTGCGGGATGGGGGGTGGGCGTTGAACCTGGAAGGGTCGCATCGGGCGGCTTGGACGGTGGTGAGCCAGATGGGCCGGAAGAGGAACGTGCGTGCCGCGGGGCAGGCGGCGGCCGCGGTGCTGCTGGTCGTGCAGGTACTCGCCGGATCCGCCTCGGCGGTGGACCTCGGAGCGGCGGTGGCGCCGGGCGTCGTGGCCGTGCCCGCCGCGGGCGGACCGGCCGATCCCGCTGCGGCCAAGGCGCAGATCGAGAAGAACTGGGCCGTCTTCTTCGACCCGAAGTCCACCACCGAGCAGAAGGCCGCGGTGCTGGAGCACGGTGACTTCCTGGAGCCGTTGCTGGGAGGCCTCGCGAAGCTCCCCAAGGCGGACAAGGTCTCCGTGAAGGTCACGGACGTCACCTTCACCTCGCCGACCCAGGCGACCGTCACCTACGACCTGCTCGTCTCCGGTACGCCGGCGATGTCCGGCAACAAGGGGATCGCGGTGCTCGACGACGGGGTCTGGAAGGTCTCGCTGAAGAGCCTGTGCGGGCTGATCGAGCTCAGCGGGACGTCGGTCCCGTCGCCGCCCTGCTGAATCCCGTCGCACACGGCCCGCACGGCCCGCCGGCACACTCTGGGCATGCTTGAGACCTCCGCACGACTGTTGCGCCTGCTGTCCCTGTTGCAGGCCCACCGCGAATGGACCGGCGCCGACCTCGCGGACCGGCTCGGGGTGACGCCGCGCACGGTCCGGCGGGACGTGGACCGGCTGCGGGAGCTCGGGTACCCGGTGAACGCCAGCCCCGGCACGGGCGGCGGCTACCAGTTGGGCGCGGGGGCCGAGTTGCCGCCGCTGCTGCTCGACGACGACGAGGCCGTGGCGGTGGCCGTCGGGCTGCGCACCGCCGCGGGGAACGGGGTCGAGGGGATCGGGGAGGCCTCCGTACGGGCCCTGGCCAAGCTGGAGCAGGTGCTCCCCTCGCGGCTGCGGCGGCGGGTGTCGGCGCTGAACGAGTTCACCGTGCCGATGCTGCGCGGCGCCGAGCGGTCCACCGTCGACCCCTCGGTGCTGGCCGAGCTGGCCGCCGTCTGTCGGGACGCCGAGCGGCTCCGCTTCGAGTACCGGGACCACGAGGGCAACGCCACCCGCCGGACGGTCGAGCCGCACCGGCTGGTGTGCACCGAGCGCCGCTGGTACCTCGTCGCCTGGGACGTGGATCGGGAGGACTGGCGGACCTTCCGCGCCGACCGCATCGAGCCCAGACCCCCGCACGGCCCGCGGTTCACCCCCCGCCGTCCGCCCTCCGAGGACCTGGCCGCCTACGTCTCCCAGGGGGTGGCACAGCGGGCGTACGCGGCCCGCGCCGTGGTGCGGCTGAAGGTGTCGGCGCAGGACGCGGCACGGATCATCGGGCCGAGCGACGGAGCCCTGGAACCGGTCGACGGGAACAGCTGTCTGCTCCGTACCGGAGCCGTGAACCTGGACGTTCTCGTGATTCACGTCATGCTGCTCGGCTGTGAGTTCGAAGTGGTCGAGCCGCCGGAGCTGACCGACCGGATCAGGGCCGCGCGGGATCTCCTCGGACGGGCCGTGGGCGCGGGAGAAGTGAAGGATATGTAGCGGTCCCGAGGGGCATTCGGTTGGTCTGGTCCAGGGCCGGGGTCACGGTGACGGCGGCAATGCCCGGGGAAATACGTCGGCTCTCGGGAGGAATTCGGGAAGGTCTGCACGGCCGGCGCGTCGAGGGTCGTAAAACAATTGGGAGTTGTAGATATTCTGTGACACAAGCGTGACCCGGGACGGACGAACGTCCGGGCGTGGCGCTGACGAACGGCGAAGGCGGGCCGGGTCCTGGACCCGGCCCGCCTTCGCATTGCGGGGTGAGGTGGTGCGTACCGCCCCGCGCCGGGGCGATCAGCCGCCGGCGACCGGACGGGCCGCGGCGGCCGTCGTCCCGCGGGCGGGAGCCCGCTCGCCGTGTGCCGGGCGGCGGCTGCCGACCGGGGTGACCGGCGTCCGCTCGGAGCGGATCACGTGCTGCCGTCCGGACACGTGCGCGGCGGGCCGGGGCGCCGGGGAGTGCGCGGCGACCGTCGCGGCGGTCGCCGCCGCGGCGGGCTGCGGGACGGGTCCGGCGGCCGGCTCCACGCCCGGGTCGCCGACGGGCCGCAGCTGCCACTTGCCGCCCGCGGAGAGCAGCGGGGTGAGCGCGGTGACGACCGGCGCGGGCATCCGTCCGGTCTCGGCGCGGCGGCGCAGCAGCTCGCGCAGCTCGAAGACGTACGCCTCGGACCGGGCGATCAGCGGCTCGAACCAGGGGAGGGCCAGCAGGATCAGCAGACCCGCGGACCAGCCGAGCAGTACGTCGCTGACCCAGTGGGTGCCGAGGTACACGGTGGTGGCGCCCACGCTCAGCGAGACGACCGCGGAGACCACGGACAGCACCCGCCGGGTGACCACCGTGGAGGCCAGATAGGCCAGGATTCCCCAGGTCACAACGGCGTTGGCGGTGTGGCCGGAAGGAAATATATCGCCGCCCGCGAAGAGCTCGGCCGAGCCGATCTCCGTGGCGTAGTGCGGACCGAGCCGGCCGAGGCCGAGCTTGACGGAACCGACGGTGATGTTGAGCAGCAGCAGCGCCACGCCGAGGGCGATCAGCGGGCGGAGGGTGTGCTGCCGCCAAGAGCGCCAGCCGAGCCAGGCGGCCACCATGACCGCGGTGGGCCCGCGCTGGCCGAGCACGACGAGGTAGTCGAGGAACGCGTGCACCTGCGGCCACTGCTCGTAGGGCCGGAAGAACATGACCTGCCAGTCCAGGCGGACGAGCCAGGACGTGGTCAGTACGGCCACCACGATCGCGAGGTAGAAGGCGAGGGTCGATCCCAGGAGTACGACGCGGTGCCGGCTCATCTGCGGTGTTTGCAGATGAGCCGGTCGCTCTGGTTCCCGGTCCAGCCGGGCGAACACCCGCTCCAGACGGGTCAGGATTTGATCGGTACGCACTCAATCGACGTTACCGCGCGCCGATGCTCAGGCCGGGCGAATCGCGGGCTTTGTGATGACCATGTGATGTGGAGTTGGTCTCACGCGAGACTTAATTCCGGTTATTTCGGCAGCGGTTGAGGCTTCCTTGATCGGCCGTTCCGGTTATTGTTTCCCCCGCTTATCCAGGTTTTATATCGGCGGGTGGTTTCCATTTCTAGGGAGGTCCCGAGCCGTTCAGCCAGAACGCCCCGTACACCGCCGAGGCCAGCACCGCCGCGCCCAGGACCGCGGACGCCCGCACGGTCCGCCACCGGGCCAGGGCCAATGCCAAGGGCAGCAGCAGCGGGAAGGCGGGGAGCAACAGCCGGGGCTTCGAGCCGAAGTACCCGGAGGCGCACAGCGCCAGCGCCACGACGATCCCGCAGTACACGAGCAGCGGAGCCGGCTGCCGCTGCCGCACGCACTTCGCGTACAGCCACAGCACCAGCACCACCCCCGCGATCAGCCCCACCCCGGCGGGGAAGGCGGACGAGGTCAGCTTCCCCCCGATGAACCGGGCGAAGGCCCAGCCGCCGTCGAAGCCGTTGCCCCAGCCGCCCTGCACGTCCAGGTACCCGAGCAGTCCGCCCCCGGTGCGCGCCCCGACCCACAGCACGTACGCCGCCGCACCCGCCGGGGCGAGCAGCGCGCCCGCCGCCATCCGCCACGAACGCTCCCCGCGCCGCAGGGCGAGTGCGACGGCCACCCACACCGCCGCGACCACCGCGGCCCCGACCGGGCGGGTGAGCCCGGCCGCCGCCGCGAGCACCCCCGCCGTGAGCCACCGGCCCCGCAGGGCCCCGTACAGGGCCCAGGCCGCGAGCGCCGTGAAGAGGGACTCGCTGTACGCCATCGACTGGACGATCCCGACGGGCAGCGCCGCCCAGACCCCGACGGCGAACACCCCGGCGCGCCGGCCGTGGACGAGGTCGGCCACCGCGAAGATCCCCCAGGCCGCGGCGAGCCCGGCGACCACCGACACCACCAGGCCCGCGGAGCCGTACGACAGCCCGGTCGGCGCCGACACCAGCCGCTCCAGCCAGGGCAGCAGCGGGAAGAACGCCAGGTTCGAGTGGACGTCCCCGTTGGGGAGGGCCACCTCGTACCCGTACCCCTCCGCGGCGATGCGGGCGTACCAGAGCGAGTCCCAGCGGGCCGACAGCAGCGTGTGCGGGCTGCTGTCGACCGCCGCGCACCACGCCGCGAGCACCGCCAGCCCGAGCGACCGGACGGCGGCGAAGACGGCGAGCGCGGGCGCGGCCCGGCGAAATCCAAGATCCTTCACGGGCATGATTATCGGTGGCGGCGGCCGGTCGGCCGGGCCGCCGGCCCGGGAGCGGATCCGACGGGAACTGCGGACCGTGAGCGCGCGTGTACGCGGGGGAGGCGGGGGGTGGAAAGGAGTGGCGCACACCACACGGAGGGCCCCGCCGGGATGAGAGCTTGGCCACGTGCCCGGCAGGCGAACTCGCGTACGCTGATCGTTCACTCGCGTGTCGATGCCGGACCCCGTTGGACGCCGCACAGCGCACCACCCCCCGTGGCTCCACAAGACGCTGGTCCGCCGAGCCCGAGGGATCACCTGGGAGGTACATGCATGTCGGGGACGAACGCGGCCGGGGTCAAGGCCCCTTCCCCCTGGCAGCGGCTCTGCGCGGCCTCCGGCGGAACCAACCGCTGGGTCGTCCTGGCCGTCCTCTGCGTCAGCCTGGTCCTCGTCGCGCTCGACGCGACGATCCTGCACGTGGCCGTGCCCTCCGTCACCGAGGACCTGCGCCCCGGTTCGATGGAACTCCTCTGGATCGTCGACGCCTACCCGCTGGTCTGCGCCGCGCTCCTGATCCTCTTCGGCACCCTCGGCGACCGGGTCGGCCGGCGGCGGATCCTCCTCCTCGGGTACGGACTCTTCGGCGTGGCCTCGGCCATCGCCGCCCTCGCGGACAACGCCCAGGTGCTCATCGCCGCGCGCGCCCTGCTCGGCATCGGCGGCGCGATGATCATGCCCGCGACGCTGTCGATCCTCCGCCAGGTCTTCCCCGACCGGCGCGAGCGGGCGCTGGCCATCGGCATCTGGACCGCGGTCGCCGCGATAGGCGCCGCGAGCGGGCCGGTCCTCGGCGGGTTCCTCATCCAGCACTACTGGTGGGGTTCCGTCTTCCTCATCAACATCCCGCTGATGGCGCTGATCCTGCCGCTCGGCCGCTGGCTGCTGCCGGAGTCGCGCGGCGCCTCGGACGGGCCGTGGGACGTGCTGGGCGCGCTGATGGCCGCCGCCGGCGTGCTCGGCGCGGTGCTCGGGATCAAGCGGCTCGGCGCGGAGCGGCACCTGCTCGACCCGCAGGCGCTGGTCCCGCTCGCGCTCGGCCTGCTGCTGCTCGTGCTCTTCGTACGGCGCCAGAAGCGGCGCGAGCACCCGCTCATCGACATGCGGATGTTCTCCCGGGCGGCCTTCTCGACCTCCGTCGGCTGCATCGTGCTGGCCATGCTGGCGCTGGTCGGCCTGGAGCTGATCGCCGTGCAGTACCTCCAGCTGGTGCTGCACCTGAGCCCGCTGGAGACCGGCCTGCGGCTGCTCCCGCTCACCTTCGCCGCCATGGCCGCGGGTGCCACCGGCTCGTACACGCTGGCCCGGATCGGGCCGCGGATGATGGTGTCCCTGGGCTTCGTGCTGACCGCCCTCGCCGTGCTGCTGCTGACGCTGATGGGGCAGAACGACCGGCCCGTGCTGCTGACGGTGGGCTTCGTGCTCCTCGGCTTCGGGCTGCAGACCACGCTGTTCGCGGCGTACGAGTCGATGCTGAGCGAGGCCCCGGTGGCCACGGCCGGCGGCGCGGCCTCGATCGGCGAGACCTCGTACCAGCTCGGCGCGGGCATGGGCATCGCGCTGCTGGGCAGCGTGATGAACGCGGCGTACCGGCCGGGGCTGGCGGACGTGCCGGGGGTTCCGGCGGCGGACTCGGCGGGCGCGGCCAATTCTCTGGGCGAGGCCTACCAGATCGCCGCGCACCTCGGCGGGCCGGCGGGGGCCTCGCTGTACGCGGCGGCGCGGCACTCGTTCGTGCACGGGCTGCACGTCACTCTCGTGGTGAGTGCGGGGCTGTTGTTCGCGGGGGCCGTGATGGCGCTGAAGCTGCCGAGGGTCATGGAGTGTGGTGCCGATTCGGCGGCCGGAGAGCCGGTGCGGCTTCCCGCGCAGGCGAAGGCCGAGCCGTGCCCCTCTCCGGTGGTGGAGCAGGCGGGCTGAGTCTGCGGGCTGCGGCGCCGCCGCCGGGGCTCCGCCCCGGACCCCGCGCCTCAAACGCCGGCGGGGCTGGATTGGCCGGTCGGGTCCGCATCGGCCGGTCGGGGCTGGATTCGGTCCGTCGGGGTCGCTAGCGTCAGCGGTGCCGTGCAAAAACTTGCGCTGCTAGGTTCCGTTCCGCCCGCCGGGAGGCCCCGTGTCCTTCGTACCCACTGATCCGCTCGGGCTCGACGAGCTCCTCGGGCCCGAGGACCTCGCCATTCGGGACACCGTCCGCGGCTGGGCCGCCGACCGGGTCCTGCCGTACGTCGCCCAGTGGTACGAGAGCGGCGAGCTGCCCGGGATCCGGGAGCTGGCGCGGGAGCTCGGTTCCATCGGGGCGCTCGGGATGTCCCTCACCGGTTACGGGTGCGCCGGGGCCAGTGCCGTGCAGTACGGGCTCGCCTGCCTGGAGCTGGAGGCCGCCGACTCCGGGATCCGTTCGCTGGTCTCCGTGCAGGGCTCGCTGGCCATGTACGCGATCTGGAAGTACGGCTCCGAGGAGCAGAAGCAGCGCTGGCTGCCCGGCATGGCGGCCGGTGAGCTGATCGGCTGCTTCGGGCTGACCGAGCCCGACGTCGGCTCCGACCCCGCCGCGATGCGGACCCACGCCAAGCGCGACGGCACCGACTGGGTGCTGAACGGGCGCAAGATGTGGATCACCAACGGCTCCGTGGCCGCGGTCGCCGTGGTGTGGGCGCAGACCGACGAGGGGATCCGCGGGTTCGCGGTGCCCACCGACACCCCGGGGTTCTCCGCCCCGGAGATCAAGCACAAGTGGTCCCTGCGGGCGTCCGTGACGAGCGAGCTGGTCATGGACGACGTGCGACTGCCCGCCGACGCGGTGCTGCCGGGAGTGACCGGGCTCAAGGGTCCGCTCGGCTGTCTCAGCCACGCGCGGTACGGGATCGTCTGGGGATCCATGGGCGCGGCGCGCTCCAGCTTCGAGGCCGCCCTCGACTACGCCAGGACGCGGGAGCAGTTCGGGAAGCCGATCGGGGGCTTCCAGCTCACCCAGGCCAAGCTCGCGGACATGGCCCTCGAACTCCACAAGGGCATCCTGCTCGCCCACCACCTGGGCCGGCGGATGGACGCGGGCACCCTGCGGCCGGAGCAGATCAGCTTCGGCAAGCTCAACAACGTCCGCGAGGCCATCGATATCTGTCGCACCGCGCGGACCATCCTCGGTGCCAACGGGATCTCCCTCGAATACCCCGTCATGCGGCACGCCACCAACCTCGAATCGGTCCTCACCTACGAGGGCACCGTCGAGATGCACCAATTGGTGCTGGGCAAGGCGCTCACCGGGCTCGACGCCTTCCGGTGAGGGCCCTGCCTAGCTCTGGTTGAAGAAGTCGCGTGAGCGGCCGGCGGGCTCGCCGTTGACGATCTGGGTGTCGGCCGGGGTCAGGAGGAAGACCCTGGTCGCCACCCGCTCGATCGATCCGCGCAGCCCGAAGGTCAGTCCGGCCGCGAAGTCGACGACGCGCTTCGCGTCGCCCGGGTCCATCGAGGACAGGTTCACGATGACCGGGACGCCGTCGCGGAACAGCTCGCCGATGCCGCGCGCGTCACGGAAGCCGTCCGGGGTGACCGTCGCGATCCGCCGGCCGTGCTCCACCGCCGACTCGGAAGCCACCTTGACCCGGGGGTCGGTGACCCAAGCGTCGCCGGGGCCGGCCACCGAACCGTGCTGGCGCTCCACCGCCTCCGCGTAGTCGTCGTCGTAGTAACGCTCGTCGTCGCTGTCCTCCACGAGACCCAGCCAGGCACTCGCCTTGCGTACCGAACCCATGGACTGCCTCCTTTCATCGCGGCCAGTCTGTCTTTTCCCCGTTGCCCCTATGCTCGTCCATGATGCTGACAACGCGCCAAGTGGATAGCCGCCGCGCAGAGGTTTCGTGACGGTACTGGTGCAGAACATCCGTTGCACGGTCAAGGATCCTGGCAGCTACCGCTGCTGTCTGAGTGAAAATACGACTGCTACCTCCGAATGGGTGAGCTATTGCGGCGTTCGGGTGGCGGCGCGGGCTCGGTACGATGCCCCGCAGGCACGCGTACGACTCACGGGGGAAGCGGTTTGTTCGGCATTGTCAGACCTTGCACGCACCGGCTCGGCGAGCGGTTCAAGGCGGAGTGGATGGCCCATCTCTGCGGGCTCTGCCTGGCACTTCGGGGTGACCACGGCCAGTTCGCGAGGATCGTCACCAACTACGACGGGTTGCTCGTCTCCGTTCTGACGGACGCTCAGTCGGCTCCGGCCGCCGGCTCCCGGCGCACCGCGGGCCCCTGCCCCCTGCGCGGGATGCGCACCGCCTCCGTGGCCAACGGCGAGGGCGCGCGGCTCGCCGCGGCCGTCTCGCTCGTACTGGCCTCGGCGAAGGTACGGGACCACGTCGCGGACCGGGACGGGCTGTTGGCCCGCGCACCCATCGCCATGGCCGCCCGCAAGGTGGCCCGCGGCTGGGACCGGGCCGGCGCCCGCACCGGGGCCTCGCTCGGCTTCGACACGGCGGTGCTCGTCGACGCCGTGGACCGGCAGGCCGGCATCGAGACGCTGGCGGGCATCGGCACGCCCGTGCTCGTCGTGACCGAGCCGACGGAGACCGCGACGGCCGCCGCCTTCGCCCATACCGCCCAGCTCGCCGGACGGCCAGGCAACGCCCCCGCGCTCGCCGAGGCGGGCCGGTACTTCGGACGGCTCGCGCACCTGCTCGACGCGGTGGAGGACCGGGCCGCGGACGCCGCGGCGGGCGCCTGGAACCCGCTCACGGCCACCGGCACCTCCCTCACCGAGGCCCGCAGGCTGTGCGACGACGCGCTGCACGGCATCCGGCTCGCACTGCGCGAGGTCGAGTTCACGGACGCGGGGCTCGCCCACCGGCTGCTCGTGCACGAGCTGCGCACCTCGGTGGACCGGGCCTTCGGCACGAGCAGCTGCGGGCACGGGCACGCGGCGACGAACTCCGCCGGGCAGGGCGGCGGGCCGTACGTCGCGAACCCGTACGCGGGCAGCCCCCAGTCCGGCGGCAACCCGTACGGCTCGAACCCGTACGCCCCGGGCGCGCCGCAGGCCCCGAGCGGGCCGGGCATGCCCCCGCCCATGGGGCCCGGTGGCGGCGGTGGCGGCTGGGGCGGTCTGCCCCCGCAGAGGCCGCGGCGCGGGCTGCTGGCGGGCTGCGCGGTGGCGATCGGGCTGTTCTGCACCTGCCAGCTGTGCTGTGCCGAGCACGAGGGGCCGTGGTCACGGGAGCGCAAGGAGCCGTGGTGCGACGCCGGCGACTGCTGCGACGGCTGTGACTGTTGCAGCAACTGCTGCGGTGACGGCGGCTGCTGTGACGGCTGCTGCTGCGACGGCTGCGGCTGCGACTGCTGAGCCCTCGGGCTGAGGCACGGTCAGGATCGGCCCTCCTTCCGGCACGTGCAGGTCCGGACGGCGTACCCCGGCTCCACCAGGGGTTTCCGTCCGGACCGGCGTGGAAGGGTTGAGCGGCATGAGCGATGACGAAAACGATCCGCAGGCCGCCTGGCACGCCTGGCACGAGCATCGGGTGGCCATCGTGTCCGCCCCGTACGGTCCCCTGGCGCTGATCGGAACCCACTGGCTCGCCGATTACCCGGAAGGTCGAATTCCGGCCGTTCCGGGGCGTTGGCGCACGACCGGCGCCGGAGTGGCGCTGACGGCCGCCCCCGGGGATTCCCTTCAGCTCGACGGCGAGCCCTTCACCGGTGACGCGGAACTCGCCGCGGACGAGGGCCCGCCCTCGCGCTCCCGGCTCACCGCCGGGGACATGCGACTCGTCGTGATCCGTCGCGAAGGGGAGTGGGCGGTACGCGTCTTCGACCCCGGCTCCGAGGCCCGCAGGGCCTTCGGCGGCATCGAGGCGACCCCGTACGACCCCGCATTCGTGCTGCCCGGGCGGTTCACGCCGTACGGCGAACAGCGGACCGTCCAGGTGGACAACGTCGACGGGCAGGCGCGCGGACTCGGCCTCGGCGGCGAGCTGGCCTTCCGCTTCGGCGGGGTCGAGCACACCCTCCAGGTCGCCGTCGACGAGGACGACGGAAGCCTCTGGGCCGTCTTCGGCGACGCCACCGGCGGACGCTCCAGCTACCGGTTCCGTTTCCTGAAGCCGGGCGTCCCGGGCGAGGACGGCTCGGTCACCGTCGACCTGAACCGGTCCCTGCTGCCGCCCTGCGCCTTCGCCGACCACTTCATCTGCCCCTTCCCACCCCCCGGGAACACGCTGCCCTTCGAGGTGGCGGCCGGCGAGCGGCGGCTGAAAGGCGCCCTTGCGACCGGTATCTGACGACAGGACACTCCCGACAGCGCTTGTCAGGGGCACGGCCAAAATTCACGCGCCCGTCATGCCTCCGACTGCGCCTCACGGGCGCCGGCACCCCCACAGCCGCCGGGCCCCCGAACCCTCTCCAGGAGGACGAGAAGTGAGGATCAAGCGCATCACCCGTACCAGGCTCCTCGCGGTGGCCACCGGCCTGGCCGCCGTCGCGGCGCTCGCGGCCCCCACCGTGGCGAGCGCCAAACCGCAGGACAGTGGGTTCGGCGAGGCGAGGCTCGCCTCCGCCGGCGCATCCGTACTGCGCGCCGACGTCGCGGGCACCGCCTGGTACACCGACACCGCCACCGGCACCCTGGTGGTCTCCGCCGACTCCACGGTCTCCGCCGCCGACATCGCCAGGATCAAGCGCGAGGCCGGAGCCGACGCCGGGGCCCTGCGCATCGAGCGCACCCCCGGCAAGCTCTCCAAGCTGATCTCCGGCGGCGACGCGATCTACGCGTCGAGCTGGCGCTGCTCGCTGGGCTTCAACGTGCGCAGCGGCAGCACGTACTACGTCCTGACCGCCGGGCACTGCACCGACGGCGCGGGCACCTGGTGGACCAACTCCTCCCACACCACCACGATCGGTGCGACGGTCGGCTCCAGCTTCCCGACCAACGACTACGGCCTGATCCGCTACGACAACGCCTCGCTCGCCCACCCGGGCACGGTCGGCAGCCAGGACATCACCAGCGCGGTCAACGCCACCGTCGGCATGTCCGTGACCCGGCGCGGCTCCACCACCGGCACCCACGGCGGCTCGGTGACCGGCCTCAACGCCACCGTCAACTACGGCGGCGGCGACGTCGTCTACGGCATGATCAAGACCAACGTCTGCGCCGAGCCCGGCGACAGCGGCGGCCCGCTCTACTCGGGCACCCGCGCCGTAGGCCTCACCTCCGGAGGCAGCGGCAACTGCACCTCGGGCGGCACCACCTACTTCCAGCCCGTGGTCGAAGCCCTCAACGCCTACGGGGTCAGCGTCTACTGACGGGTGACCCACGCGCCCCCGCCACACCCCTGGACGTCCTCCCGCCTTCTGGGAGGATGTCCAGGGTGTCCGTGTCCACGGGGGAGGCAGGGTTCCGAATGAAGCGAATCGGCGTGACGGGGCACCGGTGCATCCCGGACGAGGTGCTCGACCACGTGGAGAGCGGCCTGCGCGACGTACTGGGCGGCCACGAAGGCCCGTTGGAGGCCCTCTCCAGCCTCGCCGAGGGAGCGGACCAGATGTTCGCCGCCATCGCGCTGGAATACGGCGCGGGCCTCACCGTGGTGATCCCCAGCGGGGACTACGAGGACGCCTTCGAGGACACCGCGTCCCTCGCCCGCTACCGGGGCCTCAAACGGCGGGCCACGCAGGAGGTCCGGATGGACTTCGCCCGCTCCACCGACGAGGCCTATTACGCCGCCGGCACCTACATCGCCGACTCCTGCGACCGGCTCGTCGCCGTCTGGGACGGGCTGCCCGCGCGCGGGCACGGCGGCACCGCCGAGATCGTCGCCTACGCCCGCGCCCTGGGCAAGCCGGTCACCGTGATCTGGCGCGAGGGCGTGACCCGGGACTGAACCCGCGCGCCACGCCCCCGTGCGTCCGCCTCAACTGCTGTGTCGGGCGAGCCAGTCCGTGTGCTGCGGAGAGACGTACCGCTCGGTCTCGTACACCGCCGACGGCCACTGGGACTCGGTGATGGTGGTCTGCATCACGACCATCATCGCCGCCAGGTCCTGCTCGATCAGGGTGTGCGCCTCGATCAACGGATGGTGGCGGCGCACCTCGTTCCACGCGATGCCGGCCGCCGCCGCCGCGCTCAGCAGCCCGGTCAGCTTCGGCCCCGGCCCCGAGCCGAACGCCCCGAACGCGGCGAACAGCAACGCCAGACAGGTCAGCAGCACGATCGTCCACGACCACAGGGCCGTCGCCCGCCGCGAGACCTCCGTCTTGCGCTGGTACCAGTTGCGCTGCTCGATCAACCGGTCCCGGACGTACGTCTCCCGCCGCACCTGGTAGTCCAGACCGCGCAGCCTGAACATCGCGCCGGTGATCTCCCCGCCCTCCGGGAGCGCCCCGGAGGTCCGCGGATCCTCCCAGCCCATCTTCTTCAGCTCGTCCAGCCCCGCCTCCAGCCGCGTCCGGTACGTGGCCTCCGCCCCCGCCCCGTCGCTGCCGAACGGCGCCCCGTGCACGGCGTACCGCCAGGCCAGGGACTTGATGAACTCGGCCGCGCTCCGGTTGAGCTGCCACTGCGGGCGGGCCCGGCGCCGGGTCGCCCGCACGCCCACCCCCAGCACCCCGGCGTACGCGAGCACGCTCAGCAGCCCGAACAGGTACAACGAGCCCAGCCGGGGCCCCGTGGGCAGCGCGGCGGCCGCCGCGGCCGCGACGAGCAGCAGCAGCTGGGCGCGCGTCGCCTGGGTGGACTCGCGCTGCCGGGAGATCGCCGCCTGGTCGGTGTGGTGGAAGAGGGCCGGCAGGTCCTCGTTTCGAAAGGTCATGGTGTCGGGCACAGCGCCCCCCTGGTCGATCGGATCGATCGGATCGATCCGGAGGAGGGCGGCGGGGACCGCACCGGTCCCCGCCGCCCTCCCGCGGATCACACGGCGAGCGGCTCCAGGTCGCGGTGGACCCGCCGCTCGTCACGGGCGTACCGGGTCAGACCGTGGTCCTCGCCGAGCAGCCGCGTCAGCTCGCCGACCGCCTCGTTCCGCAGCCGGGCCGCCTCCTCCTTGCGGCCCATCGAGTCCAGGCTGACCGCCATGTTCGAGGCGCTCGCCAAGGTCTCCGGGTGGTGCGCCCCCAGCGCCTCGCGCAGCCGCATCACCGCCAACCGCTCCAGCTCCAGGGCGCCCTCCGGATCGCCCAGGTCGGCCCGGGTGTTGGCCAGGTTGAGGTTGGCGAAGACCGTGTGCGGGTGGTTGTCGCCGAGCACGTCCCGCATCAGCCGGATCGTCTGCCGCAGCATGGTCTCCGCCGTCTCGGCCGCGCCCGTGCCCCAGTGGAAGACCGCCAGGTTGTTCACGGCCGCCAGGGTGTACGGGTGCCGCTCGCCCGGCACCTTCATGTACTCGTCCACCACCTCCTGCGCCAGGTCCCGGGCGGCGCCCGGCTCCCCGGTCGCGAAGAGGTCCGAGGCCAGGTTCAGCTCGCAGGACAGCAGGTCCGGGTTGACCGAGGTGTACTTGGCCCGGTAGCGGGCCCGGGTGGCCGTGGTCAGCCGGAGCGCGTCCTCCAGCTGGCCCGCCCGGCGCAGCGACACCGCGAGGTTCTTCGCGGCGGCCAGGGTGCCCGGGAAGGCCCGGCCCAGCGTGCGCTTGTAGCTCTCGTACGTCCGGCTGAGCAGCTGCACCGAGTCCTCGTACCGGCCCACCTCGCGCAGGTCGCGGGCGAGGTTCTGCGCGGAGGACAGGGTGTACGGGTGCTCCGGCCCCAGCACCTCCGTGCGCAGGTCGTGCACCTCCTGGTCGATCTCGCGGGCCCTGGTGTACTGCCCGACGAGCCGCAGGTTCAGCGCCAGGTTGTTCGCCGCGGCCAGCGTGCGCGGGTGCGCCTCGTGGAAGATCTGGCTGAAGCCCTCGTGCGCGTCGGTCGCCAGCTCCATCGCCTCGCCGTACTGGCCGAGCGCGCCCAGGGTGTTGGCGAGACCGCTCATGGTCATGTACGTGTGCGGGTGCGAGGGCCCGAGGACGGCCTTCTGCCGCTCCAGCGTGACCTCGTCCAGCTCCTTCGCCTCCACGAACCGGCCCTGCGAGCGCAGGATGTTCGACAGGTGGAAACGCAGGTACAGGTACTGGAGGTCGTCGTTGCCCAGCATCTCCTTCCAGGCCTCGCGCAGCTCCTCGCCGAGCGCGTACGCGGCCTTGAAGTCACCGCGCTTCCACAGGTAGCGGACCCTGTCGATCAGCAGGCGGCGGGTCTCCGGCTCCTTGCAGTACCGGGCCTCCGACGGGGTCAGGTGCGACCAGATCGTGTTGAACCGCGGCCAGGTCTCCGGGTTGTCGATCGGCTCGTCGTCGTCCGGGCGGGCGCCGGCCAGGATCCGGTGGACGGCGTGCCGGGCCTCGCGCTGCTCCTCCTCCGTCATCTGCGACCGGATCACCGCCTGCACGAGGCGGTGCACCTGGATGCTGTTGCTGACCTGGTCGACCTTGGCCAGCGCGAACCGGCCGATCTCCCGGATCACCCGGCCCAGCACCAGCTTCTCCTGGAGCGAGGAGTCGTACGGCTTGAGGGCGTCGATCATCTCCTTGCTGTAGAGCAGGTTCGCCGAGATCGGCTCCGGCGCCAGGAACGCGCAGAGCTGGAGCAGCCGTACGGCGGCGGGGGAGCGGGACTGCAGCCGCTCGATGGAGATGTTCCAGGTGGCGGCCACCGGCTCCGGGTATCCCGGCGGCTGGTTCAGCCCGAGCACCCGGGCCGCCTGCTGGGCCAGCTGCTCGATGTACGCGGACACCGGGGTCGCGGTCTCCGCGATCCACGCGCCCGCCTGCTCGACGGCGAGCGGCAGGTCTCCGACCGCTATCGCCACCTGCTCGGCGTCCTCCTTGCTGAGCCCGGGGGCCCGGCGCTGGAGGTGCTCGATGGACTCCTCGCGCAGGAACACGTCCACCGGGAGCGCGTCGCCGTACTGAGACCAGGACTGGTTGCGCGAGGTCACCAGCACGTGGCCCGGCCCGCCCGGCGGGAAGAACCGCTTGAGCGTCTCCGGGTCGTCCGCGTTGTCGAAGACCAGCAGCCAGCGCGAGGACGGCACCCCGCGCCGCAGCAGGTCGATCGCCTCCTGCGAGGCGGCCGCCATGTCCTCGCCGGTCTGCGCGCCGAGGCGCACGGCCAGCTCCGCGAGGGCCGCGACCACGTCGTCGGTCTGTTCCGAGGAGATCCACCAGACCAGGTCGTAGTCGGCCATGAACCGGTGGACGTACTCCAGCGCCACCTGCGTCTTGCCGACGCCGCCGAGACCGAACAGGGTCTGCGGCTGCGGCAGCACCACGGAGATCCCGCCGCCGAGCTGGTCGCGCATCCGCTCCAGCACCATGGAACGCCCCGTGAAACCGGGGTTGCGGGGCGGCGCGTTCCAGATCTTCGGGACGGTCCCCGGGAAGCGCGGGCCGGGCTGGGAGGCACTGGCCACGGTGTCGGTCAGGGCCGCCGGCCGCTCCACCGCGCGCAGCAGCGCGCTCGTCGCGTGCACCTCGTCGAGGCGGAAGAGGTCCACCGGATTGCGGTCGATGTAGGGCGTGGCGAGGCGTACGTCGCCCACGCGCAGCGCCACCAGATGGCGTCGGCCCCCGGTCGGGTCCTCGGCGGCGGCCCGCTCCCACACGTCCACGGCCCGGGCCGACTTGAGGTAGGCGCTGGAGAGCAGCACCACGGTCCGGGCGGCGTTGTCGATGCTGATGCCCGTCCCCCCGATGGTGTCCCCGGAGTCCGGGCCGGGGGTCCGCTCGGCGGACACGTCCCTCGGGACGACCCGGAATCCGGCCCGGGTGAGCACCGACTCGATCCAGTCGGCCCACATCCGGTTCTCGGCGACGTACGAGAGGAACAGGTCGGCGGGGAGCGCGGGGCGGCGGCGGGTGAAGGCGTCCCGGATGCGCAGGCGCACCTCCTCGCCGATGACCGGCATGGAAGTGATGGCGCCCTCGGTGACCACGGTGGTGAGCCGCTCGAAGGCGGAGAGCAGGGAGTTGGTGAGCCCGGCCTCGTCGCCGAAAGTGGCCAGGGTCTCCTCGTAGGCGTAGTAGGGGCGGTAGGGGATCTCCACCGCGCCCCAGTAGGAGGTGAGTTCGTCACCGACCAGACCGTTCGGGAACCGGTCGAACTTGATCCGGGCCAGGGCGCGGCCCGCGTCCGCCTTCTCCTTCTCGCCCTCGTCGATGCGCATCGGAACGGGGTAGATCTTGATGCCCCGGTCGTTGAACCGCTCGTCGATCTGCCGGGCCACCGAGGCGGCGCCGTCGATGGACTGGTCGGAGAGGGTGAAGCAGTCCACCAGGATGTCGGGGAGGTGGACGGTGCAGATGTCGGCGATGTCGGAGAGGCCGGTGCGGCTGTCGATCAGGACGTAGTCGTAGTTGCTCTTCATGTCCTCCCGTAAGGCGTCGAAGAAGAGCCCGCCGCCGAGGCGGTCGTAGAAGTTGTCCCAGTCGAAGGTGGAGACGGTCGCGGAGTACTCGCGGTTCTGCCGGCCCGCCGAGACGAAGTCCAGGGTGCCGCCGTCCGGGAACTCCCAGCCGAGGGTCTCGGGGGTGAGGGAGACGGCGTGCGGCTGGATCCGCGCGTAGTCCCGGTGCCAGTCGTCGGCGCGCTGCACCGGACTGGTGGCGGCCCACGCGTACTCGCTGATGAGGTCGATGACCCCGGTGGTGGCCCCGAGGGTGGAGGGGTCCAGGAAGGGGTGGAAGAAGCGGTGCAGGCCCGGGGCCTCCAGGTCCCAGTCCACGGCGAGGACCCGCTTGCCGTTGGCCGCGAGGATCCAGGCGGTGTTGGCGAGCGCCATGGTGCGGCCCGTGCCGCCCTTGTACGAGTAGAAGGTGACGATGCGTCCGTCACGGCTGTCTTCGCTGTCACGACTCGCTGTCATCCGCGTCCCCCCGATCGGTGTCGTTGCTGTCGTCGCTGTCTTCTTCGTGCTCGCCGTCGTGTGCGTCCTCGTGTGCGTCGTCGTGCGTCCCGGTCGGGAAGGGGACTCTCGGCGGGGCGGGCGGTCCGCTCATTCCCATGGGCCCCAGCAGCCGCGGCCGTTCGATCTGGGTGTTGCCGGCCGGCAGGTACACCTGGGCGTGTCTCAGGAACTGCTGGGCGGCGGCCTCGACCACCTGCGGGAGGATCTGGCCCAGCGTCTCCATGCTGGCCACGCCGTTGGCGGCGGCCCGGCACGCGGCCCGGCCCTGCCGCATCTTGACGGGCAGGGTCTCCTCCAGCCGCCGGGCCAGTTCGGCCTCCTTGGCGCGGGACTGGCTGTCGTAGCGGTTCCACGGCACGACCACGTTGATCCACGGGCGGTGCTCCTGGTCGAAGGCGGCCAGGCGCTGGCGCCGGTGCTCGTCCTCCACCGCCCACCGGTCGACGATCAGGATCTCGGGGCGGGTCGGCGGCTGCTTGCTGTCGAAGTGGCCGGCCTCGTCGTCGAAGGAGGCCACCGTGGTCTGGTAGTTGAGGTTCTTGACCAGGTCCTCGGCGACGTACGCGATGGGTCGCTGGGCGACCGGATGGTACGGGTTCCACTCCAGGGCGCTCTCCCCGTAGTACTCGGGGCTGCGGCCCTCCGGGAGGTCGTGCCGGGAGGCTGCCGCGACCGTCACGTGGAGGGTGCGGGAGGGGCCGCCGGCGGGACTCCCCGTGGTGCCGAAGGCGCTGGGGACCACCCGGTAGTCCACCGGTCGGACGGGGGCGAGGTCGACGTTCTTGCCGACGTGGACGATGCGCCGGGCGAGTTCGTACACGGCCTTCTCGTACTGCTCCGCGTAACCGCGCAGCTTGATCAGCCCGTACAGCCCGTCGGTGACGTAGCGCTCGCCGAAGGTGTTGTGGTTGAACTGCAACCGCTCGGCGGGGCCGGGCAGTTGGGCGGGCGGCACCGGTACCCATAACGCGGGCACGATGGCCTCGGGCGGCAGGCCGCCCGGGCTGACCGCCCCGTGGTGAATGGCGCGCTGCGCGAAGGCGTACCACTCCTTGCCGCACATCTGGCTGGTGAAGTACCGCGGTGAGAACAGGGGAACGAAGACACGACAGTTGGCGAGCGCCTCGGCGAGCCGTTCCGACCAGCCCTCACCGCTGCGTATGTCCCGGTCCATGAAGCCGACCGGGAATCCGGCGGGCAGGTCCGTCATCGCCATGACATGACCGCAGAGATCACGGAAGAGGCGCTCCACCCACATGTCCGGGTCGGGTCCCCCCGCCCCGAATCTCGGCGTATGCGCGTAGCTGAGAAAAAAGTACGGCTCCCCTTTTTTTGCGGGCACACGACCCCCGTCCCGAAGATTGCGAGCGAAGGAACATCATTCCGGAGCTGCTTCGCCGCATCCCCTCATCGTTCAGTCAATCAGCGTCGGTTTTCGGTCATCCACTCGAGCGCGTGATCAACGGCATCCGGAAGCGAGAAGAGCATGGCCGAAGCCCCTCCCACCCGTCCCCTGCGCACCCCGGAATCCGGGAACGCGCCGCCGATCTCGGCGAAATCGCTGTCGTCCAGCGCGACGTCCTCGTACGAGGTCCACTCCCCCTCTTGCAGGTGCCCCTGCCGGTCCCGCAGGTGCCCCTGCCCTTCCCCTGGAAGGTTCACCTTCACCACACACTCGTACATGCGCAAGGGGGGCTTCGGAATTCGATACTCCGCGAGATGGAACGCCGAGCAGACGGAAAATCCCACATTGATCATGAGTACCTGGGCCCCCTCCCAGCACAACTTTCCCAGTGGGGACTCCTCGCCCATGTGGCTTTCCAGTCGGTGCCCGGAACAGAGCCGCTCCGCGTCGGCGCCGACCGCGGCGAAAGAGGTCTGCGGATGGGCGCTGCGCGCGGCTCCGGGCGCGGTACGGACGGCTTCGGCCAGCGCGCCCATGCCCTGACTGGGGGTGCTCGCCGGGTCGAAGGCGGGCATCCGCTCCCGGAAGGCCGCCACCTCGGGGCCCGACAGCCCGGCGATCCGCGCCAGGTGCGCGGCGGAGGTGGTGGAGTTCTCCGGGGTGAACGCGGGGACCACGAGCGTCCCGCGCGGCCCGAGCACGCCCAGCAGGGCGTCCCGCAAGGGCTCCGCGCCGAGCCCCGTCCCCCCGAGCGAGGCGTGTACGAGCAGCCGCGTCCCCGGCCGCACCCCGAGCAACCGCAGCTGCACGGCGTGGGCGAGTACGCCTCGCGGCTCGCCGGGGGACGTCAGGGCCGCCCCCGCCCTGCCGGGGCCGTCGGCCGAGGGGTCCTGTCGTCGGCCCGCGGCCGGTGCAGGGCCGGTGTCGCCCCCGTTGCCCGGGACGGGGGCCGTCACGCGTCGACCGCCTTCAGTTCCCAGCGGAGCTCCTCGACCAGCCGCTTGCCGGTGACGGTCAGTTCCGCCGCCCCCGCGAGCCGGTCCAGGGCCTGGTGGATGTGGTCCGAGCCGCCCGGCTCCGGGGACTTCACGGCCCGCCGGTAGGCCTCCACCGCCACCCGCTCGTGGACGTCCGCCAGCAGCAGGGACACCGGGACGGGGCGGGAGCGCCACGGCGACGGGTGCTGCCACTGCCCGTCCAGCGCGTACAGGTCGGCCACCTCGGTCAGCGCCCGCAGCCGGGCCCGGCGCCGCCCGGTGAGCAGCGCCAGCGCGGTCTCCGCGACCCCCGCCGTGTACGGCACCCCGAGCGCCCCCGGCCCGTGCCGGCCCGCCTCGCCCCAGTCGCCGGCCCGCGGGCCGCCCGCGAGCGGGGTCAGGGTGGTCAGCCCGCCGGCCGCCGACCGGGCGAACTCCGGCGCGGCGGAGCGCAGCAGCGCCCACGCCCCGTCGAGCCGGCCGCGCCACTCCTCGGCCTCCCCGGCGCCGAGCCGCAGCCGGGGCGGGCGGGCGAAGCAGTTGCGGTACGGGTCGAGGTCCTCCAGCGCGACCGGGGCCTCGTCCGGCCCGGGGGACCAGGTCCGTACGGGCTGCCAGCGCGCGTCCCCCGCGGCGGGGCCGAAACGGTGCTCGGTGCGGCCGTCCCGGGCGACGTACCCCGCGTCGGCGACGCGCAGCACGGCCCGGCCCTCGGTGCCGGGCTCTCCGAGCCGCAGCAGCCCGAGCGTCGGCAGGTACACCTCGCCGTCGCGGAAGGCCACCTCGGCCGGCAGGTCCAGTCCGCCGCGCAGCACCGCGGCCGCCGCGAGCGCGGTCAGCCTGCGGGCGGCCTCGGGGCCGTCCGGTGCGCCGTCGCCGTCCAGGGCCGCCAGGATCCAGGTACGGGTGAACGGGTGGTCCAGTACGGCGTCCAGCGCCCGCGCGCCCGCCTCCCCGGCCCGCTCCGCCGCGCCGAGCAGCTCCCAGGCGCGGGCCCAGTCGGGTTCGGCGGCGAGGTCGGCGTGCAGGCGGGCCAGCAGGACCCGGGTCAGCTCCTCCTGGGAGCGGGCCAGCCGGCCGGGGTCGGTCAGCTGCGGAGCGGTCGTGGCGGCGGCGGTGCGGCCCTCGACCCCGTCCACCAGCTCGCGCAGATCGGTGCAGTAGACGGAGGGGTTGTCGAAGCCGTTCGCGTCCCGGTAGCGGTGCGTGTAGAGCCCGCCCCCGCACGAACGTACGACGGGGCACCGGCGGCACGCGTCGCTGACGCCCGCCAGGCCCAGCTGCCGGGCACGGACCCCGGGATGGGCCGCGACCTGGTCAAGCGCATGGTCGAAGACGTTGAAGCCGGTCGCCGCGGCGCCATCGAAGGCGCTCTTGAGCGAGTCCACCTGCTCCAGCGTCCCGTCGGTTTCGACGACGACCAGGTCGGTGGGCGCGAGCCCGAGGGACTCGGTGAGGCTGGGCCCGCCGCGCAGGGTGGACAGCAGGGAGTCGAAGAGCCTTACGGGGACCGGCCGTTCGAGCCGCTCCCAGTGGTCGAAGATCCGCAGGAGCCAGCGGGCGTAGGCGTCGGGGGCGTCGTCGGGGCGGGCCGGAGGCGCTTCCCACGTGGCGTGGGGGAGGAGGAAGTCGACCCGTGGCGGCTCCAGTTCGACGAGCGCGTCCAGTACGGCGACGGGGTCGTTGGCCACGTCCACGGTGCAGAGCAGACCCTGGTAGAGGTGGCGGTACGGAGCGGAGCGGAGGAGGGCGACGGCGGCCAGGACCAGCGGATGGCTCGTACGGCCGTCCGCGAAGCGGCGGTGGCGGTCGTTGGCGGCGCGGTCCCCGTCGAGGGAGATGCCGACCCGTACGCCGAACTCGTCGAAGAGGTCGAGATAACGGGTGCTGAGCTGGAGGCCGTTCGTGTGGATCCGCAGGTCGAGTTCGGCCGTCCCGGCGAGGGCCCGCGTGAACTCCTCGCACACGAGGCGGAGTCGGGCGGGGCCCGCCAACAGGGGTTCCCCTCCATGGAGGATCACCGTGACGGAGGGGAGTGCATGGTCACGGGCATGTTCGGCGAGCCTGGACGCGGTGGTCGCGATAACCTCGGGGGAGATCACTTTCGGCCGGGCTCGCCAGCTCTGATCTGCGTGTTCGTAGACGTAGCAATGATCACAAGCAAGATCGCATCTGCTGTGAACTTTCAGGACGATCTCGCGAAAAGCGATCAGGCCGGTCATTCCACCAGTCTAGAGCGCTTACTCCACCGTCAGAGGGCGGAGTTGAAGATGGGGGCCTGGACGGCGCGGCCGGATTCCGTCTTCAGCACCCGACCGAGTGCGGCGGCCGCGGAAGCGCTGCGGACGTCGATCCGGTCGAGGGGGACCCGGTCGGCCTTGACCGTGCAGGTCGGGGGGGTTGCGGAAGTGTTCACGACACCGTCCTCGGGGAAGCCATGTTGAATGGTCATGTGAATGACAGCAGCCAGTGCTGATGTCAAGGGGGACTTTACTCGGCCACACTCCATTGAGCGACCGAGACATGACGCCTGATCACCCGTTCTATAGAAAGCGCGCGGCATTACCCGAGGTCGTCTCATCGCCCGTTCGCCGCACGTCAAGATCCTTTTCTCTTTCCGGCGGTCCGGGGACGGTCGGGAGTCGTGCACGGAATGGGTCTGACCTGCGCGGAGTCCGGTCGGTAGGTTGGCCGGATGACCACCACACCGCTGATCCTGCTGTTGTCCGGAAGTCTGCGCGCCGGTTCCTCCAACGAGGCGGTGCTGCGCACCGCGCACGCCGTGGCCGCCGAGGGCCCCGTACGGGTGCGGACGATCCTCTACGAGGGGCTGGCGACCCTTCCGCACTTCAACCCGGACGACGACGTCGACCCCCTGCCGGAGCCGGTCGCGACGCTGCGGGCGGCCATCGACCGGGCGGACGCGATCCTGATCTGCGCCCCGGAGTACGCGGGCACCCTGCCGGGCTCCTTCAAGAACCTGCTGGACTGGACGGTCGGCGGCACCGAGATCGGCGACAAGCCCGTGGCCTGGGTGAACGCCGCCGCCCCGGGCCGCGGGGGCGGCGCGGAGGCCACGCTGCGCACGGTCCTCGGCTACACGGGCGCCGCGGTCGTGGAGGAGGCCTGCGTACGGATCCCGGCGAGCGGGCAGCCGGTCGGCCCGGACGGCACGGTCGCCGATCCCGCGGTCAGGTCGAGGCTCGCCGAGGTGCTCGGCGCGCTCGTGGAGAGGGCTCGGCCGGCCGGGTGAGACTCCGGGGCGGCCGGCTGCCGGTCGCCTCCGCCGAACAGGAGGAAGAGGACGGTGACGACCGCGGTGGCGGCGCCGATCGCGCCCACGACGTCGCCCTTGGCCCCGGGGCCGCCGGAGGACCTCGTGTGTTTGTGGACGGCGTGGCCGACGAGGAGCCCGACGCCGAGTATCGCCATGCCGATGTTGTCGATGTGCAGGGTCATGGGGTGGACCTTCCGCGGCTCGTGAGGGCCCGCCCAGTGGAGTGCGGGCCCTTCCGTTCGCGGGGACTTTACTGGGCAACACTCCAGTGAGCATCCGAGACATGACGTCCGGTCAACAATCCTCCGAAACCGGGCGAAGCGCCCGGGGTGCGCACGGGAAGGCCGAACGAACCCTAGGCCGGCTGCTGTTCGCTGAGTGGGGGTGCGGGGAGGTCGCGCAGGAGCCAGGTGAGTACGTCGGGCAGCGCGCGCAGGGCCGCGAAGTGCGCGGCCGACGGGTCGAAGGTCGTCGTGGCGCCCGGGATCCGGCGGGCCAGCCAGCGGGCGTGGCCGACGGGGGAGAACACGTCGAGCTCCCCGTGCCAGATCAGCACCGGGCAGCGGATGTCGGCGGGGTCGAAGCCCCAGGGGCTGCTGAAGGCGAGCATGTCGTCGATCCACCCCCAGGCCGAAGTCCGCACCCCCTCGCGGTAGTTGCGCAGCAGCATCGACCGCAGGCCGGCGTCCGAGACGATCATGCGGTCGCTGGCGGTCAACTCGCGGCGCAGCTCGTCGAGGAGCCGCCCGGGGTCCCGGGCGATGCCGGCCGCGCGGGGGATGAGCCGGGCCGCCAGTTCCTCGGGGTCGCTGGAGGCGGTGGTGTACTCCTTCACGTTCGACGCGGCCATTCCGGCGAACCAGTCCAGGTCCTCCGCGTCCCGGGGGGCCATCGGCACCAGGGCCGCCGTGCGGGTCACCCGGTCCGGCAGGAGGGCGGCGCAGGCCAGGGCGCCGGGGCCGCCGCCGGAGCGGCCGGCCACCGCGAAGGTGTCGAAGCCCATGGCGTCCGCGATGGCGGCCACGTCCTGGGCGACGTCGGCGACGGTACGGCCCGGGTGGCGGTCGGAGCCGCCGTAGCCGGGCCGGTCGTATGCGATGAGCTGCATGCGGCGCTGGTAGAGGACCATGCCCCGGGGGGCCGGCCCGAGTCTGCTGCCGGGCATGCCGTGGAGCAGGAACACCGGTTTGCCGTCCGGATCGCCCCAGCGCTCCACCGTGAGCGCCCGCCCGTCCGCGGCCCGCACCTGATTGCGCACGCACTGCCTCCCTCGCGGTCGATTCGACTGGTCACCGTGATTGTGCTCGCCGGCGGAGGAGCGCGGTAGGGCGCACTTCGCGCGAAATTCTTGTGAAAGTTTTCACAAGTGCCCACGGGTCTTTAGTCCTCCCACATATGCCCAGGTCAAGGAGATGCCCCAGGGGGCGTGAACGGGCGTGAACGGACCTTCGGTCCGCCATGAAAGGGCTTTTTCGGCGCCACCGATTCCGCTTTCGGGTGTCGAATTGAGGCATCAGGAAAACAGGCCCGCGCAGGCCTTGTGGCCGGGGCGGGTTCGAAATGAAGGAGTTCCTGCCATGCAGGCCAACGAGATGGTGGACGAACTGGTCGAGAGGGCACTGGGCGCGCTCGGCGGGTTCGAGTCGTTCAGTCAGGAGCAGGTCGACCACATCGTCAAGAAGGCTTCCCTGGCGGCCCTGGGCTCACACGGCGAACTCGCGCGCCTCGCCGTCGAGGAGACCGGTCGCGGCCTCTTCGAGGACAAGGCGGTCAAGAACCTCTTCGCCTGCGAGCACGTCGTCAACTCGATGCGCGGCCTGAAGACCGCGGGCGTCATCCGCCGCGACGAGCCGAGCGGCATCACCGAGATCGCCGAACCCGTCGGCGTCGTCTGCGCGATGACCCCCGTCACCAACCCGACCTCGACGACGGTCTTCAAGGCGCTGATCGCGCTGAAGACCCGCAACCCGATCGTCTTCGCCTTCCACCCCTCGGCGCAGAACTGCTCCGCCGAGGCCGCCCGCATCGTCCGCGACGCGGCCGTCGCCGCCGGCGCCCCGGAGCACTGCGTGCAGTGGGTGACCGCCCCCTCGATGGAGGCGACCGCCGCGCTGATGAACCACCCGGGCGTCTCCACCATCCTCGCGACCGGCGGCAACGCGATGGTCAAGGCCGCCTACTCCTGCGGCAAGCCCGCCCTCGGCGTCGGCGCCGGCAACGTCCCCGCGTACGTCCACAAGAGCGCCAGGCTCGGTCGCGCGATCCACGACATCGTGCTCTCCAAGGCCTTCGACAACGGCATGATCTGCGCCTCCGAGCAGGCCGTCATCCTGGACCGGGAGGTCTACGAACAGGGCATGGCCGAGTTCCGGCGGCTGGGCGCGCACGTGGTGTCCGCCGCCGAGAAGACCAAGCTGGAGCAGTACGTCTTCGGCACGACGGCCCACGCCGCGGACGTCTCCGGCGCGAAGCTGAACCCGGCGGTCGTCGGCAAGTCCCCGCGGTGGATCGCCGAACGCGCCGGCTTCACCGTCCCCGAAGGCACCTCCATCCTCCTCGCCGAGTGCGACGAGGTCGGCGAGAGCGAGCCGCTGACCCGCGAGAAGCTCTCCCCGGTGCTGGCCGCCCTGAAGGCGTCCGACACCGAGCACGGACTCGAACTCGCCGCCGCGATGGTCGAGTTCCACGGACTGGGCCACAGCGCCGCCATCCACGCCGAGGACGAGGAGCTCGTCGAGGAGTTCGGTCGGCGGGTCAAGGCGGTCCGCGTCATCGCCAACTCGCCCTCCACCTTCGGCGGCATCGGCGACGTCTACAACGCCTTCCTGCCCTCGCTGACCCTCGGCTGCGGCTCCTACGGCCACAACTCGGTGTCCGACAACGTCACCGCGGTGAACCTGATCAACGTCAAGCGGATCGGACGGCGCAACACCAACATGCAGTGGTTCAAGGTCCCGCCGAAGATCTACTTCGAGCGCAACTCCCTCCGCCACCTCGGCGAGATGGAGGGCGTCGGCCGGGTCTCCATCGTCACCGACAAGACCATGGTCGCCCTCGGCTTCGTCCGGAAGGTCACCGACATCCTCCAGGCCCGCGAGGGCTCCGTCGCCGTCCAGGTCATCGACGGCGTCGAACCCAACCCGGAGCTGTCGACCGTGCGGGCGGGTGCCGCGATGATGCGCGACTTCGGGCCCGACACGATCATCGGCCTCGGCGGCGGCTCCCCGATGGACGCCGCGAAGATCATGTGGCTGATGTACGAGCACCCCGAGGTGGAGTTCGCGGACACCAAGGAGAAGTTCTTCGACGTCCGCAAGCGCGCCTACACCTTCCCCCCGCTCGGCGGGAAGGCCCGGATGGTCGCCATCCCGACCACCTCGGGCACCGGCTCCGAGGTCACCCCGTTCGCCGTCATCTCCGACCCGGCCGCGGCCCGGAAATACCCCCTCGCGGACTACGCGCTGACCCCGGACGTCGCCATCGTCGACCCGGTCCTGCCGATGGGGCTGCCGCCCGCCGTGACCGCGGACTCCGGCTTCGACGCCCTGACGCACGCGACCGAGGCGTACGTGTCCGCGTACTCCAACGACTACACGGACGGCCTCTGCCTCCAGGCGATCAAGCTGATCTTCGAGAACCTCCGGCGGTGCGTGGTCGACGGGCCGAACGATCCCGAGGCCCGCGAGAAGATGCACAACGCCGGGACGGTCGCCGGCATGGCCTTCGCCAACGCCTTCCTGGGCCTGGTGCACGCCATGGCGCACACCCTCGGCAACACCTTCCACGTCGCCCACGGCCGCACCAGCGCGATCCTGCTGCCGCACGTGATCCGCCACAACGGCACGGTCACGCACAAGGCCACCCCGTGGCCGAAGGCCGAGGTCTACCGGGCGCCGGAGCGCTTCCAGGAGATCGCGAGGACGCTGGGGCTGCCGGCCGCGACCCCGGCCGAGGGCGTCGAGTCGTACGCCAGGGCCGTCGAGGAGCTCCGCACCGAGTGCGGGATCCCCGCCTCCTTCGCCGAAGCGGGCGTCGACGAGCAGGCCTTCGTCGAGGCCCTGCCGGTCCAGGCCGTGAACGCCTACGCCGACCAGTGCGCCCCCGCCAACCCTCGGATGCCGATGATCGACGACATGGAGCGGCTGATGCTCCAGGCG
The DNA here is from genome assembly GCF_042889825.1 of Streptomyces sp. NPDC002467. NCBI lineage: Bacteria > Bacillati > Actinomycetota > Actinomycetes > Kitasatosporales > Streptomycetaceae > Streptomyces > Streptomyces sp. NPDC002467. The sequence continues at coordinate 71,759 of NZ_JBIARJ010000022.1, read as the reverse complement.
TACTACGGCAACGCGGAGGGTGCGCCGGCCGACCGCTGAGCCGCCGAGCCGCCGAGCACGAGGAACGGCCCGCCCGGGCAGCACGTCCGGGCGGGCCTTCCGCTATGCGCGGGGGATCAGGAGCGCCGCCGCCGAGCGGGCCTGCGCCAGGGCCCTCGTGCGGTCGGCGCCGCGCTGGCCGAGGACGACCCGGGTGCTCAGGCCGTCCAGCAGCGCGAGGAGCTCCGAGGCCCGGGCCGGGACGTCCATGGGGGCGAAGCGGCCCTGGTCCACGCCCTTGACCAGCAGTGTCTCCAGGTCCTGCTGCCAACTGTCGTCGATCTCCTCCTGGGCCGCCTTCAGCGGTTCGTTGGAGGCGGTACGGGCCCACAGCTCGATCCACAGGGTCCAGCGCGGGTCGCGCGGCCCCTCGGGGAGGTAGAGCTCCAGGTACTGGTCGAGCTTGCGCGCGGCCGTCACCCGGCGGCCGAGGAGGGCCCGGCGCTCCCCGGTGAGCAGTTCCTCGCTCCAGCGCAGCGCCTCCAGCAGGAGGCGGTCCTTGCTGCCGAAGTAGTACAGGATGTGCCCGCCGCTGGTGCCGAGCCGCTCGGCCAGCTTGGACATGGTCAGCGCGGCGAGTCCGTCCTCGGCGATCGCCGCCATGGCCTCTTCGAGCATGCGTTCCTGGGCGATCTGCCCGTCGCGCCGCCGTGCCGCTCCTGCCACCGGTCCCGCCCTCCGTCTGCCCTGGCCAGACCTTATCCCGAGCAGGGTCTTGACGTGCGCGTGGTCCACCCCTCATCTTGAATGCCATTCAACAACTTAGAACGCCGTTCAAGATCAGTCAGGGGTGTAAGCGGATGAGCGACGAGGTCTTCAAGGTCGAAACGCACGGCATCGACCCGATCCCGGACGAGGAACGGCACGGCAGTGCCATGGACCTCTTCTGGCTCTGGTTCGGCTCCAACCTGACCTTCACCTACGTGATCAACGGCGCCCTGGCCGTGGCCTTCGGACTCTCCTTCTGGCAGGCCACCGCCGTGGTCGTGGTCAGCGGACTGTCGTTCTTCGCCGTCAGCGCCGCCGGGCTCAGCGGGATCCGCACCGGCACCGCCACCCTGGTCATCTCCCGCGCCGCCTTCGGCGTCCGGGGCAACTTCCCCGCCGGGGTGCTCAACTGGGTGGTGAGCATCGGCTACACCATCGTCAACACCGTCGTGGGCACCCTGGCGCTGGAGCTGATCCTCGCCCAGACCGGCCTGGCGGAGGGGAAGCCGGCCCGCGCCCTCGCCCTCCTGATCACCCTCGCGCTGACCTTCACCGTCGCCATGTGGGGCCACGCCACCGTGCAGTTCGCCGAGCGCTGGGCGGCGTACGTGCTGGCCGCCGGATTCGGCGTGCTCCTCGTCCTCGTCCTGCCCGGCGCCGACACCTCCGCCCCGTCCTCGGCGCCCGGGCTCTCCGGCTGGAGCCTCGCCTTCGTGGTCATGCTCGCCGGGCCGTTCTCGTATCTGCCGATGCCCGCCGACTACACCCGCTACCTGCCCCGCACCACCTCGCTGAAGTCGATCACCTGGACCGGCGCCCTCGGCGGGCTCGTCTCCTCCGTGGCCCTCGGCGTCGCGGGCGTGGCCGCCGCCACCCAGACCGACATGACCGACGCGGTCGCCGGAGCCCAGGGACTGCTCCCGGGCTGGTTCCGGCCGCTGTTCCTGGCCCTCGTACTCGGTGGATCCGTCACCAACTCGATCATCACCCTCTACTCGTCCAGCCTGAACCTCCAGGTCCTCGGCATCCCGTGGAGCCGCGCCCGCGCCCTCGGCATCAGCGCCGCCGTCACCGCCGTCGGCTCGCTCGCCGCGCTGTTCCTCACCGACTTCACCACCTCCCTGCTCTCCTTCCTCTCCCTCCTGATCATCGTGTTCGCCCCCTGGGGCGGGGTCTTCCTCGCCGACATGCTGCTGCGCCGCTGCCACTACGACGCCGACGCGCTGCACGGCGGGAGCACGGGCGCCTACTGGTACCGCGCCGGCTACCACCCGGCCGGTATGGCCGCCCTCGTCGCGGGCATGGTCTTCGCCGCCCTGACCTGCGACTCCGCGCTGTGGACCGGGCCGCTCGTGGCCCCGCTCGGCGGCGCCGACCTCACCCTGCTCGGCTCGGTCGTCTCCGGGCTCACGTACTGGGTCCTGGCCCGCCGCGCGGTGCGGGCGCCGCGAGTTCCCGAGGCCGTTCCGGCGGCCTGACACCGGGCCGCCGCCCGTCACCCCCTCCACATCCGCATCCCCTCCGCACCCGCAATGGAGCACACCCCGATGTCCCACCCCCTCCCCGCCGACCTGCTGCTCACCGGAGCCCGGATCCACACCGTGGACCAGGACCTCCCCGAGGCCGAAGCCCTCGCCGTCCGCGACGGGGTGATCGTCTGGATCGGCCCGGACGCCGAGGCCGCCGCCTGGGCCGGCCCGGACACCGAGCGGATCGACGCGGCAGGGAAGCTGGTCCTCCCCGGCTTCGTCGACGCGCACAACCACGTCCGGCTCGGCTCCGACGACGCCTGCGTGCAGCTCGCCGGCGTGCGGACGCTGGAAGGCATCCACGAGCGGATCCTCGCCTGGCGGGAGACCAACCCGAACGCCGAATGGATCGAGGCCGAGGCGTTCGACTACTCCGCGATCCCGGACGGCCGGATGCCCACCGCCGCCGACCTGGACCCGGTCACCGGGGACACCCCCGCGCTCGTGCTCTCGTACGACGTCCACACGGCCTGGCTGAACACGGCCGCGATGCGGCGCCTCGGCGTCACCCGCGACCGTACGGACCTGCCCTTCGGAACGGCGGCGGTGGACCCGGAGACCGGCGAACCCACCGGGTTCGTCAAGGACTTCGCCGTCAAGGGCCTCTCGCGCGACGGCCACCGCGCCCTGCGCGACCTGGGCGTGCCGTGGGCCTCGCCGGACCGGCAGTACGGGCGGCTCGCCAAGAGCCTCGACGACGCGATCGGCTTCGGCATCACCACGGTGGTGGAGCCGCAGAACTCCCTCGACGACCTGGAACTGTACGAACGGGCCCGCGCGGAGGGCCGGCTGCGCTCGCGGATCGTCGCCGCGCTGTTCCACCCCAGGGGGACGGGCGACGCAGACCTGGCCGACTTCGAGGAGGCCGCCCGCCGCTTCTCCGACGAGCGGCTGCGGGTCGGGCCGCTCAAGCTGTACATCGACGACGTGGTGGAGCCGCGCACGGCCGCGCTGCTGGAACCGTACGCGGGCTGCGGCAAGCACCGGGGCGAGACCTTCTACCCGGCCGAGGAGTTCGCGGAGCTGCTGGCGAAGCTGGACGCGCGGGGCTTCCAGTGCTTCGTGCACGCGACGGGCGACCGGGGCATCCGGACCGTCCTGGACGCGGTGGAACACGCCCGCGCGGTCAACGGCCCGCGCGACGCCCGCCACCAGGTGGTGCACGTGGAGTGCCTCGACCCCGACGACGTGCCGCGCTTCGCCGAACTGGACGTGGTGGCCTGCATGCAGCCGAGGCACTGCGCACCGGAGATCGCGGGGCCGGGGCAGGACTGGGCCGAGAACGTGGGCGAGGAGCGGTGGCACAAGGCGTGGCCGATGCGGAGCCTGCACGAGGCGGGGGCGGTGCTGGCGTTCTCCAGTGACTGGAACGTCGCCGAGATGGACCCGATGGTCGGCATCTACACGGCCGTGACGCGCCGGTCCCTCGACGGGGGCGGCGAGGCGTGGCAGCCGGGCGAGACGGTGGACGTGGAGACGGCCGTGCACGGCTACACGATGGGCTCGGCCTACGCCAACTTCCTGGAGGAGGAGCGGGGTTCCCTGACGGTGGGCAAGGCGGCGGACTTCGTGATCCTGTCCCGCGACATCCTCACCGTCCCGGCGGAGCAGATCCCGGGCACGGTCGCGGAAACCGTGGTGGTGGCGGGCGAGGTGGTCCATCGGACCGGTGCCGGTTCCCTGGCCGGGGGCCCGGCCGCGTAGGAGGCTTTCCCCGGCGGGGTGCGAGGGGAGCCGGCCGCGCGGGCGGACTTCCCCGGCTGCGCCGGGCAGTGTCCCCGGCGGGGGCAGCGCGTGCCGGTCCGCTGCGGCGGGGCGGTGTCCCCGTCCCGGGAACGTGGCGGCTCCAGCCTCGCCGGCGTTTGAGGCGCGGGGTCCGGGGCGGAGCCCCAGGGGTTCGGGGCGCGGCCGCGTGTTACGGGCGGACGACAGGTCCGTGTCCGAACGGCCGTGGGCGGCAAAGGGCGTTGCGGGTCGGGGTCGGTACCCCCTAGCTTCGCCGCATGGCACGTACCCCCGGTCTGACGAAGCGGCGCGCGATCGACCTGATGAGGGTCGCCGGCGCGATGTGTCGGTGAGGTCCGTCACCGCCGTCCCGCAGTCGTTCCGCCAGCCAGGAGTGTTCGTGAAGCCGTCCCGCTCTGCCCTGCTCACCTTCGGGTCCGCCTTGGTGCTGTCCGCCACGGTGGCCTTGCCCTCCGCTCAGGCCGCCGTCCCGGCCCCCGCCGGTGAGGTGGTGCGCGAGTGGTACGACACCACCGCGCAGACCGTCGCCGCCGCGGGCGCGCCCACCCAGGTCACCAACAGCCGCACCTGGGCGATCAGCTGGCTCGCCGCCGCCCGTGCCACCCGCGAGGCCCCGGGCGGGCGCGGCCGGGTCGCGTTCCAGGACGCGGCCGTCGCCTCCGCCGTGCACGACGCGCTCGTCGCCCTCGCCCCGACCCGGAAGGCGGAGCTCGACGCCGCGCTCGCCGGGAGCCTCGCCCGGATCCCCGACGGCCCCGCCGAGCGGCGCGGTGTCGCCGCCGGGGCCCGGCAGGCGAGGCTCGCGCTCGCCGACCGGCAGGGCGACGGCCTCGACCCCGCGTCGGTGAACGCGCCCTTCGCCGTGCCGGCCGCCGCGCCCGGCGTGTGGCAGCCGACGCCCGACGGCTACGCCCCCGCCGCGCAGTACGGCAACCGCGTCGCCGAGCCCTTCCTGCTCGACTCCCCGTCCCAGTACCGGGTCGGCCCGCCGCCCGCGCTCGACTCGCAGCGCTACCGGACGGACCTGGCCGAGGTGCGCGCGTACGGGAAGTCGGACAGCACCGTGCGCACCCCGCGCCAGACGGAGACCGCCACTTTCTGGTACGGCTCCTCGCTGACCCTCTACACCGAGCCCCTGCGGGTGGCCCTGACCCGCTCGCACGGATCGGTCGCCGACCGGGCCGGGCTCGTCGCGCTGTTCCACGCCGCCCTGGTGGACACGCAGATCGCGACCTCCGACAGCAAGTACGCGTACACCCGCTGGCGCCCGGTCACGGCGATCCGTACCGGCTCCATCGACACCGACCCGACCTGGAGCCCGCTGCACGGTACCCCGGCCCACCCGGACTACCCGAGCGGCCACGGCACGTACGCCGGTGCCGCCGAGGCGGTGCTGGACGCGCTGGCCGGGCCCCGTACCGAGCCGTTCTCCCTCACCAGCCCGACCGCGCCCGGCGTCCGGCGGACGTACACGAGCTGGGAGCAGTTGACGCGCGAGAACGTCGACGCGCGCGTCTTCTCGGGGATCCACAGCCGCTCCGCCGACGAGGCGGGCGTCACCCTCGGCCAGGCCGTCGGCCGGCACGCCCTGCGCGGGGCCGGTCCGCTGCTGAGGCCGCTCCGCTAGGGCGTCTCACGCCTTCGTTCCGTCGCCGGTGGAGCCGGGGACGGAGGGGTCGTCGTCGGGGAGGCCGCTGCCCACCGCGGCCCCCGGCCGGCCCTTGCGGGAGACCGCGCAGGCCAGGGTGACCGCCGAGCCGAGCACCGCCCAGCCGGCCAGTACCAGCATCGGGCCGCCCGCGCCGTTGCCCTTGAAGTACGTGATGGAGCGCGCGGCGTACGTACCGGCGCCCGGCGGCAGGGCCGGGCCGATGGCGCTCCAGAACGGCGGCAGCAGCGGGTACGGGTAGGCGCCGCCCGCGCTCGGGTTGCCGAGCACCACGACCAGCAGGATCGCGAGGCCGATGCCGACCACGCCGGCCAGCCCCTGGAAGGCCAGGGTGATCGCGCCGACCGCGAAGACGACCAGGGTGCCCAGCCCCCACAGGGCCATGATGTTGCCGGGCAGGGCGTCCAGGACCGGACCCGCGATCAGCGTGCCGAGCAGGCCCGCGGCGATCGAGTACAGGAGCAGCGCGCCGAGCCGGATGATGGCGCGGGCGGAGTTCGCGGGCCGGGCGCCGGCGCTGATCGCGAGGATCGCGGCGCACAGGTAGCCGCCCACGCACCAGCCGATGACCAGGTAGAAGGAGCTCAGGCCGCGGGCGTCGCCCCGATCGGCCGGGGCCACGTCGGTGACTTTGACCGTGCGGCCCTGGGCCTTCTCGGCGAGGCCCACGACCGCTTCCAGCGCCTGGGAGAGCGAGGCGCCGGCCCCGGAGGCGACCAACAGCTCGTCGGTGGTGCCGGCCGGGTTGACGATCAGCGCTCCGTCCACGTCCCGGTTCTGGATCTGCTCGACGGCCACGGCCCTGTTCTCCACCGCACGGGCGTCGAGCGGTGTGCCGGGCAGGGCGTCGAGCTGCTTCACGGTCCGCTCGGTGAGCTGCTGCACGGGCGCGGCCACGGCGATCGGGATCTCGCTGGGCTTCGGGTGGTGGAAGGCGCCGATGTACGAGGTGATGAAGGCGAGCTGGAGGGCCAGCACCCCCACGACCAGCAGGGCTGCCCGGATGGTCACGGCGTCCTTGATCTCGGCGAGGAAGCCGCCGGACGGGCCTGCGTCGGTGCTCTCGGTGCGCTGGGTCATGCCCCCACGCTCGGCGGGGCGGGTGTGGGGCGCAGCAGGGGCGGGCCGAACGGATGATCTCCCGCCCGGATGGTCGAACAAGTGTTTCGCACGGGTATTCGAATTGCTCTATGGTGGAGACGGGGGAGGTGTTCTACGAGCGAAGCAGGAGGCCGCGGGTGCCTGGTTTTACGCATCTGCACACCGTTTCGGGGTTCTCCATGCGCTACGGAGGATCACACCCGGAACGGCTGGCGGAGCGTGCCGCAGAGCGGGGCATGGACGCCCTCGCCCTGACCGACCGCGACACCCTCGCGGGTGCGGTGCGGTTCGCGAAGGCGTGCGCGAAGGAGGGGATCCGGCCGCTGTTCGGCGCGGACCTCGCCGTGTCGCCTGCCGTGTCGCCTGCGGCGGGCTCGGCGGGCTCGGCGGGCTCGGCGGGCTCGGCGGGCTCGGTCGGTGCCGGTGCGGGCGGGGGTGGCCGTGCGGGGTCGGCCGGGTCGGGGGGCTCGGCCGGCCTCCGTGCGGGCGGGTCCGGCTCCGGGTTCGGGGCGGGTGGGGATCGTGAGGTCTCGTACCGGCGGCGGAACCCCGTCAAGGGCGGGGCCTTCGTCGACGAGTCCGCCGCGCGGGCCGTCTTCCTGGCCCGGGACGGGGCCACCGGGTGGTCCGAGCTGTGCCGGATGATCACGGCCGCGCACGCGGGTTCGGCCGGGGCGGGTCTCCGCGGTGCGGGTTCCGCCGGGGAGGGGTTCCCCGGTGCGGGCTCCGGCGGCGCCGGGGTCGTGCGGGACGCGGGGCGGCAACCCGTCGTGCCCTGGGAGGCGTTGCGCGGGGAAGGGGTGTTCGTGCTGCTCGGGCCCGGCTCCGACGTGGGGCGGGCCCTCGCCGCCGGGAGGCCCGACCGCGCCGCGCGCCTGCTCGCGCCCTGGCGGGAGGTGTTCGGGGACGCGGTCCGCCTGGAGGCCGTCCACCACGGCCGCACCGGCACCGGCTCCGGCTCGCTGCGGCTGGCCGCCCGTACCGTCGGCTTCGCCGCCGAGCAGGGCGTCCCGGCCGTGCTGACCAACGCCGTCCGGTACGCCGACCCCGGCCAGGGTCCGGTCGCCGACGTCCTCGACGCCGCCCGCCGGCTCGTTCCCATCGACCCCCGAGGCCCCCTCGACACCGGCGAGCGCTGGCTCAAGGCGCCCGCCGCCATGGCCGAGGCCGCCGACCGCATCGCCAGGGCCGCCGGACTGCGCCCCGCCGACGCCCGCCGGCTGCTCGCGGAGACCAGGCACACCGCCGAGGCCTGCTCCGTCGACCCCGAGGACGACCTCGGCATCGGCTCCGTGCACTTCCCCGAGGCCCGGCTCGTCGGCGCGGCCCACCGCACCGCCCAGCGGGTCCTCGCCTCCCGCGCCTCGGCCGGCATGGTGCTGCGCGGCTACGCGGACGACCCCGCGTACTGGGAGCGGATGCACCACGAGCTCGACATCATCGCCCACCACGGCTACGCCTCGTACTTCCTGACGGTTGCTCAAGTCGTGGACGACGTAAGGGAGATGGGCATCCGGGTGGCCGCCCGCGGCTCCGGCGCCGGCTCTCTCGTCAACCACCTCATCGGCATCGCGCACGCGGACCCCGTCGAGAACGGCCTGCTGATGGAGCGGTTCCTGTCCAAGCGCCGCCGCGTCCTGCCCGACATCGACATCGACGTGGAGTCCGCCCGCCGGCTGGAGGTCTACCGGCGGATCATCGGCCGGTTCGGCGCCGAGCGCGTCGCCACCGTCTCCATGCCCGAGACCTACCGGGTCCGGCACGCCATCCGCGACGTCGGCGCCGCCCTGTCCATGGACCCGGCCGCCGTCGACCGGCTCGCCAAGGCCTTCCCGCACATCCGGGCCCGCGACGCCCGCGCCGCGTTGGAAGAGCTCCCCGAACTGCGCGACGTACGGGGGAAGTCGTACGGGCGGCTGTGGGAGCTCGTCGAATCCCTGGACGCGCTGCCGCGCGGTATCGCCATGCACCCGTGCGGGGTGCTGCTGTCCGACGCCTCGCTGCTCGCCCGTACGCCCGTCGTGCCCACCAGCGGCGAGGGCTTCCCCATGTCCCAGTTCGACAAGGACGACGTGGAGGCGCTCGGGCTGCTCAAGCTCGACGTGCTGGGCGTCCGGATGCAGTCCGCGATGGCGCACGCGGTCGCCGAGATCCGGCGCGGCACGGGGGAGGAGCTCGACCTGGACGACCCGGCGCAGGTCCCGCCGGGCGACGGGCCCACGTACGAGCTGATCCGCTCGGCCGAGACGCTGGGCTGCTTCCAGATCGAGTCCCCGGGCCAGCGGGACCTGGTCGGGCGGCTCCAGCCGTCGACCTTCCACGACCTGGTCGTCGACATCTCGCTGTTCCGGCCGGGGCCGGTGGCCGCCGACATGGTGCGGCCGTTCATCGAGGCCCGGCACGGGCGGGCGCCGGTGCGCTTCCCGCACGAGGACCTCGCGGACGCGCTCCGCGAGACGTACGGGGTGGTGGTCTTCCACGAGCAGATCATCGAGATCGTGCACGTCATGACCGGCTGCGGGCGCGACGAGGCGGACCGGGTGCGGCGCGGGCTGTCCGACCCCGATTCGCAGGGGCGGATCAAGGCGTGGTTCGCGGCGACGGCGCGCGAGCGCGGCTATCCGGCGGAGGTGATCGACCGGACCTGGGAGATCGTGGAGGCCTTCGGCTCGTACGGCTTCTGCAAGGCGCACGCGGTGGCCTTCGCCGTGCCCACGTACCAGTCCGCGTGGCTCAAGGCGCACCACCCGGCGGCCTTCTACGCCGGGCTGCTCACGCACGATCCGGGGATGTACCCGAAGCGGCTGCTGCTGGCGGACGCGCGGCGGCGGGGCGTGCCGGTGCTGCCGCTGGACGTGAACCGGTCCGCGGTGGCCCACCGCATCGAACTGGTGTCCGATGCTTCTTCTCCTTCTTCTTCTCGGGCGGAGTGGGGGCTGCGGCTCGGCCTGTCCGACGTCCACGGCATCAGCGGCGCCGAGGCGGACCGGATCGAGGCCGGGCAGCCGTACGCCTCCCTGCGCGACTTCTGGGACCGGGCCCACCCGGGGCGGCCGGTCGCCGAACGGCTGGCGCAGGTCGGTGCGTTGGACGCCTTCGGGGCCAACCGGCGTGATCTGTTGCTGCACTTGACGGAACTGCACGGCGCGCAACGGGCCGCCGGGGTGCGGGGTGGCGGCCGGGGCGGCAGTCGGGGCGGGGCGCAACTCCCGCTGGAGGGCGGCCGGTCCACGGCCTCCGTCGGGCTGCCGGACCTCTCCGACGCGGAACGGCTCAGCGCCGAGCTGGGCGTCCTCGGCATGGACGCCTCGCGGCACCTGATGGCGGACCACCACGCCTTCCTGGCCGAGCTGGGGGCGATCCCGGCGCGGCGGCTGCGGGAGACCCGGCACGGGCAGACCGTACTGGTCGCGGGCGCCAAGGCGGCCACCCAGACCCCGCCGATCCGGTCCGGGAAGCGGGTCATCTTCACGACCCTGGACGACGGTACGGGCCTGGTCGACCTGGCCTTCTTCGACGACAGCCACGAGCGCTGCGCGCACACCGTCTTCCACTCCTTCCTGCTGCTGGTGCGGGGCGTCGTGCAGCGGCGCGGTCCGCAGAGCCTGAGCGTGGTCGGGGCGGCGGCGTGGAACCTGGCGGAACTGGTGGAACTGCGGGCCGCGGGCGGCCTGGACGCGGTGGCGGCCCACTTGGCCGCGTCCGGCGAGGCCGCTGCGGGTGCGGGTGCGGGTGCGGCCGAGGGGGACGGCGATGGCGACGGTGCGGTCGGCGGGCAGGGCTCCGGCCGTCGGATCCGCATGTCCACGGGGTACGAGATGAACCCCTGGGCCGACCTCCAGCCGCCGGGCGAGGGTCCGGCGACGGGCCGCAAGCTCTGGCACTCCAGCCCGGGGAGCGCGGGATGACGGCGGGCCGGGGCGCGGGTGCGCGGGGCGGCCCCGGCACGGCCGCGGCGCCGGGCCCGGCCGCATCCCCGGCTTCCTCGCGGGCGGCGGCAGGGCGGGCGGCGGTCGGCAGGGCCGTCATGTGCCTGCGGCTGCGGCCCGTCGGCGGGGGACCGCTCGGGGCCGAGGCGTACGCCGGTGTGCTCGCGCTGCTCGGCGGGTTGACCCCGGCCGTGCAGGCGCTGCCGCCCGACGCCGCACTCGCCGATGTCCGGGGCGCGCTGCGCTACTTCGGCTGTGACGCCGACCGACTGGCCGCGGTGATCCGGGTGCGGGCCCTCGCGCTGTACGGGGTGGACGTCGCCGTCGGCGTGGCCGGCAATCCCATGCTGGCCCGGGCGGCGGCCCGCGAGGCCCGGCCCGGGGGGACCCTGCTGATCCCCGACGAACCCGCCGCCGTGAGGGAGTTCCTCGCCGGCAAACCCGTCGGCGCCCTCGACGGGGTCGGCCCCAAGGTCGCCCGCACGCTGTGCTCCTACGGTCTCGACTCCGTCGGCCGGGTCGCCGCCGCACCGCCCGCGGCACTGCGGCGGATCCTCGGGGCCCGGCTCGGGCGTGAGGTGCACGAGCGTGCCCTGGGCATCGACCCGACCCCCGTCCGGCCGGGGTCGGCCGCCCGGACCGTCGCCGCCGAGCGGGCCTTCGACCTGGACGAGCTGGATCCCGTACGGCACCGGCGGGCGCTGCTCTCGCTGACCGAGGAGCTCGGCGCACGGCTTCGTACACAAGGGCCGGGGGAACGGGGCCGGGGCCAGGTCTGCCGGACCCTCTCGCTCACCGTCCGCTGCGCCGACCGCACCACCCTCACGCGCACCCGAACCCTCGGCGAACCCACCGCGCACACCCCCACCCTGACCGCCACCGCCTACGCCCTCTACGAGGGCCTCGGCCTCCAGCGGGCCAGGGTCCGCGCGCTGTCCCTGCGGGCCGAGGACCTGGGCCCGGCCGAAGGGGCCGCGCGGCAGCTCAGCCTCGACCCCGAGGACGACAAGGCCCGCCGGCTGGAGGCCGTCACGGACCGGCTCCGCGCACGCTTCGGACCGCACGTCATCGCGCGGGGCACGCTCGCGGCATGACGGTGGCGTGACGGCGCTGCCACAGAAGGGCGTTCGACACGCGAATTTTTACCGACGCGTAACTTCCAACTCTTGCTACTCGCCCGTAATTTAGCGGCAGCAGCTCCCCCCTTGTGATCCGGATCACGGGACGAACCCCCACGCCCCATCCCCTTGAGTCGAACGCAAGGAGATCACACGATGCTGCCCTGGAGACGACTGCTCCGCCAGCTGGCCGTCCTCACCCTCACCGCCGCCGCGCTCGTCGGCCCCACCGGCGTCGCGCAGGCCTCGACGGCTCCCACCAGCGGCTGGAACAACTGGTCCTGCAAGCCCTCCGCCGCGCACCCGCGCCCCGTCGTGCTCGTGCACGGCACCTTCGGCAACTCCTGGGACAACTGGCTCGGCCTCGCCCCGTACCTGGTGAACCGCGGCTACTGCGTCTACTCCCTCGACTACGGGCAGCTGCCCGGCGTACCCCTCTTCAACGGGCTCGGGCCCATCGACAAGTCCGCCGGGCAGCTCGCCGTCTTCGTCGACAAGGTGCTCGCCGCCACCGGCTCCGCGAAGACCGACATCATCGGCCACTCGCAGGGCGGCATGATGCCGCGCTACTACCTGAAGTTCCTCGGCGGGGCCGGGAAGGTCAACGCCCTGGTGGGGCTCGCCCCCGACAACCACGGCACCGACCTGCTCGGCTTCACCAAGCTGCTCCCGTACTTCCCCGGAGCCGAGGACCTGATCACCACCGCGACCCCGGGCCTCGCCGACCAGATCGCCGGCTCCGCCTTCCAGCAGAAGCTGAACGAGGGCGGCGACACGGTCCCCGGCGTGAAGTACACGGTGATCGCCACCAAGTACGACGAGGTGGTCACCCCGTACCAGACCCAGTTCCTGAGCGGCCCGAACGTCCGCAACGTCGTGCTCCAGGACCTCTGCTTCCTGGACCTCTCCGAGCACGTCGCCATCGGACTCACCGACCGGATCGCCTGGCACGAGGCGGCCAACGCCCTCGACCCGGCACACGCGGAACGGACCACCTGCGCCTCGGTCTTCGACTAGCGGCCGTGGCGGCCCGTCGTCGGGGAAGTACGGCGGCGGGCCAGCCCGAACAGCACGGCCGCACCCACGGCGAGGACACCGGCCCCGACGACCGCGATCACCGGGGTGGCGCTGTTGCCGCCGGTCTCCGCGAGGTTGTGGGCGGCGCGCGTCGGGACCGGTGCGGCGGAGGCGGGGACGGGGGTCGAGTTCCCGTTCGTCTTCGGGTCGTTGTCGCCGTGCCCGTTGTGCTCCACAGTGGACTTGTCCGCCCCGTCCGCGATCTGCTGGTCCGTCGGCGCCGAGGGGGCCGCGGTGGCGCTCGCACTGGCCTTGGCCGTGGGCTTGGCGGTGGCCCCGCCTGCGTTGCCGCCGTTACCGCCGTTGCCCCCGTCACCGCCGTCGTCCTTGCCGAAGACGACGTCCGAGCAGGTGTAGAAGGCCTCCGGGCTGTCCGAGCGCTGCCAGATGCTGTAGATCAGGTGACGGCCGGACTTCTTCGGGACGGTGCCGGAGAACACGTAGTCACCGTTCTGCATGCCGGGGTCGGTGACCTTCGCGAACGGAGCGGGCTCCAGGTCGGACCACTTCAGCGGCTGCGACGGGTCGTACCCGTCCTTCGTCACGTACAGCTCGAAGGAGCCCTTGTGCGGGGCGGTCCCCTTGTAGCGGAAGGTGTGCGGGCCCGCCGTCATCGGGCTGGCCGGCCAGTCGGCGCGCGCCAGGTCCAGGCCCTGATACTTGTCGTTGCCGGCGGAGCACAGCTGGCCGTTGGGGATCAACGCCCGGTGGTTACCGGCCGCGTTGGCGATGTTGACGGCGTTCCAGTCGTAGAACGCCTGGGCCCCGCTCGCCGCGACGGCGGCCTTGCACGCCGCCGACTTGGGCGACTCGGGCCCCTCCGCGTAGCACGCCGCCACCCGGCTGACCGGGTCCGTCATCGAGCCGTGCGCGGCCGCGGGAACCGCCGAGTACGCCGCCACCGCGAGCGGGACGAGGGCGACGCCGGCGATGCGGGTCACGGTACGGGGGCGTGCGGGCATGGGTGGGCCTCCTTAGGGCACAAGGCAGGGATGCGCCGGCGGAATCGGGCTCGGCGGCGCCGCCCCCCGGCGGCGCCACATCGGGCCCTTCCTGTCCTGGCCCCGCCAAGCTAGCCCCCCGGACCACGGCTTTCGCCGGATCCGGGGGGCTGCGGAGGATCTTTAGGGTCCGCTTAAGGAAGCGGTAAGCGGGGGCCAAGGAAAGGGGAGGTGGAGGCCGGGGAAGGGGGCAGGCGGGGGCCGGGGACACGGGCCGGCGGACCCCTCCGCTCGGGCGTTTCCGGGATTCCGCGTAGGCTGCCGGTGGATCATCGCGGACCGGGGGAGGGGAGGGCGGGCATGGAGCCGCTGCGCCACGACGACCCCCTGCGGACCGGGCCCCACGTCAATCTGGGCCGGCTCGACGCCGAAACCGAACGGGCCGTACCCGTGCGCCGGTTCATCGCCCGCAGTGCGGACGGCGACCGTACGTTCCTCGCCTGCCTGCCGCGCGCCGACGTCGACCCCTCCCGCTGGGCCGTGGAGGCGGAAGGGGCCCGGCGACTGTCGCTCCCCGGGTTCCTGGCGGTCGAGGAAGTGGGCGGCACTGCCGAACTCCCCTGGTGGACGGCGCCGTACGTGCCCCTCCTCCCGCTCCCCGCCGCCCTGCGGGCCCACGGCGGGCCGCTGCCCGAGCCGTTCGTACGGGGCCTGGGCGCCGCCCTCGCCCGGACGCTGGCCGGCGCCCACGCCCAGGGCGTGACGCACGCGGGGCTGTCCCCCGACGCCGTACTGCTCACCCTCGACGGCCCCCGCCTGAGCTGTTTCGGCGCGGTGCGGGCCGCCGCCCCCGACGGCGAGCCGCGCAGCGGCCTGCCCGGCCTCGACTCAGGCTGCCTCGCCCCGGAACAGGCGGCCGGCGGACGCCCGCGCCCGCTGGGTGACGTGTACGCCCTGGGGGCGGTACTCGCCTACGCGGCAACCGGGCACACCGTCCCCGAAAGCGGCGAACTCCCCCCTTACCTGCGTGAACCGGTCACGGCGTGCCTCTCCCACGACTCCGGGAGGCGTCCGGAGGCGCACCAGGTCCTCGCCCTCCTGGAGTCGGGCACGGGCACGACCGCGGCACACCGGGCCACCGTCCTGGACCCAGCAGCGCCGATGCCGCTTCCGGCGCCCGTGGTCGCCGAGCTCGCACGCCGGTCGGCGCGGGTGCTCGCGGCCGAACTCCCGCTTTCTGCACGCCCCGTTCCCGTTCCTCCTCTTCCCGTTCCGCCCGTTCCCGTTCACCTGGACTGACGGCTGATGCTCTCCCCGCTCACCCACGACGACCCGCACGGGCTCGGCACCTACCGCCTCATCGCCCGCCTGGGCAGCGGCGGCATGGGTACCGTCTACCTCGCCCGCTCGGCCACCGGCCGTACGGCGGCACTGAAGACGATGCACGCCCACATCGCCACCGACCCCGCCGTCCGCACCCGCTTCCGCCTGGAGGTGGACGCGGCCCGCGTCATCGGCCCCGTGCACGGCGCCCGCGTCTTCGACGCCGACCCGGTCGCCGAAACCCCCTGGCTGGCCACCGAGTACGTGCTCGGCCCGCCCCTCGACGAAGCCGTCTCCGCCGCGGGACCGCTCCCCGAGCCCGCCGTACGCGCCCTCGGCTCCCTGCTCTGCGCGGCGCTGGCCCAGCTCCACGCCTCGGACGTCGTCCACCGCGACCTCAAGCCCTCCAACATCATGATCACGGCGGACGGCCCCAAGGTCATCGACTTCGGCATCGCCCGCGCCATCGGCGACGACCGCCTCACCCGCACCGGCACCGCCGCGGGCACGCCCGCCTTCATGTCCCCCGAGCAGGCGACCGGCCGGGAACACACCTCCGCCGGGGACGTCTTCGCCCTCGCCGGCGTCCTCACGTACGCGGCCACCGGGCACGGGCCCTTCGGCAGCGGACAGCACGCCGACCTCCTCTACCGGGTCCGCTACGCCGACCCCGACCTCACCGGAGTCCCCCCGGCCCTGCTCCCGGTCCTGGCCGGCTGCCTCGCCAAGGACCCCGCCGACCGCCCCACCACCACCGAGCTCGCCGCCCGCCTGGACGCGGGCCAGGGCAGTTTCGCCGACCGGCTCCCCGAGCCCCTGCTCATGGAGATCGCCCGCCGCGCCGGAGGCGTCTGGCAGGCCCGGCCCCACCGCCTCCCGGCCCCGCCGGAACACGAACTCGCCGAAACCTTCCCGAGTGGCGGCCCGGTGAACGCCTCCACCGTGGCCACCCCGGCCGGCCTCTCCCGCCGCAGGCTCCTCACCCTCGGGGGCGGTTCCGTGCTCGGAGTCGCAGCGGCCGGCGCCGGCGCCTGGGCCTGGTCGGCCCGTCGTGACACCACGGCCCCGAAGCCGCCCGCCACCTCCGGGGAACCCGCCTGGGACCTGCTCTGGCAGGTGCAGACCAGCTCCGCCGACCCCGTCGTTCCGCCCGCCGCGCTCGTCCTGGACGGACTGGTCGTCGTGGGCCAGTACGGCGCACAGGGCCTGGACCCCGCGACCGGAGCGGTGAAGTGGGGCGGCCCCGGCGGCTACTTCATGCACCGGACCGCCACGGACGGCAAACGGATCCACACCGTCGAATACACCATCGAGGAAGGCGATCCGCTCAGGGTCTCCACGGTCGATCCGGCCACCGGGAAGTCCGGAGCCCCGTTCGCCGAGCCGGCGGACCTCAAGGGGATCCTCTACGGAACCCAGCTGCTCTGCGCGACGGCCGATGCCGTCTACCTGGCGGGGGGCCGGGGCACGCACGCACAAGGTGCCTTCGCCAAGGACCAGAAGTGGTTCCTGCTGGCCGTCGACGTCCGCTCCGGCCGCAAGCTGTGGGAGGTCCCGCTCCCCGCCCGCCCGGACAAGTCCACCCGCCTGCACTTCCTGTCCGCCCGGGCCGTGGGCGAGTACCTGGTCCTCGTACGGCAGTCCGCCGACGGAGAACCGAGCCTCGCCGTGCACGACGCCCGGACGGGCAGAGCGCTGTGGAACCGGCCGCTCCCCGGCGAACAGCCGGCCTTCACCCGCGCCCAACCGGCCGTCGACGGCACGCACGTGTACCCGGCGGCGGGTGGACTCGCCGCGCTCTCCCTCGCCGACGGCAAGCAGGCATGGCGCTTCGAAGGGCAGAGCCCGGCGGCCCGCTTCGGCCCGCCGGCCGTCAAGGACGGCTTCGTGTACGCGGTCGAGGAGGGCCGAGGCATGGTCGCGCTCGACGCCGCGAACGGCACGCAGCGGTGGGCGGAGAAGGCCCGCGAGGTCCCGGCCGAGGACCTCGACACCCCGCCCGCCGTCGGGATCGCGCACGTGTACGCGCACAGCAGGGCCTCGTCCGGACTGCTCGCCGCGGACATCCGGACCGGCGCGGTGTCCCGACCCTTCAAGGCAGCCAAGGCGCGGTACTTCGCCCACCCGTCCGCCCGGCGGCTCATCGCCGTCGGCGAGCAGGGCGAGTACGCCGCCGCGTATCCCCTCGACTGAGCTCACAGAAAGCGCCACACGCCATGAAGCCCCTGGAATCCGGCGACCCGATCCGGCTCGGTCCGTACCGCATCCTCGCGGTGCTCGGCGAAGGGGGCATGGGCAAGGTCTACGTCGGCCAGGACGGCGAGGGGCACCCCGCAGCCGTGAAAGTTCTGCACCCCCACCTGACGCACGACCGGAACCTCACGCAGCGCTTCGTCCGCGAGGCCCTGATGGCCACGACGGTCACCGGCGGGTCCGTGGCCCGCGTCCTGGACGCCCGGACCGAGGGCGGGCGCCCGTGGATCGCCACCGAGTTCCTGACCGGGCCGACCCTCGCGGACGCCGTACGCGCCCACGGGCCGCTCGGCGAACCGGCGGTCCGGGCCCTCGCGGCGGCACTCGCCCACGCGCTCCGCGACATCCACGCCGCCGGCCTCGTCCACCGGGACCTGAAGCCCGCCAACATCGTGCTCACCGCGACGGGCCCCCGCGTCATCGACTTCGGCATCGCCCGCCCCGAACACGGCCTCACGCTCACCGCCACCGGCCAGGTCCCCGTCACCCCCGGCTACGGCGCGCCCGAACAGGTCCTCGGGCAGCGCGTCGGCCCTGCGGCCGACGTCTTCTCCCTGGGCGCCGTCCTGGTCTTCGCGGCGAGCGGGCAGCACGCGTACGAGGGCACACACGTCGCCGCCGTGCAGTACGAGGTCGTCCACGGCGAACCCCGCCTCGACCGGGTCGCGCCGGGCCTGCTGCCCCTGATCGGCCCCTGCCTCGCCAAGGACCCGGCGGAGCGGCCCCGGCCGGAGCAGATCGTCTCCTCGTCCGCCCCGCTCCGGGGCGCCGAACGCGTCTGGCGGCAGGGCCCGATCGGGCAGGACATCACGACCCGCGCGGACAGCCTCCACCAGCTGACCACGGTGCCGGGCGCGGTCGCACCGCGCTCCGTGTCGCGGCGGCGCCTGCTGACGGGCCTCGCGGTCGGCGGAACCGTGCTCGCGGCAGGCGGTGGTGCCACCGCGTGGTGGATGCGGAAGGGAAGCGACCCCTTCGACGTCCCTGCGGCCGTCCGGACCCCGGAGGCCCGCGTCCTGGACCCGAAGAAGGGCGACTACATCCTCGGGGAGACCCCGAAGGAGCTCTGGAGGGTGCCCTCGGCAGTCGCGGAGGAGTCACCCGCGCCCCTCCCCGTGCGCGACGTCGTCATCGTCGGAGCGCCGAAGGGCGGGATCGCCGCGCGCAGCGTCGTCGACGGCACGCTCCGGTGGTCGGTGCCGGACGTGGTGGCCGCCAACCGCTACCTGTCCCTCTCCGACCGGCTGGTGGTGGCCACCGACGCGGACGGCACCCTCACGACGTTCGTCGCCTCGACCGGCGAACCCAAGTGGACCTCCCGCGCGGAGGCCGCCTCCCTGCTCGCCGCGGACGACGAGGCCGTCTACCTGATCACCAAGGACGGGCGGGTGCGCGCCGTCGGCCGGTCCGACGCCAGGATCCGCTGGACGGTCGGCATCGACGCGCAGCTCGGGACGAAGGCGGCGTCGCGCGGCCTCGCGGCCGAGGGCCGGCTGGTCGTCACGGCGGCGGACGGGGCGGTCATCGCCCTCGACACGGCCGACGGCCGCAAGGTGTGGGAGCGCCGCGGGCAGTCCGATGAGGGCCGGGCCAAGGTCGCCCTGTCCGGGCGCTCCCTGTGCGTGACGGGGAAGACCCTCACCGCCGTCGACGTCGTCGACGGGAGGGACCTCTGGTCGGCAGGGAACCCCGCACCGCAGAACGGCGCCGCGGTCTCCTGGGGCCCCGCGACCATCCACGGCGACCACGTCTACGCGACCGTCCAGAGGACCCCCGTCCGCCTCGCCCTCCGTACCGGCAAGGGAACGGACTGGGCTTACCAGGGCCTCTTCGAATGCGACCCGCCCAGCCCGCTCGTCGTGCAGGGCAACGGTTTCTGGTCGGTCACCGTCGACCGGACCGAAGGAGGGATCAACGTCATCGACCTCTCGTCCGAGAACCGGCCGCCGTGGGTGTTCCGCGTCGTCAAGAACCCCGACCGCTACTGGATCACGGGCGACGCGAACCGAGTGTTCCTCCTGGACGGCACCTCCCTCGGCGCCCTGCCCGTCTTCTGAACCGGCGGCACCCGCTACCCGAGCAGCGCGGGCAGACCCGCCGGTGTGCGGGCCTGCTCGTCCAGGGTGTCGAGGGCGCGGACGGCCTGGGCCGCGGCCTCCGGGTCGCTGGTGGCGAGACCGCTCTCGGCGAACTCGTCCTCGTCCAGGCGCAGTACGGAGCTCCCGTCCGCCGAGACCCACAGGTCGAGGTCCAGGTCCTCCACCGTGATGACCCCCTCGCGCACCACGGCCGGGCGCGTGACGTCGCAGTACCAGCCCTTGAGGACGCCGTCGCCGGTCCACACCTCCTTGACCGCGTACCAGCGGGTGCGCCAGAAGTGCTCGACGAACACGTCGCCCGGCTCGAAGCGCACGAAGCCGAAGTCGCGCACGCCCTCCGCCGCCCAGGGGGCGCGTACGGAGATCCGGTCGCCGTCGTCGGCCACCTGCGCCGCCGGGTAGCGGATCTTCTCGCGTCCGGCCTTGACCAGTGCCACGGTCAGCTCCTGCACGCTCACTTCGTCTCCAGTTCCTTCGCGTAGCGGGTCTCTGTCACGCGGATCTCGTACCCGAGCCGCCTGTTGACGGCGAGCATCGGACGGTTGTCGGTGTCGTTGCCGGTGAGCGCCTCCGTGTAGCCGGCCGCGCGGGCCCGGTGCAGGGAGAAGGTCTTGGCGAGCCCGGCCAGTCCGCGGCCGCGGAAGGCGCGCAGGGTGCCGGTCATCCCCGTCGAGTACCGGGTCGCGCCGTCGGTGTGCACGGCGGTGAAGGCGGCGACCACCCCGTCGACCAGGACGACGGTGGTCAGCTCCTTGTCGAGGACGGGGTTGCGCCAGATGTGCCGGAGCCAGTCCTCGTAGTCGTCGATCTCGGTGCCCACGTCGCCCGGCTCGTCGGACGTGGTCTCCGCGTCGGCGGCGAACAGGGGGCGCGGGTCCTCGGCGAAGGCGGAGCCCGGACGGACCTCGACCCCGGCCGGCAGCACCTCCGGGAGCGGCGGCAGGACGGCCGCGGTCAGGTCGAGGCGCAGGAAGTACGAGGAGCGGCCGGGGCGGTAGCCGCGGCGCTCGGCGAAGGCGCGATGGGCGGGCTCGTCCATGACCCACGCGTACGTCTCCACCGCGCCCCGCGCGGCCAGGTACTCCTCGGCGGTGCGCAGCAGCAGGCCGCCCGCGCCGAGGCCGCGGTGGGAGGGGTCCACGTAGAGGTTGACCGTCGAGCGGCCGGGCTCGGGGCTGTCGTGGGCGAGGCCGACCTGGGCGGTGCCGATGACGCGGCCGTCGTCCGTCTCGGCGACCAGGACGCGGTAGTGGCGGGCCGGGTGGGCGGAGGAGAGCTCGAAGGCGATGCCTTCGGCGGTGTTCAGCAGGAAGGGCAGCGCGCGCCCGCGTACCCGTGCGACGGCTTCGGCGTCGGAAAGGTCTCCCGGGCGGAGGTCGCGGATCGATACGGTCATGCGGCCGACGCTACGTGCGGGGTGGACCGGTCGCCTCCCAATTAACCGGCGATGGTGGACAATCACCCGCGTGACCTCGACGAACCTGAAGATCACCATCGACGTGCGGACCGGCTCGGCCGCCCCGTACGAGCAACTGCGCGCGCAGATCGCCGACCGGGCCCGCTCGGGCAAACTGCCGGCCGGCTTCAAACTGCCGACCGTGCGGGGGCTGGCGGAGGAGCTGGGGCTGGCCGCCAACACCGTCGCGAAGGCGTACCGGGCGCTGGAGGCGGACGGGGTGATCGAGACGCGGGGCCGGAACGGGACGTTCGTCGCGGCGGCGGGCGAGGGCGCCGCCCGCGAGGCCGCGTCCGCCGCGCAGGCCTACGCGGACCGGGCGCACCGGCTCGGGCTGACGGAAGCCGAAGCCGTGTCTGCCGCCGCCGAAGCCGTCCGTGCCCGGTACGCGAAGTAGGTGCCGCGCCGCCGCGGGGGCTCCGCCCCCGAACGCCCGCGCCTCAAACGCCGGCGGGGCCGGATTTTGCCGACGTCCGCTGCAAGTGCGCGTAGCGCAACCTTGCGCCCGGGCGGGCCGGATTGCCCGGAGGGCAATTTCAGCCCCGCCGGCGTTTGAGGCGCGCCACCCCCAGCCCCGCCGGCGTTTGAGGCGCGGGGTACGGGGCGGAGCCCCGGCAGCCGGGCCGCAGCCGATGAACCGCCCGCCCGCCGGAGGCTAGAGGTACAGGCCCGCCTCCGACGGCGCCTGCGCCGGCAGCACCGCCGGGCCCGTGCCCCGCCGCAGGGCGAAGAGTTCCGCCAGGCTCGCGCCCTCGCGGGGCACGCCCTCGTCCGTGCCGAGCCAGTCCACCGCCTCGCGGTGCGTCAGCCGGCCGACCTCGATGCGCGCCAGGCACCGGCCCGGGCGGACCACCGCCGGGTGGAGGCGTTCGAGGTCCTCGTTGGTGGTGACGCCGACCAGGACGTTGCGGCCCTGGCCCAGGAGCCCGTCCGTGAGGTTCAGGAGCCGGGACAGCGCCTGCCCCGCCGTGTGCCGGGCCTCGCCGCGGATCAGCTCGTCGCAGTCCTCCAGCAGCAGCAGCCGCCAACGGCCCTTCGCCGTGCCCTCGTCCTCCCCGATCGCGATGTCCATCAGGTAGCCGACGTCGTTGAACAGCCGTTCCGGATCCAGTACGCAGTCCACCTGGCACCAGTCCCGCCAGGACCGGGCGAGGGTGCGCAGCGCCGAGGTCTTGCCCGTTCCCGGCGGCCCGTGGAGCAGCAGCAGCCGGCCCGCGATGTCGTCCGGGGTGACCTTCATCAGCCGGTCCATCGCCCCGGCCACCGGCGCCGTGTAGTTCGGCCGGACCTCCGCCCAGGTTCCGGCGGCGATCTGGCGGGTCGTCCGGTACGGTCCCCGGCGCGGGGACACGTACCAGAAGCCCATCGTGACGTTCTCGGGCTGCGGTTCCGGTTCGTCCTGCACGCCCTCCGTGGCATCGCCCAGCACGCTCTGCGCGAGTTCGTCGCTGACCGCCGTCACCGTGACGTCCGCGCCCCGGCTCCAGCGCGAGACGAGCATGGTCCAGCCCTCGCCCTCCGCGAGGGTGGCGCTGCGGTCGCTGTCGCGCGCCGAGCGCAGGACCTTGGCCCCGGGCGGCAGCAGGGTGGCGTCGGCCTTCACCCGGTCGATCGACAGGCTGTGGGAGTACGGCTGTTCGCCGGACGCGAACCGGCCGAGGAACAACGCGTCCACGACATCCGACGGCGAATCGCTGTCGTCGACATTGAGCCGGATCGGCAGCGCGTCATGCGGGTTGGCTGGCATGGCGCCCATGATCCGGCACGTCGTGCCCTCTTGCACCCGTGTTTCCCCGGTTCGGGTGGCCAAGTTCCCTCTTCAAACGTGCCGGACGTGAAGATTCGGCCCGGAATCCCACCCCGAACATTCTTGGCATGGACACTTCCAGAAGCCCCCGGCTCCTTGTACCACGGACTCAGCAGTAACTCCGCAGTAACTCCGGCGTGACAACCGCGTCATACCGGAGGAACCCCCACACCCCCCCACAAGGGAGCCGCACCCCCATGAGCATGAGAATGACGCGTTTCGCCGCCTTGACGTCCTCGCTGTTACTCGCAGCGGGGGCGGCCCTGTTCGGTGCGGGCCAGGCGGCCGCCGCGGCGCAGGCCGACTTCGGCTACGTCGCCCTCGGCGACTCGTACTCCTCCGGTGTCGGGGCCGGCAACTACGACGGCGCGAGCGGCAACTGCAAGCGCACCACCCGCGCCTACCCCGCCCTGTGGGCCGCGGCCCACGCCCCGCAGACCTTCTCCTTCGCCGCGTGCTCGGGCGCCCGTACGGGTGATGTCCTGTCCGGCCAGCTCGGCCCGCTCAACTCCGGCACCGACCTGGTCAGCATCACCATCGGTGGCAACGACGCCGGATTCTCCGACGTCATGACGACCTGTGTGCTCCAGTCCGAAGCCACCTGCGTCGCCCGCGTCAACCAGGCGAAGGCGTACGTGGACTCCACCCTCCCCGGCCAGCTCGACCAGGTGTACAACGCCATCTCCGGACGGGCGCCCTCCGCGCACGTCGTCGTCCTCGGCTACCCCCGCTTCTACAAGCTGAACGGCACCTGCGTCACCGGCCTGACCGAGGGCGAACGCTCCGCCATCAACGGCGCGGCCGACTACCTCAACGCGGCCATCGCCAAGCGCGCCGCCAACCACGGCTTCACCTTCGCCTCGGTCGCCGGCGCCTTCACGGGCCACGAGATCTGCTCGGGCGACGCCTGGCTGCACAGCGTCAACTGGCTGAACATCGGCGAGTCCTACCACCCGACCGCCGCCGGACAGTCCGGCGGCTACCTGCCCGCCTTCGCGAACGCGGCCTGACCGGCCACGGGATCCGCGGCCGCCGGGCTCGGTGACGGGCTCGGCGTCGGGCTCGGCGACGGGCCCGGACCGGGGGAGGAGGCTCCGCTCGTCGGAGCCTCCTTCTCGCAGGTCACGGAGATGTCCACCCACTGCGTGGCCACCTCCGCCGGCCCGCGCACCTCCAGTCGCACGGCGTCGTGCCACTCCGCGTCCGCCGCGTACGTCAGCTCGCCGTGCTCCAGCCGCCGGCTCCTCGGCCCGCCCGCCTCGTACGTGACGGACTGCCAGCCCGGACCGGAGCTCTTCCCGCTCCGCGTGGCCCACCGGTACTCCAGCGTCACCGGGGTGCGCTCCACCTCCAACGTGGCGGTGAAGGCGGGCGCCCGATCCGCGGGCGGCGGGCAGGTGCCGGTGTAGGCGGAACGCACGACGTCCACGTACGCCAGGACGTCCCGACCCGCCGCGCCCGACGGCGAGGCCGACGCGGACGCGGGAGCCGAGGCGGACGGCGTCACCGACGGCGTCGCCGTGGCGGCCCGCGAACTGCTCGTCGAACCGGTGGGACCCGCGCCCCGGCCGCCGTCCGTGCCCTGGCGGTCCTTCACCAGCAGCCACCCCAGCAACGCCAACGCCCCGAGCAGCACCACGATCCCGACGGCCAGCACGGCCCCGGCCCCGCTCCGCCCCACCGCCTCGGTCTCGGACGGGGGCGCGTCGAGCGACGGCCGCCGCCGGTCGGATCCGTCGTCGGGTCCGTGGTCGTGGTGGTGCGCGACCGCCGTCGGCGAGTCCGGCCCCGACACCGGCCCGCCCGAGGCCCGTACGGCCCCTCCCGCACCCACCAACCGCAGCATCCGGGCCGCGTCCGCCGCGGACAGCCTGGCGGCGGGGTCCTTGCGCAGCAGCCCTTCCAGTACGGGCTCCAACGGGCCCGCCCGGCGCGGCGGCGGCAACTCCCCGTCCACCACCGCCCGCAGGACGTCCACCGGGCTCCCGCCCCGGAACGGCGGCGCGCCCTCGACGGCGGTGTACAGCATGACCCCGAGCGACCACAGGTCCGACGCGGGGCCGGGGTCCTGCCCGAGCGCCCGCTCCGGGGCCAGGAACTCGGGGGAGCCGACCACCTCGCCCGTCATCGTGATCGCCGGGGAACCCTCCAGGCCGGCGATCCCGAAGTCGCTCAGCACCACCCGCCCGTCATTGGCGAGCAGGACGTTGCCGGGCTTGACGTCCCGGTGCAGCACCCCCGAGTCGTGCGCGGAGCGCAGCGCGGCCAGTACCTGTTCCCCGATGTGCGCGGCGCGCCGCGGGGCCATCGGCCCTTCGGCCTCCAGCACCTCGGAGAGCGAGAGGCCCCGCACCAGCTCCATCACGATCCACGGCCGGCCGTCCTCGGAGGCCACGTCGTAGACCGTGACGACCCCGCGGTGCGAGACGCGGGCCGCCGCCCAGGCCTCCCGCTCCAGGCGCCGGTACATCCGGGCGAGTTCGGCGGGCTCCATCCAGGCGGGCGCGAGCACCTCCTTGACGGCGACCTCACGGGCCAGCACCTCGTCCCGCGCCCGCCACACGAGTCCCATCCCGCCGCGGCCGATGGGTTCGAGCAGCCGGTAACGGCCGGAGACGACCCGATCGGAGTGCGATTCCCCACCCGCGTCACCCGGTCCACGCACGTTCCCAGCCACGCGAGCCTCCCATGCGTCATGAGGTGATCACTCCAAGTTAGCGCAGGGCGGGTGATGTGGCTCCTGTCGTGACGCGACTGGTGGCGGCCCGTTCCGAACTCGGCACATCTATGCGGAGAGTGACGGGTGACTCCGTTGAGTAATCGTCAACTCCCCGTCGCGATAGGGGTAATTCACACCACCGGGATACCCGAGGGCGTTGTGGGGGCGATAGGGTTAACCTGCCCGGGTCGGGTGCCCTTGTACGGGTGGGGAGAGATCATGGAACAGATAGCAATGCGCAGCAGGCCGCCACGCGTGCCTGCCATCACCTGCGGCAGCAGCGCGAGCAGCTCGCGCCTCGACCGCCACCTCGCGGTGCTGGGCGGACCCGCCCTCCCGCACCGGGAGACCGCCGAGGCGACGCTGCTGATGCGCGAGCTCACCTCCCGCGACCACACGCACCGCCTGCGGAGCCGGAGCGCGCGCGTCTCGCTCTTCGCCCCGCTGCGCCGTCTGCGTCGCACGCTCTTCGGCAGTCGCCGCTCGTAACTGCCCGTCCGTCCCCGCACCGCAGCCGTCGGCCGTCCCGGCCGCCGGTTCCCCGGCCCTACTCGAACACGCCCACCACACCGTCCCGGCGAAGGTCCGAGATCTGCGCGTCCGTCATCCCCAGGGCGCGCAGCAGGGCCCCGGTGTGTTCGCCCAGCGCGGGCACCGCACCCATGTGCGGTGCCGCGCCGCCCGGCAGCCCGATCGGCGGCAGCAGGGCCCGCAACGGACCGACCGGTGAATCCACCTCCCGCCATCGGTCCCGGGCCGCCAGCTGCGGGTGCCCGGCGAGCTGCGCAACCGAGTTGAGCCGCGCGCAGGCGATGCCCGCCGCCTCCAGTCGCCCGATCGCCTCGTCCGCGCCCAGCCGGCCCAGGGCCTCGGCCACCACCGCGTCGGTCTTCTCCCGGTTCACGGTGCGCGCCGCGTTCGTCGCGTACGACGGGTCCTCGGCCAGTTCCGGTCGCTCCAGCACCTGCCCGGCCAGCCGCCGCCACTCCCGGTCGTTCTGCACGGAGAGCAGCACCCGGTCCCCGTCGGCCGTCGCGTAGGCGTCGTACGGTGCGATCACCGCGTGCGCGAGCCCCGTCCGCACGGGCTGCTCACCACCGTGCATCGTGTGGTGCAGCGGATGCCCCATCCACTCGGCGAGCGCGTCCAGCATGGACACCTCCACCCTGCCCCCGCGCCCCGTGATGCCGCGGCGCAGCAGCGCGGCCAGCACCCCCGAGAAGGCGTACATGGCGGCCGCGATGTCCGCCGCGGGGATGCCCGCCTTGACGGGCCGCTCCGGGGTGCCGGTCACCGACACCAGCCCCGCCTCGCACTGCACGAGCATGTCGTAGGCCCGCTTGTGCGCGTACGGGCCCTCCGGGCCGTAGCCGGATACGTCCACGGCGACCAGCCGCGGGTAGCGCGCGCACAGCGCGGCCGAGTCGATCCCGAGGCGGGCGGCGGCCCCTTGCGCCAGGTTCTGCACGAAGACGTCGGCGTCCGCGAGCAGTCGGTGCAGGACCTCCAGGCCGCGCGGGTCCTTCAGGTCGAGCGCGATGGACTCCTTGCCGCGGTTGGCCCACACGAAGTGCGAGGCGAGGCCGTGGGCGGCGGTGTCGTAGCCGCGCGCGAAGTCGCCGCCGTCGGGGCGCTCGACCTTGATCACCCGCGCGCCGAGATCGGCGAGCTGGCGGGTGGCGAAGGGGGCCGAGACGGCCTGTTCGACGGCGACGACGGTGATGCCGTCCAGCGGGAGCGGTTCGGGTGCGGCGCTTTCGGTGTCCATGGCACCGATGCCTATCCCGTAGGACCCCGCCCTGTCACCCCCCTGGGGGCCCGGGGTCGGTCCGGCCCACCGGGGTCCGGGTCAGCCCGCCGCGCCCCTGGCGAACCGCCGGGTCGCGAGCGGCGCGAACACCGCGAGCAGCAGTACCGACCAGAGCAGCGCCCCCGCCACCGGGTGCGCGGCGGGCCAGGCGGCGCCCGGCAGGGCCTGCGCCCCGGCGTTCCCGCACAGGTCCCGTACGGCCGTGGCGACGGCGCTGATCGGGTTCCACTCGGCGACCGTGCGCAGCCAACCGGGCAGCCCGGCCGTCGGCAGGTACGCGCTCGACAGCATCGGCAGTACGAAGGTGGCGCTGCCGAGTTGCCCCGCCGCCTCCTCGCTCTTGCTGAGCAGGCCGAGGTACGTGCCGACCCAGGCGGAGGCGAAACGGAACAGCAGGAGCACGCCCAGGGCCCCCAGCGCGCCCGGCAGGCCGGTCTCGACCCGCCACCCCATCGCGAGCCCCACCAGCATCAGCGGCACCATCGAGACTGCGGTGGTGAGCAGGTCCGCCGCGGTCTGTCCGAGCGGGACGGCGGCGCGGCTCATGGGCAGGGTCCGGAAGCGGTCCATCACCCCGCGGTGGGCGTCCTGCGCCGCCGTGAACATGCCGGTCATCAGGCCGTTCGCGGCGGTCGCGGCGAGCAGTCCGGGCACCAGGAACTCGCGGTACTCGGCGCCCGGCATGGCCAGCGCGCTGCCGAAGACGTAGCCGAAGAACAGCAGCATCGTGATCGGCATGGTCTGCGTGAGGATCAGCAGGGCCGGGGCGTGCCGGGCCTTCTGCAGCTGACGGGTCAGGACGGCGCCGCCGTCGGACAGCAGGGTGCTCATGCCGCGTTCTCCTTCGGGGCCACGGGCGCGGGGATGCGGGTGAGGCGCAGGAACACCTCGTCGAGGGTGGGCGGGCGCAGGCTCGCGTCGGTGACGGGCACGCCCGAGGTGTCGAGTTCGCGGATGATCCGCGGCAGCGTCAGCCCCGCGTCGAGGACGGTCACGCCGACGGTGAGGCGCTCCTCGTCGAGCGCGGGCCGGCCGCCGGTGAGCCGGTCCAGGACGGCCGCCGCGCGGGGGAGGGCCTCCGGTCCGGCGACGGTGACCTCGGCGCGGGCGCCGATCAGGGCCTTGAGTTCGCCGGGGGTGCCGTTCGCGACGGCGCGGCCGCGGTCGACGACCGTGATGTCGTCGGCGAGTCGGTCCGCCTCCTCCAGGTACTGCGTGGTGAGCAGCACCGTGGTGCCCTCGGCCGCGAGTTCTCGAACCGCGCTCCAGATGTGCTCGCGGGCCGACGGATCCAGGCCGGTGGTGGGCTCGTCGAGGAACAGCACGCCGGGGCGGGTGATCAGCCCGGCGGCCAGGTCGAGGCGGCGGCGCATCCCGCCGGACCAGGTGCCGGCGACCCGGTCCGCGGCCTCGTCGAGCCCGAAGCGCTCCAGCAGCCCGTCGGCGCGGGACCGGCCGGCGGAGCCGCGCAGTCCGGCGAGCCGGGCGAAGAGCCGGAGGTTCTCGCGGCCGGTCAGGTCCCCGTCGACGGAGGCGTACTGCCCGGTCACCCCGATGGCGCGGCGGACGGCGGCGGGATCGCGGGTGACGTCGTGGCCGGCGACGAGCGCGCGGCCGCCGGTGGGCGCGGTGAGCGTGGTCAGGATCCGAACGGCGGTGGTCTTGCCCGCTCCGTTGGGGCCGAGGAGACCGCAGACCGTGCCCTCGGGCACGGCGAGGTCGAGACCGCGCAGGGCGTGGACGTCCCCGTAGTTCTTCTCCAGACCCTCACTAAGTACAGCGTACGTAGTAGTCATGTGCGGCACCCTACCCCACTACGTACGGTGTACGTAACTAAGATGGTGGCGAGACGACGAGGTGATCCGAGCGATGACAGCCGGCGGGCGACCCGCTGAACCCGAAGTGATCTGGTCCCGCCCGCAGCGGGCCGGTCGCGGCCCCAGGCCCGCGCACAGCCGCGAGTCGATCGCCGCCGAAGCGGTGCGCATCGCCGACGCGGAGGGGATCGAGGCCGTCTCCATGCGGCGCGTCGCCGCCGGGATCGGCGCCGGGACGATGTCCCTGTACAACTACGTGCCGCGCAAGGACGACCTGTACGAGCTGATGGTCGACGCGGTCAGCGGCGAGTACGAGTTCACGGAGCCGACCGGCGACTGGCGGGCCGACCTGCTGGCGCTGGCCCGCCAGACACGGGACCTGATGCACCGCCACCCGTGGCTGCCGGGGCTCCTCAGCCCCGTCCACGGTTTCAGCCCGAACGCGCTCGCGTACCTGGAGCACAGCCTGGAGTGCCTGGCCCCGCTGGACGTGCCGGACGGCGAGAAGCTGGAACTCGTCGCCGCGGTCAACGGCATGGTGTCCACGTACGTGGCGAGCGAGCTGGCACTGGCCGAGCGGGCCCGCTCCCTGCCCTGGAGCGAGGCCGCCGAAGCGGGCGCCCGGGCCGCCTGGCTCGGCTCACGGCTGGCCACCGGACAGTACCCGCGGCTGACCGCCGCCCTCACGAGCGCCCGGCCCGCCCCCGAACCGGGACTGGACATGGCCGCGGTCTTCGACCGGTCGGTGTCCCGGCTGCTGGGGGCCTGGGGCGGGGCGTAGGCCGCTTCGCGCCGCCCGGAGCGGTGTCGACGACGTGCCGGGAGCGGAGCGGACAGCGCGCTCGGCGCAGCCCGGGCGACGCGACCGGAGTGGCTCGGGCAACGTGCTCGGAGTGGCTCGGGCAACGTGCTCGGAGTGGCCCGGGCGACGTGCTCGGAGTGCCGCGGGCAGCGCGCTCGGCGCAGCCCGGGCAACGTGCTCAGAGCAGCGCGAACTGCCCGCCCGGGCCCTCCTCCTGGTGGTCCAGCACCGAGGCCGGGCGGCGCGCCCAACGCGGCGGCGGCAGCACCGCGGCCGCCCGGAGCGCGGCCGCGGACAGCGGCGGGCCCGGCTCGAACGCCGCCCGCTCCGGCGCCAGGTCCGCCAGCAGCGCCAGGGTCGTCACCAGCGCCAACAGCTCCGAGGTCCACGCCTGCGGCCACTGCCCCGGACCCAGCGCCACCAGCCCGTCGGCGTCCGCCGCCCGGTGCGCCACCCGGGCCGCGAACCAGGCCTCCAGCACCCGCACGCCCTGCGCCTCGTACTCCCAGGCCCCGGACGGCACGGGGGAGACCGTGCCCGAGCCGAGGCCCAGGGTCTCGCTCTCCGCGTCGTACGACAGTTCCCGCGGCCACGCCCCGACCGCCGAGCGGACGTACGGCCGGCGCCCGCCGGGCAGCCGGGGCGGCTCGCCGCCGCGCGCCCCGCGCAGCTGGACGGTGAGCATTCGGTGTCCCAGCTCCAGCCCGGCCCGCCAGCGCCCGGGATCGGTGGAGAGCGGGACCTCGTACCCCCGCGGCCCGGGGCGGCCCGCGGCGAGGGTCCAGCACAGCAGGTCCTCGGGGGTGACCCAGCCGCCGTACCGCTCGCCGAGCAGGGGGAGCAGCCCCGGGGCGACATTGGGCTCGGCGCCGCCCGGGCGCCGGTGCAGGGGCCGGATCCGCCCGAGCCGGCCGGCCGGGAGGTACGCGCTGACCAGC
The DNA here is from genome assembly GCF_042889825.1 of Streptomyces sp. NPDC002467. Classification (NCBI taxonomy): domain Bacteria; kingdom Bacillati; phylum Actinomycetota; class Actinomycetes; order Kitasatosporales; family Streptomycetaceae; genus Streptomyces; species Streptomyces sp. NPDC002467. The sequence continues at coordinate 40,878 of NZ_JBIARJ010000022.1, read as the reverse complement.
AGCTCGGGGGTCTCGACGGCGAACAGCTGGTGTTCGTCCAGGACCCGCCACAGCTCGGGGCGGGCCGAGTCGATGAGCCGCTGGTCGGGCAGGAGCCACTGCTCGTCGAAGGGCTCGCGGAGCACTCGTACGGGTTCCGGGCACGGGCCGGGCTCGTCCGCGAAACGGGCGGTGGCCGCCGAACGCTGCCCCGGCAGCGCGGCCGCCCCGGAGGCGGGAGTGCGCAGCCGGCTCGGGCGGAACAGCCGCTCCCGGTCGGCGCCTTCGGCACCGGTCAGGGCCGCCCAGCGGGCGCGCAGGGAAGCGGGATCGGGCGCGGCCACCCAGTCCCGGCCCAGGCGCAGGCCGCCCACGGACCAGGGCATCAGATCGTCCAGCAGCGGTACGTCTTCGCTCACGCCGCCGATGGTAGCGACGGCACTCGGCGGCCGGGCTCCGCCCAGGCCGAAGAGCTACGCTCCTTGTGTACGCGTATGACGTGTATGTATGGAATCGACCGAGGAGATGTCATGAGTCAGTACGACGAATACTCGACTCCGTCGCAGGCCGAGGGGGAGCGGCTCGACGAGGACATGGACGAGACCCAGATGCGGCAGACGCACCACCCGAAGACGACGCGCACCACGCCCTCCCAGGCCGAGGGCGAGCGGTCAGCGGAGGACGACGAGAAGCGGTAGCGCCGCCGCCTCGCGGAGGGTGTCAGTGCGCGTCGACCGTCACCGTGAAGGAGAACCGGTCGCCGCGGTAGCGGATCCGCGCCACGTCCACCACCCGGCCGTCCTCGTCGTACGTCACGCCCGTGTAGTGCAGGATCGGGCTGAGCAGCGGGACCTGGAGCAGCTCGGCCGTCTCCGGATCGGCGAGCCGGGCCTCGACCGTGTCCGTGATCCGGCTGATGCGCACCCCCACGACGTCCCGCAGCACCTTCGTCATCGGCCACCGTTCGAGATCGGCGAGCCGGACGGACTCGGCGAACTCCGGGAGGACCGCGTTCTCCGCCCAGTTGCTGGGCTCCCCGCTCTCGCGGTCGTGGCGCAGCCGGCGGTACGTGACCACCTCGGGGGTGTCCGGGAAGTGCTCCAGCAGCTCCCCGGACACCGCCGTCCGCGCGTGCCCGAGGATCGTCGTGCGCTCGCCCGACTGCTGGGCCACGATCGTGTCGACCGAGCCCAGCAGTCGCACCGGGGCGGCCCGCCGGGCCCCCGGTTCGATGAAGGTGCCGCGCCGACGGTGCCGGCTGATCAGCCCCTCGCCCTCCAACTCCTTGAGCGCCTGCCGCATGGTCAGCACGCTCACCCCGTAGTGCTCGGCGAGCTGCTCCTCGGTGGGCAGCCGCAGGGAGGCGTCCGGCGTGCGCCCGAGTATCGAGGCGCGCAGCGACTGCGAGACCTGGTACCAGAGGGGAAGTTTCCGGTTCAGGACCAGCGAGTCGGGGGCGAAGGCGGTCACGGGTGGGGTCTCCGTAGGGCTGACAGGGGTGGTGTCCTGCGCATATTAGGCGCGGAAGTGGCGCTGGAGCCCCTGCCAGACGTCGTCGTATCCGCGCTGGAGGTGGTCCGCGCCGGCCGCCTGGGCGGTGGCGGTGATCGGCCAGCGGGTCTCGAACATGAAGGCCAGACCGTCGTCGATCTTCTGCGGCTTCAGCTCGGCGGCGCTCGCCCGGTCGAAGGTCTCCCGGTCCGGGCCGTGCGCGGACATCATGTTGTGGAGCGAGCCGCCGCCGGGGACAAATCCCCCCTTGCCCGCAGCCTTGGCGTCGTAGGCGCCCTCGATCAGGCCCATGTACTCGCTCATCACGTTGCGGTGGAAGTAGGGCGGGCGGAAGGTGTCCTCGCCGACCAGCCAGCGCGGGGCGAAGACCACGAAGTCCACGCCCGCCAGTCCGGGGGTGTCGGTGGGCGCGGTCAGCACGGTGAAGATCGACGGGTCCGGGTGGTCGTAGCTGATGGACCCGATCACGTTGAAACGGCGCAGGTCGTACACGTACGGGACGTGCGTGCCGTGCCAGGCGACCACGTCCAGCGGGGAGTGGTCGTAGGTGGCCGACCAGAGGTTGCCGCAGAACTTGTTGACCACCTCGGTCGGGCGCTCGACGTCCTCGTACGCGGCGACCGGAGCCCGGAAGTCCCTTGCCGCGGCGAGGCCGTTGGCGCCGATCGGGCCCAGGTTCGGCAGCTCGAAGGGCTGGCCGTAGTTCTCGCAGACGTAGCCGCGGGCGTCGTCCTCGAGGAGCTCGACGCGGAAGCGGACGCCGCGGGGGATCAGGGCGACCTCGCCGGGGCCGGCGGAGAGCAGGCCGAGCTCGGTGCGCAACAGCAGGCCGCCGCGCTCCGGGACGATCAGGAGCTCGCCGTCGGAGTCGCTGAAGACCCGGTCGGTCATGTCGGCGTTGGCGGAGTAGAGGTGGACGGCCATACCGGTGCGCTGGGTCGCGTCGCCGTTGCCGCCCAGGGTCCACAGGCCGGCCAGGAAGTCGGTGCCGGGGGCCGGGGCGGGCAGCGGGTTCCAGCGCAGCCGATTGGGGTCCGGGACGGTCTCCGTGAAGGGCGCGGTGCGCAGGGCCCCGTTGTCGACGCGGGCGAAGGGCGGGTGCGCGGCCGAGGGGCGGATCCGGTAGAGCCAGGAACGGCGGTTGTGGGTGCGGGGCTCGGTGAAGGCGCTGCCGCTGAGCTGCTCGGCGTACAGGCCGAGAGCGGCCCGCTGGGGCGAGTTCCGGCCGAGCGGAAGCGCGCCCGGCGCGGCCTCCGAGCTGTGCTCGTTGCCGAAGCCGGTGAGGTACTCCAGTGCCTCGGCCGTCTTCCTGGCCTGCTCGCTCATCTGCTGCTCCCACTCCGTCGAAGGAATCCTATGCCCGACAGTAGGATTCCGCGGCCCGCACGTCAACGGCGCCCCGGCCTCGCACGGCGCATCCGAACCCCCGAGTCCGTCGGACTTCATCGCGCGGAGGGGGATCCCAAAAGATGAACAATGCTCTACTCTCACGCGCATGTCGTGGACCCGCAGGTCTCCTGCCGTGCCGGCGGTGCTCCTCGCCGCCCTTCTCGCCCTCCTGTCCCTCCTCGTCGCCGCGCCCGCCGCGAGCGCGCACGAGGAGCGCCCCGTCACCCTCCCCGACGGCACCGGATCCGTGCCCGAGTACCGCAAGGCGGAGCCGGACCTGCTGGTCTGCAAGACCGACCGGCCCGACTTCGAACGCCGGACGTCCGCCTTCCCGCAGGAACTCCGGGACCGCAACCTCGCCCTGTTCGAGCGGTGCCTGCAGACCGGCTACCGCCACCTCCAGGAAGCCGTCGACGCCGTCGACCGGCCGGGGATGAACATCGCGATCCTCCCCGGCCTCTACGAGGAGGAGCCCTCACTGGGCAAACCGACGGGGGAGTGCGCCTCGCTCAAGGCCCCGAACTCCGCGCTCGGCTACCAGATCCTCAGCTACGAGCAGCAGGTGGCCTGCCGCCACAACCAGAACCTCGTCGCCATCCTCGGCAAGACGAACCTCCAGATCGAGGGCACCGGCGCCTCGCGCATGGACGTCGTCATCGACGCCAAGTACCAGAAGCTGAACGGCATCCGCGCCGACAAGTCCAATGGCATCTACTTCCGGAACTTCACCGCCCAGCGCACCACCTTCAACTCGCTGTACGTCCTGGCCGGCGACGGCTTCGTCATCGACGACGTGCTGACCCGCTGGAACGACGAGTACGGGTTCCTGACCTTCGCCAGCGACCACGGGCTCTACAAGAACTGCGAGTCCTACGGGAACGGCGACTCCGGCATCTACCCCGGCAGCGCCTCCAACATCAACGACGGCCGCGGCTACGACGTCCCCCGGTACTCCATCGAGATCACCGGCTGCCGCAGCCACCACAACATGGTCGGCTACTCCGGCACGGCGGGCGACTCCGTGTGGGTGCACGACAACGAGTTCGACCAGAACATGGGCGGCGCGTCCATGGACAGCGCCTTCCCCGGCCACCCCGGACTCCCGCAGAACCACGCCAAGTTCGAGCGGAACCTGATCCACGACAACAACCAGGACTACTACGGGTACGTCGCCGACGGCACCTGCGCCAAGCCGCCGATCGAGCGCGGCTACGAGCGGGGCGTGGTCTGCCCGCAGATCTCCATGCCCCCCGGCACCGGCATCATCACCGCCGGCGGCAACTGGAACCTCTACGAGAACAACTGGGTGTACGGCCACGAGCGCGCGGGCTTCTTCCTCAGCGCCGTCCCCGCCTTCATCCGGGGCGAGGAGGCGTGGTCCAAGCAGACGGACACCTCCCACCACAACCGGTACGCGGGCAACGTCCTCGGCAAGGACAAGTCCGGGGCGTCCCACCCCAACGGCATGGACGTGTGGTGGGACGGCCAGGGTCGCGCCAACTGCTGGCAGGACGGCCCCGACGGCTCCACCCCGGGCACGGTCCCGCAGTGCGGCGGTGTGCGCGGCGAGGTCTCGGGCGCCTCGGCCCGCCTGGTCGGCGAACCGGTCAAGCTGGTCCAACTCCTCGTCTGCGCCGACTACAGCGTCCAGGCGCGCAAACTCCCGGCCGGCTGCGACTGGTACGGTGCGCGCGGCCTGGAGCGGGTGGAGACCCAGATCGCGCTGGCCGTGGCGGCCGTGCTGCTCCTGATCGGCGGGGTGCTGTGGTGGCGCCGCCTGCGGACCTCACGCCTCGCCACGGTGGCCTCACTCCTCGGCCTGGCGGGTCTGGCCCTGGACGTGGCCGGCTCCACCATGCCGCTGACCGCGACCTCCGTCCCCGCCCTGGCCCTCCTCCTGCTCGGCCTGTGGTGGACGGGCATCGGCCTCGCGCTGCGCCCCACCCGGCCCTGGCTTGCCCGCCTGACCCTGCTGCTGGCCGGCCTGACCCTGCTGGACGCCTTCGACAAGGCGGTCCTGATGATCCCCTGGACCCCCCTGAGCCCCGCCTGGGTACGGGCACTGGTCGCCCTGGTCTGGATCCTGTGGGCCGCCGTGGCCTCGGCCCGCCCCGACACCCCCGCCCACCCGGCCGGCGACCGCTCCCCGGTCCCGGCGGACCCCTCCCCGTCCCTGAGCACGACAGCCCCCAACCCCCCGTCAACCCCGGAGCCCACCCCATGACCCCTCACCCCCGGGCCCCCCACCCCACTCCCACCCACCCCCCAACACCCACCCCGGCGCTTCCATGTGCCCGGTGTACTGCCCGCCCGGCCGGTGGGGACCACCCGGCCGGGCGGGGCCTCCATGCGCGGGGAGGGCTGCTGTGAGCGACGACCGTTCCGCCGAGCGGATCCGGTGCGACGTCTGCGCCGCCCCGCCCCGCCCGCCGCGCAGGCGTGGCGGGCGGGCCCGGGGCGCGGCTCTGCTCGCCCTCGTCCTGCTCCTCGCCGGCGGCGCCGCGACGGGCTGCGGCGGGCGGGCCACCACCCACCACAAGCCCGGCACCAGCCACGAGCAGGCCTCCGGCAGCGTGGGCACCCTGCTCACCGCCGATGACGGAGCGGGCCACCGCCTCCGGGAGGTCCCGGCCGAAGGCGCGCCGGAGGTCGAGCTCACGGCCCGCCCGGACTCCGAGGACGGCTGGAACCTCCAACTGGCCGTGAAGAACTACCGCTTCACCCCCGACAGCACCGGCGGCGGCGCCCTCCCGGGCGCCGGCCATGCCCACCTGTTGCTCGACGGGAACAAGCTGGCCCGGCTGTACGGCCCCTGGTTCCACCTGCCCGCCGCGCAGGTCCCCGAGGGCGCGCACACCCTGACCGTCCGCCTCTACGCCGACGACCACACCGCCTGGGCGGTGGCCGGCAAGCCGATAGAGGGCTCGGCGCAGCTCACCGCAGCCGCCCCGGGCCAGACCGGCGGCCACAGCCACACCCCGCCGACGTCCCCGCCGACGTCCCAGGCGGCGCCGGAGGCCGACCGCACGGTCACCGTCACCGTCCGGGACGGCAAGGTCAGCCCTGCCCCGGCCCGCACCGAGCTGCGGCGCGGCGAGCGCGTCGCCCTGCGCGTCACCAGCGACCGCGCGGACACCCTGCACGTCCACGGCTACGACAAGGAACTCAGACTCCCCGCAGGCCAGGAGGCCACCCTGATCCTGACGGTCGACCGCACCGGCCTCTTTGAGGTCGAGACGCACGAGTCCGGCCTCGTCCTGACCCAACTCCTCGTCCGATGACCCGGCACACGTACATCCACCCGCACCCGCACCGGCACCCACAGCCGCACTTGAGCCCACGTCCGCGCCCGCACTCCGGCCCGCGCCCGCACTCCGGCCCGCGCCCGCACTCCGGCCCGCGCCCGCACTCCGGCCCGCGCCCGCACTCCGGCCCGCGCCCGCGCCCGGGCCCGCACGGCCACGCGCACCCGCGGCTCCCCGGACTCGGGCCCGAGTCCGGGACGCCCGGCCGCGCCGACGGACCGGCACCGACTCCGGCCGGCCGGTGCTGAGCCCTGCCGGGGCCGTCCCGGGCGCGGGCGTGGGCGGTGACGGTACCGGCCAGGGCGTGGTCCAACACCCGGCCGATCCGCTCACCACACTCGCGCACGGGATCGGGTCCCAGCACGACCTGCCGATCTCTCCCTTCTACGCGTTCGCCGGCGCCTTCGCCGCACTGTTCGTCTCCTTCCTCGCTCTCGGCCTGCTCTGGTCGACCTCCCGCTTCCGCGGAGACCGGTCGGGGCTCGCCCTCCCCGCCGCCCTCCAGAGGGCCGTCGACGCGCAAGCCACCCGCACCGCCCTACGCGCCCTCGGCCTAGCCGCCGCGTTGACCGTCCTCCTCCACCTCCTCCTCGGTCCCGACGACCCCGCTCGCAACCCCGCTCCCGGCGCCGTCTACGTACTCCTCTGGGTCGGACTCGTCCCCGCCTCCCTCCTCCTCGGCCCCGTCTGGCGCCGCCTCAACCCGCTCCGCACCCTGCACCTCCTGCTCTCCCGGGCCCTGCGCCGCCGTACCCCCGACCACCCCCTCCCCGCCCGGCTCGGCCAATGGCCCGGGGCCGCCGGGCTGTTCGCCTTCACCTGGCTCGAACTCGTCGCTCCCGATCCCGCATCCACCACCACCCTCCTGATCGCCCTCGCCCTGTACTGCACCGTCCAGCTGCTGCTCGCCGCCCGCTTCGGCGAGCGCTGGTTCGACGACGGAGACGCCTTCGAGGCCTACTCCACCCTCTTCGCCCGTCTCTCCCCCCTCGGCCGCCGCCGCGACGGCCGTCTCGTCCTGCGCAATCCGTTCCACGGACTCGACGCGACGCCCGAGCGGCCCGGACTCGTCGCCACCGTCTGCGTCCTCCTCGGCTCCACCGCCTACGACGGCTTCTCCGACAGCCCCTCCTGGATCGACACCCTTCAGACCTCCCCCCTGGGCCGCACCCCCACGGCCACCCTCGGACTGCTCGCTTCCATCGCCCTCGTCGCCACCCTCTACTGCCTCTGCGCGGCGGCCACCCGACTCGTCAGCGGCCCGCACCCCGGCCCGCTGACCGCCTTCGCGCACTCACTGGTACCGATCGCACTCGGCTATCTCGTCGCCCATTACTTCTCCCTCCTTGTAGTCGAAGGACCACGCACCGTAATCATGGCAGTGGGCACTGACAACGCCCCGGAACCCTTGTCGCCACTGGGTCCGGGCGGTCTCGCCGTGCTCCAGGTCGTCGCCGTCGTCACCGGCCACGTGCTCGGTGTCACCGCGGCCCACGACCGCTCCGTACGCCTCTTCCCGCCCGCGAAAGCGGTGGCCGGACAGCTCCCGCTGCTCGCGCTGATGATCACTTACACCATTGGAGGGCTGAGCCTCCTGCTGAACTAGCCGAACCGGCCGAACCGCCTGGACCGGCCGAGCTGTCCGAACCAGGAGACGGCGAGCGAGTCCAGGCCCCCGCCGAACCCGGAAGCGAGGAGCGGCATGATGGACCCCGTGCCTCCCGCCCACCCCATGCGTCGTACGCCCATCCAGCAGCGCAGCGCCGACCGGCTCGCCCGGATCCTCGACGCCTGCGCCGAACTCCTGGACGAGACCGGGTACGAGAACCTCAGCACCCGGGCCGTCGCCCTGCGTGCAGGTGTCCCGATCGGCTCGGTCTACCGCTTCTTCGGCAACAAGCGGGCGATGGCCACGGCCCTCGCCCACCGCAACCTCGACACCTACGCCGACGGCATCGCGGACCGCCTCGCCGACCTCCCCGCCACCGACTGGCGGCCCGTCGTCGACGCCGTGCTCGACGAGTACCTCACCATGAAGCGGACCGTCCCCGGATTCGCGCTCGTCGACTTCGGCATCCCCGCGCCGCCGACCGAGGGTCCGGACTCGGATCCCAACAACCTGGTCGCCGCCCGCCTGACCGAACTGCTCTGCACGCACCTCGGCCTGACCCCCGACGCCGCCCTCGAGCGGGCGGTCCTGGTCGCAGTCGAAGCCACGGACGCGCTGGTCCAGTTGGCCTTCCGCATCGATCCGGAGGGGGACCCGACCATCGTCACCGAGATCCGCGTGATGATGCACGCCTACCTGGCCCGCGTACTGGACTGACCCGTCCCCGCACGGTCGCGGTACCGGTGGCCCGGGGGTGTCCGGCTCGCCGCCCCGCCGTGTCATGGCTTCCACCCTGCCCCGGTGCGATCCCGGTCCGGCAAGGCCCTCCCCTCCATGCGTACCGGTCGGTATGCTCGGTGCGCCCCGCGTGCCCGTGCCGCAGCCTGCCGCCCCTGGAGGGCCCATGCCCCGCACCGCCCTGCGCATCTGTCCCCTCTGCGAAGCCACCTGCGGCCTCACCCTCACCATCGAGGGCGCCAAGGTCACCGGCGCCCGCGGTGACCGGGAAGACGTCTTCAGTCGTGGATTCATCTGCCCCAAGGGCGCCGCCTTCGGACAGCTCGACGCCGACCCCGACCGCCTGCGCCGCCCCCTCGTCCGCCGCGACGGCCACCTCCGGGAGGCCACCTGGGAGGAGGCGTTCGCCGCCGTCGCCGCCGCCGTGCCCGCCCTCGTCGAGGAGTACGGGACCCAGGCGGTGGGCGTGGTCCTCGGCAACCCGAACACGCACACCATGGCCGGAGCCCTCTACCCGCCACTGCTCCTCAAAGCCCTCGGCACCCGGAACCTCTTCACCGCCAGCACGCTCGACCAGATGCCCAAGCACGTCTCCAGCGGCCTGCTCTACGGCGACCCCTTCGCCATCCCGGTACCCGACCTCGACAGGACCGATTTCCTGCTGCTCCTGGGTGCCAACCCGGTCGAATCCAACGGCTCCCTGTGCACCGCCCCCGACTTCCCCGGCCGGCTCAAAGCCCTGCGCGCCCGTGGCGGCACCCTCGTCGTCGTCGATCCGCGTCGCACCCGCACCGCCGCCCTCGCCGACCGCCACCTCGCCCCGCGCCCCGGCAGCGACGCCCTGCTGCTCGCGGCCCTCGCGCACACGCTGCTCGCGGAGAAACTCGCCGCCCCCGACGAACCGGACGGAAAGATCGAGGGACTCGGGGAACTCGCCGCCGTGCTCGAGAGTTTCACTCCTGAGGCCGTGGCACCCGCCTGCGACCTCCCGGCCGACGAGATCCGCACCCTCGCCCGCGACCTCGCGGCCGCGCCCACCGCCGCCGTCTACGGCCGGATCGGCAGCTGCACCGTCGAGCACGGCACCCTCGCCAGCTGGCTGGTCGACGTACTGAACATCCTCACCGGCAACCTCGACCGGCCCGGCGGAGTCCTCTTCCCGCTCCCGGCCGCCGGACCGCGGCCGCGCCCCGCCGGACCGGGCAAGGGCTTCGCGCTCGGGCGCTGGCACAGCCGGGTCAGCGGCCACCCCGAGGTCAAGAGCGAACTGCCCATCGCCGCCCTGGCCGAGGAGATCGAGACGGCGGGGGAGGGGCGGATCCGCGCCCTGATCTCCATCGCCGCGAACCCGGTCCTGTCCGCACCCGACGGCGACCGGCTCGACCGGGCGCTGGCCGGCCTCGACTTCATGGTCTCGATCGACCCGTACCTGAACGAGACCTCACGCCACGCCCACGTCGTACTGCCCCCGCCGCCGCCCTCGCAGAGCCCGCACCACGACTTCGCCTTCAACGGCTTCGCCATCCGCAACCAGGTGCGCTACACCCGAGCCGCCGTCCCGCTCGAAGCCGGTCGACTCGACGAGTGCGAGATCCACGCCCGCCTCGTCCTCGCCGTCTCCGGCATGCACGGCGCCACCGGCCCGGACGCCGTCGACGACCTCGCCGTGCGGAGCACCCTCGGCAAGGAGACGGCCGACCCGAACTCCCCGCTGCACGGGCAGGACCCGGCCCGTCTCGCCAGCCTGCTCACGGGCGACAGCGGGCCGGAACGCCGCCTGGACATGATGCTCCGACTCGGCCCGTACGGAGACCTGTTCGGCGCCGCCGGTGAGGGGGAACGGCTCAGCCTGGAGCGGCTGCTCGCGCACCCGCACGGCATCGACCTGGGACCGATGCGCCCCCGGTTCCCGGGCGTGCTGAGGACCCGCAGCGGCAGGATCGAGCTGCTGCCGGATCCGATCGCGGCCGAGCTCCTCAGGCTGCGTACGACGCTCGCCGATCGCCCCGCCGCCCTGGTGCTCGTGGGCCGCCGCCACCTGCGGTCCAACAACAGCTGGTTGCACAACGTCCCGGCCCTCACCGGAGGTTCCAACCGCTGCACCCTCCAGGTGCACCCGGACGACGCGGGGCGGCTGGGCCTCACCGACGGCGGCAGGGCCCGGATCACCGCCGCCGGCGGGAGTCTGGAGGTCCCCGTCGAGATCTCCGACGCCGTCCGCACCGGAGTGGTGAGCCTCCCGCACGGCTGGGGCCACGACCGGGCCGGCACCCGGCTCTCGGTGGCCTCCGCGGTGCCGGGCGCCAACGTCAACCAGCTCCTCGACGGCACCCTGCTCGACCCGCTGTCCGGCACGGCGGTGCTCAACGGCTTCCCCGTCGAACTCGCACCCCTGCCCTGAGCTGGGGTTTTGCTCGTATTGCTCACGGCTCGACGTCTTGTTGGCCCAAGGAGGCGGCACCTACCTTCCCCCCATGCTGACCTTCCTCGGCTTCGCCATGATCGCGACTTTCCTGGCCCTGATCATGATGAAGAAAATGTCGCCCATCGCGGCGCTCGTCCTCATCCCCGCCCTGTTCTGCGTCTTCGCCGGCAAGGGCGCGCACCTCGGCGACTACGTCATCGAAGGCGTCGGGAAACTCGCCCCGACCGCCGCCATGCTGATGTTCGCCATCGTCTATTTCGGCGTGATGATCGACGTCGGCCTGTTCGACCCGATCGTGCGGGGCATCCTGCGCTTCTGCAAGGCCGACCCCGTCCGGGTGGTGGTCGGCACGGCGGTCCTCGCGGCGATCGTCTCGCTCGACGGCGACGGATCGACCACCTTCATGATCACGGTCTCGGCCATGTACCCGCTCTACAAGCGGCTCGGCCTGAGCCTGGTGGTCATGACGGGTGTCGCGGCCACGGCGAACGGAGTCATGAACACCCTGCCCTGGGGCGGCCCCACGGCCCGCGCCGCGACCGCGCTCAAGCTCGACGCCGCGGACATCTTCGTCCCGATGATCCCGGCACTCGCCGTGGGACTGCTCTTCGTCTTCGTCCTCGCGTACGTCCTCGGGCTGAAGGAGCGTCGCCGGGTCGGCCTCCTCTCCCTGCCTGGGGACGAGACGGCGGACGACGAGGAACTGGTCATGGCCGCCTCCGGGACGGGCGCGGGCGGGGCCGCCACCGGCTCCGCTGCCGGCTCCGACGCGAGCACCACCGGCTCCGACGGCAACACCACCGGCTCCTCGGGTGGTGCCACCGGCTCCACCGGGACGCCCGACGCCGCGGGCGGCGCCGGCCCCGAGGGCGGATTCCAGGGCCTCGACCCGCACCGCGCGACCCTGCGTCCGCGCCTGTACTGGTTCAACGCCGCCCTCACCGTCGCCCTCCTGGCCGCGATGATCATGGAGCTGCTGCCCATCCCGGTGCTGTTCCTGCTCGGCGCCGCTCTCGCGCTCACCGTGAACTACCCGCACATGCCGGACCAGAAGGCCCGGATCGCCGCCCACGCCGACAACGTCCTGAACGTCGCAGGCATGGTCTTCGCCGCCGCCGTCTTCACCGGAGTCCTGACCGGTACCGGCATGGTCAAGCACATGGCCGACTGGCTCGTCGGAGCCATCCCCGAGGGCATGGGCCCGCACATGGCCCTGGTCACCGGCCTCCTGAGCCTGCCGCTCACCTACTTCATGTCCAACGACGGCTTCTACTTCGGCGTCCTCCCGGTCCTCGCCGAGGCCGGCGCCGCCCACGGTGTCTCCCCCCTCGAAATCGCCCGCGCCTCGCTCGTCGGCCAGGCCCTGCACATGTCGAGCCCGCTGGTTCCGGCCGTCTACGTCCTCGTCGGCATGGCGAAGGTCGAGTTCGGCGACCACACCAGGTTCACCGTGAAATGGGCGGCACTGACCTCCCTCGTCGTCCTCGGGGCGGGGATGCTTTTCGGCATCATCTGATTCCCGCCTCCCCTGGCGCACAGAAAACTACCGACGCTAGTTTGTAGGGTGTCCGCGAGGTCTGGTCTACGCACTCGTGCGTGCTCGGGAGGAATGGCATGAAGGCCCACGACGGGATGTACATCGGCGGCGCATGGCGGCCCGCCGCCGGAAGCGACCGCATCGAGGTCGTCAACCCGGCCGACGAGCAGGTCATCGCCTCGGTGCCGGCAGGCACCGAGGAGGACGTGGACGCGGCCGTACGAGCGGCCCGGGCGGCGCTGCCCGGCTGGGCGGCGACGCCCGCGGCCGAGCGGGCCGCCCTGATCGGCGCGCTGCGCGACGTACTGATCGCCCGCAAGAGCGAGATCGCCGAGACCATCACCGCCGAACTGGGCTCCCCGCTCGGTTTCGCGGAGATGGTCCACGTCGGGTCGCCGATCGCCGTGGCCTCCTCGTACGCCGAACTGGCGGCCTCGTACTCCTTCGAGGAGCGGATCGGGAACTCCACCGTGCTGCTGGAGCCCGTCGGGGTGGTCGGCGCCATCACCCCCTGGAACTATCCGCTGCACCAGGTCGTTGCCAAGGTGGCACCCGCTCTCGCCGCCGGCTGCACCCTCGTACTCAAGCCGGCCGAGGACACCCCGCTGACCGCGCAGCTCTTCGCCGAAGCCGTGCACGAGGCGGGCATCCCGGCCGGAGTCTTCAACCTGGTGACCGGAACCGGCCCGGTCGCCGGCCAGGCCCTGGCCGCGCACGAAGGAGTCGACCTGGTCTCCTTCACAGGCTCCACCGAGGTCGGCAAGAAGATCGGCGCCACGGCCGGCGCCGCCGTCAAGCGGGTCGCCCTGGAACTGGGCGGCAAGTCGGCCAATGTCATCCTGCCCGGCGCCGATCTGGCCAAGGCCGTCGCGGCCGGCGTCGGCCACGTCATGAACAACGCCGGCCAGAGCTGCAACGCGCTCACCCGCATGCTCGTCCACCGGGACCACTACGAGGAGGCCGTCTCGCTCGCGGCCGCCGCCGTCGCCAAGTACCCCACGGGCGACCCCAGCACGCAGGGCACCCGCCTCGGCCCGGTGGTCAACGCCAAGCAGCACGAACGCGTCCGCGGCTACATCGCCAAGGGCATCGAGGAAGGCGCCCGTCTCGTCGCCGGCGGCCCCGACTCCCCGCACGAGCAGGGCTACTTCGTCGCGCCGACCGTGTTCGCCGACGTCACGCCCGACATGACCATCGCCCAGGAGGAGATCTTCGGCCCCGTGCTGTCGATCCTGGCGTACAACGACGAGGAGGAGGCCCTGAGCATCGCCAACGGCACCGTCTACGGCCTGGGCGGCGCCGTCTGGGCCGAGGACGAGGAGACGGCCGTGGCGTTCGCCCGCCGCATGGACACCGGGCAGGTGGACATCAACGGCGGCCGCTTCAACGTGCTCGCACCCTTCGGCGGCTACAAGCAGTCGGGCGTCGGCCGCGAGCTGGGCCCGCACGGCCTGACGGAGTACCTCCAGACCAAGTCCCTGCAGTTCTGAACACGGAGACGACGATCATGGTCCGCGCCGCCATCCTGCCCGCCGTCGGAGCCCCGCTGGAGATGCGGGAGATCGTGCTGCCCGATCCCGGACCCGGGCAGGTCCGGGTACGGCTCACCGCCGCCGGGGTCTGTCACTCCGACCTCTCCCTCACCAACGGCACCATGAGGGTCCCCGTACCCGCCGTCCTCGGCCACGAGGGCGCGGGCACGGTCCTCGCGGTGGGCGAGGGCGTCGCCCATGTCGCCCCCGGCGACGGGGTCGTGCTCAACTGGGCTCCCTCCTGCGGGGAGTGCCACCACTGCGCCATCGGCGAGGTGTGGCTCTGCGTCAACGCGCTCACCGGGGTCGGTGCCGTCCACGCTCACGACGCGCAGGGCGCCCCGCTCCACCCCGGGCTGAACGTGGCCGCGTTCGCCGAGGAGACCGTCGTCGCGGCCAACTGCGTGCTGCCCGCGCCCGCCGGGATCCCGCTCGCCGAGGCCGCCCTGCTCGGCTGCGCCGTGCTCACGGGCTACGGCGCCGTCCATCACAGCGCCCAGGTCCGCCCCGGCGAATCCGTCGCCGTCTTCGGGGCCGGCGGGGTCGGCCTGGCCGCGCTCCAGGCCGCCCGCATCGCCGGGGCGGGCCCGATCGTGGCCGTGGACGTCTCCCCGGCCAAGGAGGAGCTGGCGCGGGCGGCCGGGGCCACCGAGTTCGTCCTCGCCTCCGACACCACCGCCAAGGAGATCCGGGCCCTCACCGGGGGCCGGGGCACGGACGTGGCCGTGGAGTGCGTCGGCCGGGCCGAGACCATCCGCGGAGCCTGGGAGTCCACCCGGCGCGGCGGCCGCACCACGGTCGTCGGCATCGGCGGCAAGGAGCAGCAGGTCACCTTCCACGCCCTGGAGATCTTCCACTTCGCCCGCACCCTCACCGGTTGCGTCTACGGCAACAGCGACCCCGCCCGCGACCTCCCGGTGATCGCCGAACACGTCCGAGCGGGCCGCCTCGACCTCGGCGCCCTCGTCACCGACCGCATCACCCTCGACGGCATCCCGGCGGCCTTCGACGCGATGCTGGAGGGCAAGGGCGGCCGCTCGCTGGTCGTCTTCTAGGCCGCCGGGCCCGCGGGGCGCCCTGCTGTGTCTAGTGCTCTGACCGGAAAGGTTCACCGCCTCACGACGCCCGGCACGGCACCTCGCCGCGTTGTCGCGCCACGCAAGTACGTCCAGTACAAGGCGTGGCCCTCCGCCTTGCGATGCACCGCACCGGACGCCGCGAGCCGGCAAACCTTTCCGGCCAGAGCACTAGGCACTCAGGGCGCCCCGCGTTCCGTAGTCCCGCAGTGTGATGTTCTCGGCCGTCCTGCGGGCGATCCTGGCGGCCATGTTGCTTCCGGGCAGGTAGGGCATGACCTTGTAGTAGCGATTGAGCAGCCCCGCCATGAATCGGCTTCCGGGGACCATGAGCCCGGCCACCCCGTCGCCCATCTTCTGGCACCCCTCCGCGTACTTCCGCAGCGCCTCCTCGTACCGGCCGAAGGCGACCCGGTGGTCGCCGCCGGCGGCCGCCAGTTCCCCCGCGAGGACGTACGCGCCGACCAGGGCGAGCCCCGAACCCATGCCGGAGAGCGACGAGGGGCAGTGGGCGGCGTCGCCGACGAGGGCGATCCGGCCCCGACTCCAGGAGTCCATCCGGACCTGCCCGACCGAATCGAAGTAGAAGTCGGGCGCGTACCGCATCTCCCGCAGCAGCCGGTCGCTCTCCCACCCGGTGCCCGCGAACTGCTCGGCGAGGAAGGCCTGCTGCCGCGTCACCTCGCGCCGGCCGAGGTCCAGGGCCGGAGAGGCGAAGTAGAAGACCGCCTTGGCCTCGGTGTTGTGACGGGCGCTGTACATCGCGACGAGCTTGCCCGCGGTGCGGTAGGCGTGTCCGGTGTGGTCGAGCCCCAGGTGGTTGGCCGTCGTGAAGATCGCGCAGTGGAGGCCGAGGCGCTTCACGAACCGCTCCTCCGGCCCGAACGCCAGGCGGCGCGTGTTCGAGTGCATCCCGTCGGCCCCGATCACCAGGTCGAACCGGCGCGGCGCGCTCCGTTCGAAGGCGACGGTGACGCCGTCCGCGTCCTCGGTGAGAGAGGTGATGGAGTCGCCGAAGACGTACTCCGTGTACGGCGCGGTCGCGTCGTACAGGATCCGTGCCAGATCGCCCCGGAGGATCTCGACGTCCCCGGCGAACAGGTCGGCCGGCAGCTTCGCCTGCACCTTGCCCGCGCTGTTGACGTACGACATGGAGCCCGTGCCGGTCCGGGCGGCTTCGACGGCGTCCAGGATGCCCATGCCCCGCAGGACCGACAGGTGGGCCTCGCCCCGGAAGTCGACGGCGTAGCCGCCGTCGCGCAGTGCCGGGGCGCGTTCCACGACCGTGGGGTTGAAGCCGTGATGGTGGAGCCAGTAGGCGAGCGCGGGGCCCGCGACGGAGGAGCCGGAGATGAGGACGTCGAGGTTCTTCTTCATGCGGTGAGCTTCGCTGGGTGCGCTCACCGCCCGCTCACCGCCGACTCACCGAGCCGCCCGCTCACCGAGCCGCCCGCTCACCGCAACGCCGGCTCACCGCCCCGGCGGCGGGCCCCCCGTGCCCCCCGTGCCCACCGAGCCCCCCGTGCCCCCCGGACCCACCGGACCCGACGAGTCCCCCGTCCCCGCCGAGCCCGTATCCTCCGTCGCCCCGACCACGCTGCCCACGACGCCCTCGGGGACGCCCAGCAGCCGGAGTACCGCCAGGGTGTCGGCCCCCATGACCGCCGCCCCCTCCGCGGCCTCCCGGTAGTACTCCCGGGCCGCGCCCCGGTCGCCGCGCGCCTCGGCGACGTGGCCGAGCCCTGCGAGCGTACGGACCCGGGTGCCGACGCTCTTGACCCAGTGCGGGTCGACCCGCTCCAGCGCCTCCTCGTACAGCCGCCGTGCCTCCGGCAGGTCCGCGTCGAGCAGGGCCAGGTCACCGAGGCCGCGCAGGGCCGCCGCCAGCCCGGTGGAGCTGCCGGCACGTCGCGCGAGAGCGGCCGCCCTGCCGTAGTCGGCCCGGGCCGCCGCCGGGTCCTCCCCGACGAGGTGGTCGCCCCGGTTGACCAGCAGATCCGCGCTGTCCTCCAGGGCGTCGAGCTGTTCGGTGAGTACGAGGGCCTCGTCGGTCAGCGCGATCGCCCGAGCGAGGTCGCCGCGCCCGCCCGCCAGGCCGGCGAGCGTGTCCAGGGCCAGCGCGGTGCCCCACCGGTCGCCGAGCGCGCGGAACTCTTCGACCGCGGCGCCGAATTCCCGCCCGGCCCGCTCCGTGTCGCCCTCGCCGAGCGGCCCGAACCCCGAAACGTACCGGGCGGCGGCCCGCGCCCACGGCTCGGAGCAGTCGCGCTGGGAGGAGACGAGCTCGAACGCGCCGTGCGGATCGGACTCGCCCGCGTTCCGCATCATCCACAGGAACAGGGCGACGGGATGGCGGCCCGGCCGGGCAGCCGACCACGCCGCGGCCAGGGCCGATCCGGCCGCCGCACGGTGGCGCTGCCACACCGGCCGCCCGCCGGTACCGGACGCCGCCAGCAGCACGCACAGCACGTACCCCTCGCCGAGCCCGTCCGGCGGAGCCCAGCCCGACCCGTCGTCCGCCACGCCCCCCATCGCCTCCAGCAGCGCGATGGCCTGCGGCGCGACCGAGGAGGCCATGCCCCGGATCCACAGGTGGTGCGAGGCCGCAGCGAGCAGCTCCAGCCCGCCCTCCACGTCCCGCGCCTCGACCGCCCGGCCCAGCGCCGCGAGGAAGTTGCCGTGCTCGGCGGTGAGGACGGGCAGCCATTCCAGCTGCTCGGCCCGCCGCAGATGCGGGTCGGCGGTCCGTACCAGCTCCAGCAGCCACCGGGCGTGGGCCCGTCGTACGGCGTCCCGTTCACCCGCCGCGTCGAGCCGCTCGCCGCCGTACGCGCCGATCGTCTCCAGCATCCGGTAGCGGCCCCCCGCCACCTCCAACAGCGATTTGCCGACCAGCGACTCCAGCAGTTCCTCGTCCGCGCCGCACACCCGCAGCGCGGCCCCGGCCGTCGCACCGCCCGCGAAGACCGTGAACCGCCGGGCGGCACACTGCTCCGCCTCCGACAGCAGGTCCCAGCTCCACGCGACCACCGAACGCAGCGTCCGGTGCCGTTCGTCGGCCGTACGGCTGCCGCGGGCCGCGACCCCCAGCCGGTCGTCGAGCCGTCCCGCGAGGTCCTCGACGTCCAGGGTCCTGACGCGCGCCGCCGCCAGCTCGATGGCCAGCGGCAGGTCGTCGAGGGCCGCGCAGATCCGCCGTACGAGCTTCGGGTCGGCGGTGAAACCGCGCCGCACGGCGCCCGCCCGGTCCGTGAAGAGGCGTACGGCGGCGTCGCCGTCGAGCGGCCGCACCTGCCGGATGCTCTCGCCGATGATCCCGAGCGGTTCCCGGCTCGTCGCCAGGACGCGCAGCCGAGGGCAGGCCGCCAACAGCCGCGCCGCCAGCGCCGCGGCCTCGTCGACGACGTGCTCGCAGTTGTCCAGGACCAGCAGCAGCATCCGGTCGGACAGCGCCGCCACCAGACGGTCGACCGGCGCCTGCGCGCCGTCGCCCAGGGTCAGCCCGTTCTCCCGCAGGCCGAGCGCGCCCAGCAGCGCCTGCGCCACTCCCGTACCGTCGCGCAGCGGGGCCAGCTCGACGAAGCACACCTCGTCGGCCAGGGCGCCCGCCACCTCGACGGACAGCCTGGTCTTGCCGACGCCGCCCGGGCCGGTCAGCGTGACCAGCCGGGCCACCCGCAGCAGCCCCGCGACCTCGGAGACCTCCTCGCCCCGTCCGACGAAGGCCGTCAGCTGGGCGGGCGGTGCGGCGGGCGCGGGCGAGGGATCCGCACTCAACAACTCCCGGTGCAGGGCAACCAGTTCGGCCGACGGGTCGGCACCCAGCTCATCGGCCAGGTGCCGCCTGGTCTCCTCGAACACCACCAGCGCCGCGGCCTGCCCGCCCTCGGCGAACAGCGCCCGCATCAGCAGCCCCGCCAGTCGCTCCCGGAGGGGATGGCGGCCGACCAGTTCGCGCAGCTCCGGTACGGCGGTGTGGTGCCCGCCGAGCAGGCACTCGGCCTCGATCCGGTCCTCGATCGCCCCGAGCCGGCGCTCCTCCAGCCGTACGGCGGCCGGCCGGCCCGATTCGCTGCCGTCGAGGCCGTCCAGCGCCGGCCCCCGCCACAGCTCCAGGGCCTCGCGCAGCAGTACGACCGCCCGTCCGGCCTCCCCGGAGCGCAGCGCGGCCCGCCCCTCCTGGGCCAGCCGCTCGAACCGGCACGCGTCCACGTCGTCCGGCGCCACCACGATCCGGTAGCCCGCCCCGGCCTGCTCGATGGCGGCCGCCGCGCCGAGGGACTTGCGCAGCCTCGACACCTGGGACTGCAGGGCGTGCGCCGACAGCGCTCCGTCCGGGTCGAGGGCATCGGCGAGCCGGTCCGCCGAGACGGCCTCTCCCGGGTTCAGCAGGAGCAGGGCCAGCAGGGCGCGGCGGGCCGGTCCGCCCAGCGGCACCTCGGTGCCGTCGTCGTGCCACGCCCGGGTCTCGCCGAGTATTCCGAACAGCATGTCGGTGATTATCCAACGGAGTTGATCCGGAGTTGATCCGGACGCCATCCGAGTCGATCACGCGTGGGCGATCGGGCCCAGGTAGGTCCCGCCCGAGACGTCGATGGTCTGGCCGGTCACCCAGCGGCCCCGCGGGCCCGCCAGGAACCCGACGACGTCGGCGACGTCCTCGGGTTCGCCGAGCCGGCCGAGGGCCGTGATCGATTCGAGCCCGGCGACCACCTCGGGGATGGAGGTGTAGCCGGCGGTCATGTCGGTCCGGATCGCGCCGGGTGCGACGGTGTTCACCGTGATGCCCCGGCCGCCGAGCTCGTTGGCCAGCGACGGGGTCATCGACTCCAGTGCCGCCTTGCTGATCGTGTAGCCGATCTGGGTGGAGACCGCGAACCGGCTCGCGGTCGAGCCCATGTTGACGATGCGGCCGCCGTCGTTCATGAGCGGCAGGGCGCGCTGGATCACGAAGAACGGCGTGCTGACGTTGATCGTGAGCAGCCTGTCGAGCTCCTCCTGCGTCACCCGCGCGATCGAGTTGCCCGAGATGATGCCGGCGTTGTTGACCACGATGTCCAGCCCGCGTCCGGCCAGTCCCTCGGCGAGGCCCTCGAACAGCCGGTCCACGGCGCCCTCCTCGCCGAACCGGGCGCGGACGGCGAACGCCCGGCCGCCCGCCTCCTCGATCGCGGCCACGGTCTCCTTGGCCGCCGCGTCGTTGCCGCCGTAGTGGACCGCGACCAGTGCGCCCTCGGCGGCGAGGCGCAGCGCCACCGCCCGGCCGATCCCGCGGGATCCGCCCGTCACCAGCGCGGTCTTGCCCGCCAGTTCGCCCGTCGCGTTGCCCGTGGCGTGGTTCGTCGCGTGGTGCGTCGTGTTGCCCATGACCTGCTCCTCGTTCGGCGGCCGGTCCGCGGTGGATCCGGCGACGAGGACACGGTGGCCGCCACCGCTCACCGCCCGCTCACCGCCCGCTCACCGGGCCCGGACGGTCGCGGACGGTCGCGGTCGCGGCGCCGCTAGCGCACGGTCTCGCGCAGCGCCTCGTACTGCAGGGCCAGCCCGTCCAGGAGGGCCGTCAGCCCCGTTTCGAAGGCGCCCTCGTCCACCTCGCGGCGGCGTTCGGCCAGCAGGTGCGCCTGGCCCAGGTGGGGGTAGTCCGACGGGTCGTAGGCCGTCTCGTCGTCCACGAAACCACCGGCGAACGAGGCCACCGCCGAGCCCAGGATGAAGTACCTCATCAGCGCGCCGATCCGGGTCGCCTGTCCCGGGGGCCAGCCCGCCTCGGTCATCGCGCCGAACACCGCGTCCGCCAGCCTCAGACCCGCCGGCCGGCGACCCGGGCCCCGCGCCAGTACCGGCACGATGTTCGGATGGTCCGACAGGGCGTCCCGGTACGAGTGCGCCCACGCGTGCAGCGCCCCGCGCCAGTCCTGCCCGCCGCCCTCGAACATCGACAGGTCGACCCGTGCGCTCACCGCGTCCGCGACCGCCTCCAGGATCTCGTCCTTCGTCCGGAAGTGGTTGTACAGGGAGGGCCCGCTGACGCCCAGCGCGGCGGCCAGCCGCCGCGTCGACACCGCCTCCAGACCCTCCGCGTCCACCAGGGCACCGGCCGCCTCGACGATGAGGGCTCGGCTGAGGAGGGGCTTGCGCGGTCTGGCCATGCGCCACATAGTAGGGCCTGCCCGCCATAAACTACCGGTGCTAGTTAACCGGGGGGCGTGGCGGCCGCGGACGACCCACGACACACCCGGAGGTGCCCGGTGGACATGGAGCTGAGCGAGGAGCAGGCGGCCGTACGCAGGCTCGCCCGCGCGTTCACCGAGCGCGAGGTGGTCCCGTACGCCGCCGACTGGGACCGCGCCGAAAGCGTGGACCGGGCCATCGTGAAGAAGCTCGGCGCCCTCGGATTCCTCGGCCTGACCGTCCCCGAGGAGTACGGCGGCTCCGGCGGTGACCACCTCGCCTACGTGCTGGTCACCGAGGAACTCGGCCGCGGCGACTCCTCCGTGCGCGGCATCGTCTCCGTCTCCCTCGGCCTCGTCGCCAAGACCATCGCCGCCTGGGGGACGGAGGAGCAGAAGAACGACTGGCTGCCCCGGCTCTGCTCCGGCGACGCCCTCGGCTGCTTCGGCCTGACGGAGCCCGGCACCGGCTCCGACGCCGGCAACCTCACCACCCGCGCCGTGCGCGACGGGGACTCGTACGTGATCAGCGGCGGCAAGACCTTCATCACCAACGGCACCTGGGCCGACGTGGTCCTGCTCTTCGCCCGCACCAACGACGAGCCGGGCCACCGCGGGGTCTCCGCCTTCCTCGTGCCCGCCGACGCCCCCGGCCTCGCCCGCCGCGAGATCCACGGCAAGCTCGGGCTGCGCGGCCAGGCCACCGCCGAACTCGCCCTCGACGGCGTCCGCGTGCCCGCCTCCGCGATGCTCGGCCCCGAGGGCAAGGGCTTCTCGGTCGCCATGTCCGCGCTGGCCAAGGGCCGGATGTCGGTCGCCGCCGGATGCGTCGGCATCGCGCAGGCCGCCCTCGACGCCGCCGTCTCCTACGCCGCCCGGCGCGAGCAGTTCGGCAAGCCGATCGCCCACCACCAACTGGTCCAGGAGCTGATCGCCGACATCTCGGTCGACGTGGACGCGGCCCGACTGCTGACCTGGCGGGTCGCCGACCTCATCGACCGCGGGCAGCCCTTCGCCACCGAGTCCTCCACCGCCAAGCTCTTCGCCTCCGAGGCCGCCGTGCGCGCCGCGAGCAACGCCCTCCAGGTCCACGGTGGTTACGGCTACATCGACGAGTACCCGGCCGGCAAACTGCTGCGCGACGCCCGCGTGATGACCCTGTACGAAGGCACGAGCCAGATCCAGAAACTCCTCATCGGCCGCGCGCGCACGGGGGTTTCCGCCTTCTGAGCCCCTTCTGAGCCCCTTCTGAGTACGTAGGTGAGTACGCGCACCCATGTGTCCGCGCCGTCCCCGCCCGAAGCTGGACCCATGAACGAGACACCGGTCAAGCAGCAGAACACGGGGGCCTTCTACGCCCAGGCCGTCGCCTCCTTCGGCGTCGCCACCGCCGCCGTGGCGCTGGGGATCTACAACCTGGACACCAACGCCTGGGTCCGCTCCTTCCTCGGCATCGCGGTGCTCTACCTGACGACCTCCGCCTTCACCCTCGCCAAGGTGATCCGCGACCGTCAGGAGGTCGGTCAGATCGTCAGCCGGGTCGACCAGGCCCGGATGGAGAAGCTCATGACGAACTACGACCCCTTCGCTCCGAAGCAGCCCAACGCCCAGGATCGCTAAGCGCTTGCTCACCCTCCGGTAAGGTGTTCATTCCTACAAGGCGAAGAGGGTGAGCGAGCGATGGACAGCGCGGAAACCGGCGGCTACCGGCCGTGGTCGGAGGTCACCCCCGACGCGGCGAGGCGGCTGCTCGTGGCCGCCGTCGACGCCTTCGCCGAGCGCGGCTACCACGCGACCACCACACGCGACATCGCCGGCCGTGCCGGGATGAGCCCGGCCGCGCTCTACATCCACTACAAGACCAAGGAAGAGCTGCTCCACCGGATCAGCCGGATCGGCCACGACAAGGCGCTGGAGATCCTGACCTCGGCCGCCGAGGGCCCCGGATCCGCGGCGGAGCGGCTCGACGCGGCCGTGCGCTCCTTCGTGGGGTGGCACGCGGCGCACCACACCACCGCGCGCGTGGTCCAGTACGAGCTCGACGCTCTCGCTCCGGAGCACCGATCCGAAATCGTGGCACTGCGCCGGGAGAGCGACGCCGCCGTGCGCCGCATCCTGGCCGACGGCGTCACGACGGGGGAGTTCGACGTCCCGGACGTGCCCGGCACCACCCTCGCCGTGCTCTCGCTGTGCATCGACGTGGCCCGCTGGTTCAGCGCGGCCGGACACCGCACGCCCGAAGAGGTCGGCGCGCTCTACGCCGACCTCGTGCTCCGCATGGTGGGCGCGAGCCCCGCGGCCCCCGCCCGGAAGCAGTGAAGCAGTGAAGCGCTGAAGTGGTCCCGGCGCGGTTCAGAAGTAGTAGCGGGACACCGACTCCGCCACGCACACCGGCTTGTCGCCGCCCTCCCGCTCGACCGTGACCGTCGCCGTGACCTGCACGCCGCCGCCCGCCTCCGTGACCTCCGTGATCACGGCGGTGGAGCGCAGCCGCGAACCGACGGGCACCGGCGCCGGGAAACGGACCTTGTTCGTCCCGTAGTTGATGCCCATCCGCATGCCCTCGACGCGCATGATCTGCGGCACCAGGCTCGGCAGCAGGGACAGGGTCAGGTAGCCGTGCGCGATGGTGGAGCCGAAGGGGCCGTCCGCCGCCCGCTCCGGGTCCACGTGGATCCACTGGTGATCGCCCGTGGCGTCGGCGAAGAGGTCGATCCGCTTCTGGTCCACCTCCAGCCAGCCGCTCGGGCCGAGCGGCTCGCCGATCCCGGCGCGCAGCTCCTCGGCGGACGTGAAGACCCTCGGCTCGGCCATGCCCTTGCTCCTACCTGTCGGTGCACATGAACAGACGAATAAGCGTTTGCTCAGCATGCTGGGACCGTATGTGTATGTCAACGGACCTCCGACTACGCTCGGCCGGGTGCCGCAGATTCCCGAGAACGTCCACGAACTCACCGTCGGCCAGCTGTCCGCCCGCAGCGGCGTCGCCGTCTCCGCACTCCACTTCTACGAGACCAAGGGCCTGATCAGCAGCCGCCGTACCAGCGGAAACCAGCGCCGCTACACCCGAGACGCCCTGCGCCGCGTCGCCTTCGTACGCGCCGCCCAGCGCGTGGGCATCCCCCTCGCCCACATCCGCGAGGCACTGGCCCAACTCCCCGAGGAGCGCACCCCCAACCGCGAGGACTGGGCCCGCCTCTCGGAGGCCTGGCGCAAGGAACTCGACGAGCGCATCCACCGGCTCGCCCGCCTGCGCGACCACCTGACGGACTGCATCGGCTGCGGCTGCCTCTCGATGAAGACCTGCGCACTGTCCAACCCGGACGACGTCATAGGCGACCGCGTCACCGGATCCCGGCTCTAGAACGGCGCGCCCGCCCCCGGGTCCCGCTCTGGACAGGGCGCGCCCGCCCCCGGGTCCCGCTGTGGACGGGCGCGCCCGGCCCACGCTCCCGCTCTAGACCCGTACGGCCGGCCCCGGGTCCGTCGCGTCGCGCAGCACCGCGCGGGCCGCCGCCACCAGTTCCGCGTTCGACCGGGCCGGCCGCCCGTCCGGCAGGTGCAGTACGTCGCCCACGCCCGTCCGCGCACCCGTCCCGCACCGCCCCGCCAGCCGCAGTACCGGCCACGCCGCGGCCTCCCGCCCGAACAGCACCACGGCCACCGGGGGCAGCCCGCGCAACCCGGCCACCAGCGACGGATCGGCCGACGGCAGCTCCGCCACCAGCCGCACCCGGCCCGGCTCGCGCACCGGCCAGGCCAGGAACCGGGCCATCGGATCCGGATCGGTCGGCCCGGCCGCCCCACCCAGCGGCACCACCGCGTCCACCGCCACACCCCGGCCCAGCAGGGCCTCCGCCAGCTCCCGCGCCCCCGGCTCCGCGAAGCGCACCACCGCCCGGTCCGGCAGCACCGTCCACGAGCGCACCCGCTCCAGCCGCTCGACGGCACCGGGCCCGGCCCCGACGCCCGCCGGCACCACCAGGGGTACGCCGACCCCCGCGCCCCGCAGCTCCTCCAGCAGCGGCCCCACCACCCTGGGCGAGAGGCTCTCCCGCCCGCACGGGGTCCGCGGGTGCACCAGCACCTCCCCGGCCCCCGCGGCGACCGCCGCCAGCGCCGAATCCGCTAGATCGGCCGGGGACATGGGCACGGCAGGACCGTCCGAGGCGCTCCGAGCACCGTTCACCGACGCCAGCAGCACCGGCATGACCGGCAGCCCCGGCAGGGCCGTTCTCACGCGGCCCCCGCCCGGACCGCCGCCGAGGGAGCCTCCGCCAGCGCCGGTCTGGGCACCACGATCCCGCAGCCCGCGCACAGCGGCCCGTCCCACGCCCAGGCCCCTTCCCACGAGCCGACCCGGACCACCGCGGGCCAGCGCAGCTCGCTGTCCCCGCAGACCGGGCACCCCGTACCCGGCTCCGACTCCAGTGCCCTCACCAGACGACGCAGCACCTCACCCAGCGTCCCCTCCGGCCGCACCCCCGGATCCGCGCACCGCACCACCGCGTCCCCGCTGCCGCCCCACGCCCACTCCGGCCGGCGCAGCCCGTCGTGCTTCTCCCGGCGGCGCCGCTCCGCGAACTGCCGCTCGTACTCCAGCCACACGGCCCGCGCGTCCTCCAGCTCCTCCAGCGCCGCCACCAGCCGCAGCGGATCGGCCCCCCGGTCCTCGGGGGCGATCCCGTGCCGGTCGCACAGGTGCCACCACGTGGCCCGGTGCCCGTACGGCGCGAACCGCTCCAGACAGCGGCGCAGCGAATGGCGCCGCAGCGCCCGGTCGTTGCGCGCGTCGCGCACCTGGTAGGCCAGACTCCGGAAACCCGCCATCACACTTTCACCTCCACCTGCACCGATGTGCCCAACATGCCCGGCGGACAGCGGGCGCATGCAGGGCGGACGAGGCGTGCGGGTGGCACATGGCCGGAACTCAGCGCCCCATGCGCCCCGCGTTGACCACGAGTTCGGCCAGCTCGGCGTGGCAGATGTCGCTGTGCGCCCCCGAAGGGGCCCCGCCTCGCCGCACCACGGAACCGGCGTCCACGCTCACGCAGCCCGACGTCGGCAACCCGTCGCGCAGGGCCGCGTCCAGGGACAGCCTCGGCGCGCCCGGTACCGCCTGCACCCCGTCGTGCCCGAGCGCGCCCCACCGTTCGTCGAAACCCAACAGACCGGCCGAATCCCCGGCCATCCGGGAGGCCAGCGGGTAGAACACCTTCAGGGCCGAGTCGTACGGGGAATGGCAGGCGAGCACCGGTCCGTCCACCCGGCGCTGGAGCCCGCCCAGGGCGCCCCCGCGCCCCCTGTCGTGCGGCAGCCGGTCGCAGAACGCGTAATGGGAGAAGGCCCCCTGGAGCAGGGTCAGCGACGTGACGTACCGGGCGCCGTCCGGCACCGCGCGCAGCGAGAACGAGACCAGGCGGGCCCCGAAGCTGTGCCCGATCAGGTGGATCCGCAGGGCGGGGCGGGCCGCCGCCAGCTCCGCCAGTACCGGCCCCAGGCCCCGCTCGCCGACCACCCCCGCCCGCTTCTTCATCTGGTAGTACGAGGCCTGCCGCAGCAGCTCCTTGGCTCCGCCCCACAACCCGCGCAATCCGCCGCCGAGGGTCGACCCCAGCCCTTCCCCCGGACCCAGGGGCGGCCCGCCCGCCTCGACCAGCGCGAGCGCGAGGGCCCGGCACACCTCCACGGCGTCGTCCGTGAACAGGGCCGGGACCGCCCCGGGCGCGGCGGCCGACCCCCCGTCCGCTCCGGAGAGCCGCCGTACGAGCGCCCCGAACTCGGCGAACGCCGCCTCCGACTCCGGCCGCTCCTCCAGCAGCTCCGCGACCCGGTCCAGCTCCGCGCCGCGCCCCGGCCAGAACCTGCCGAGCGCCTGACGGGTGGCGGGGTCGAGCGCCGTACCGAAGCCGGGTTCCGCGAGGGCGCCGGGCGGGTCGAAGTCCGGAATCGGCTCGTCGGAGAAGCGGATCGAGGGCCATACGACCCCCACGTACCCCAGCCGCACCCCCGACCCCACCAGCCCCGGGAAAGGGGCGAAGAACCGGTCGTAGAGCCGGGTCGCCGTGGACCGGTCGCTGTTCCAGCCGTGCGCGAAGACCAGCAGGTCCGTGGCCTCCATCCGCTGGACCGGCCCGTACGTGGCCCGGTCCAGGTCCCCTTCGGAGTCGAAGGTCAGCTCCGCGTACGGCCCGACGCCGATCCCCGCCCCGGACCCCGCCCCGGACCCCGCCCCGACCCCTGCCCCGATCCCGGCCACGTTCTGCGCCCCGATCCCCGCCCCGGTCCCGGCCACGTTCTGCGCCATGAGGTCCCCTCCGAACCGTGCATCCGCGCAGCCGTGCCTCCGCACGTCCGCGAACGCCGTTGGATCCCGCCGGGTCCAGCATCCTGCCGCCGTCCCCGCCCGGCCAGACCCGTGACACCACCGGCTCAGCCGTAGAGCAGGTACTTCCCGCGCACGGCCTCGAACCGGGCCAACCCCGCAGCCCAGTCGCCCGCGATCTCCTCCACCCCGGCCCCCGCGTCCACCATCGTCCGCACCCGGTCCGAGCCGGTCAGCCTGTCGATCCAGTGGTCCTCGCGCCAGCCGAAGCCGCTCCAGACCCGGCGCGCGGTCACCAGCAGCCCGATCCCGGCCCGGACCGGGTCGAAGACCTCCCGGTCGTGCACGATCAGCCGGACCCCGCCGCACGTCTTCCCCACGTGCTTGGAGAAGGACGGCGTGAAGTACGCCTCCCGGAACCACACGCCCGCCAACCCCAGCGCGTTCGCCGCCTCCGCCCAGCGCCGGTCGATCCCCTCCGCGCCCACCACCTCGAACGGCGTGGTCGTCCCGCGGCCCTCGGAGAGGTTCGTCCCCTCGAACAGGCAGGTGCCGGCGTACGCGAGGGCCGTGTCCGGAGTCGGCATGTTCGGGCTCGGCGGCACCCAGGGCAGTCCCGTCTCCCCGAAGAAGGAGCCCCGGCGCCAGCCGGACATCGCCACCGTCCGCAGCCTGACCGGATCGGCGCCCAGGAACTCGCCGTTGAAGAGCAGCGCCAGCTCGGCCACCGTCATCCCGTGCGCGAGCGCGATCGGCTCCCGCCCCACGAAACTCGCCTGCGCGCGCTCCAGCACCGGCCCCGCCGCCCGCCGGCCGCCCACCGGATTGGGCCGGTCCAGCACCACCATCGACTTGCCCGCGAGGGCGGCCGCGCGCATGCAGTCGTACAAGGTCCAGATGTAGGTGTAGAAGCGAGCCCCGACGTCCTGGATGTCGAAGACGACGGTGTCCACCCCGGACGCCCTGAACACCTCCGCCAGCCGCTCCCCGCTCTTGTCGTACGTGTCGTAAACGGGCAGCCCGGTCGCCGGATCGCGCCCGGCGCCCTCCGAACCGCCCGCCTGGGCCGTGCCCCGGAAACCGTGCTCGGGCCCGAACACCGCGACCAGGTCCACCGCTGCTTCCGCGTGCAGTACGTCGACCAGATGGCGGGCGTCGGCGGTGATGCCGGTGGGGTTGGTGACCACCCCCACCTTCTGCCCGGCCAGCAGGCCGTACCCGTCCGCGGCGAGCCGCTCGAACCCGGTGCGCACCCGCTCCGCCCGGGGCGCGGCCGCCCCGATCGCCCCCGCGGCCCCGGCCGCCCCCGCCAGTCCCAGCAGCCCCCGTCGCGACAGACTCATGCCGTCACGCTAGGCGTCGGCCCCCTTCCGCCACGACATACCGACCGGTTAGTCTGCCCGGCACCGGCAGTCGGCGTCCGTCCCCGAAGGGTGATCCCGTGAGCGCGTACCAGGACCAGCGAGTCGTCGTCACCGGCGCGGGCGGCGGCATCGGCGCCGCCCTCGCCCACCGCTTCGCGGCCGAGGGCGCCACGGTGGTGGTCAACGACCTCGACCCCGCCAAGGCCGCCGCGGTGGCCGACGAGATCGGCGGACGGGCCGTGGCGGTCCCCGGCGACGCCTCGGCGATCGTGGCCGAGGCGCGCGAGGCGCTGGGCGGGACGATCGACGTCTACTGCGCCAACGCCGGACTCGCCTCCGGCGGCGACGCGTTCGCCGACGAGGCCGTGTGGGAGGCGGCCTGGGACGTCAACGTCATGGCACACGTCCGCGCGGCCCGCCTGCTGCTGCCGCACTGGCTGGAGCGCGGGAGCGGCCGCTTCGTCTCCACCGTCTCGGCCGCGGGACTGCTGACCATGATCGGAGCGGCCCCGTACAGTGTCACCAAGCACGGTGCTCTCGCCTTCGCCGAATGGCTCTCGCTGACCTACCGCCACCGCGGCGTCCAGGTCCACGCCATCTGCCCGCAGGGAGTGCGCACCGACATGCTGACCGCCGCGGGCTCGGCGGGCGAACTCGTCCTCGCGCCGACCGCGATCGAGCCGGACGCGGTCGCGGACGCACTGTTCGACGGCATGGAGAAGGGCCGGTTCTTGATCCTCCCGCACCCCGAGGTGGCGGACTTCCACACCGCGCGTGCCACCGACCCGGACCGCTGGCTGAGCGGTATGAACCATCTCCAGCGCAAGTGGGAATCCAGGTGAACTCCGGCTCCCGTTCCGGCTCCCGCTACGCGGCCAAGCCGTGGCTCGGCCTGCTCAGCGCGGCGCAGCGGGCCCCCCTCGCGGCGCCGCCCACCGTGCTGCACGCCTTCCGGGAGGCCGTGGCCCGGGCCCCCGAGCGGACCGCGCTGGCCTACTTCGACGGCCGGATCGGCTACGCGCAGGCCGACGCGCTCTCCGACTCGATCGCCGGCCGCCTCGCGGCGGAGGGCGTTCGGCGGGGGGACCGGGTCGCGGTCATGCTCCAGAACACCCCGCACTTCGTGCTCGCCGTACTCGCCGCCTGGAAGGCGGGGGCGGTGGTCGTCCCGCTCAATCCGATGTACAAGTCCGCCGAGGTCGGGCACGTGCTGCGCGACTCGGGGGCGGGTGTGCTGGTGTGCGAGGCGGGTGCGTGGCAGGCGTACCTGCGGGGGGCGGTGCGGGGGAGCGGTGTGCGGGTCGTCCTGACGGCCCGGGACACGGACCACCAGACCCGCAACGACCCCCGCGTCTTCCCCGGCCCGGCCGGGGGGTCCCGCCGCGCGGAGCCGTCCCCTACCCGCCCTTCCACCGTTCCCGCCTCCGACGCCGCCGCGGCTCCGACCGCCCCGGGGCTCCGCCCCGCCCCCCGTTCCCAGGGGCTACGCCCCCGGACCCCCGCGCCTCGAACGCCGGCGGGGCCGGGCGACGCTCAGGCGCCGTTGGACCCGCCGGCGGCTCGGGAGCCCTTGGTGCTGGACCTGTTCGGCGTGGCGCGGGAGCGGCGGGGCGGGCCCGCCGACCCGGGGTTGAGCGGGGACGACATCGCCCTCATCGGCTACACCTCCGGCACCAGCGGCACCCCCAAGGGCGCCATGAACCCGCACGGCGCGCTCATGCACAACGCCGCCCGCCAGGTCGCCGGCCACCCCCTGCCCGAGGGCGCCGCCTACTTCGCCCTCGCCCCGCTCTTCCACATCACCGGCATGGTCTGCGAGCTCGCCGCCTGCTTCGCCAACGCCGGCACCCTCGTCCTCGCCCACCGGTTCGAGGCCGGAGCCGTCCTCGACGCCTTCCTCGAACACCGTCCCGCCTACACCGTCGGCCCCGCGACCGCCTTCATGGCCCTCGCCGCCCACCCCGCCGTCACCCGCGACCACTTCGCCTCGTTCCAGGTGATCTCCTCCGGCGGAGCACCCCTCCCGCCCGCGCTCGTCGAGCGCCTGCGCGCCGCCTTCGGGTTCTACCTCCGCAACGGCTACGGCCTCACCGAGACCACCGCCGCCTCCGCCTCCGTGCCCGTGCACCTCGAAGCCCCCGTCGACCCGGCCTCCGGCACCCTCTCCGTGGGCCTGCCCGGGGCCGACACCGTCGTCCGCGTCCTGGACGAGCAGGGCGCGGAGGTCCCCTTCGGCGAGACCGGGGAGATCGTGGTCCGCGGACCCCAGGTCGTCCGCGGCTACTGGGGTCTGCCCGCCGAGACCGCGGAGGCCTTCCCCGGGGGCGAGTTGCGCACCGGTGACGTCGGGTTCATGGACGAGGACGGCTGGCTCTACGTCGTCGACCGCAAGAAGGACATGATCAACGCCTCCGGCTTCAAGGTCTGGCCGCGCGAGGTCGAGGACGTGCTCTACGCGCACCCCGCGGTCCGCGAGGCGGCCGTGGTCGGCGTCCCGGACCCGTACCGCGGGGAGGACGTCAAGGCGTACGTCAGCCTGCGTCCGGGAGCCTCGGCGGCACCGGAGGAACTCGCCGCCCACTGCGCCGAGCGCCTGGCCGCGTACAAGTACCCGCGTCAGGTCGAGATCCTGCCTGTTCTTCCGAAGACGACCAGTGGCAAGATCCTGCGACGAGAACTGCGCGACCGAGGCTGAAAAGAGTCGGACGGTCGTACGAAGGACTGGGAAGGGAAGGTCAGCGCCATGGCGGCTGCCAAGACGACGGAGCCCGAGGGCACGCACGAAGCGCCGGTACCGCAGCGGCTGCTGGCCGTCGCCACACGGCTGTTCGCCGAGCGCGGCTACGACCGCACCTCGGTCCAGGAGATCGTCGAGGCGGCCGGGGTCACCAAGGGCGCGCTCTACCACTACTTCGGGTCCAAGGACGATCTGCTGCACGAGGTGTACGCGCGGATGCTGCGCACCCAGCAGCAGCGGCTCGACGCGGTGGCCGCTTCCGACGCGCCCGTCGAGGAACGGCTGCGGGCGGCGGCCGCCGACGTGGTGGTCACCACCATCGAGAACCTCGACGACGCGATGATCTTCTTCCGGTCGATGCACCAGCTCAGCCCGGAGAAGTACAAGCAGGTACGGGCCGAGCGCCGCCGCTACCACGAGCGGTTCCGGGCCCTGGTCGAGGAGGGCCAGCGCACCGGGGTGTTCTCCACCGCCACCCCCGCGGACCTGGTGGTGGACTACCACTTCGGGTCCGTCCACCACCTGTCCACCTGGTACCGGGCGGACGGTCCGCTCACGCCGCAGCAGGTCGCCGATCACCTCGCCGACCTGCTGCTGCGCGCCCTGCGTCCCTAGATCACCCGATCACCGGATCACCGGATCACCGGATCCCCCCAAGTCCTCGGATCCCCGGATCGCCGGATGCCTACGGGGCGACCTTCAGGAGCTTGTTCGGCGTTCCCGCCGAGGGGTTGGTCACCGCGCCGCTCGTGGCCGCGGCCGTCAGCGCCGCGGCCGTCTGGGCCGGGGTCGCGTTCGGGTGCCCGCCCAGGTAGACCGCAGCGGCCCCCACCACGTGCGGGGTGGCCATCGAGGTGCCCGAGATGGTCTTCGTACCGGTGTCGCTGTCGTTCCAGGCGGACGTGATGTCCGAGCCCGGCGCGTACAGGTCCACCACCGAGCCGAAGTTGGAGAACGAGGACTGCTGGTCGTCGATGGTGCTCGACGCCACCGTGATCGCCTCCGGGACCCGCGACGGCGAGCCCTGCCCGGCGTCCGCCGACTCGTTGCCCGCCGCCACGGCGAAGGTGACGCCCGAGGCGATGGCCCGGCGCACCGCCTCGTCGAGCGCCTCGTCGGCGCCGCCGCCCAGGCTCATGTTGGCCACCGAGGGCCCCGAGTGGTGCTGGGTGACCCAGTCGATCCCGGCGACCACCTGCTCGGTCGTCCCGGAGCCGTTGTCGTCCAGCACCCGCACCGCGACCAGCTTCGCCTTCTTGGCGACGCCGTGCGAGGTCCCCGCTATGGTGCCCGCGACGTGCGTGCCGTGGCCGTTGCCGTCGTCGGCCTTGTCGTCGTTGTCCACCGCGTCGAAGCCGGACGTGGCGCGGCCGCCGAAGTCCTTGTGGGTCGTGCGGATGCCGGTGTCGATGACGTACGCCGTCACGCCCTCGCCGGCGCCGTCGGGGTAGCTGTACTTCTTGTCGCCCGCCTTGGCGGTCTGGTCGATCCGGTCCAGACCCCATGAAGGCGGGTTGTCCTGGGTGGCGTTGATGGTGAACTTCTTGTTCTGCACGACCTTGCCGACGGCCGGGTCCGCGGCGAGCCGCTTGGCCTCGGTCTCGCTCAGGCCCGCGGCCGAGAAGCCGTTGACCCCCGAGCTGTAGGTGCGCTTCAGCTCGCCGCCGTACTTCTTGGCCAGCTTTTCCTTGTTCGCGGATGCGTCGAGTATGACGACGTAGCTACCGCTGATCGCACCGGGTGCGCCCAGTCCGTACACCGTTCCCTCGGCCGGTGTCGCCGCCCCGGCTAAGGGGCTGGCGATCAGGGCCGCGGCGGCCGCCGCTGCGGCTCCCGTGCCGATCGCCGCGTACCGGAAAGTGCGCGAGCGCTTGTGAGTTGCCATATGGAGAGTTCTCCTCATGCTGACGTGTGGGGCGTCAAACCTTCTGGAGAACCCTGTTCCGATTGACAGGCGCAAATCAAGAACGTACCGGCGGTTCGGGGTTGTTCAACAAGGTTTCTCAAAGGGCTCCCCGCACCGCCTTCACGTCGTACATGGGTTCGCACGAACTCCCGCACGATTCCCACACGTTCAGGAGGGGGCGGCGTATCCCTTCAGCTCCCGGCGGGCCAGCGAGCGCTGGTGGACCTCGTCCGGACCGTCCGCCAGCCGCAGCGTCCTCGCCGCCGCCCACAGTTCGGCCAGTGGGAAGTCCTGGCTCACCCCGCCCGCGCCGTGCAACTGCACCGCGTCGTCCAGGATCCGCACCACCGCCCGCGGAGTCGCGATCTTGATGGCCTGGATCTCGGTGTGCGCGCCCCGGTTCCCCGCCGTGTCCATCAGCCAGGCCGTCTTCAGCACCAGCAGCCGCAGCTGCTCCACCGTCACCCGGGCGTCCGCGATCCAGTTCTGGACGACGCCCTGCGCGGCCAGCGGCTTGCCGAAGGCCGTACGTCCCACCGCGCGCCTGCACATCAGCTCGATGGCCCGCTCCGCCATGCCGATCAGCCGCATGCAGTGGTGGATGCGGCCCGGGCCGAGCCGGGCCTGGGCGATGGCGAAGCCGGTGCCCTCCTCGCCGATCAGGTTCGCCGCCGGGACCCGGACCCCGTCGAAGACCACCTCCGCGTGACCGCCGTGGTCGTGGTCCTCGTACCCGTACACCGTCATCGCCCGCCGCACCTCCACCCCCGGGGTGTCGCGCGGGACCAGGATCATCGACTGCTGACGGCGCGGATCGGCGCCCTCCGGATCGGTCTTGCCCATGACGATGAAGATCTTGCAGTCCGGGTTCATGGCGCCGGAGATGAACCACTTCCGGCCGGTGATCACGTACTCGGACCCGTCCGCCGACCGCTCGATCCGGGTCTCGATGTTCGTCGCGTCCGACGAGGCCACCTCGGGCTCGGTCATCGCGAACGCGGACCGGATCTCCCCGGCCAGCAGCGGCTCCAGCCACTGCTTCTTCTGCTCCTCGTTCCCGAACTGCGCGAGCAGCTCCATGTTCCCGGTGTCCGGCGCCGCGCAGTTGGTCGCCATCGGCGCCAGGTGCGGGCTGCGGCCGGTGATCTCGGCGAGCGGGGCGTACTGGAGATTGGTCAGCCCGGCGCCGTACTCGCCATCGGGAAGGCTGTGCTGGTCTACAAAGAAAAGGTTCCAGAGGCCCTGACGGCGCGCCTCGGCCTTCAGTTCACCGAACACGGCCGGGGTGTCCCAGGGCGAGGCCAGCCGTGCGCGCTGCTCGGCGGCGACGGGCTCCGCCGGGTAGACGTACTCCTCCATGAACGCGAGCAGCCGCCCGCGGAGTTCCTCGGTCCGGGCGTCGAATGCGAAGTCCATGCTGATCGGCTCCTCAGCCTTGCTGCGGTTCGTGGAGGGTGGTCAGTCCGTGCTCGATGAAGACCGGCACCAGCTCGCCGATCCGGTCGAAGCCCGCCCCGACGGTCTGCCCGAGCGTGTAGCGGTAGTGGATGCCTTCGAGGATCACCGCGAGCTTGAACCAGGCGAAGGCCGTGTACCAGGCGATGGCACCGGTGTCGCGGCCGGACCGCGCGGCGTACCGCTCGATCAGCTCGGCGGGCGTCGGATGCCCCGGCGCCCCGCTGGTCGTACTGACCGGCGACTCGGTCAGGCCCAGGTCCGAGCTGTACATCACCAGCAGCCCGAGATCGGTCAGCGGATCCCCGAGCGTGGACATCTCCCAGTCCAGCACCGCCCGGATCGTGTCGTCCGGACCGCCGATCAGCACGTTGTCCAGCCGGAAGTCCCCGTGCACCACGGTCGGCGCGGGGGAGTCGGGCAGCGCCCGCCCCAGCGCGCCGTGCAGCTCGTCGATCCCCGCGAGCTCCCGCCCCCGCGAGGCCGCGAGCTGCTTGCCCCAGCGGCGAAGCTGCCGGTCGAGGAAGCCCTCCGGCCGGCCGAAGTCGCCCAGACCCACCGCCCCCGGGTCCACGGCGTGGAGCTCGACCAGGGTGTCGACCAGGCCCAGCACCGCGCGCCGGGTGCGCTCCGGCCCGATCGCGGCGAGCTGCCCGGCCGTCCGGTACGGCACCCCGTCCACGTACTCCATCACGTAGAACGGCGCCCCCAGCACCGACTCGTCCTCGCACAGCAGCAGCGGCTCCGGCACCGGGACCGCCGTGCCGTGCAGCGCCGCGATGACCCGGTGCTCGCGCCGCATGTCGTGCGCGGTGGCCAGCACGTGCCCGAGCGGAGGGCGGCGCACCACCCAGCGGGAGCTCCCGTCGGTGACCTCGTACGTGAGGTTCGAGCGGCCGCCCTCGATCAACCGGCCGCGCAGCGCCCCGGCCACCAGGCCCGGTCGCGCCCGATCGAGATGACCGCGCAGCCGCTCCAGATTCAGGCCTCGCGGATCGGTCGGCGCCGAGGCCGATGCTGACGTCATGCTGCGCACCTCCGTGCGGAGTAGGCGACGGGTGTCCGTGGGCCATCATGCCGACCAGTCGGTATGTCGTCCAGAGCGCGGGCTGAAAGAACCCCGGCCGCGTGACCGCGGGTCAGGCGTGGCAGAGGATCGGCGTCCCGCCGTTCATCACCGTCATGTCCCGCAGCACCGCCAGGATGTCCAGCGGGACCCCCTCCGGCTCCCCGGCCAGTTCCGAATACGCCCGGTGCAGGTTCGCCACCAGCCGCTCGCTCTCCCGCCAGGAGGCGAACTCGCCGAGGTCGGCCTGCCGCGCGACCTCCAGCGGGGTGAGTCCCTCGTCCCGGCCCTCCCGCGCGAGTTCGGCCACGTACCGCAGATAGCGCTCGGTGGACTCGTACGCCGACGGGTCGGTCAGCGGGCCGTGTCCCGGCACCACCGTCTCCGCGTCCAGGGAGCGCAGCATCTCCAGCGCCCGGAGCGAACCGGCCAGCGAGCCCATCGCCAGGAAGGGGGTGCCCTCGGCGAAGACCAGGTCCCCGGTGAACACCACCCGCCGCCCGGGCAGCCACACGATCGAGTCCCCGGTGGTGTGCGCGACGCCGGGGTGGATCACCCGCACCTCCGTCTCGCCGAGGTGCAGGGTCGTCCGGTCGCCGTACGTCAGGTCGGGCGCGGTGATCTCTATCGCGCCGAAGTCCGTCGTGGGCCAGATCATCTCCAGCTGGTGCCCGGCGGCGAGCTGCTCGGCCCGGGCGTTCTCGTGCCCGAGTATCAGCGCCTCGGGCGCGAACACGCCGTTGCCGTAGGTGTGGTCGCCGTGGTGGTGGGTGTTCACCACCGTGCGGGGGAGCGGCACCCCGGTCGACACGATCGCCTCGCGCAGGGCCAGGGCGCGCCGCTCGGTGGCGGCGGTGTCGACGAGGAGGGTGCGTCCGCCGTCGCTCACGAAACCGGCGTTGTTGAGGCACCAGCCCCCGTCCGGCTGCACGTAGGCGTACACCCCCGGAGCGGGCTGGACGAGGTACGGAACGTCGGCGGTCATCTGCGGTCTCCCCGGGTCGCGTTGACGGGCGCCTCGCATCCTGTCAGTCGCCGCCGGCCCCGGGGAGGGCGGGTGGGTCAGTGGTCGTCGTAGTGCCCGTCGTGCACGGCGTGCCGGTGGCCGTCGTGCAGGTAGTCGACGTGGTCCCCGTGCTGCACCGTCTCGTGCCCGCAGTCCGCGCCGTGGGCGTGGTCGTGGCCCTCGTGGGCGGTGTGGGATGTGGTCTCGCACTCGTCCCAGTGGCCGGAGTGCTCCCGGTGGAGGTGACCGTCGTGCGCGTAGTCGACGTGGTCGCCGTGCCGGACCGCCCGGTGGCCGCAGCCGGCGCCGTGCGCGTGCTCGTGTGTGGCGTGTTCCTGGTGCAGGGTCGTCATGGCGCCGAGGCTAGTGGGGATCGTCCCGGTTCATCCCGTCAAGCCCGTTGTGTCGCGGTGGTGCGAGGAAGCCCGATCATCCGACGTGACGATCAGGTGATCACGGCCATCGCGAACAGGGCGAGCGCCACGGTGCACGCGACCGCGGCCACCGCCGCCCGCGGTGCGAGGGTCCGCGGCGGGTGCGCCGCCAGCGCACGGATGCGCCGGTGCGCGACCCACAGGAACAGCAGCCAGACGAGCGCGATCACCGACACCCCGGCCAGTTCCACGGGCGTACCGGTCCCGCGCAGCGCCGCCCGCAGGGCCAGCACCGCCACGACCGAGGAGGCCAGCGTCGTACGCCGCCAGGCGAGCCGGGTCCGCTCCGGCTGGAGGCCCGCGTCGTGCCCCTCGCCGTACCTGCCGCTCACGCACTCACCGCTTGGTCCAGCCCAGCAGCACGACCACCACCATCGCCAGCGCCACCAGCCCCACGCCCACGCTCAGCACCACCGGGAACCGGGACAGCGGCAGGTCGTCGCCCCGCCGCATCGCCCGCTCGCACCGCACCCAGTGGTTCACCGCGCGCAGGGCGCACGCGGCCCCCACCGCGAGCAGCGCCAGCGCCATCCCGACCCGCACCCCCCACCGCAGGTCCGGGAGGAACTGGTCGACCGCGAAACCGCCGCCGACCAGGGCCAGGGCGGTGCGGATCCAGGCCAGGAAGGTCCGTTCGTTGGCCAGCGAGAAGCGGTAGTCGGGGGTCTCGCCCTCGTCCCTCAGCTTCGAGGGTGCGAACCACAGGCGCACGTCCTTGACGAAGTCGATCACCCGCCCAATGTACGGGGCGCGCTACGCGCCGCGCCGCCGGTACTCCGCCAGCCTGCGGTACGCCTCCAGCCCGTCCGGCACCCAGGGCCACTCGCCCCCGGCGACCCGCCGGGCCAGATCGTCCTCGGTCAGGAAGGCGTGCCAGGCGACCTCGGACTCCTGAGGCCGCACGACCCCCTCGCACCGCACCTCGTGCACGTACGACCACCAGGCCCCGCCCGGGCCCTCGTACAGGAACTTGAACAGCGGCTCCGGCTGCGGCAGCCCGCTCACGCCCAGCTCCTCCTCGGCCTCGCGCAGCGCGGCCTGCGCGTAGCCCTCGCCGGCGCCCAGCACCCCGCCCACGAACATGTCGTAGTACGAGGGGAAGACCAGCTTCGACGCGGTCCGCCGGTGCACGAAGACCCGGCCCTCCGCGTCCCTGGCCAGCACGAACACACAGCGGTGGATCAACCCCTCCGCGTACACCTCGCCCCGCCGGGCCCGCCCGACGACCCGGTCGTCCCGGTCCACCACGTCCAGTACCTCGTCAGCAGCACTCACAGGAGTCATCCAACCACCGCTGTTGACTGGTTACCGCTCCGTAGCCAAGGATCTGCCCCACCACCGACGTCAGGACGGGACGGGTACACGCATGACGTACGACGCAGACGTGATCGTGATCGGAGCCGGGCTCGCGGGCCTCGCGGCGACCGCGGAGCTCGTCGACGCGGGCCGCAAGGTCATCCTGCTCGACCAGGAGCCGGAGCAGTCCATAGGGGGCCAGGCGCACTGGTCCTTCGGCGGACTGTTCTTCGTGGACTCGCCCGAACAGCGCCGGATGCGGATCAAGGACAACCGGGACCTCGCCTTCCAGGACTGGATGGGCACCGCCGGCTTCGACCGCGAGGAGGACGTCTGGGCCCGCCGCTGGGCCGAGGCGTACGTGGACTTCGCGGCCGGTGAGAAGCGGCCCTGGCTGCACGCGCAGGGGGTCCGCTTCTTCCCCGTCGTCGGCTGGGCGGAGCGCGGCGGCTACGACGCCAACGGCCACGGGAACTCCGTCCCCCGCTTCCACATCACCTGGGGCACCGGCCCCGGCCTCGTCGAACCGTTCGAGCGGCGGGTCCGGGCCGGGGTGGCCCGAGGCCTGGTCCGGCTGAAGTTCCGCCACCGGGTCACCGGCCTGGCCGCCACGGCCGGCGCGGTGGACACGGTCACGGGCGAGATCCTGGAGCCCTCGACCGCCGTACGGGGCACCGCCAGCAGCCGCGAGACCGCCGGGACCTTCTCCCTGCGGGCCCAGGCCGTGATCGTGACCAGCGGTGGCATCGGCGGCAACCACGACCTCGTCCGCGCGCAGTGGCCCACCCGGCTCGGCACCCCGCCGGCCCGGATGCTCTCCGGGGTCCCGGCGCACGTGGACGGCCTGATGCTCGGCATCGCGGAGGCGGCGGGCGCGAGCCACGTCAACAAGGACCGGATGTGGCACTACACCGAGGGCATCGAGAACTGGAACCCGATCTGGGCCCGGCACGGCATCCGCATCCTGCCCGGCCCGTCCTCCCTCTGGCTGGACGCGACGGGCAAGCGGCTGCCCGTACCGCTCTTCCCGGGCTTCGACACCCTCGGCACCCTCGACCACATCATGAAGACCGGGCACGACCACACCTGGTTCGTCCTCAACCAGCGCATCATCGGCAAGGAGTTCGGGCTCTCCGGCTCCGAACAGAACCCCGACCTGACGGGCAAGTCGGTCCGCGACGTCATCGACCGCGCCCGGCAGGCCGTGCCCGGCCCGGTCAAGGCCTTCATGGACAACGGCGCCGACTTCGTCGTGGAGCGGGACCCGTCCGCGCTGGTGCGCGGCATGAACGCGGTGACCAAGGAGGACCTCCTCGACGAGGCCGTCGTCCGCGACCAGATCGTGGCGCGCGACCGGGAGATCGCCAACCCCTTCACCAAGGACCTCCAGGTGATGTCGATCCACGGGGCCCGCAAGTACCTCGGCGACAAGCTGATCCGTACGGCGGCCCCGCACCGGATCCTGGACCCCAAGGCCGGGCCGCTGATCGCGGTACGGCTGTCCATCCTGACCCGCAAGTCCCTGGGCGGCCTCCAGACCGACCTCTCCTCCCGCGTCCTGACCCCGTCAGGTGAACCGCTCCCCGGCGTCTACGCGGCGGGCGAGGCGGCGGGCTTCGGCGGCGGCGGGGTCCACGGCTACCGCGCGCTGGAGGGCACGTTCCTGGGCGGCTGCCTCTTCTCGGGCCGAGCCGCGGGTCGCGCGGCTGCCGCCGCCACATCCTGAGCCCCCGCCGTGCCGGGGGCTCCGCCCCCGAACCCCCGCGCCTCAAACGCCGGCGGGGCTGGATGTGGCTGCTGCCGCCCGCACCGTTCAGCCCGTCCGGCGTTTGAGGACCGGGGTCCGGAGCCCCGGGGAACGGTGGAAGGGCGGGTAGGGGACCCGCTCCGCGCAGCGGCACCCCTGGCCCGGGCGGCACCGGGGGCCGTCGGGGCCGGGCGCGCGCCGGGGCACCTCCTCGGGCGTCGAACGGGAAGCGGCAGCGGACATGCAAGACGTGGTGCGTTCGACGCCCTG
>NZ_JBIARJ010000021.1:94107-149976 GCF_042889825.1 Streptomyces sp. NPDC002467 | reverse complement strand
GTTTTTTACCGGCCCGGGTCCGGGTGTGGTTATGGTGGGGTTTTCTCTAAAACCCCCCCCCCCCGGGCCGCGCCGCCCCCCCCCCGGGGGGGGCGCCCCCCCCCCCCCCCCCGCCCGGAGAGCATCGACGCCTGACCCTTCCGAGGGCTACGCGGGGGCGGCCGCTTCGGCCGCCCCCGTTTCCGTACCCGCCCGCTTCCGCACGAGCACCGGATTGGTCTCCGGCAGCAGCGCGAAGCAACCCAGGCTGACCAGGGCGATACCGGTCAGGTACACCGCGACGCCCCAGGGCGGCCCGGAGCCGTCCGCCAGCGCCGTCGCCACGATCGGGGTCAGCGCCCCGCCCAGCACACCGCCCAGGTTGTAGCCGACGGCCGCGCCCGTACAGCGGATCCGCGGGCTGTACAGCTCCGGCAGGTACGCGCCCACCACCGCGAACATCGTCACCATGCCCAGCAGCGCCCCGAGGAAGCCCAGCGTCATCAGCAGCGGATCGGCCGTGCGCAACAGCGCCACCAGCGGGAACATCCACAGCGCGCAGACCGCACAGCCCGCCAGGCACAGCGGCCGCCGTCCGAAGCGGTCGCCGGCCAGCGCCACCAGCGGGGTCACCAGCCCCTTGAGCGCGACCGCGGTCATGATGCAGGCCAGCATCACCGTGCGGCTCACGCCGAGGTGCTCGGTGGCGTACGCGAGGGACCAAGTGGTGACCGAGTAGAAGACCGCGTACCCCACGGCGAGCGCACCGCCCGTCAGCAGGAGCAGCCGCCAGTGGCCGCGCACCACCTCCGAGAGCGGGGCCTCGGCCCGCCGGCCGGTCTCGGCGAGCGCCCGGAACTGCGGGGTCTCCTCCACCGAGCGGCGCAGCCACAGCCCGGCCAGCGCCAGCAGCCCGGCCGCCCAGAACGGCACCCGCCAGCCCCACGCACTGAACCGCGCCTCGCTGAGCGAGGCCGACAGCGCCAGGATCATGCCGTTGGCCAGCAGGAACCCCACCGCCGGGCCGATCTGCGGGAAGCTCGACCACAGGCCCCGCCGCGCCTCGGGCGCGTGTTCGGCGGTCAGCAGCACCGCGCCGCCCCACTCGCCGCCGAGCCCGAGGCCCTGGAGGAAGCGCAGCAGGAGCAGGAGGACCGGCGCGGCCGTGCCGATCGAGGCGTACGTCGGAACGCAGCCCACCGCCACCGTCGCGAGGCCCGTGAGCAGCAGGGAGCCGAGCAGTACGGGGCGCCGGCCGTGGCGGTCGCCGATGTGACCGAAGAGGGCGGAGCCGAGCGGGCGCGCGAGGAAGCCGACGCCGAAGGTGCCGAAGGCGGCGAGCGTTCCGGCGAGCGGGGAGAAGGAGGGGAAGAAGAGCGGGCCGAGCACGAGGGCGGCGGCCGTGCCGTAGACGAAGAAGTCGTAGAACTCGATCGCGGTGCCGGCCAGGGAGGCCGAGGCCAGCCGCAGCATGCCGGGCCCGGGAGGGGGCTTGGGAGGGGGTGTGGGGGAGGGGTCTTGTTGCATGGTGCAGCAACTACCCCTTCCCCAACGCCCGGGACGTGCGTTCGGTCGGGTACGACCGGAAGGAGTGCACCGCGTCGGAAAGTTGACGCGATCCGGGGCGACCGGTCGGGTGCTACCAGCCGCGCTCGCGCCATTCGGCGAGGTGCGGCCGCTCGGCGCCGAGGGTCGTGTCGTTGCCGTGGCCGGGGTAGACCCAGGTCTCGTCCGGCAGCTGCTCGAAGAGCTTGTGCTGCACGTCGTCGATCAGGTTGACGAAGGCCTTCGGGTCGCCCCAGGTGTTGCCGACCCCGCCCGGGAAGAGGCAGTCGCCGGTGAACACGTGGGCGTGCCCGTGCGGGTCGTCGTAGACCAGCGCGATCGAGCCGGGGGTGTGCCCGACCAGGTGGCGCGCGGTCAGGGAGACCCGCCCGACGGTGATCACGTCCCCGTCCCGGACCGGGACGTCCGTGGCGACCGGGATGCCCTCCGCGTCGTAGGCACCCGCGTAGGTGCGCGCGCCGGTGGCGTCGACGACGGCCTGGAGCGCGCCC
This sequence comes from Streptomyces sp. NPDC002467, assembly GCF_042889825.1. NCBI lineage: Bacteria > Bacillati > Actinomycetota > Actinomycetes > Kitasatosporales > Streptomycetaceae > Streptomyces > Streptomyces sp. NPDC002467. The sequence continues at coordinate 147,940 of NZ_JBIARJ010000021.1, read as the reverse complement.
CAGTGGTCGCCGTGCCGGTGGGTGGTGACGACGGACGCGATGCCGTCGTCGCCGATCAGGTGCAGCAGCGTCTCCGCCTCGGCGGCCGCGTCGATGAGCAGCTGCTCGTCGGTGGCCCGGCAGCGCAGCAGATAGGCGTTGTTGTTCATCGAGCCCACCGCGACCTTGGAAATCATCAGGTCCGCGAGCTCGTGCACGTCGGCCGGACCGCCGACCTTGACCTCTCCGGTGTACGTCATGGGTCGATCCTAGAGCGGGGGGAGCTCGGGCAGGCCGTCGCCCGCCTCGACGGTGAGGTGCGCGCCCTTGAGGCCGCGCCCGGCCAGCCAGCCGAGCAGCTCGTCGGCGGGACCGCTGAGGGTCACCGGGGTGCCCTCGGAGCCGCCCGTCTGCCAGACCCGGTCGCCGTGGGACGCCTTCAGGGTCACCGGCGGCACCTCGGGACGTCCGGACCAGCGGTCCGCGAGGAAGGCGATCTCGCGGTCGGTGAACTCGTCCGGGAGGTCGGCGAGCTCGTAGCCGATGTTCAGGTCGACGTGGTGCAGAGCGACCTCGACCCAGCGGCGGAACGGCACGTTCGAGGCCAGGTCGGTGACGCCGTTGCGCAGCTCGACGGTGCGGGACCAGTCCTGGTCGCGCTCGGAGGTGGCGAGGAATCGGGCCCCGGAATCGCGGACGTCCGCCAGTTGTTCTTCCAGGGGCCGGACGGCGTCGCGCTCGATGTCCGCGTCGCGAGCGGTGGCGCTCTCGTACATGGGGCGGCCCTCGAAGACGTTGACGAGGGCGTCGGCGTTGCGCGCGAGATGGGCCAGGATGTGGCCGCGGCTCCAGCCGGGGAGGTGTGACTCCTCGGCCAGTGCGGCGTTGTCCAGCTTCGCGACCGCGGTCAGCAGTCGGTCCGTGGCTTCACGTACAGATCGCAGGTCGTGCACATGATCAGTCATGACGGCGAGCCTAGTGGCTGGGGGGCTCCCGCCACACGATCGGGTGAAGAGGTCGGAGGAGTGCCGTAAATCGAATGTGCGTGCTATACGCTCGAAGTCCAAGACTCCATCTCCATCGCAGAGGCGCCCCCCATACCCTGGGACGGGGACCTGTGCCCCCGCTCTCTCAAGAAAGGTGCGGACCGGCGTGACCGACCGTCTCATCGTTCGTGGCGCTCGCGAGCACAACCTCAAGAACGTCTCGCTCGACCTGCCCCGCGACTCACTGATCGTCTTCACCGGACTCTCCGGGTCGGGCAAGTCCTCGCTGGCCTTCGACACGATCTTCGCCGAGGGGCAGCGCCGCTACGTCGAGTCGCTCTCGTCGTACGCCCGCCAGTTCCTCGGGCAGATGGACAAGCCCGACGTCGACTTCATCGAGGGCCTCTCCCCGGCCGTCTCGATCGACCAGAAGTCGACCTCGCGCAACCCGCGCTCGACGGTGGGCACCATCACCGAGGTCTACGACTACCTGCGCCTGCTCTTCGCCCGCATCGGCAAGCCGCACTGCCCCGAGTGCCGGCGCCCGATCTCCCGCCAGTCGCCGCAGGCCATCGTCGACAAGGTGCTCGCGCTCCCCGAGGGCAGCCGCTTCCAGGTGCTCTCGCCGCTGGTGCGCGAGCGCAAGGGCGAGTTCGTCGACCTGTTCTCCGACCTCCAGACCAAGGGCTACAGCCGCGCCCGGGTGGACGGCGAGACCATCCAGCTCTCCGAGCCGCCCACGCTGAAGAAGCAGGAGAAGCACACGATCGAGGTGGTCATCGACCGCCTCACCGTCAAGGACAGCGCCAAGCGCCGGCTCACCGACTCGGTGGAGACCGCCCTCGGCCTCTCGGGCGGCATGGTCATCCTGGACTTCGTCGACCTCGCCGAGGACGACCCCGAGCGTGAGCGGATGTACTCCGAGCACCTCTACTGCCCGTACGACGACCTGTCCTTCGAGGAGCTGGAGCCGCGCTCCTTCTCCTTCAACTCGCCCTTCGGCGCCTGCCCCGAGTGCACCGGCATCGGCACGCGCATGGAGGTGGACCCGGAGCTGATCGTCCCGGACGAGGACAAGTCCCTGGACGAGGGAGCGGTCTCGCCGTGGTCCCTCGGCCACACCAAGGACTACTTCCAGCGACTGGTCGGCGCGCTCGCCGGTGAACTCGGCTTCCGCACGGACATCCCGTGGGCCGGGCTGCCGGCCCGGGCCAAGAAGGCCCTGCTGTACGGCCACAAGACGCAGATCGAGGTCCGCTACCGCAACCGGTACGGGCGCGAACGCGCCTACACCACGGCCTTCGAGGGCGCCGTGCCGTTCGTCAAGCGGCGGCACTCCGAGTCCGAGAGCGACGCCAGCCGCGAGCGCTTCGAGGGCTACATGCGCGAGGTGCCCTGCCCGACCTGTGAGGGCACCCGCCTCAAGCCGATCGTGCTCGCCGTGACGGTGATGGAGAAGTCCATCGCCGAGGTCGCCGCGATGTCGATCAGCGAGTGCGCGGACTTCCTCGGCCGGATGCGGCTCGACGCCCGCGACAAGAAGATCGCCGAGCGGGTCCTGAAGGAGGTCAACGAGCGGCTCCGCTTCCTCGTCGACGTCGGCCTGGACTACCTCTCGCTGAACCGCGCCGCGGGCACCCTGTCGGGCGGCGAGGCCCAGCGCATCCGGCTGGCCACGCAGATCGGTTCCGGTCTGGTCGGCGTGCTCTACGTACTGGACGAGCCGTCCATCGGCCTGCACCAGCGCGACAACCACCGGCTGATCGAGACGCTGGTGCGGCTGCGGGACATGGGCAACACGCTCATCGTCGTCGAGCACGACGAGGACACCATCAAGGTGGCCGACTGGGTCGTGGACATCGGCCCCGGCGCGGGCGAGCACGGCGGCAAGGTCGTGCACAGCGGTTCGCTGAAGGAGCTGCTGAAGAACACCGAGTCGATGACCGGGCAGTACCTGTCCGGCAAGAGGTCCATCGCGATCCCCGACATCCGCCGGCCGGTGAACGGGGACCGCAGGCTGACCGTCCACGGCGCCCGCGAGAACAACCTGCGGGACATCGACGTGTCCTTCCCGCTGGGCGTGCTCACGGCCGTGACCGGTGTGTCGGGCTCGGGCAAGTCGACGCTGGTCAACGACATCCTCTACACGCACCTGGCGCGCGAGCTGAACGGCGCCCGCTCGGTGCCGGGTCGGCACACGCGGGTCGACGGGGACGAGCTGGTCGACAAGGTCGTGCACGTGGACCAGTCGCCGATCGGCCGGACCCCGCGGTCCAACCCGGCCACGTACACCGGTGTCTTCGACCACGTGCGCAAGCTCTTCGCCGAGACGATGGAAGCGAAGGTGCGCGGCTACCTGCCGGGCCGCTTCTCCTTCAACGTGAAGGGCGGCCGGTGCGAGAACTGCTCCGGCGACGGCACCATCAAGATCGAGATGAACTTCCTGCCGGACGTCTACGTCCCCTGCGAGGTCTGCCACGGCGACCGGTACAACCGGGAGACGCTGGAGGTCCACTACAAGGGCAAGTCCATCGCGGAAGTCCTGAACATGCCGATCGAGGAGGCGCTGGACTTCTTCGAGGCGGTGCCGACGATCGCCCGGCACCTGCGGACGCTGACCGAGGTGGGGCTGGGGTACGTGCGGCTCGGCCAGTCCGCGCCGACGCTGTCGGGTGGTGAGGCGCAGCGCGTGAAGCTGGCGTCCGAGCTGCAGAAGCGGTCGACGGGCCGGACGGTGTACGTGCTGGACGAGCCGACGACGGGTCTGCACTTCGAGGACATCTCGAAGCTGATCAAGGTCCTGTCGGGGCTGGTGGACAAGGGCAACTCGGTGATCGTCATCGAGCACAACCTGGACGTCATCAAGACCGCGGACTGGGTCATCGACATGGGCCCGGAGGGCGGCTACGGCGGCGGCCTCGTCGTAGCCGAGGGCACCCCCGAGCAGGTCGCGTCGGTGGGCGCGAGCCACACGGGCAAGTTCCTGCGGGACATCCTGGGGGCGGACCGCATCTCCGACGGCGGGTCGCCTCCGGCGCGGGCCGCGGCGAAGAAGGCCCCCGCCAAGAAGGCCCCCGCCAAGAAGGCGACCGCGAAGAAGGCCGCCGCCCCGGCGAAGAAGACGACGGCGCGGGCCCGCAAGGCGTAGCGCTGCGCTGAGCCGAGCTTGGCGGAGGGGACCCGGCCGAACGGCCGGGTCCCCTCCGGCGTCTGCGGGCGCAGGCCCGGGCCCCGGGGCTGGACCGTGCCGGGTGCGGCACCGCTGCCGGGGGCCTGCCCCCGGACTCCCGGTCCTCGAACGCCGGACGGGCTGATGTTGCCTCCGGCGGGCCGGATGTGTCGCGCCGCGCGGCAACTCGGCCGAGCGAAATCCAGCCCCGCCGGCGTTCGAGGCGCGGGGTCTGGGGCGGAGCCCCGGGAACGGTGCCGCGGGCTACCGTCTTGCCGGGGTCAGGGGCGGCGCCTAGGAGGCCACGCCCAGCGTGTGACACGCCGTGGCGGGGTCCGTCAGGGACACCAGCAGCGCGTCCGCGACGTCCGCGCGGGCGATGACCCGGCCGCCCGGCACGTTGCCGTCGATCGAGCGACGGTACGTACCCGTCCGCGGCTTGTTCCGGAGCATCGGCGGGCGGACGACCGTCCACCGCGTACCGCTCGCCCCCATCGCCGCCTCCATGTCCGCGAGGTCCGCGTACAGGTCCCGCAGCAGCCTGCGCAGCAGCGGGTAGACCACGGCCCGGGTGAACACCCCCTCGCCGTCCGGGAGCCGGCCCACCGGCGCGGCGCTGACGGCGGACAGCGGCCGCACGCCCGCCCGGTCCATGACCGAGGTGATCGCCTCCAGGGCCGGGCCCGCGATCGGGGTCTCCTTGGCCTGCTTGTTGCTCGCGGCCCCCAGCGCGGAGACCACCGCGTCCCGGCCGCTTACCACCGACAGCAGTGCCTCCTCGTCCGTCACATCGGACACCGTGGCCACATGGAGCCGCTCGTGGGCGGGAACCGGCAGGCGGGCCGGGTCGCGGACCACCGCGGTCACCTCGTGCCCCGCGTCGAGGGCCTGCCGGACGACCTCGCGGCCGACGCCGCCCGTGGCACCGAACACCGTGATCTTCATGGATTCCCCCATGCTCGAAGAGGGTGGAACAGGGTGTGAAAGATGGTGTGACAGGTGATGCACGCAGGTGGGTGAGTACTCACTCACCCCTCCTTCCGTTATGGTGAGTGAATGCTCACCTCCAAGTCAAGCCGCCCCACCCCGGAGCGGTTGCTCGACGCCGCCGAGAAGCTGATGCGCACCAGCGGCCTCGCCAGTGCCACCACGAAGGCCATCGCCCGTGAGGCCGGGTGCTCGGAGGCCGCGTTGTACAAGCACTTCGCGAACAAGGAAGAGCTCTTCGTGCGCGTGCTGATGGAGCGGACCCCCAACGCGGGCCCGCTCATGGCCGCCCTCGGGTCCGATCCGAGCGAGCAGGGCGTCGAGGAGGGGCTCGCCGACATCGCCCGGCACGCCTCGCTCTTCTACGCCGACGCCATGCCGATGGCGGGCTCGCTGTTCGCCGAGCCCGCACTGCTGAGCCGCCACCGCGAGGGCATCCAGAAGATCGGCTCCGGGCCGCACGTGGTCCTCGCCGCGCTCGCCGGGCGGCTGCGCAGGGAGCTCGACGCGGGCCGGCTGCGCCCCGACGCCGATCCGGACGCGGCGGCCGCGCTGCTGCTCGGGGCCTGCTTCCAGCGGGCCTTCTTCCTGCACTTCTCCGGGGTCGAAGTGGTCCAGCCCGTCGAGGAGTTCGCCCCCGCCGTGGCGTCGACCCTCTGGGCCGCTATCCGGTGAGCTCGGCGGCGTACGGGGGTTCCGCCCCGGCCCGGGTGCAGGTCAGGGCGGCCGCGTGCGCGGCGTACGCGAGGACGGCGGGCCAGTCCACGGGCTCGCCCGGCGGCGCGGCCGAAAGGCGGTGCAGCAGGGCGGCGTTGACGGTGTCGCCCGCCCCGATGGTGTCCGCCACCGTCATCCGGCGGGCCGGGACGGAGTGCTTCGCGCCCTCCCGCGTCCAGACCGTCAGGCCGGCCGCGCCCCGGGTCAGCACCACCGCTTCCGGGCCCGCCGCCAGCCAGTCGTCGACCCGGCCGCCGAGCCAGGCCGCGTCGTCCTCCGACAGCTTGAGGACGCCCGTGTGCGGCAGCAGCCGCGTCAGGAAGCGGGCCCGGTAGGCCGCAGGGTCGGGAATCAGCGCGGGCCGGATGTTGGGGTCCAGCAGGGTCAGCAGGCCGCGCCGCGACTCCCGGCGCAGCAGGGCCTCGTACGCGCTCGCGCCCGGCTCCAGCACCAGCGAGCAGGTGCCGAGCGCGAGGGCGCGGGCGGTCTCGGGGAGCGCGGGCGGCAGGGTGAACAGCCGGTCCGCGGTGCCCTCGACGTAGAAGCCGTACGAGGCGGAGCCGTCCGGGGCCAGGGAGGGCACGGCGAGCGTGGTCGGCTCGGGCCCGCGCCGCACCAGCGACAGATCGACGCCCGCCGCCCGCAGGCCGGCCAGCAGGAACTCGCCGAAACCGTCCGTGGAGACCCGCGAGCAGAACGCCACCTCGGCGCCGAGCCGTCCGAGGGCGAGCGCGGTGTTGTACGGGCCCCCGCCCGGCCGGGGCAGCAGCGCGCCCGGCGGCTGCTCGGTGGGCACCAGGTCGATGAGGGCTTCTCCGCCGACGACGATCACCCGGGGGAAGCTACCCCATCGGGCGGAGGTATCGTCGGTGGGCCGGTGCCCGGCCGGTCCCACACCCCAGGAGAAGCGCATGTCCGCGTCGCAGTCCGCAGCTCGCCGTACCGTCCTCAAGGGCGCCGCCGCGCTCGCCGGGGCCGTCGGCGCCGGCGCGACGCTCGCGGCCTGCTCCACGGAGTCCGGCAGCGGCAACGGCGCCCCCGCGGTTCCGTCCCAGCCGGTGGAGCTGGGCGCCGCGTCCGAGGTCCCGGTGGGCGGCGCGAAGCTGTACCGGGAGAAGAAGCTGATCGTCAGCTGCCAGGCGGAGGGCCAGTACAAGGCCTTCAGCGCCCAGTGCACGCACGCGGGCTGCGTCCTCGACAAGATCGAGAAGAGCGAGGGCAACTGCCCTTGCCACGGCAGCCGCTTCGACGTGAACACCGGCAAGGTCGTGCAGGGCCCGGCCACCGACCCGCTGCCGGCCGTCCCGGTCAAGGCGGAGAACGGCAAGCTGATCGCGGGCTGACCGCTCGGCCGGACCCGCCGGGTCCGCCGGGCCCGCCCCTCAGGGCGCCGTCAGCCTGCGCGACCACCACGGGTCGCCGGGTGCGGCGAACGGGTCGTTCAGGGTGCGGGCGAGGAAACGGGCGTCGACCGGGGCGAGCAGCGCGCGCAGTTCGGCCGCCGCACGGCGCGGGAGCGCACGGCACACGGCCTCCAGAACGGCGCGGACCTCCGCTCCCGAGAAGGGGTCGCAGCAGTCGCAGACGTCGTCCACGGGGTACGTCACCCAGGGGCCCGGCCGGTGGGCGAGGGCGTGCCAGCGCCACCACGCCTCGGAAACGGGCCCGGGCCAGGAGGGCCGGCGCTCGATCCGGGCGATCGCGGCGAGGGTCCGGCCGGACAGGCCGGGTACCGGTGCGGCTCGGCGTGCGTCGCGCGCCGGGCGGGGTCGTCGGGGCAGGTTCCGTCGCACCTGCGCGGAATTCCTACGCGGCATGCGCCGTTCGCCGCTGGTCCATGCCGTCATCCTGCCGGAGCCGCGGCCGCGCGGCAGCTGCTTTTCCGCGGTGGGTTCCCGCACCCCGCCGGGCCGCTAGTGCTCTGGCCGGAAAGGTTTGCCGGCTCGCGGCGTCCGGTGCGGTGCATCGCAAGGCGGAGGGCCACGCCTTGTACTGGACGTACTTGCGTGGCGCGACAACGCGGCGAGGTGCCGTGCCGGGCGTCGTGAGGCGGTGAACCTTTCCGGTCAGAGCACTAGTCCCAGTCCCAGGCGATGCCCAGGAGCCCGCGGCGTGTCGACTGTTCGACCAGGTGGACCGCCCGGTGGCGGCCGCTCGGGGTGAGGTCCGCGAGGGCGGTGCGGGGGGAATCGGGGCCCGAACGGGCGAAGCGGCGGCAGCGGACCGGGAGGGCCGCCTCGTCGAAGCGGACCTGGAGCATGTACTGGCCGCCCGCGTAGCTGAAGCCGCGTACGTACTCGTCGCTGCGCGCGCCCGTGCCGTCCTCGACCCCGTAGCCGAAGACGTAAGTGTCCCCGCGCCGCAGCCGCGCGTCGAAGAGCAGCTCCGCGACCAGCAGCCCGGCCTCGGGGTGGCACCGGACCCGGCCCGTGCGGCAGTTCTCGTACGCCGTCACGCGCATCCGGGACACGTCGCAGCCCGCGTCGCCGTGGTGGATGGCCAGGTAGCGGTCGACGCCGTCGTGGTGTGCCCGGACGATCTGTTGCGAATCGCGGGCCCGCAGCTCGCCCGCGGGTCCTATGCGGACCCTCTCGTGGTGGCCGAGCGAGTGCAGTCCGCCGTCGGAGGGGAGTTCCATCGCGTCCAGCATCCGTTCCACCGCGCCGCCCATGCCCAGCAGGGCCCGGTAGGAGCGGGCGGCCGGGCGGGTGGGGCCCGGGGCGGGCTCCGGGGCGGTCAGCAGGCGGACGAGGGAGCCGTCCGGCAGCTCCAGGATCTGCTCCAGCGCGGTGACGGCCCGCAGGGACTCCGGGTGGCGCGGGCGCCGGGCGCCCCGCTGCCAGTAACTGAGGCTGGTGACACCGAGCTTGATGCCCCGGGCCGCCAGCCGGTGCTGCACCCGGTGGAGGGGCAGTCCGCGCGCGGCGAGGGCGGCGCGCAGGGCGAGGTGGAAGGGGCCGCCGTGCAGTAAACGGCCGAGTTCGGGAGCGTCCGCCGTATCCGGGGTGGCCGGGGTGTCCGGCGTGTTCGCGGTCGGCCGCATCGCGACTCCTCTGTGAACGTTCACACGCGCCGGCGTGGGGGGCCGGGCCGGTGGTGCAGGGGGAGCAGGTGACACCACAGTCACCGTTCACACCGCAGTCCCATCGTTCACACTGCAATGTCACGGCGTATTGAAGCGTGTTGACCTGATCGCGACAACACCCCGATGCTCCTCCACAGCGTCCGGACGCGCTCCTCCACCCCCACTCTCCCCATCTCGGGAGGAACGCGATGCGCAACAGAAACCGGCGGCAATCCCCGGCCGCCCTCCTCAACGCCCTGCTCACGGCCCTGCTCCTCACCCTGTCCCTCGGCGCCGGTACCGCCACCGCCGCCGATACGGACACCCGGTCCGTCGGGTCCGCCCAGTCCGCCCTGGCGTACAAGCGCCTCGGCATCACCATGCAGGCACAGCAGAAGACCAATTGGTGCTGGGCCGCGAGCGGCAACACCATCGCCACATGGTTCGGCCGCACCTACACCCAGAACCAGTTCTGCAACGCCGCCTTCAACCGCCAACAGGGCTATGACTGCCCCAACAACCAGGCCACCCTCGCCAACGTCCAGACCGGACTGCGCTGGGCCGGCATCAACCCCGGTTCGTACGTGAACGGTTGGCTCCTCTACTCGACGGTCCAGACCGAGATCAACGCCGACCGCCCGATCGAGACCCGCATCCAGTGGGCCTCCGGCGGCGGCCACATGCACGTCGTCTACGGCTACGACACCGCGAGCAACTGGGTCTACTGGGGCGACCCGTGGCCCTCCAGCGACCGCTACAACTGGGCCTCGCACGCCTGGTACGTGGACAACAGCTCCTTCTCCTGGACCCACTCCCTCTACCGGATCGGGGCGTGACCGCCATGACCCTGCGCGCCACCGCCGCGGCGGTCCTCGCGGCCACCGCCCTCATGGGGATCGCCGCGGCCACGGCCACGGAGGCCTCCGCGACCCCCGTCCCGCAACCGCAGTCCGTCACCGCCGAGACCAGGGCCGCCGCCGCGCGGGCGGCGTCGGCGCCGGACACCCTCGCCACGCTGTCCCGCTTCTTCGCGCGGGAGGGCAGGATCGCGCCGGACGCCGCGCGGCCCCGCATCGAGGGCGAGCCGATACCGGTGAACCACCTCTCCCCGGACTTCGTCGCCGGCAAGGCGGGGGCGCCCGTGGCCCGTCTGGAGTTCCTCGCCGGGAAGGCGGTCGCCGCCGACGGGCAGCAGGCCGTGCTGTGGACGGCCCGGACCGGTGAGGGGTGGCAGGTCGTGAACATCGCCACCGGCGACGACGAATTCCGCTACGCGCGCTCGGGCGAGGAGAAACTGCCCGGCGGGACGGTGTTCCGCGAGCCGCAGATCGACGCGTGGTACGTGGCCGGGGGAGGGAGGGTGCTGCCGCTGGACGAGGACGCGGTGGCCGCCGTCGGCAGCGGGGGGACCAGCCTCGCCGCGTACCGGGCGCGGGTGACGCGGGCCTACGGGGACAAGCTGCCGGGTTCGGCGTACGCCGAGCGCGGCATGGCGGGGGGCTTCGCGGAGCCGGTGTCCGCGGGGGGTGGCGTGCCGGTCGGCGGGATCGCAGCCGGTGCGCTGGCGCTGGCCGGGGTCGGGGCGCTGACCCTGGCCCGCCGCCGCACCCCCGCCGGGGCGTAGCCGGCCCCCGGCTCCCGCCGGGCCGGGTCCCCACCCCGGCCCGGCCTCCCCCGCAGGGCCCGGCCCCCGCCAGGGCGGGTCCTGCTCCCGCCGGGGGCCCGGCTCGCGGGCGGTGTCGGGCCCTGAGGGGCCTTCCCCCACCCCGCCCCTTCCCGAGACCGGGGCTCCGCCCCCGGACCCCGGTCCTCAATCGCCGGACGGGCTGGATGTGCCTCCGGCGGCGCCTCAAACGCCGGCGGGGCTGGATGTTCCAGCCCCGCCGGCGTTTGAGGCGCGGGGGTCCGGGAGCGGAGCTCCCGTGCGGTGCGGGCTCGGGGGTGCGGAGCCCCTCGGGGTTTCCGGCCGGGGTCGGGATGGCGGGCGCGGCGGTCGTGGGATGCGTACCGCAGGATGTCGGTGGGCGACAGTAGGGTGTTGGCATGGCCGACCCTTCCAGTTACCGACCCAAGCCGGGACAGATCCCCGACTCCCCGGGGGTGTACAAATTCCGCGACGAGCACCGCCGGGTGATCTACGTCGGGAAGGCCAAGAGCCTGCGCCAGCGCCTGGCCAACTACTTCCAGGACGTGGCCGGGCTGCACCCGCGGACCGCGACCATGGTGACCACCGCCGCCTCCGTCGAGTGGACCGTGGTGTCCACCGAGGTCGAGGCGCTGCAGCTGGAGTACTCCTGGATCAAGGAGTTCGACCCCCGGTTCAACGTCAAGTACCGGGACGACAAGAGCTACCCCTCCCTCGCCGTCACCATGAACGAGGAGTACCCGCGCGTACAGGTCATGCGCGGCCCCAAGAAGAAGGGCGTGCGCTACTTCGGCCCCTACGGGCACGCCTGGGCGATCCGCGAGACCGTCGACCTGATGCTCCGGGTGTTCCCGGTACGGACCTGCTCCGCGGGCGTGTTCAAGCGCTCCGCCCAGATCGGCCGGCCCTGCCTGCTCGGCTACATCGGCAAGTGCTCCGCGCCCTGCGTGGGCCGCGTCACCCCCGAGGAGCACCGCGAACTGGCCGAGGACTTCTGCGACTTCATGGCGGGCCGGACGGGGACGTACCTCTCCCGGCTGGAGAAGGACATGCACGAGGCCGCCGAGGAGATGGAGTACGAGAAGGCCGCCCGGCTGCGCGACGACATAGGGGCGCTGCGCCGGGCCATGGAGAAGAACGCCGTGGTGCTCGCCGACGCCACCGACGCCGACCTGATCGCCGTCGCCGAGGACGAGCTCGAAGCCGCCGTGCAGATCTTCCACGTCCGCGGCGGCAGGGTCCGCGGCCAGCGCGGCTGGGTCACCGACAAGGTCGAGGCCGTCGACACCGCCGGGCTCGTCGAGCACGCCCTCCAGCAGCTCTACGGGGAGGAGAGCGGCGAGAGCGTGCCCAAGGAGGTGCTGGTCCCGGCGCTCCCCGAGGACACCCTCGCGCTGGGGGAGTGGCTCGCCGAGCGGCGCGGGTCCCAGGTCAGCCTGCGGATCCCGCAGCGCGGCGACAAGAAGTCGCTGATGGAGACCGTCCACCGCAACGCCCAGCAGTCCCTCGCCCTGCACAAGACCAAGCGTGCCAGTGACCTCACCACCCGGTCCCGGGCGCTGGAGGAGATCGCCGAGGCCCTGGACCTGGACAGCGCGCCCCTGCGCATCGAGTGCTTCGACATCTCGCACCTCCAGGGCGACGACGTCGTCGCGTCGATGGTCGTCTTCGAGGACGGCCTGGCCCGCAAGAGCGAGTACCGGCGCTTCCAGATCAAGTCCTTCGAGGGGCAGGACGACGTCCGCTCCATGCACGAGGTTGTCTCCCGGCGCTTCCGCCGCTACCTCCAGGAGAAGCTGAAGACGGGGGAGTGGGACGCCGAGGAGGAGGGCGGCGAGGTCGCCGAGGACGACGGGCGGCCCAAGCGGTTCGCGTACCCGCCCCAGCTCGTCGTGGTCGACGGCGGGCAGCCGCAGGTCGCCGCGGCCAAGCGGGCCCTGGAGGAGCTCGGGGTGGACGACGTCGCCGTGTGCGGGCTGGCCAAGCGGCTGGAGGAGGTCTGGCTGCCCGGCGAGGACGACCCGGTGGTCCTGCCCCGCACCAGCGAGGGCCTGTACCTGCTCCAGCGGGTCCGTGACGAAGCCCACCGCTTCGCCATCCAGTACCAGCGCAACAAGCGCGGGAAGCGCCTGAAATCCGGGCCGCTGGACGAGGTGCCCGGGCTCGGGGAGAGTCGCAAGCAGGCCCTGGTCAAGCACTTCGGTTCGGTGAAGAAGCTGAGACAGGCGACAATCGACCAGATCTGCGAGGTCCCGGGCATAGGCCGCAAGACGGCCGAGACCGTGGCCGCGGCCCTCGCCGGCGCGGTCCCCGCCGGTCCTGCCGTCAACACGGCCACAGGAGAGATCATTGAGGACGAGACCCCCGCGCCAGCGGGAACATCGTCCGAACGGGGGACCGAGCAATGACCGAGCACGAGACCACGCACGAGACCACGCCCCAGAGCGAACCCGAGACCACGCACGAAGCCATGCACGACCGAGACGGAGCACAGGTGAGTACGGGCACGACAGCGGAGCCCGGCGAGACCGCCGAGGCGGCCATCCCCGAGCTGGTGATCATCTCCGGCATGTCCGGGGCCGGCCGCAGTACGGCGGCGAAGTGTCTGGAGGACCTCGGCTGGTTCGTCGTCGACAACCTGCCGCCGGCGCTGATCCCCACCATGGTGGAGCTGGGCGCCCGCTCCCAGGGCAACGTGGCGCGCATCGCCGTCGTCGTCGACGTCCGCGGCCGCCAGTTCTTCGACGCCCTGCGCGAGTCCCTCGCCGACCTCGACAGCCGCGGGGTCACCCGCCGCGTCGTCTTCCTGGAGTCCTCCGACGACGCGCTGGTCCGCCGCTTCGAGTCGGTCCGCCGCCCGCACCCCCTCCAGGGCGACGGACGCATCACCGACGGCATCGCCGCCGAGCGCGACCTGCTGCGCGAGCTGCGCGGCGACGCCGACCTGGTGATCGACACCTCCAGCCTGAACGTGCACGAGCTGCGCGCCAAGATGGACGCCCAGTTCGCCGGGGACGAGGAGCCCGAGTTGCGGGCCACCGTCATGTCCTTCGGCTTCAAGTACGGCCTGCCCGTCGACGCCGACCTCGTCGTGGACTGCCGGTTCATCCCCAACCCGCACTGGGTCCCCGAGCTGCGCCCCTTCACCGGACTCAACGAGGAGGTGTCGGGGTACGTCTTCAGCCAGCCCGGCGCCAAGGAGTTCCTCGACCGCTACACCGAGCTGCTCCAGCTCATCGCCACCGGCTACCGCCGCGAGGGCAAGAGGTACGTGACGATCGCGGTCGGCTGCACGGGCGGTAAGCACCGCAGTGTCGCCATGTCCGAGAAGCTCGCCGCCCGCCTCGCCTCCGAGGGAGTCGAGACCGTCGTCGTACACCGGGACATGGGGCGCGAGTGATTGCACGGACCCCGCGGCTGAGCCGTCTGCGCCGCCTCGCCCCCACCCGGGACGAAGGCGGCGCACGCCGCTCCGGCCGCCGGCGCGGCGCCACCCCCAAGGTGGTCGCCCTCGGAGGCGGACAGGGCCTGTCCGCCTCCCTCGCCGCCCTGCGCCGCATCACCGGTGACCTCACCGCCGTGGTCACCGTCGCCGACGACGGCGGATCCAGCGGCCGGCTCCGGGAGGAGCTCGGCGTGCTGCCGCCCGGCGACCTGCGCAAGGCGCTCGCCGCGCTGTGCGGGGACGACGACTGGGGCCAGACCTGGTCCCGCGTCATCCAGCACCGTTTCCAGTCCGAGGGCGACCTGCACGGGCACGCCGTCGGCAACCTGCTGATCGTCGCCCTGTGGGAACAGCTCGGCGATCCCGTCCAGGCCCTCGACCTCGTGGGCAGGCTGCTCGGGGCGCAGGGCCGGGTGCTGCCCATGTCGGCGGTGCCGCTGGAGCTCCAGGCCCTGGTCAGGGGGCACGATCCGGCGCGCCCGGAGGACGTGGACACCGTCCGCGGGCAGGCCACGGTGGCCCTCACCCCGGGCGAGGTGCTCTCCGTACAGGTCGTGCCCGGCGACCCGCCGGCCGTGCCGGAGGCCGTCGCGGCGGTGCTGGACGCCGACTGGGTGGTGCTCGGTCCGGGGTCCTGGTTCTCCTCCGTGATCCCGCACCTGCTCGTACCGGAACTGCTCGACGCGCTGATCGAGACGAAGGCACGGCGGGTCCTCTCGCTGAACCTCGCGCCGCAGCCCGGTGAAACAGAGGGCTTCTCTCCGCAACGTCATTTGGAGGTTTTGGCCCGACACGCCCCTAAACTCGCCCTGGACGTGGTGCTGGCCGACGAGGCCGCCGTGCCCGACCGCGAGTCCCTCGCCGATGCCGCAAAACGGTTCGGTGCCGCGGTCGAGCTGGCGCCGGTGGCCAGGCAGGACGGCTCTCCGAAGCACGATCCGGAGCTGCTGGCCGCCGCGTACGACCGTATTTTTCGGATGCATGGAAGGATCGGCCCATGGCGATGACGCCCGCGGTGAAGGACGAGATCTCTCGCCTGCCCGTCACCCGGACCTGCTGCAGGAAGGCGGAGGTCTCGGCGATCCTTCGGTTCGCCGGCGGACTCCACCTGGTGAGCGGCCGCATCGTCATCGAGGCGGAGCTGGACACCGGGATCGCCGCCAGGCGCCTGCGCAAGGACATCCTGGAGATCTTCGGGCACTCCTCGGACCTCGTGGTCATGGCACCCGGCGGACTGCGCCGCGGCAGCCGCTACGTGGTCCGCGTGGTGGCCGGCGGTGACCAGCTGGCACGCCAGACGGGCCTCGTGGACGGCCGCGGGCGGCCGATCCGGGGTCTGCCCCCGCAGGTGGTCTCCGGGGCCACCTGCGATGCCGAGGCGGCCTGGCGCGGCGCGTTCCTGGCCCACGGCTCGCTCACCGAGCCGGGCAGGTCCTCCTCGCTGGAGGTCACGTGCCCCGGTCCGGAGGCCGCCCTGGCCCTGGTGGGCGCCGCCCGCAGGCTCTCCATCGCCGCCAAGGCGCGCGAGGTGCGCGGCGTGGACCGGGTCGTGGTCCGCGACGGCGACGCGATCGGCGCCCTGCTGACCAGGCTCGGCGCGCACGAATCGGTGCTGGCCTGGGAGGAACGGCGGATGCGGCGCGAGGTGCGCGCCACCGCCAACCGCCTCGCCAACTTCGACGACGCCAACCTGCGCCGCTCGGCGCGGGCCGCGGTGGCGGCCGGAGCCCGTGTGCAGCGCGCGCTGGAGATCCTCGGCGAGGAGGTCCCCGAGCACCTCGCCGCCGCCGGGCGGCTGCGGATGGAGCACAAGCAGGCCTCCCTGGAGGAGCTGGGCGCGCTCGCGGATCCGCCGCTGACGAAGGACGCGGTGGCGGGGCGGATCCGCCGGCTGCTGGCGATGGCGGACAAGCGGGCGCAGGATCTGGGGATTCCGGGCACCGAGTCGAACCTCGACCTCAGCGAGGAGCTGGCCGACAACATGGCCGGCTGAGTCTGGGCCGGCCGGGGCCGGGGCCGTTGGGCCGGGCCCTGAGGGCGGGTGCGGGTGGTGTGCCGCTGCGCGGTGCCGGTCCCCTACCCGCCCTTCCTCCGTTCCCCGGGGGCTCCGCCCCGGACCCCGTTCCCGGGGGCTCCGCCCCGGACCCCCGCGCCTCGAACGCCGGCGGGGCTGGAAGTGCCTCGAACGCCGGCGGGGCCGCAAGTGCCTCGAACACCGGCAGGGCTGAAAGAGGGTCAGACGCCGGTGGGGTCGAATCGTCGGTGGGGCTGAAATTCCCGAGCGCGCCGGTACGCCCCATTGACAGGGGCGTCGGCTGATCGTGAGCCTGGCTCCCAACGCTTTCGTGGCTGACGACGCCCAGGGGGGCATATGAGGCACCGCGCGAGATCGATCCTCGCGGCAAGCGCACTCGTCTTCGGCACCACACTCGCCGTGCTGCCCGCGGCGGCGGCCCAGGGCGGCTCCGGCTCCGCGCCCGCGGCCGACGAGGTACGGGTCTACGACGCCGACATCACCCGGGAACAGGTCCCGCTCGTCCTCGCCGCCGGCCAGGACGCCCACGAGCTCTCCGAGCGGGCCCCGGAGACCGGGACCGCCCGCGTCGAGCTCTTCCTCACCGGCGCCCAGGCCCGGCAGCTCGGCGCCCAGGGCGTCAAGCTGGCCGAGCGCAAGGTGAGCGCCGCGGGCCTGGCCCGGGCCAAGGCAGCCGGGGACGGGGTGTTCCGCCCCTACGGCGGCAAGGGCGGTCTCCAAGAGGAGATCCTGCGCACGGCCCAGGAGAACCCGGGCCTCACCAAGGTCGTCTCCATCGGCAAGACCCTCCAGGGCAAGGACATCCTCGCCCTCAAGGTCACCAAGAACGCCGGGAAGACCAAGGACGGCGCCAAGCCCTCCGTGCTCTACATGTCCAACCAGCACGCCCGTGAGTGGATCACCCCCGAGATGACCCGGCGGCTGATGCACCACACCATCGACAACTACGGCAAGGACCCGCGGATCACCAAGCTGGTGGACTCCACCGAGCTGTGGTTCCTGCTCTCCGCCAACCCGGACGGGTACGACTTCACGCACGCGCCCGACGGCGAGCGGCTGTGGCGCAAGAACATGCGCGACAACAACGGGGACGGGAAGATCACCTCCGGCGACGGGGTCGACCTCAACCGAAACTTCGCCTACAAGTGGGGCTACGACAACGAGGGTTCCTCGCCGGACCAGGCCAGCGAGACCTACCGCGGCCCGAGCGCCTCCTCCGAGCCCGAGACCGTCGCCCTCGACGCCTTCGAGAAGCGCATCGGCTTCGAGTACGCCGTCAACTACCACTCCGCGGCCGAGCTGCTGCTCTACGGGGTGGGCTGGCAGGTGGGCACCCCCACCCCCGACGACATCGCGTACAAGACGCTCGCCGGCACCCCGGAGAACCCCGCGATCCCCGGCTACCATCCGGAGCTCTCCGCGGAGCTCTACACCACCAACGGCGAGGCCGACGGCCAGGCGGCCAACGCCAACGGCATCATGATGTTCACGCCGGAGATGACCACCTGCCGGACGGCCTCCGAGAGCGACCCGAACGACCGGTGGAAGCCCGAGGACTGCGCCTCCGGCTTCAACTTCCCGGACGACGAGAGGCTCATCCAGGCCGAGTTCGCCAAGAACCTCGCCTTCGCGCTGACGGTCGGAGAGAGCGCCGCGCACCCCGACCGCCCGGCGTCCGCCGTGGGTCTGAGCGCGGCGGACTTCACCCTCGACCCCTTCACCACCTCCTACGCGGCCCGCGGCCAGGACCAGAAGGTCTCCGTCACGGCCCGCAAGGCGCTGAAGGACAAGGAGCTCAACTACCGCGTCAACGGCGGCCGTACGCACGACGAGGACCTGGAGCCCTGGAAGGGCGGCGAGGTCTACGGCGGCGACGACAACAACTGGTACGACGAGTACCGGGCCGAGGTGGAGGGCACGAAGCCCGGCGACAAGGTCGAGGTCTGGTTCACCGGCCGCGACCGCGCCTCCGGCAAGCAGGTCTCCAGCGAGCACTTCACGTACACGGTGGCCGAGCGGCCGCGCGCCGACGTGCTCGTGATCGCCGAGGAGGGCGCGAAGGCCCAGCACGCCCAGGAGTACGTCGACGCGCTGCGCGCCAACGGCAGGTCCGCGGCGGTCTGGGACGTCGCCGTCCAGGGCGTCCCGCACCCCCTCGGAGTGCTCTCCCACTTCCGTACGGCCGTCCACTACACCGGGGCCAAGACCCCGGGCGGCGCAACCCAACTGGCCGTGCGCGACTTCCTGAACGAGGGCGGCAAGCTGATCGAGGCCGGTGAGCTGGCGGGCGGGAACGTCCGGATCGGCGACACCGTGACCAACGACTTCAGCCAGTACTGGCTCGGCGCCTACGGGCGTACGAGCGTCAGCGGCGCGACGGGCTTCACCGGCGCCGGCGCCCTCGGCGGCGCGCAGGGCGCCCTCGGTGACGCCGCCGACAATCCGCTGAACGCCCCCGGCTCCTACTCGGTCACCTCCGAGACCCTGGCGCCCGCGCAGTTCCCGCAGTTCAAGAGCGCGCAGGCGGGCCAGTTCGCCGGGGTGGTCAATCCGTACGCCCCCTACGCGGGCGCGCAGATGGCCTCGGCCCTGCACGCCGACAACGACTGGAAGCGCCTCGCGCGCACCATCGACCTGACCCGTGTCACCGCGGCCGACCAGCCCCGGTTGAAGCTCGCCCTGAACTGGAACGTCGAGGAGGGCTACGACCACGCCGCACTGGAGGCCCGTACGGCGGGAGGCGAGGACTGGACCACGCTCCCGGACCTCGGCGGCCTGAGCGGGACGGCCGTTCCGGAGGAGTGCGGGGCCGGGTTCTTCATCAACGGCCACCCCTTCCTGCGCCACTACCTCACCCTGGAGGGCGGCGGCTGCACCCCGCAGGGAACGAGCGGGGCGTGGAACACCTTCACCGGTTCCTCCGGCGGCTGGAAGCAGGTCGCCTTCGACCTGAGCCCCTACGCCGGAAAGACCGTCGAGGTGTCGCTCTCCTACATCACCGACCCGGGGTCGGGCGGCCGGGGCGTCTTCGCGGACGAGGCACGGCTGTCCCTGGGCGGAGTGGACCAGACCACTGAAGGTTTCGAGACCTCCTTCGGAGCCTGGAGCCCGCAGGGCGCGCCCGCCGGAAGCCCTGATGTTCCGGGCGATTGGTCCCGGTCCGGAGAGCTGTTCAAGTCCTACGCGGCGGTCACTACGCGTGACACCGTCCTGCTCGGTTTCGGTCTGGAGCACCTGCCGGCCGCAGCCGACCGCTCCCTACTCATCGGTAAGGCACTCCGCTCGCTGAACCACTGACCAGCACCCCCGCACCGCGATCACCCTGAGTGACAGGGGCCAAAGTCCTCGGGGTCCCGTTCCCGCAGCTCCGGTACGGGTCCCCGAGGCGTGTCAGCCCTCGATCGATGTCACTCGGAAGCTCACGGAGAGGTAGGGTCGTAAGCGGTCGGGGACATCCCATACAGCTCGCCGGCGGGACAGGCCGGCGTACCACGAGGAGATCGGTTCGTGACGATCCGCGTAGGCATCAATGGTTTTGGCCGAATTGGCCGCAACTACTTCCGGGCGCTTCTGGAGCAGGGAGCGGACATCGAGATCGTCGGTGTCAATGACCTGACCGACAACGCCACTCTGGTGCACCTTCTCAAGTACGACACCATCCTGGGCCGTCTCAAGGCCGAGGTCTCCCACACCGACGACACCATCACCGTCGGGGGCAACACCTTCAAGACCTTCGCCGAGCGCGACCCCGCGAACCTCCCCTGGGGCGAGCTGGGTGCCGACATCGTCATCGAGTCCACGGGCATCTTCACGAAGAAGGCGGACGCGGCGAAGCACCTTGCGGCGGGTGCGAAGAAGGTCCTCATCTCGGCTCCTGCCAAGGACGAGGACATCACCATTGTGATGGGCGTCAACCAGGACAAGTACGACGCGGCCAACCACCACGTCATCTCCAACGCCTCCTGCACCACCAACTGCGTGGCGCCGATGGCCAAGGTCCTCCTGGAGAACTTCGGCATCGTCAAGGGCATGATGACGACGGTCCACGCCTACACGAACGACCAGCGCATCCTCGACTTCCCGCACTCGGACCTGCGCCGGGCGCGCGCGGCCGCCGAGAACATCATCCCGACCACCACCGGTGCCGCCAAGGCCACCGCCCTGGTCATCCCGGAGCTGGCGGGCAAGCTCGACGGCATCGCGATGCGCGTCCCGGTCCCCACCGGTTCCGTGACCGACCTGGTCATCGAGCTGGAGCGCGAGGTGACCAAGGACGAGGTCAACAACGCCTTCCAGAAGGCCGCCGAGGGCCAGCTGAAGGGCATCCTGGACTACACGGAGGACGCGATCGTCTCCTCCGACATCGTGAACTGGCCCGCCTCCTGCACCTTCGACTCCTCCCTGACCATGGTCCAGGGCAAGAGCGTCAAGGTCGTCGGCTGGTACGACAACGAGTGGGGCTACTCCAACCGTCTCGTCGACCTGACCGTCTTCGTCGGCGGTCAGCTCTAAGAACGCAGGGCAAGGCAGCACGATGTGAGCACAGGGTCCGTGACAGCGCGATGGTGCGCCTCACGGGCCCTGTTGCTTGCCCCCGTACCCTCTTCGTCCGGTGGGCCCTACGCCCCGCAGGGAACAAGGAGTAGAAACACATGAAGACGATCGACGAACTTCTCGCCGACGGCGTTGCCGGAAAGCGGGTCTTCGTCCGCGCCGACCTGAACGTGCCGCTGGCGAACGGTGAGATCACGGACGACGGCCGCATCCGCGCCGTCCAGCCGACCATCGCGAAGCTCGCCGAAGCCGGCGCCCGCGTGGTCGTCGCCTCGCACCTGGGCCGCCCCAAGGGCG
Source organism: Streptomyces sp. NPDC002467 (assembly GCF_042889825.1). Taxonomy (NCBI): domain Bacteria; kingdom Bacillati; phylum Actinomycetota; class Actinomycetes; order Kitasatosporales; family Streptomycetaceae; genus Streptomyces; species Streptomyces sp. NPDC002467. The sequence goes on along the minus strand of NZ_JBIARJ010000021.1, from coordinate 127,062 downwards.
CCCCGGACCCGGCCTTCACGCTCGCCCCCGCCGCCAAGCGCCTCGGCGAACTGCTCGGCACCGAGGTCGCGTTCGCCGGCGACACCGTCGGTTCCTCCGCCAAGGAGACCGTCGCGGCCCTCGCCGACGGCCAGGTCGCCGTCATCGAGAACCTGCGCTTCAACGCCGGCGAGACCTCGAAGGACGACGCCGAGCGCGGCGCCTTCGCGGACCAGCTGGCCGAGCTCGCCGACGTCTACGTCGGCGACGGCTTCGGCGCCGTCCACCGCAAGCACGCCTCGGTCTTCGACCTGCCCGCGCGCCTCCCGCACGCGGCCGGGTACCTCATCGCCACCGAGGTCGGCGTCCTGAAGAAGCTCACCGCCGACGTCAAGCGTCCCTACGTGGTCGTCCTCGGCGGCGCCAAGGTCTCCGACAAGCTCGCCGTCATCGACGAGCTGCTCGGCAAGGCCGACCGCATCCTCATCGGCGGCGGCATGGCCTACACCTTCCTCAAGGCCAAGGGCTACGAGGTCGGCATCTCCCTGCTCCAGAAGGACCAGCTGGACAAGGTCACGGAGTACATGGAGCGCGCCGAGAGGACCGGCGTCGAGCTGGTCCTCCCCGTCGACGTCCTGGTCTCCTCCGACTTCCCGGACCTGAAGACCAAGGCCCCGGCCGAGTTCGAGACCGTCGACGCGGACAAGATCCCCGCCGACAAGGAGGGCCTCGACATCGGCCCCAAGACGCGTGAACTGTACGCGTCGAAGATCGCCGACGCCGAGACCGTCTTCTGGAACGGCCCGGTGGGCGTCTTCGAGCACCCCGACTACGCGGGCGGGACCAGCGCCATCGCGCAGGCCCTCCTCGACAGCGACGGCTTCACCGTCGTGGGCGGTGGCGACAGTGCCGCCGCCGTCCGCACCCTGGGCTTCGACGAGAACGCCTTCGGTCACATTTCCACCGGTGGCGGCGCCTCCCTCGAATACCTCGAGGGCAAGACGCTCCCCGGCCTCGCCGCCCTGGAGGGCTGAACCCCCATGACCACGCGTACCCCGCTGATGGCGGGCAACTGGAAGATGAACCTCAACCACCTCGAGGCCATCGCCCACGTCCAGAAGCTCGCCTTCGCCCTCGCCGACAAGGACTACGACGCCGTCGAGGTCGCGGTCCTGCCGCCCTTCGTCGACCTGCGCTCGGTCCAGACCCTCGTCGACGGCGACAAGCTGAAGATCAAGTACGGCGCCCAGGACATCTCGGCGCACGACTCCGGTGCCTACACCGGCGAGATCTCCGGCCCGATGCTCGCCAAGCTGAAGTGCGCGTACGTGGCCGTCGGCCACAGCGAGCGCCGCCAGTACCACGGCGAGGACGACGAGGTCTGCAACGCCAAGGTCAAGGCCGCCTTCAAGCACGGGATCACCCCGATCCTGTGCGTCGGCGAGGGCCTCGACATCCGCAAGGCCGGCCAGCAGGTCCAGTACACGCTGAACCAGATCGACGGCGGCCTCAAGGACCTCCCGGCCGAGCAGGCCGAGTCCATCGTGATCGCCTACGAGCCCGTGTGGGCCATCGGCACCGGCGAGGTCGCCACCCCCGAGGACGCCCAGGAGGTCTGCGGGGCGATCCGCGGCCGTCTCGCGGAGCTGTACTCGCAGGAGCTGGCCGACAAGGTCCGCATCCAGTACGGCGGCTCCGTGAAGGCCGGCAACATCGCGGCGATCATGGCCCAGCCCGACGTCGACGGCGCCCTGGTGGGCGGCGCGGCGCTGGACTCGGACGAGTTCGTCAAGATCGTCCGCTTCCGCGACCAGTGAGTATGCGGTAGGGCCGATCCGTCGTACCCTTGCGGGGCCGGGGGCTGAACCATCAGCCGCCGGCCCCGCGCACTTCCCGCAAAGCCGGAAACCCGCACAGCAAGTAGGCCGGTAAGCCAGAAAGTAGGAATCAGCCGTGATTATGGGGTTCTCGATCGCCCTGATCGTCTTCAGCGCCCTGCTGATGCTGCTCGTGCTGATGCACAAGGGCAAGGGCGGCGGCCTTTCCGACATGTTCGGCGGCGGCATGCAGTCGTCGGTCGGCGGATCCTCCGTCGCCGAGCGCAACCTGGACCGCATCACCGTGGTCATCGGTCTGCTGTGGTTCGCGTGCATCGTCGCCCTCGGCCTGCTGATGAAGTCGAGCAGCTGACCCGTTCCGGCCAACCGGCAGTACGGTGGGCGCCGCCCGGCCTATCATTGAACCTCCGGCGTCCAGGGACGTGGAATCAGTAACTCCGCTCACTGGACGTGCGTTGGGCCTTACGTAGACTTGGGCGCCCGCGGCGGAAATCCCCTCACTCCGCGGCACCATCACGCAGGGAGTTACGACCGTGGCAAGTGGCAACGCGATCCGTGGTAGCCGGGTCGGCGCGGGGCCGATGGGCGAGGCCGAGCGCGGCGAGTCCGCGCCCCGCCTGCGCATCTCCTTCTGGTGCTCGAACGGGCACGAGACGCAGCCGAGCTTCGCCAGTGACGCGCAGGTGCCGGACACCTGGGACTGCCCGCGCTGCGGGTTCCCGGCGGGTCAGGACCGCGACGACCCGCCGGCGCCGCCGCGCACCGAACCGTACAAGACGCACCTCGCCTACGTACGGGAGCGCCGTACGGACGCCGACGGCGAGGCGATCCTCGCGGAGGCGCTCGCCAAGCTCCGCGGCGAGATCTGAGAGCAAGCGGACGGCATGACTCGAGGCCCGGTCGCGCAGGAATCTTCCTCCTGCACGACCGGGCCTCTTTGTGTCGGTTGAGCCGCTTCGGATCCCTTAGGTTGTAGTTGGGCGGGGCACGACAGGACGGAAGAAACGGGTTGATGTCCGAGATGAATGCGGAGCGTACGAAGCTGAACCGGACGCACGAGTGGATGGCACTCGGCAAACACCGGCTGGAGTTCGGACAGACGCATCTGCGGGAGCTGTTCGAGAAGGACCCGGGCCGCGGCACCGCCTACACGCTGCAGGTCGGAGACCTGTACATCGACTACTCGAAGCACCTCGTGACCGACGAGACGCTCGGGCTGCTGCGCGAACTCGCGGCGGTGACGGGCGTGGCCGAGCTGCGCGAGGCCATGTTCCGCGGCGAGAAGATCAACACGACGGAGGACCGGGCGGTCCTGCACACCGCCCTGCGCGCCCCGCGCGACGCCGTCGTCGAGGTGGACGGCGAGAACGTCGTCCCCGGCGTGCACGCCGTCCTGGACAAGATGGCGGCCTTCTCCGAGGAGGTCCGCTCGGGTCGCTGGACCGGCTTCACCGGCCGGCGCATCCGCAACGTCGTCAACGTCGGCATCGGAGGCTCCGACCTCGGCCCCGCGATGGCGTACGAGGCCCTGCGGGCCTTCACCGACCGCGGCCTGACGGTGCGTTTCGTGTCCAACGTGGACGGCGCCGACCTGCACGAGGCCGTGCGCGACCTGGACCCGGCCGAGACGCTGTTCATCATCGCCTCCAAGACCTTCACCACCGTCGAGACCATCACCAACGCCACCTCGGCCCGCGCGTGGCTGCTGGCCGGACTGGGCGGCGACCAGGCGGCCGTGGCACGGCACTTCGTGGCGCTGTCGACCAACGCCGAGAAGGTCGAGGCGTTCGGCATCGACCCGACCAACATGTTCGAGTTCTGGGACTGGGTCGGCGGACGCTACTCCTTCGACTCGGCCATCGGACTCTCGCTGATGATCGCGATCGGCCCGGACGCCTTCCGGGAACTGCTCGGCGGCTTCCACGCCATGGACGAGCACTTCCGCACGGCGCCGCCCGAGGAGAACGCCCCGCTGCTGCTGGGCCTGTTGGGGATCTGGTACGGGGCCTTCTTCGAGGCGCAGTCGCACGCGGTGCTCCCGTACAGCCACTACCTCTCCCGGTTCACCGCGTACCTGCAGCAGCTGGACATGGAGTCCAACGGCAAGTCCGTGGACCGCGACGGCAATCCGGTGGACTGGCAGACCGGACCGGTGGTCTGGGGCACGCCCGGCACCAACGGCCAGCACGCCTACTACCAGTTGATCCACCAGGGCACCCGGCTGATCCCCGCGGACTTCATCGGCTTCGCCAGGCCCGTGGCCGACCTGGAGGCCGGACCGGCGGCCCAGCACGACCTTCTGATGGCGAACTTCTTCGCGCAGACGCAGGCGTTGGCCTTCGGCAAGACGCCCGAGGAGGTACGGGCGGAGGGCGTCCCGGACGCGCTGGTCCCGCACAAGACCTTCAAGGGCAACCACCCGACGACCACCATCCTGGCGGGCGAGCTCACCCCGGCGGTCCTCGGCCAGCTGATCGCGCTGTACGAGCACAAGGTGTTCGTGCAGGGCGCGGTGTGGAACATCGACTCCTTCGACCAGTGGGGCGTGGAGCTCGGCAAGGTCCTCGCCAAGCGGGTCGAACCCGCGCTGAGCCAGGGCGCGGACGTACCGGGGCTGGACGCCTCGACGACGGCCCTGGTCGCCGCGTACCGAGGGCTCCGCGGCAGGAGCTGACCCGATCGGTCGGCCGATCGGTGACGCGTGACGCCGCTGCCCGGCTCTGACGCCGAAGGGCCCGCTCCCCCAAGGGGAGCGGGCCCTTCGCCGTCGACCGGCGTCGGCGTCAGGACGAGGCCGGGGGGTACATCCCGCTCGGGAGCTTGGCCGCGGCCGCGCGGTCGAGGAGCCACAGGGTGCGGAAGAGGCCGCAGGCGGCCGCAGCCGGGGCCTGGACATCGCCCGCGCCGCCGAGCGCGATGGACACCGCGCCCGCCTTGTCCTCGCCGGCCGCCAGCAGCCAGACCTCGCGGGCCGCCCGGATCGCCGGAAGGGTCAGGGAGATACGGGTGGGCGGGGGCTTCGGGGCGCCGTGGACGCCGACCACGGTGCGCTCGGTCTCGCGGGCCGCCGGGTGCTCCGGGAAGAGGGAGGCCACGTGCGTGTCCGGGCCGACGCCGAGCATCAGCACGTCGAAGCGGGGGACCGGGCCGTGGTCCTCGGGACCGGCCGCCTTGGCGAGCTCGGCGGCGTACGCCGCTGCCGCCGCGTCCACGTCGGGCCCGTACGGGCCGTCGGAGGCCGGCATGACGTGCACGCGGGCCGGGTCGACGGCGACGGAGTCCAGGAGGGCCTCGCGGGCCTGGGTGTGGTTGCGCTCGGGGTCGTCGGCGGGGACGTACCGCTCGTCGCCCCACCACAGGTCGAGGCGGGACCAGTCCACGGCGTCCCGCGCGGGGGCCGTCGCCAGGGCGGCGAGGAGTCCGTTGCCGTTGCGGCCGCCGGTGAGGACGACGGACGCAGTGCCGCGGGCGGCCTGAGCGTCGACGATCTTGGTGATGAGCCGGGCGGCTGCGGCCTGGGCCATCAGCTCCTTGTCCCGGTGGACGACGACCTGGGGAGTCGTCATACCCATGTGCTGCCGCCTTCTGTGTGGTTCAGGGTGGGAGTGCGGGTGCCGGTGCCGCTGCGCGGAGCGATCCCCTACCCGCCTTTCACCGTTTCCCGGGGCTCCGCCCCGGACCCCGGTCCTCAAACGCCGGACGGGCTGAAGATTCAGCCTCGCCGGCGTTTGAGGCGCGGAGGTCCGGGGGCGGAGCCCCCGGTTTCGGGAAGGGGCGGGGTGGGGGAAAGCCCCGCAGGGCCCGCTACTTGGCCGCGGCCTTCTTGGCCGGCTTGGCCGCCGGCTTGGGGGCCGCCGCAGCGGGGTCCTCGGCCTTGGCCGGGCCTTCGGCCTTGGCCTCGGCCGGTGCCGGGTTCAGGCGGTCCACGCCGAACTTCAGCGAGGCCTCGTACGTGTTGTCCGGGTCCAGGCGGCGGAGTTCCTCCGCCAGGAGCTCGGCCGTGTCGCGGCGCTTCAGCGCCACCGCACGGTCAGGCTGCCCCGGCATGCACAGCGTGGCCAGCGCCCCGTCCGCCCGGTCCAGGACGATCGCGCCGTCCTTGGTCTCCAGGCGTACGGCCGTCAGACCCGGGCCCGCGGACGGCGTCCGCTTGACCGGGACCTGGAGCCGGTCCGCCAGCCACATGGCCAGCAGTTCGCAGCTCGGGTTCTCGCCCTCGCCCTCGACGGTCGCGGAGGAGACCTGCAGGGCCTGCTGGTCCAGCGCGGCCGCCAGCATCGAACGCCACGGGGTGATCCGCGTCCAGGACAGGTCCGTGTCCCCGGGGGCGTACGCCTCGGCGCGGGCGCCGAGTGCCCCGATCGGGTTCTCGGAGGAGTACGTGTCCGTGATCCGGCGCTGTCCGAGCGCACCCAGCGGATCGCCCGCCAGGTCCGCCGGGGCGCCCTCCGGCCACCAGACGACCACGGGGGCGTCCGGGAGGAGCAACGGGAGAACCACCGACTGGGCGTGGTCGACCAGTTCGCCGTGAAGGCGGAGCACGACCGTCTCGCCGGAGCCGGAGTCCGCCCCGACGCGGATCTCCGCGTCGAGACGGGCACCCTGGCGGCTGCGCGGCGAGCGGCTGACCCGCTTGATGACGACGACGATCCGCGAGGGGTGTTCGTGGGACGCGTCGTTCGCCGACTTGAGAGCGTCGTACGCGTTCTCTTCGTCGGTCACGATCACCAGCGTGAGGACCATGCCGATGGCCGGCGTGCCGATGTCCCGGCGTGCCTGCACCATCGCGGCGTTGATCTTGCTGGAGTTGGTCTCCGTGAGGTCGATCTTCATGGCCGGCGCCAGCTCCGTCCGTCTCGTGCGAGCATCTCGTCCGCCTCGACCGGCCCCCAGGTGCCCGCCGGGTACTGCGCGGGCTTGCCGTGCTTGTCCCAGTACTCCTCGATCGGGTCGAGGATGTTCCAGGACAGTTCGACCTCCTGGTGGCGCGGGAAGAGGTTCGCGTCGCCCAGCAGCACATCGAGGATGAGCCGCTCGTAGGCCTCGGGGCTCGACTCCGTGAAGGACTCGCCGTAGGCGAAGTCCATCGTCACGTCGCGGACCTCCATGGAGGTGCCCGGGACCTTGGAGCCGAAGCGGACCGTGACGCCCTCGTCCGGCTGGACCCGGATGACCAGGGCGTTCTGCCCCAGCTCCTCGGTCGCGCCCGACTCGAACGGGAGGTACGGGGCCCGCTTGAAGACCACCGCGATCTCCGTCACCCGACGGCCCAGGCGCTTGCCCGTCCGCAGGTAGAAGGGGACGCCCGCCCAGCGGCGGTTGTTGATCTCCAGGCGGATGGCCGCGTAGGTGTCGGTCTTCGACTTGGGGTCGATGCCGTCCTCTTCGAGGTACCCGACGACCTTCTCGCCGCCCTGCCACGCGGCCGCGTACTGGCCGCGCACGGTGTGCTTGCCCAGGTCCTCCGGCAGCTGCACCGCCGTCAGCACCTTGAGCTTCTCCGCCACCAGCGCCTTGGGGTGGAAGGAGCCGGGCTCCTCCATCGCGGTCAGCGCGAGCAGCTGGAGCAGGTGGTTCTGGATGACGTCACGGGCCGCGCCGATGCCGTCGTAGTACCCGGCCCGGCCGCCGATGCCGATGTCCTCGGCCATCGTGATCTGGACGTGGTCGACGTACGACCGGTTCCAGATCGGCTCGAACATGGTGTTGGCGAAGCGGAGCGCCAGGATGTTCTGGACGGTCTCCTTGCCGAGGTAGTGGTCGATCCGGAAGACCTCGTCACGCGGGAAGACCTCGTGGACGACCTTGTTGAGTTCCTCGGCGCTCTTCAGGTCGTGGCCGAAGGGCTTCTCGATGACGGCACGCCGCCAGGAACCCTCCTTCTGCGCCAGCCCGTGGTTCTTGAGCTGCTGCACCACCTTGGGGAAGAACTTCGGCGGCACGGACAGGTAGAAGGCGAAGTTGCCTCCCGTGCCCTGCGCCTTGTCGAGGTCGTCGATCGTCGCCTTCAGCGTCTCGAAGGCCGCGTCGTCGTCGAAGTCGCCCTGCACGAACCGGCAGCCCTGCACCAGCTGCTGCCAGACCTCCTCCCGGAAGGGGGTGCGCGAGTGCTGCTTGACGGCCTCGTACACCTCCTGTGCGAAGTCCTCGTGCTCCCATTCGCGGCGGGCGAAGCCGATCAGCGAGAAGCCCGGCGGCAGCAGGCCGCGGTTGGCGAGGTCGTAGACGGCAGGCATCAGCTTCTTGCGCGACAGGTCACCCGTAACGCCGAAAATGACCAGGCCGGACGGCCCCGCGATGCGCGGGAGCCGCCGGTCCTGTGCGTCACGAAGCGGGTTCGCTCCGTTTACAGACAAGGTGTTCAGGCCTCCGTGGGGGCGAGGCGCTCAAGCTCCGCCTCGGTCGACTTCAGCAGGTCGTTCCAGGACGCCTCGAACTTCTCGACGCCCTCGTCTTCCAGCAGCTGAACCACATCGTCGTACGAGATGCCCAGCTTCGCGACCGCGTCGAGCTCGGCACGGGCCTGCTCGTAGGTGCCGCGGACGGTGTCACCGGTGATCCGGCCGTGGTCCGCGGTGGCCTCCAGCGTGGCCTCCGGCATGGTGTTCACCGTGTTCGGGGCGACCAGGTCGTCCACGTACAGGGTGTCCTTGTACGCCGGGTCCTTGACGCCGGTCGAAGCCCACAGCGCGCGCTGCTTGTTGGCGCCGTGCTTCTCCAGGGCGGTCCAGCGGTCCGAGGAGAAGACCTCCTCGTAGGCCTCGTAGGCCAGACGGGCGTTGGCGAGGGCCGCCTTGCCCTTGAGGGCCTTGGCCTCGTCGGTGCCGACGGCGTCCAGGCGCTTGTCGATCTCGGAGTCGACGCGGGACACGAAGAAGGAGGCGACCGAGTGGATCAGGGAGAGGTCCAGGCCGGCGGCCTTGGCCTTCTCCAGACCCGCCAGGTACGCGTCCATGACCTCGCGGTAGCGCTCCAGCGAGAAGATCAGCGTGACGTTGACGCTGATGCCCTTGCCGATGACCTCGGTGATCGCCGGCAGGCCGGCCTTGGTCGCCGGGATCTTGATCAGCGTGTTCGGGCGGTCCACCAGCCAGGCGAGCTGCTTGGCCTCGGCGATCGTCGCCGCCGTCTGGTGGGCCAGACGGGGGTCGACCTCGATCGACACGCGGCCGTCCTGGCCGTCGGTGCGGTCGTAGACCGGGCGCAGGATGTCGGCCGCGTCGCGGACGTCCGCCGTGGTGATCATGCGCAGGGCCTCGTCGACGGTGACCTTGCGGGTGGCGAGGTCGGTGAGCTGCTGCTCGTAGCCCTCGCCGCCGCTGATCGCCTTCTGGAAGATCGCCGGGTTGGTGGTGACACCGACCACGTGCGACTGGTCGATGAGCTCCGCCAGGTTGCCGGACGTGATGCGCTTGCGGGACAGGTCGTCCAGCCAGATCGCCACGCCCTCGTCGGAGAGGCGCTTGAGTGCGTCTGTCATGGGAATTGCATCTCCTACTGGTGTTGTACGGGCGTCAGCGCGCGGCGGCGGCGAGCGAGTCCTTGGCGGCTGCGGTCACTGCCTCGGCGGTGAAGCCGAACTCGCGGAACAGCACCTTCGCGTCCGCCGAGGCACCGAAGTGCTCCAGCGAGACGATCCGGCCGGCGTCACCGACGTAACGGTGCCAGGTCAGGCCGATGCCCGCCTCGACCGCGACCCGCGCCTTCACGGAGGCCGGCAGGACGCTGTCCTTGTACTCCTGGTCCTGCTCCTCGAACCACTCGACCGACGGCATGGAGACGACCCGGGTCGGGATGCCCTCGGCCTGGAGCTGCTCGCGGGCCTCGACGGCCAGGTGCACCTCGGAGCCGGTGCCGATGAGGACGACCTGCGCGTCGCCGCCCTCGGCCTCGAAGAGCACGTACCCGCCCTTGGCGGCGTCCTCGTTGCGCTCGTACGTCGGCACGCCCTGGCGGGTCAGCGCCAGGCCGTGCGGGGCGCCCTTGCCGAACACCTTGGTGTGGCGCGTCAGGATCTCGCGCCAGGCGACGGCGGTCTCGTTCGCATCGGCCGGGCGGACGACGTTCAGGCCCGGGATGGCGCGCAGCGAGGCCAGGTGCTCGACCGGCTGGTGGGTCGGGCCGTCCTCGCCGAGGCCGATGGAGTCGTGCGTCCACACGTAGGTCACCGGCAGGTGCATCAGCGCGGACAGGCGGACCGCGTTGCGCATGTAGTCGGAGAACACCAGGAAGGTGCCGCCGTAGATGCGGGTGTGGCCGTGCAGGGCGATGCCGTTCATGGCCGCGGCCATGGCGTGCTCGCGGATGCCGTAGTGGATGGTGCGGCCGTACGGGTCGGCCTCCGGCAGCGGGTTGCCCACCGGCAGGAACGAGGAGTTCTTGTCGATGGTGGTGTTGTTGGAGCCGGCCAGGTCGGCCGAGCCGCCCCACAGCTCCGGGATGATCGCGCCGAGCGCCTCGAGCACCTTGCCGGAGGCGGCGCGGGTCGCGAGGCCCTTGCCCGCCTCGAAGGAGGGGAGCTTGTCCTCCCAGCCCGCGGGCAGCTCGTTGGCGTTGATGCGGTCGAACGAGGCCGCGTGCTCCGGGTGGGCGGTGCGCCAGGCGGAGAACTCCTTCTCCCACTCGGCGCGGGCCTCGCGTCCGCGGTCACCGAGGGCGCGGGTGTGCGCGATGACCTCGTCGGAGACCTCGAAGGTCTGCTCCGGGTCGAAGCCGAGGACGCGCTTGGTGGCGGCGACCTCGTCGTCGCCGAGGGCCGAGCCGTGCGAGGCCTCGGTGCCCTGGGCGTGCGGGGCGGGCCAGGCGATGATCGAGCGGGCCGCGATGAAGGACGGGCGACCGGTCTCGGCCTTGGCGGCCTGGAGGGCGGCGAACAGCGCCTTCGGGTCGAGGTCGCCGTTGGCCTGCTGCTCGACGCGCTGGACGTGCCAGCCGTACGCCTCGTAGCGCTTCATGGTGTCCTCGGAGACGGCGGTCTCCGTGTCACCCTCGATGGAGATGTGGTTGTCGTCCCACAGGAGCACCAGGTTGCCGAGCTTCTGGTGGCCGGCGAGGGCGGACGCCTCGTGGGAGATGCCCTCCTGGAGGCAGCCGTCACCCGCGATCGCGTAGACCATGTGGTCGAACGGGGAGGTGCCCGCGGCGGCCTGCGGGTCGAACAGACCGCGCTCGTAGCGGGAGGCCATGGCCATGCCCACCGCGTTGGCGATGCCCTGGCCGAGGGGGCCGGTGGTGGTCTCGACGCCGGCCGTGTGGCCGTACTCCGGGTGCCCGGGGGTCTTGGAGCCCCAGGTGCGGAACGCCTTGAGGTCGTCCAGTTCGAGCCCGAACCCGCCGAGGTACAGCTGGGTGTAGAGGGTGAGGGACGAGTGCCCCGCGGAGAGCACGAAACGGTCGCGGCCCACCCACTCGGGGTCGGCCGGGTCGTGCCGCATGACCTTCTGGAAGAGGGTGTACGCGGCGGGGGCCAGGCTCATGGCCGTACCCGGGTGCCCGTTTCCGACCTTCTGGACCGCGTCAGCGGCCAGAACGCGGGCGGTGTCGACGGCCCGCTGGTCCAGTTCGGTCCATTCGAGCTCTGTGGTCGTCGGCTTGGTGCTCACCGTGAGTCAGGGCTCCTCTCCACATGTCTGAATCCCGGTGACGAACGGTGCACCGGCGCGATTCCGAGCCTACCCCCGCAACGGCGTGCAGCTATTCGAGTGCCCACACTCCGTCACCTGTCGTTCACCTCCGTTCGGGCCAACACGACGCGACCCCCGCGCAGGGCGACGTAAGACCAACGTCTAGAGTGGCGTGGTACGTGCAGGCCCTTACGGTGCTTGCTGGTTTCTCTCTCAGGGGTGCGTGTGACGGCCGTCGAATCCCGTCCAGCGGGGGTGCTCGGGACGAGCCCCGGTCACCGGCCGTTCGGGGCCCGGGCCATGGCGTTCGTGGCTTTGACCAAGCCTCGGATCATCGAACTTCTGCTGATCACCACAGTGCCGGTGATGTTCCTGGCGGAGCAGGGCGTGCCCTCGCTGTGGCTGGTCCTCGCGACCTGCTTCGGCGGCTACCTGTCCGCGGGCGGCGCCAACGCGCTGAACATGTACATCGACCGCGACATCGACGCGTTGATGGACCGGACCTCGCAGCGCCCCCTGGTGACCGGCATGGTCAGCCCGAGGGAGTGCCTGGCCTTCGGCATCACCCTCGGCGTGGTCTCCACCCTGTTCTTCGGCCTGCTGATCAACTGGCTGTCGGCGGCGCTGGCGCTCGGCGCGCTCCTCTTCTACGTGGTCGTCTACACGATGCTGCTGAAGCGGCGCACCGCCCAGAACATCGTCTGGGGCGGCATCGCGGGCTGCATGCCGGTGCTGATCGGCTGGTCGGCCGTCAAGAACGAGGTCTCCTGGGCCGCGGTCATCCTCTTCCTCGTCATCTTCTTCTGGACGCCGCCGCACTACTGGCCGCTGTCGATGAAGGTGAAGGACGACTACGCGCGCGTCGGCGTGCCGATGCTGCCGGTGGTGGCCGGGAACAAGGTCGTGGCGCGGCAGATCGTGCTCTACAGCTGGGTGATGGTGGCCGTCTCGCTGCTGCTGACCCCTCTGGGTTACACGGGCTGGTTCTACACCTCGGTCGCGCTGCTCGCGGGCGGCTGGTGGCTGTGGGAGGCGCACGCGCTGCACGCGCGGGCCAAGGCGGGCGTGACGGGCGCGAAGCTCAAGGAGATGCGCCTGTTCCACTGGTCGATCACCTACGTGTCGCTGCTGTTCGTGGCGGTGGCCGTGGATCCCTTCCTCCGTTGATTACTCGCCGGTAGCATGCCCCTCATGGGAGACACCGCAGACATCGCGGACGCCGCAGGCGCCGCGGACAAGAAGCAGGACCGCAAGGCGGCCAGGCTGGCCAAGCAGATCGCAGCCTTCGCCAAGGAGCACGGCGGCGCCGAGGGCCAGCTGGCCCACATCGGCCAGGCCGGCACCCGCATCGTGCTCGTGGGGACCGACGGCGGCTGGGGCGACCTGGTCGCCCCGACCTTCGCCGTGGCGCAGCTGGCCGCGGAGAAGGCCGGTCTGACCCTCCACGACGAGTTCGACGGCGAGTTCGCCGCGCGCGTGAAGACCGGCCCGTACGAGTGGACGCGGATGGCCGGCATCCAGATCGGCGGAGCCGCGAACCCGGCCGCCTGAGCCGGCTCCCGCCGATCCGGTGCCGTCTCGGTCAACAGCGCGAGCAACACCTCACACCCCGCTCACCCGTTAGGACGTGTGGAAGCCCCTTCCTCACGTCCGCAACGGGATGCCCGGATGATCGAAACGCCGCCCCTGGTGGACCAGTACTGCCACGGAGTACTCCGTACGGAGCTGGGCCTGGGCACCTTCGAGGCCCAACTGCTCCCCGCGGCGGGTCCGCCCGCCGCGGGTACCACCTTCTTCGACACCCAGACCGGTTTCGCCGTGCGCCGCTGGTGCGCGCCGCTGCTCGGCCTGGAACCCCACGCCGCCCCCGCCCGCTACCTGGCCCGGCGCCGCGAGCTCGGCGTGGCCGAGTCGGCGCGGCGGCTGCTGCGGGGCTCCGGGGTCACCGCCTACCTGGTCGACTCCGGGGAGCCCGGCGACCTCACCGGGCCCAAGGAACTGGCGCTCGCCGGGGACGCGGAGGCCTTCGAGGCGGTCCGGCTGGAGTTACTGGCCGAGCAGGCCGCCGACACCTCCGGGACGGTGGCCGCCTTCCTCGCCAACCTCGCCGGCGCCGTCCACCACGCGGCCGCCGGGGCCGCCGCCTTCACCTGCGCCGCCGGCCCGGGCCTCGCCGCCGACCCGCCCGGTCCCGGCGAGGTGCGCGGGGCGGCCGGGCGCTGGCTGGAGGCGCGCACGAAGGGCGGAGCCGTACGGGACCCCGTGCTGCTGCGGCACCTGCTGTGGAGCGCGGTCTCCTCGGGGCTGCCGCTCCAGCTGCGTACGGGAGCGGGGGACGAGGCCGCGCTGACCGGCTTCGTACGGGCCACCGAGGGCCTGGGCGCGCGGCTGGTGCTGTTGGGGGAGTACCCGCACCACCGGCTCGCCGCGCGGCTCGCCGCGGCCTTCCCGCACGTCTACGCGGACACCGGCCCGGCCCTCGGGTGGACCGGAGCCGGGGCCGCGACGGTACTGGCGGATCTGCTGGAGGTCGCGCCGTTCGGGAAGCTGATGTTCTCCAGCGGAGCGGGCCGGCTCCCCGAACTGCACGCGGTCCGCGCCCTGGTCTTCCGGGAGGCGCTGGGCCGGGTGCTGGGCGGCTGGGTCGCCGACGGGTCCTGGTCCTGGCGGGACGCCGACCGGGTGGCGGCCATGGTCGCGGCGGGCAATGCCCGCCGCGTGTACCGACTGGACGAAGGGGGCTAGGCCGACTCTCAGACCGTCGAGAGCTGCGGGTCGCCCTGGGCGGGGATCTCCGCCTGCTCCGCGGTCCGCTCGCGCAGGCTCAGCGCGATCCGGACCACCGCGATCCACACCAGGCAGGAGCCGAGCATGTGGATGGCGACCAGGACCTCGGGCACGTGGGTGGCGTACTGCACGTAGCCGATCCCGCCCTGCGCGAGCAGCACGACCAGCAGGTCGCGGGCGCGGGCACGGGTGTCGGCGGGGGCGTCCACGACCCGCAGCGCCAGCCACATCGCCACGGCGAGCGCGCACACGAGCCACGCCGAGATGCCGTGCACGTGCGCGGTGGCCTCCCAGTCGAACGGCATCCGCTTGATCTCGCTCTTGTCACCGGCGTGCGGTCCGGATCCGGTGACGACCGTGCCCGCCGCGATCAGCACGAGGGTGGCGGCGACCAGCGCCCACGACAGCTTGCGCACCGGGCCGGGCACGCGCGGCCGGGGGAGGCCGTCGCCCTCACGGGTGCGCTGCCAGGAGACGGTGGTCACGGCGATCAGGCTGGTGGCGAGCAGGAAGTGTCCGGCGACGCTGTACGGGTTGAGCCCGGTCAGCACGGTGATCCCGCCGAGGACCGCGTTGCCCATCACGAGCGCGAACTGCACCCAGCCGAGCTTCGTCAGGGAGTGCCGCCAGGGCTTGGCCGAGCGTGCCGCGAGGATGAACCAGCCGACGGCCGAGCAGAGCACGTACGTCAGCATCCGGTTGCCGAACTCGATGGCGCCGTGGAAGCCCTGGGCCTGCGTCACGACCAGACTGTCGTCGGTGCACTTGGGCCAGGTGTCACAGCCGAGACCGGATCCGGTCAGCCGCACCGCGCCGCCGGTGACGACGATGAGCACGCTCATGACGAGCGCGGCGGACGCGGCGCGCCGGACGGTCCGAGGTGACGGCGTCCAGCGGCCTGCGATGTATGCGAATGGGTTCAACACGGCCCCTATCGTATGGGCCGACTTGTGCAAACTTTCACGAGGGGGTGGTGTCGGGGCCGACGAGCAACCGGAACCGGGCCCCCGCGGGGTCCCCCTCCTCGTGCCACCACAGGCGGATGAGCCAGTGACCGCCGTCGCCCGGGCAGTCCGCCGAGGCCCTGAAGGCGTGCACCACGTCCGACGCCACCTCCTCGGCCGTCCGGTTCCTGACCTCCGTGGAACCGCGCCACGGGTGATCCAGTTCGTTCCACAGCCCGTCGGCGCCCCGCACCTCCACGCGCCACACCGCGAGCCAGGGCGTGACCTCCAGCATCGTGGCCACCTGCTCGGCGCCCAGCCCCAGCCCGGCCGCGATCTCCTCCTCCGCCACCCCCTGGATCCGGGCGGCCACCACGGCCTGCGGCAGCAGCCGCTCGGGCAGCAGCCCCTGCGTGCGCAGCCGCACCAGCGAGGCGAAGGCCAGGAATCGCAGGCGCAGCTCCAGCTGGCGGCCGATGTGGTCGAGGGCCTCCTCGGCCTCCTCGGACTCCTCCGGGCCGGTGTCCGCGAGCAGGAGCTGCCGGAAGTCCCCCTCCGCGTCCACCGCCCAGGCCACCGCCTCCTCGGTGAGACCCAGCTCCGCGAGGCGGTCCCCGAGGAACACCTTCGCCTGTGCGAGCCCCCGCCGGTTGACCGGATCGCGCTGGTCCAGGCCCGACCACACCTCGACGGCGGCGCGGGTCAGGTCACGGGCGCGCTCGCCGGCGGCCCGTTCCATGGCGCTCGGGCCCTCGGAGGCGGCCGGCCCCAGCGGGTGCCTCGGCAGCCGGGCGCCGTCGCTCAGCGGCCAGGCGAGCCACACCCCGTGGTTGATCAGCCCGCGGGCGTACCAGCGGGCGAAGTCGGGGGAGTACGGCGCGGCGCGCTCGGAGCTCCGCAGCCCCTCCTCGATCGTGGCGAGGGCCCCCGCGCGGTCGCCTTCGGCGAAGCGCAGGGCGGCCCGGTCGGCCAGTCGCAGCCCCAGCAGAGCGGTGCACTGCGGATCGTCGGCGAGCGGGCGCAGGGCCCCGATCAGCTCGTCGAGCAGGCGCTCGCGATCGCCGGGCTCCGCGTGCGCCGCCCCCGAGCGCACCCGTGCCCACTGCTCGTCCAGCCGAAGTACGGCCTCCCGCTGCACCATGTCCGCCCCCCGGCCTCATGTGTGGAGGCGTCCATCCTCGCGGCTTTTCCGTCGCGAGGGGAGCTGTTTCATTCCCAGCGGAAGAGCCGCGCGGCGGCGCCCAGGCCGAGTACGGCCCAGGCCGCGAGCACGGCCGCGTCGCCCCACGGCAGCGCCGCCCCGTGCTGGAGCACCTCGCGCAGACCGTCGGACAGGGCCGAGATCGGCAGCAGGCCCAGCACAGACCGCACGGCTCCCGGGAACTTCTCCAGCGGCACGATCACTCCGCCGCCGATCAGCAGCAGCAGGAACACCAGGTTCGCGGCGGCCAGGGTGATCTCGGCCTTGAGGGTGCCCGCCATCAGCAGTCCCAGCCCGGAGAAGGCGGCGGTGCCGAGCAGGATCAGCGCGGCCACCGACAGCGGGTCGCCCTGCGGGGACCAGCCCAGCGCGAAGGCGATCACGGTCAGCAGCGCGATCTGGAGCACCTCGGTGACCAGCACCGACAGGGTCTTGGCCGCCATCAGCGCCCAGCGCGGCAGCGGGGAGGCCCCCAGCCGCTTGAGGACCCCGTAGCGGCGGTCGAAGCCGGTCGCGATGGCCTGGCCGGTGAAGGCGGTCGACATCACGGCGAGGGCCAGGATGCCGGGGGCCAGGAAGTCCACGGACTTCCCGGCTCCGGTGTCGACGATGTCGACGGCCGAGAAGAGGGTCAGCAGCAGCGCCGGGATGATCACGGTGAGCAGCAGCTGCTCCCCGTTGCGCAGCAGCATCCGGGTCTCCAGCGCGGTCTGCGCGAGGACCATGCGGGCCACCGGGGCCGCTCCCGGGTCGGGGGTGAACGTACCGGCGCTCATGCGCGCAGCTCCTTACCGGTCAGCTCCAGGAAAACGTCTTCGAGGGTGTGCCGCTCCACCGTCAGGCTGTTCGGCATCACGCCGTGCTGCGCGCACCAGGAGGCGACCGTGGCCAGCAGCTGCGGGTCGACGTCGCCGGTGACCCGGTAGGCGCCGGGGGTGAGCTCGGCGGCCTGGGTGCCGTCGGGCAGTGCCTTCAGCAGCGAGGCGAGGTCGAGGGAGGGGCGGCCGGTGAAGCGCAGGGTGTTCTCGGCGCCGCCCCGGCACAGCTCCTCGGGGCTGCCGTGGACGATGACCCGGCCCGCGTCGACGATGGCGACCTCGTCCGAGAGCTGCTCGGCCTCGTCCATGTGGTGGGTGGTGAGCACGACGGTGACCCCGTCGGTGCGCAGTTCCCGTACGAGGTCCCAGGTCGCGCGGCGGGCCTGCGGGTCCAGCCCGGCCGTGGGCTCGTCCAGGAAGACCAGCTCGGGGCGACCGACCACGGCCATGGCCAGCGCCAGGCGCTGCTGCTGGCCGCCGGAGAGCCGGCGGTAGGGGGTGCGGCCGCAGCCGCCGAGGCCGAGGCGTTCCACCAGGGGGTCCACGGCGAGCGGGTTCGCGTACAGCTTGGCCATGTGGCGCAGCATCTCGACCGCGCGGGCCCCGGAATAGACGCCCCCGGACTGCAGCATCACGCCGATCCGGGTCCGCAGCGTCCCGGCCTGGGCGACCGGGTCGAGACCGAGGACGCGGACGGTGCCGGCGTCGGGGCGGCGGTAGCCCTCGCAGGTCTCCACCGTGGTCGTCTTGCCCGCGCCGTTGGGACCGAGGACCGCGGTGACGGATCCCCTGCGGACGGTGAGGTCCAGTCCGTCCACCGCTGTCTTGGGGCCGTACCGCTTCACCAGTCCGCGGATCTCCACGGCGGGGTCGTTGCTCATGGGCAATGAGTCTACGGAGCCCGGGAAGGGGCCCTTGGTCCCGGGGGCGCGGGGGTCACGGGCCCGCGCATTGGTGACCTATTCGCGCGGGCGGGGGCCGGCGCGGCGCCTGGCGTCGAATGGTGAACGGCATCGCTCAGAACGTGAAGCCACCTCGGGGCAGGCCGAGCACAAGGCCCACGTCGTGATGTTCGCCGGCGCCCAGCTCTTCACGAGCAACGTGATGGTGATGCTGGTCGGCGCCCTGTCCGGCCGGACCGGGATCGGGGACCTGCTCTCCTCGTGGGCGCTGTGCCTGGGCGGCAACCTGCTCGGCGCCTTCGCCCTCGGCGCGATGGTGCACGCCTCCGGGGTGACCGCGGCTCCTCCGCGCGGGCCGTGCTCGCCGAGATGGTCCACGGGAAGGCCGTCCTGTGGCTGCCGGTGGCGGTGTTCGTCGCCGTCGGATTCGAACACTGCGTCGCGAACATGGCCCTTTTCGGCGTCGCCGTCCTCGACGGATCGGCGTCTCTCAGTGATCTCTTCCGCAACCTGATGTTCACCGTGCCGGGAAGCATCGTGGGCGGAGGGCTGCTGGTCGGGGCCGTCTACTGGTTCACGGGAGGGGCCCGCAGAGAAGACGGAATGTCTGCCTCCGAATAACTCTGCGTCGATTGCTTAGGTAACCCTTAGTGATGGATGACACCAGGAGTGGCGTCCGTCACGGCTTGTCGGGGCTCGGCTAATTACGCAACAATGGCGTTGTGAAATACGGCGAACGGCAGATCGAGACCCCCCAGGGGGAGCTCGCCACCGGGGAGCGGTCAACCCGCAACCGAGTGGCGCGCTCGATCCTGGACCACGGTCCGTCCACCGTCGCCGACCTCGCGCAGCGCCTCGGCCTCACCCAGGCCGCCGTCCGCCGCCACCTCGACACGCTCGTCGCCGACGACGTGGTCGAACCCCGTGAGCAGCGTGTGTACGGCACACGCACCCGGGGTCGGCCCGCCAAGGTGTTCGCGCTCACCGACTGCGGCCGGGACGCCTTCGACCAGTCCTACGACGCGCTCGCCGCGGACGCCCTGCGCTGGATCGCGCAGTCCGTCGGCGGGGGCGAGCAGGGCGAGGCGGCCGTCGCCGCCTTCGCCCGGTCCCGGATGGAGGCGCAGGCGCGGAGTTACCGGGAAGCCGTCGACGCGGCCGCTCCGGCGGGCCGCACGGAGGCCCTGGCCAAGGCGTTGACCGCGGACGGGTACGCTGCTACGGCGAAGAGCGCTCCCGGTCCGCACAGCGGTGAACAGCTCTGCCAGCACCACTGCCCGGTCGCACACGTCGCCGAGCAGTTCCCGCAGCTCTGCGAGGCGGAGACAGAGGTCTTCTCCCGTCTGCTCGGGACACACGTGCAGCGTCTCGCCACGATCGCCCACGGCGACGGAGTGTGCACGACGTTCATTCCGCGTAGCGCGAGCGCCACACAGACCGACACATCAGTATCTGCAAGTACGGCCGGGAGGAACCCCGCATGACCACGGAGACTGCTCACCCTGAGCTCGATGGCCTGGGCACCTACGAATACGGCTGGGCCGACTCCGACGCGGCCGGTGCCGCTGCCAAGCGGGGTCTGTCCGAGGACGTCGTCCGCGACATCTCGGCGAAGAAGTCCGAGCCGGAGTGGATGCTCAACCTCCGCCTCAAGGGCCTGAAGCTGTTCGACAAGAAGCCCATGCCGAACTGGGGCTCCGACCTCTCCGGCATCGACTTCGACAACATCAAGTACTTCGTGCGCTCCACCGAGAAGCAGGCCGCTTCGTGGGAGGAACTGCCCGAGGACATCAAGAACACGTACGACAAGCTCGGCATCCCGGAGGCGGAGAAGCAGCGCCTCGTCGCCGGTGTCGCGGCCCAGTACGAGTCCGAGGTCGTCTACCACCAGATCCGCGAGGACCTGGAGGAGCAGGGCGTCATCTTCCTCGACACGGACACCGCGCTCAAGGAGCACCCGGAGCTCTTCCAGGAGTACTTCGGCACGGTCATCCCCGTCGGTGACAACAAGTTCGCCTCGCTGAACACCGCGGTGTGGTCGGGCGGCTCGTTCATCTACGTCCCCAAGGGTGTCCACGTGGACATCCCGCTCCAGGCCTACTTCCGCATCAACACGGAGAACATGGGCCAGTTCGAGCGGACGCTGATCATCGTCGACGAGGACGCCTACGTCCACTACGTCGAGGGCTGCACCGCCCCGATCTACTCCTCGGACTCGCTGCACAGCGCCGTGGTCGAGATCATCGTGAAGAAGGGCGGCCGCTGCCGCTACACGACCATCCAGAACTGGTCGAACAACGTCTACAACCTGGTCACCAAGCGCGCCGTGGCGTACGAGGGCGCGACCATGGAGTGGATCGACGGCAACATCGGTTCCAAGGTCACCATGAAGTACCCGGCCGTCTACCTGATGGGCGAGCACGCCAAGGGCGAGACCCTCTCCATCGCCTTCGCGGGCGAGGGCCAGCACCAGGACGCCGGCTCCAAGATGGTCCACATGGCGCCGAACACCTCCTCGAACATCGTCTCCAAGTCGGTGGCCCGTGGCGGTGGCCGCACCTCCTACCGCGGTCTCGTCGAGATCGGCGAGGGTGCGGCCGGATCGAAGTCCAACGTGCTGTGCGACGCGCTCCTGGTCGACACGATCTCCCGCTCGGACACCTACCCCTACGTGGACGTCCGCGAGGACGACGTCACGATGGGTCACGAGGCCACCGTCTCCAAGGTCTCCGACGACCAGCTCTTCTACCTGATGCAGCGCGGGCTCACCGAGTTCGAGGCCATGGCCATGATCGTGCGCGGCTTCGTCGAGCCGATCGCGAAGGAGCTGCCCATGGAGTACGCGCTGGAGCTGAACCGGCTGATCGAGCTGCAGATGGAGGGTTCGGTCGGCTAGTCCCGACCGCCCGTCCCACCCGCAGCACATTCTTTTGACGAAGACTGTGTTCATTTAAGAGAGCGAGCAAGACGACAGCCATGGCTGAGGCTCAGAACATTCCGGCGGGCTCCACCACCGCCGGCGCGATCGCGGTGGCCGCCGAGTCCACCGTCGCCACCCGGATGAGCGCGCCCCCGTCCTTCGACGTGGCCGACTTCCCGGTACCGAACGGCCGCGAGGAGGAGTGGCGGTTCACCCCGCTGGCCCGCCTCAAGGGTCTGCACGACGGCACCGCGGTCGCCAACGGCACCATGAAGGCCCAGATCGAGGCGCCCGACGGCGTGACCGTCGAGTCCGTCGAGCGCGACGACGAGCGGATCGGCAAGGCCGGCACCCCCGTCGACCGCGTCTCCGCCCAGGCCTTCTCCGCGTTCGCCAAGGCCACGGTCGTCACCGTGCCCAAGGAGACCGTGCTCGCCGAGCCCATCCGGGTCGCGCTGCACGGTGAAGGCGGCACGACCTTCGGTCACACCGTCTTCGACATCAAGCCGTTCGCCGAGGCGATCATCGTGATCGACCACACCGGTGACGGCGTGCGCGCCGCCAACGTCGACATCCTCGTCGGCGACGGCGCCAAGGTGACCTTCGTGTCCGTCCAGGACTGGGACGACACCGCCGTCCACACCTCGCAGCACAACGCCCTGATCGGCCGCGACGCGAGCTTCAAGTCCGTGGTCGTCACCTTCGGCGGCGACTTGGTGCGCCTGCACCCGCGCGTCAGCTACGCGGGCCCCGGCGGCGAGTCCGAGATGCTCGGCCTGTACTTCACGGACGCCGGCCAGCACCAGGAGCACCGCCTCCTGGTCACGCACGACGCCCCGCACTGCAAGTCCAACGTGGTCTACAAGGGCGCGCTCCAGGGCCAGGACGCCCACGCCGTCTGGATCGGTGACGTGCTCATCGAGAAGACCGCCGAGGGCACCGACACCTACGAGATGAACCGCAACCTCGTCCTCACGGACGGCGCGCGGGTCGACTCGGTGCCGAACCTGGAGATCGAGACCGGCGAGATCGTCGGCGCCGGCCACGCCTCCGCCACCGGCCGCTTCGACGACGAGCAGCTCTTCTACCTGCGGTCCCGCGGCATCCCGGCCGACGAGGCCCGCCGCCTGGTCGTGCGCGGCTTCTTCGCCGAGCTCGTCCAGCAGATCGGTGTCCCGGACATCGAGGAGCGCCTCATCGCGAAGATCGAGGCCGAGCTGGCGGCGGCCGTCTGATGACCTACCTCAAGGCCTGTGCGCTGAGCGAGCTCGAAGAGAACACCCCCAAGCGGGTGGAACTCGACGGCACGCCGGTGTCCATCGTCTCCACCGACGGGGAGGTGTTCGCGATCAACGACATCTGCTCGCACGCGAACGTCTCCCTCTCGGAGGGCGAAGTCGAGGACTGCATGATCGAGTGCTGGCTGCACGGGTCGGCCTTCGACCTGCGCACCGGCAAGCCCTCCGGTCTGCCCGCGACGCGCCCCGTACCCGTATACCCCGTAAAGATCGAAGGGGACGACGTGCTCGTCTCCCTCACCCAGGAGTCCTGAGGTATCCATGGCAACGCTTGAAATCCACGACCTGCACGTCTCCGTCGAGGCCGAGAACGGCGCCCGCGAGATCCTCAAGGGCGTCGACCTCACCGTCAAGCAGGGTGAGACGCACGCCATCATGGGTCCGAACGGCTCCGGCAAGTCCACGCTGGCGTACTCGCTGGCCGGTCACCCGAAGTACACGATCACCGGCGGCACGGTGACCCTCGACGGCGAGGACGTCCTCGAGATGTCCGTCGACGAGCGCGCCCGCGCCGGCGTCTTCCTCGCCATGCAGTACCCGGTCGAGGTCCCCGGCGTCTCGGTCTCCAACTTCCTGCGCACCTCCGCCACCGCCATCCGCGGCGAGGCCCCCAAGCTGCGCACCTGGGTGAAGGAGGTCAAGTCCGCGATGGAGCAGCTCCAGATGGACCCGGCCTTCGCCGAGCGCAACGTCAACGAGGGCTTCTCCGGCGGTGAGAAGAAGCGCCACGAGATCCTCCAGCTGGAGCTCCTCAAGCCGAAGATCGCGATCCTCGACGAGACCGACTCCGGCCTCGACGTCGACGCGCTGCGTCAGGTCTCCGAGGGCGTCAACCGCGTCCGCGCGACCGGCGAGGTCGGCACGCTGCTGATCACGCACTACACGCGGATCCTCCGCTACATCAAGCCCGACTTCGTCCACGTCTTCTCGGAAGGCCGCATCGTCGAGTCCGGCGGTGCCGAGCTCGCCGACAAGCTGGAGGCGGAAGGCTACGAGTCGTACAGCACGAAGGGTGGCGCGACCGCGTGACACAGCTGCCTGGCCTCCTCGACATCGAGGCGATCCGCAAGGACTTCCCCCTGCTGGATCGTGTGGTCCACGACGGGAAGAAGATCGTTTACCTGGACAACGCGGCGACCTCGCAGAAGCCGCGCCAGGTACTCGACGCGCTGAACGAGTACTACGAGCAGCACAACGCCAACGTCCACCGCGGCGTGCACGTGCTCGCCGAGGAGGCCACGGCACTGTACGAGGGCGCCCGCGACAAGGTCGCCGCCTTCATCAACGCGCCGAGCCGCGACGAGGTGATCTTCACGAAGAACGCCTCGGAGTCGCTCAACCTGGTCGCGAACATGCTCGGCTGGGCCGACGAGCCCTACCGGGTCGACCGCGACACCGAGATCGCCATCACCGAGATGGAGCACCACTCCAACATCGTCCCGTGGCAGCTGCTGGCGCAGCGCACCGGCGCGAAGCTGAAGTGGTTCGGCCTCACGGACGACGGCCGGCTCGACCTGTCCAACATCGAAGAGGTCATCACGGAGAAGACGAAGATCGTCTCCTTCACGCTGGTCTCCAACATCATGGGCACGGTCAACCCGGTCGAGGCGATCGTCCGGCGCGCGCAGGACGTCGGCGCGCTGGTGCTGATCGACGCCTCGCAGGCCGCTCCGCACATGCCGCTGGACGTACAGGCGCTCGGCGCCGACTTCGTGGCCTTCACCGGCCACAAGATGTGCGGCCCGACCGGCATCGGCGTCCTGTGGGGCCGCCAGGAGCTCCTGGAGGACCTGCCTCCGTTCCTCGGCGGCGGCGAGATGATCGAGACCGTGTCGATGCACGCCTCGACGTACGCGCCGGCCCCCCACAAGTTCGAGGCGGGTACGCCCCCGATCGCCCAGGCCGTCGGCCTCGGCGCGGCCGTGGACTACCTGACCGCGATCGGCATGGACAAGATCGCCGCTCACGAGCACGCGATCACCGAGTACGCGATCAAGCGCCTCGCCGAGGTGCCCGACCTGCGGATCATCGGCCCCACCACGGCCGAGGACCGCGGCGCCGCGATCTCCTTCGTGCTGGGCGACATCCACCCGCACGACGTCGGTCAGGTGCTCGACGAGCAGGGCATCGCGGTCCGCGTGGGACACCACTGCGCCCGCCCGGTCTGCCTGCGGTACGGAATTCCGGCGACCACGCGAGCGTCTTTCTACCTGTACTCCTCTCCCGCCGACGTCGACGCGCTGATCGACGGGCTGGAGCACGTACGGAACTTCTTCGGCTGACAGGACGAGGACGCTGTGAAGCTGGATTCGATGTACCAGGAACTGATCCTGGACCACTACAAGCACCCGCACGGGCGTGGCCTGCGCGACGGTGACGCCGAGGTGCACCACGTCAACCCGACGTGCGGCGACGAGATCACGCTTCGCGTGAAGTACGACGGCGAGACGCTGACCGACGTCTCGTACGAGGGCAACGGCTGCTCCATCAGCCAGGCCAGCGCTTCCGTGCTCAACGAGCTGCTGGTCGGCAAGGAGCTCGCCGAGGCGCGGAAGATCCAGGCCGTGTTCCTGGAGATGATGCAGTCCAAGGGCAAGATCGAGCCCGACGAGGCCATGGAGGAGGTGCTGGAGGACGCGGTCGCGTTCGTCGGCGTCTCCAAGTACCCGGCGCGCGTGAAGTGTGCTCTGCTGAGTTGGATGGCGTGGAAGGACGCGACGGCCCAGGCTCTGGGCGACGCGGAGAGGAAGACGGCATGACCGAGAACGCGACGCCCGAGGCGTCGATCAAGCCGGCCACCGAGGAAGAGGTCCGCGAGGCCCTCTACGACGTGGTCGACCCCGAGCTGGGCATCGACGTCGTCAACCTGGGCCTGATCTACGGCATCCACATCGACGACGCGAACATCGCCACCCTCGACATGACCCTGACCTCGGCGGCCTGCCCGCTGACGGACGTCATCGAGGACCAGGCGAAGTCGGCGACGGACGGCATCGTCAGCGAACTCCGGATCAACTGGGTCTGGATGCCGCCGTGGGGCCCGGACAAGATCACGGACGACGGTCGTGAGCAGCTCCGCGCGCTCGGCTTCAACGTCTGATCCAGCGCCTGCTCCGAGGGCCCCCGGCACGGTCGTGCCGGGGGCCCTCGCTGTTCTCCGGGCCGCCAAGTGACGTGCACCGGGAGTTGGCCACGCCGGCCGAATCTTCTCGATGGTCGTCACGGAGTGACGCCGTGAGGGAGAGGACGCCACCTTGAAGAAGCAGCTCGGTATCGCGGGTACCGCCGGAATCGCCGCACTGATCGTCGCCGCCACCGTCATGCCCGCGCACGCGGTCACCTACGGGACCCCGACCATCTCGCTGTCCGCCGGCTACCTGTCGGGATCGGTGGGCGGGGTGGGGGACCAGACCGTCAACGTCACCGTCGCGCAGAGCGGCGCCGACGTCTCCGCCCTGACCGTCAGCGCTTCCGCCTCCACCAAGGCCTCGGTCGCCGGCACCGGCGACGTCACGGTCACCGGGTCCGGTGCCGTGCGCCAACTGGCCGTCACCGCGCACGGTCGCGGCTACACCACCCTGACGATCAAGGTCACCGGGCTCGGCGGCAAGACCGCCACCAAGACCCTCTCCTACGCCGCCTCCGCCGCCGTCCAGAACCCGTCCGACGCCCGCTACTTCAGCGGCGCCTCGGACTCCTCGGCCGCCGTGGACGTCGGCGGCGGCTACACGATCGTCGCGGACGACGAGTCGAACGTGCTGCGCCTGTACGACCGTTCCAACTCCGCCGCCCCCGTGCGCACCTGGGACTTCAGCTCCCAGCTCGGTGTCACCAAGGAGGTGGACATCGAGGGCGCCACCCGGATCGGCAACACCATCTATTGGACGGGCTCGCTCGGCAACAACAAGGACGGCGAGTACAAGGCCCCCCGCAACACGGTGTTCACCACGACGGTGAGCGGCTCGGGTTCGGGTGCGCAGCTCGCCTACGGGCGCTCGTACAAGAAGCTCCGCGACGACCTGGTGGCCTGGGACGTGGCGAACGGCAACCGGTACGGCTTCGCGGCCGGCACGGCGACCGGCCAGGCGCCGAAGCAGATCGACGGCTTCAACGTGGAGGGCCTGGAATTCGCCCCCGGCTCCACCACCACGGCCTACGTGGGCTTCCGCGCCCCGCTGGCCCCGGCCGTGCTCGGCGGCAAGGCCCTGATCGTGCCGGTCACCAACTTCGACCAGGTCCTGGCGAGCGGGGCCAAGGCGGCCGTCGGATCGCCGATCGAGCTGGACCTCGGCGGGCTGTCCGTCCGTGACATCCGCAAGAACGCGGCCAACCAGTACCTGATCCTGGCGGGCTCCTGGGCCGCGGACGACAACTCCGACCCCTACGCCCTCTACCAGTGGGACGGCGTCGCCGGCCACGCCCCCGTCAAGCGGGCCGACCTGCCGACCACCGACCCGGGCGGCTGGGAGGCCATCGTGGACGTGCCCGACCTGTCGGTGGCGGGCGCACGGGTGCAGCTGATCACGGACAGCGGCTCCGCCGACCTGTACGGGGACGGCATCGAGGCCAAGGACCTCACGCACCCCGAGTTCAAGAAGTCCCGCGCGGCCTGGTTCACGCTCAACTGACCCGCGATGTGACGTGATGTGACGTGACGTGACGTGACGCGACGCGACGCGACCGCGATGTGTACGGGTGTACGCAGCGATGCGTACACCCGTACACTCGCACGCATGCCCTACGTACTGCTTGCCGCCGCCATAGCCGCCGAGGTCGCCGGAACCACCGCGATGAAGTACAGCGACGGCTTCACGAAGCTCTGGCCGTCGCTGGGCACGCTGCTCGGGTACGTGATCGCCTTCACCCTGCTCTCGCAGACCCTGAAGTCGATGTCGGTGGGCACGGCGTACGCGATCTGGGCGGGCGTCGGCACGGCCGCCATCGCCGCCATGGGCATGGTCTTCATGGGGGAGGCGGCCACCGCCGCCAAGATCGCGGGCCTGGTGCTGGTGATCGCCGGGGTGGTCCTGCTGAACCTCGGCGGAGCGCACTGATGCCGCCGGGCGTGCGTCGGTACGACCCCGACCGGCGGCAACGGATCATCGACGCGGCGATCCGGGTGGTGGGCGCCAAGGGCATCGCGGGGCTGAGCCACCGCAGCGTGGCCGCGGAGGCGGACGTACCGCTCGGCTCGACGACGTACCACTTCAAGACCCTGGACGACCTGCTGGTCGCGGCGCTGCGCCAGGCGAACGAGGGCATGGCCCCGGCCCTCGCGGTACGCGGCGGTGAAGACCTCGCGGGCGCGCTGGCGCGCCTGCTGGGGGAGTTCCTGGCGGCCGACCGGGGCCGGGCGGAGCTGGAGTACGAGCTGTACCTGGCGGCCCTGCGGAGGCCGGCGCTGCGGCCGGTGGCGGCGGAGTGGTGCGAGTCGGTCGTGGCGGCGCTGGCCCCGCGGACCGATCCGGTGACGGCCCGCGCGCTGGTGGCGGTGATGGACGGCATCAGCCTCCAGGTCCTCCTGACGGACGCGGAGTACGACGAGCGGTACGCCCAGGACATCCTCGGCCGGGTCCTGCGCCGCCCTTAGCGGGCAGTGCTGACGTTGCCGAGTCCGCCGCCTTCGCCGGGCGCGGCGCCGCAGCCGGGGCGCTGCCTCCGGCCCCCGGTCCTCGATCGCCGGACGGGCTGGTTGCCTCCGGCGGCGCCTCAAACGCCGGCGGGGCTGGATTTGGCTGCTGCCGTCCGCCTGCCGCGGGCCGAATTTCCCGCAGGGCAGGTCCGGCCGCGGACGCATCCAGCCTCGCCGGCGTTTGAGGCGCGGGGTCTGGGGCGGAGCCCCAGGGCGGGTCCGGGCGGAGCCCGGGGAACGGCGGAAGGGCGGGTAGGGGACACGCTCCGCGCGTCGGCTCCGCGTCGGCTCCGCGCCGGCCCCGGCCGTGCGGCGCCCGGCCCGGAGGCGGCGCCCGGCCCAGGGGCGGCCCCGGCCCAGAGCCGGCGCGGTCGGGTGGACGGGCCGTCAGGACAGGGCGCGGATCGTGGTCAGGGCGGCCGCCACCGAGGCCTCGATGTCCTGGATCGGGTACAGGACCTCACGCACCACCCGCTCCCGATCCAGCACCAGCGTCAACCGCTTCAGCCGACTCACCCCCGCCGCCCGGAACGTCGGCAGCCGCAGCGCCGCCGTCAGCCCGAGTTCCGCGTCCGAGAGCAGCGGGAACCGCAGCCGCTCCGCCTCCGCGAACTCCCGCTGTTCGTCCGGCCGCTGCGTGGACACGCCGTGCACGGTCGCGCCGGCCTCCGTGAACTCCGCGAGCTGGTCGCGGTACGTACACGATTCGAACGTGCAGCCCCTCGCGCCCGGGATCCCGCCCCAGCCGGGCGGGTAGGACTCGGCGCGCGCGTAGGCGCTCGGGAAGCAGTACAGGACCGTGAACGGGGTGTCCGCCACCGGGTCGCTCAGCTCGCCGAAACGGTCCGGCAGCAGCAGCTCCGGCACCCGGGTGCCGCGCAGCGCGTGCACCCGTTCCGCCTCCTTCGAGGCCTCCCGCGTCGTCGCCGTCATCTCTCCCTCTCCCAGGATCCAGGCGTCTCCCCAGTCCTGGAGCGCGACCAGGACCGGCAGCAGCCCCCGCCCGCGCGGGGTCAGCCGGTATTCGTGCCGCACCGGGCGTTCCTGGTACGGCTCGCGCGTCAGCACCCCGGCCTCGACGAGCAGCTTCAGCCGCTCGGCGAGCACCTTGCGGGACATCCCCAGTTCGCGCTGGAGCTCGTCGAAGCGGTGCAGGCCGCGCGCGGTGTCGCGGACGATCAGCAGCGTCCACCAGTCGCCCACGACTTCGAGGGCCTGGGCGATGGAGCAGTCGGCGTCGTCGAGATGCGTGCGCTGGGCCATGGGACTCCTTTTTCCGTTGACCCGAGGCTGTCATGCTGACATAGTCCGTTCCCAAAAGGAACTCACTACGAACCGACTACGGAACGCGGGGGACACGGGTGTGCTGCAGGGGATCAAGGACGTACCGAAGGTCGTGTGGCTGCTGGCTGCGGGGATCTTCGTCAACGCCGTCGCAAGCTTCACGTTCGTCTTCGTCTTCCTCTACCTGACCGGCCCGCGCGGCCTCGGCGCCGCCCAGGCGGGCCTGGTCGTCGGCATCGGCGGCGTCGGCCTGGTCGCCGGGAACTTCACCGGCGGCTGGTACGGAGACCGCTTCGGCCACCGCCGCGCGCTGCTCGGCGCCTCCGCGCTCGGCGGCGCCGCCCTCGTCGTCCTGCCGACGGTCCCGACCGGGCTGCTGGCCCTCGTCCTGCCCATCGCCCAGTACGCCTCGGGGGTGATCCGCGCCGCCAACTCCGCGCTGGTCGCCGTGACCGTGCCGGAGGGCTCCCGGCGCCAGGCCTTCGCCGTCACCCGCTCCATGTCCAACGCCGGCTTCGCGGCGGGCGGACCGATCGGGGCCCTGATCGCGACCGGTCTCTCGTACGACTGGCTCTTCCTCGCGGACGGCCTCGGCACCCTGCTCTTCGCCCTCTGGACCGCCCGGGTCGTCCCGGCCCGGGTCCCCGGACGTCCCTCCGCGGCCCCGGACGGGGGTCTGGGCCGCGGAGGGCTCTGGCGCGAGCTGCGCGCGCGACCGGCCGTCCTCGTGCTGCTCGGCGCCATCGCCGTCATCGACCTCGTCTACCGGCAGCACCTCACGACGTTCCCGGTGTTCCTCGCCGACCACGGCATGGACACCCGCGCGTACGGGCTGCTCATCGCGATCAACGGCACGGTCATCGTGCTCCTGGAGCTCCCGGCCACCCTCGCCCTGCGCCGGCGCTCCCCGCTGCCCGTCATCGGCTGCGGCCTGGTGCTGGTGGGCGGCGGCTACGCGATGCTGCTGCTCGGCGTGGGCATGGCGACCGCCGCCGCCATGATGGTGCTGCTCACCTTCGGCGAGATCCTCTACAAGACCACCGCCACCGCGTACGTCGCCGACGAGTCACCCGAGTACGCCATCGGACGGTTCCAGAGCCTGTACGCGGGCGTGTCCATCAGCGGTTTCGTCCTCGCCGGACCCCTCGGCGGGGCCCTGTACGCCGGGGCGCCCGGCCTTCTGTGGCCCCTGTGCGCGGTCCTCGGCACGGCCGCCGGGGCAACCGTGCTGGCCATGGGCGTGCGGGAGGCGCGGCGACGCGCGAGACCGGCACATGAGACCGGTTCGCCCAGGGCGGCCGTCGCCGGTTAGGTTTCGGGCATGACTGCTACGCGTACCACCGGCGCCGTCGCCGCCGGACTTGCCACCATCACCGCCGACGGCACCGTCCTCGACACCTGGTTCCCCGCCCCCGAGCTGGTCGCCGAGCCCGGCCCGGCCGGCACCGAGCGCCTCACCGCCGAGCAGGCCGTGGAGCTCCTCGGCGCCGCCGCGGCCAAGGCCATCCGCTCGGACGCGGTCCGCGGCGTCGAGGTCGTAGCCGTCCGCACCGTGATCGCCTCCCTGGAGGACAAGCCGCTGGACGCGCACGACGCGTACCTGCGCCTGCACCTGCTCAGCCACCGCCTGGTCAAGCCGCACGGCCAGAACCTCGACGGCGTGTTCGGCCTGCTGACCAACGTCGCCTGGACCTCGCTGGGCCCGGTCGCCGTCGACCAGGTCGAGACCGTCCGCCTCAACGCCCGCGCCGAGGGCCTGCACCTCCAGGTCACCTCGATCGACAAGTTCCCGCGGATGACGGACTACGTCGCCCCCAAGGGCGTGCGCATCGCCGACGCCGACCGGGTCCGCCTGGGCGCGCACCTCGCCGAGGGCACCACCGTCATGCACGAGGGCTTCGTCAACTTCAACGCCGGCACCCTCGGCACCTCCATGGTCGAGGGCCGCATCTCCGCGGGCGTCGTGGTCGGCGACGGCTCCGACATCGGCGGCGGCGCCTCCACCATGGGCACCCTGTCGGGCGGCGGCAAGCAGATCATCTCGATCGGCGAGCGCACCCTGATCGGCGCCGAGGCGGGCATCGGCATCGCGCTCGGCAGCGAGTGCGTCGTCGAGGCCGGCCTGTACGTCACCGCGGGCACCCGGGTCACCCTGCCGGACGGCCAGGTCGTCAAGGCCCTGGAGCTCTCCGGCGCCGACAACATCCTCTTCCGCCGCAACTCGGTCACCGGCGCCGTCGAGGCCCGCCCGTACAAGGCGAACTGGGGCGGCCTGAACGAGGTCCTGCACAGCCACAACTGACGCCCACGGGTAGTCACCGAGCGCCCTCCCGCCGCACCGCGGCCGGGGGGCGCTCGGTCATTTCCGGACTGCCGCGTACGCCCGCCCGATCTCGCCGAGATACTGCTCCAGGCGGAAGCGGACCACCTCGATCACCCCGCCATCGGGGCCCGGGTACGTCAGATCCGACCAGATGACCGTCCCGCCCCGCAGCCGGACCCGCAGGGACAGCCTTTCGGGCCCCGGATCGGGACCGACCTGGGCGGCCACGTCCACCGTGCGCGGCGAATCGGCGGGGTAGAGCGGTCCGCCGGGGCGCAGGAGCAGGGCCGGGTCGAGGCCCGCCATCCGGCTGTCGCTGCGCGTCACGAGGTCGAGGCCGTCGACGAAGAGGTAGGTGTGCGGGGCGGTGCACACGGGCAGGCCGGGGCACGTGCCGATGAGGAGCGTGCTCGTCGTGCCGCTCCGCGCGCGGGGCGTCAGCTGAGCGGGATCCTGCGGACCAGGCCGGCGAAGGCCTCCTTCTCCGCCTCGGTCAGCTCCACCGCCTCCATCGGGTGCGCGGCGACGCCGCGCTGCGCCGGGATTACCGCCAGGCCGTCGAAGGCACCGGGCTCGGGGTGGTGGAAGCGGCTGTCCCACAGCATGTGGCCGAGGCCGAGGACCCATACGACGGCCGCGACCAGCAGGACGGCGAGGCCGATTTCCTGGGCGAGGGAGATGGAGGGGAACACGCGGTCCTCCAGACGAGGATGCAAGATCGGACGTGGGGATGCGTGGCGATGCGTGTGGATACTCAACACCACCAACCGGTCGATTCGGCAGGGATGTGGTGAGCGTCACGCCAGGGTCGAAAGGCCCTACTTTGGGGCGCGTCGGTCCGTGTCAGTCCGTCAGCGACAGCTTGAAGCCCTCGTGGCTGCGCGCGAAGCCGAGCTGTTCGTAGAAGCGGTGGGCCGCCGTGCGCCGCTTGTTGCTGGTCAGCTGGACCAGGCCGCAGCCGCGTTCCCCGGCCCGGGCCACGGCCAGCCGCATCAGTTCCGCGCCGAGCCCCTCGCCGCGGCGGTCCGCGCGGACCCGTACCGCCTCCACCAGCGCGCGTTCCCGCCCGCCCTGGCCGAGGCCGGGGATGTACGTCAACTGGAGGCAGCCGATGACGACCCCGTCCGGGGCGTCGCCGTCGGTCAGGACCAGCACCTCGTTGCGGGCGTCCGCCGCGATGGACGCGAAGGCCCGCTCGCTCGCCTCGTCGACCACGACCGAGCCCGGGTCCACGACCTCGTCCTCGTCGGCGAGCAGGGCGAGTACGGCGGGCAGGTCCCGGCGGGTGGCCTCACGGAAGTTCATGCCCGGATTGTGGCAGGGGGGTCCGGCCGTGGCGGCGGCCGGGGGGGCGCCCCCCCCCGCCCCGGGCGGGCCGGGCGGGCGGGGGCCGGGCGCGCGGGGGC
>NZ_JBIARJ010000021.1:0-94097 GCF_042889825.1 Streptomyces sp. NPDC002467 | reverse complement strand
GCTGGGCGTGTACGGCGGGCAGGACCCGGCGGGGGGCCACACGGATGTCCAGCCCCGTATTGTGGCCGGGGGGCCGGGGGGGGGGGGCGGCCGGCCCCCCCCCCCCCCCCCGCGGTCCGCGGTTACGGGCGGAAGCGCAGGACCTGCGGGTCGTGGTCGCTGTTCTGGACCGAGAACTCCGCGTTGATGTGCACGCTGTCGTACGTGAAGTTCTTGATCGACGGGCTGGTCAGGATCTGGTCCAGCACCTGCGCGTTGCCCTGGTAGACGTACGAGTACCGCTCCGCCTTCGGCAGCGACTTGATCGCCGGGTACAGCGCCCCGCCGTCCGTCAGCGCCTGCGTGGTCGCCGAGAACTCGAAGTCGTTGATGTCGCCGAGGGCGAGGACGCTCGCGTTCTTGTCGGCCGCCAGGATCTCCTTGACGAAGCCGTTCACGGCCTGCGCCTGGAGCAGCCGCTTGGTCTCCGAGGAGCGCACCGGCGGCTGGTGGTGCGAGGTCAGACCCTCGTCGCCGCCCTTGGAGCCGAAGTGGTTGGCGATCACGAAGACGGTCCGGCCGCGGAAGACGAACTCGCCGGCCAGCGGCTTGCGGCTGTCGACCCACGCCGGGTTCGCCGGGTCGATCCGGCCGGGGGAGTGGGTGAGGGCCGCGTGGCCGTTCTCCCGCACGACGCCGTTCGCGGTGGTCGCGTCGCCCGCGGCGCGGTCGGTGAAGGAGACCCGGGCGGGGTTGAAGAGGAACACCTGGCGGATGTTGCCCCCGGGCTCGCCGCCGTCCTTCTTGTCCTCCGGGTTGATGCTGCGCCACTGGTACGCCGGGCCGCCCGCGGCGGCGATCGCGGCGGTGAACTTGGTCAGCGTCTGCTCCGCCGAGACGGTGCCGTCGTTCTTGGCGCCGTTGTCGTCCTGGATCTCCTCCAGGGCGAGGATGTCGGGGGAGGCGAGGTTCTCGACGACCGCCTTGGCGAGGTTGTCGAACTTCTCCTGCGGGTCGCTCGGGTCCAGGTTCTCGACGTTGTACGTCGCCACCGCGAGCTCGCCCGGGCTCTGCGCCTTGGTCTTCTCGGGGGCGAGGGTGCCGGCCTTGACCGTGCCGAGGGTGCGGGCCACCAGCGTGTAGCCGCCGAACTGGTTGAAGTCCAGCGGGCCTTCGGTGGTGCCGGTCAGCCGGTCGCCGACGTTGGCCACCGGGAAGGGCTGCTGCGCGAGCGGCGCGAGCTGCTGGATCTGGAGGCGGCCGGTGTTCTGGGACTCGTACGAACCGTAGATCGTGCCGCCGCGCTTGGCGGCGTTCTCCCAGCCCTTGACCGTGACCCACAGCTCCGCGTACGGGTCGGTGGCGCCGACCACGCGCGAGGTGCCGATCGCCACGTTCATGCCCTCGAGGGACTCGTAGTAGTCCAGGGCGTAGCGCGAGGGCTCCAGGGTCAGGCCGTTGATGCTGCCGGCGGCGGCCGGGTCGCCCGCGGGGGCGTATTCGGCGGGCACCGAGTACTCGTTGATCTGGACGGCCTCGGGCAGCGCGTTGCCCGAGGAGACGACGGTGACGGTCGGCTTCGATATCTGGGTCACCGACTGGTTGCCGGAGTTCAGGCCGCCGGGGACGTACTCGCCGACCGTGCCGGAGACCTTGACCGCGTCGCCCACGGCGACGGTGGGGACCGAGTTGGTGAAGACGAAGATGCCTTCGCTGGTGGCGTCGTTGTCGTCCGCGTTCGGGTCCTGGATCCAGAAACCGCGCGAACCGTAGGTGCGGACGCCCGTCACGATGCCCTCGACACCGGCGACCTGCTTGCCGGCCAGCGGGGACGTCCGGGTGGTGCCCTGGATGTCGTGGATGCGTATCGGATCGGCGGACACGGCGCCTTCGGCCGCGTCGGCGGAGCCCGCGAGCAGGCCGGTGGCCAGTGCGGTGGCGACGAGGGCCGCGACGGCGGCGGAACGGGGATGCGAGGAGCGCATGGTCGGGAACTCCGGTGTGGGATGAGGGAAAACGCAGAAGGGGGGTGGGCATGGGGCTCCGGGAAGGGTGTCGCCCCCCTCGGACCCCGACATGTCTACGCGCGTCAATTTCCTGTGTGGTCAGCAAAGTTGTCAAGCCCTCCAGGGAATACGCCGGTTGACTGTGGGATGAACCAAAGGTGATGGGGCGCCAGGCGCGCCCGAATTGCGTCTACGCTGGGCTTCCGGCCGGTCGGCCGGCCGGCCCACCGGGCGCCCCGGCGCGGCCCGCACCGGCCCGCCCTCCGGCCACCCCACAGCGTTCGCTTCGCGAGGAGAACCGCCCCATGTCCGCAGAGCCGCACCCCACGCTGCCGCCGGTACGGCTGCCCGCCGATGCGGAACTGGCCCGCGACGCCCTCGGTGCCCCCCTGTTCGCCCGTGCCGTACGGCTGGCGCGCTGGGCCGGACCGGACACCCGCATCGAGATCGGCGGTGAACTCGCCGCCGACCAACTTCCTCTGGCCGCAAGGGAACTGGGACTCGAAACCTCCGACGAGGACTCCGTCGTGTACGCGAGTCAGGCCTGGCGGGTGGCGGTCGACACCGGGCTGGTCGACGTGACCGAGCCCGAGGAGGAGTCGGGGGAAGCGGAGGGCGAGCGCGGCACGGCCGTGCCCGGAGAAGACCTCGCACTGGTGACGGGCGGAACGCCCGGCGACGTCCTCGAACTGTGGCTGGCCGCCCTCGACACGGTGCTCGCCGACGCCGCCGTACCCGATCTGGACGACCTCGTCGACGCGCTGGACGCGGGCGGCGAGATCGACTTCGACCGGCTGGACTGGAACCCGGGTCGCGAGGCCGACTTCCTCGACGGGGTCCTCGCCAACCTCTACCTGCTCACCGTCGCCGAGGGCGGGACCGCGGACGGGCCGGTTCCGCTGCCCGTGCTCGCCGCGTCGATGGTCGTGCCCGACGGCATGGGCGATCCGACCGACGCCGTGCTGGAGCAGGTCTCGGACGCGATGATGCGGCTCGACGACCAGTTCCGGCAGCTGGAGCCGATCGGGCTGGTGGAGTACCGGCCCGTCGACGAGGCGCTGATGGCGGAGGGGGAGGAGCCGGCGGGCGGCGCGGGTGACGCGGGTGACGACGAGGAAGACGTCTCGCGCTACGGGATGGTCCGGCTCACCCCGCTCGGCCGGTACGGCATCCGCGCACGGATGCTGGAGGCCGGGGTCGAGGCCCCCGCCGTCGGCGACCTCGCCGACAAGGGAGCCGACGCGCTGCTCGACGGCGTCGCCCACTACCCGGAGGGCGCAGCCCAGGCCGAGATCGAACAGTGGCTCGCCGGCCGCGAACTGCCCACAGCCGTCGCAGAACTGCTGGCCGCGGCCCGCGGTGACGACGAAGGCGCCCCGCTGCGACGGCTGCGCTGCCAGCAGGCCCTCGCGCCGGCCGGGCCGGAGGCGGAGCCCGTGGTCCGTGCGGTGCTCGACGACCCTGAGCTCGGCGGGCTCGCCCGGGTCTGGCTCGCCGAGCACGGGGTGACAGACGTACCGGCCCCGGACGGCGCCATGGTGTTCTGGCTGACGGTCGACACGATCGCGGCGCAGCTCGCCGCGGACGGGGAGACGGAGGAGCTGCCGCTGCTCATGGAGACCCTGACCGCCCACCACGCGGGTTTCTTCGACCAGGCGTGGCGGGTGGACCACCCGGCGACCGCGGACGTCCTGGAGGCCATGGGGCGGCTGCACCCGGACAAGAAGGCCGCGAAGGAAGCCCGCAAGGCGGCGTTCAAGGCGCGTTCCCGGCAGTCCTGACCCGGCAGTCCCGGCAGTCCTGACCCGGCCAGTCCCGGCAGTCCTGACCAGGTCCCCCGGGGCGGGTCGCCCCGGGGGTGGAATCGACGGCCCCGGCGGGTGGTCCGAGCGGACCTGAGGCCTCCCGACACGCTCTTTTGCATGAATATGCGGTTTGGTGCATACTCTTTCCATGTCCAAGGTCCTCACATCCCTGCCCGCCGGCGAACGCGTCGGCATCGCCTTCTCCGGCGGCCTCGACACCTCCGTCGCAGTCGCCTGGATGCGCGACAAGGGTGCCGTCCCGTGCACCTACACCGCCGACATCGGCCAGTACGACGAGCCCGACATCGCCTCGGTGCCCGGCCGCGCCAAGACCTACGGTGCCGAGATCGCGCGCCTCGTCGACTGCCGCGCGTCTCTGGTCGAAGAGGGCCTGGCCGCGCTCACCTGCGGTGCGTTCCACATCCGCTCCGGCGGGCGCGCCTACTTCAACACGACGCCGCTCGGCCGCGCCGTCACCGGCACCCTGCTCGTCCGGGCGATGCTCGAGGACGACGTGCAGATCTGGGGCGACGGCTCGACCTTCAAGGGCAACGACATCGAGCGGTTCTACCGCTACGGTCTGCTCGCCAACCCGCACCTGCGGATCTACAAGCCCTGGCTCGACGCGGACTTCGTGACCGAGCTCGGCGGCCGCAAGGAGATGTCGGAGTGGCTGCTCGCCCACGACCTCCCCTACCGTGACAGCACCGAGAAGGCGTACTCCACCGACGCCAACATCTGGGGCGCCACCCACGAGGCCAAGACCCTGGAGCACCTCGACACGGGCGTCGAGACCGTCGAGCCGATCATGGGCGTGCGGTTCTGGGACACCTCGGTCCAGATCGCCACCGAGGACGTGACGATCGGCTTCGACCAGGGCCGCCCCGTGACGATCAACGGCAAGAAGTTCGCCTCCGCCGTCGACCTGGTGATGGAGGCCAATGCCATCGGCGGTCGTCACGGCATGGGCATGTCGGACCAGATCGAGAACCGGATCATCGAGGCCAAGAGCCGTGGCATCTACGAGGCCCCGGGCATGGCCCTGCTGCACGCCGCGTACGAGCGTCTCGTCAACGCGATCCACAACGAGGACACCCTCGCGCAGTACCACAACGAGGGCCGGCGCCTCGGTCGCCTCATGTACGAGGGCCGTTGGCTCGACCCGCAGGCGCTGATGGTGCGCGAGTCGCTCCAGCGCTGGGTCGGCTCCGCCGTCACCGGCGAGGTCACCCTGCGGCTGCGGCGCGGTGAGGACTACTCGATCCTCGACACCAAGGGCCCGGCGTTCAGCTACCACCCGGACAAGCTGTCCATGGAGCGCACCGAGGACTCCGCGTTCGGTCCGGTGGACCGGATCGGCCAGCTCACCATGCGCAACCTCGACATCGCCGACTCGCGGGCCAAGCTGGAGCAGTACGCCGGCCTCGGCCTGATCGGCACCGGCAGCCCCGCCATCGGCGCCGCCCAGGCCGCCGCGACCGGGCTGATCGGCACCCTGCCGGAAGGCGGCGCCGAGGCCATCGCCTCCCGCGGCGAGGTCTCCGGCGAAGAGGAGATGCTGGACCGCGCCGCGATGGAGTTCGGCACGGACTGAGCACGGACCGGGGTCGGATCGACCCTTCTCGGCCGGCTCGGCGCCCCAGGGCGCCGGGCCGGCCGTTTGCGTTCCCGGAGATTCGACCGGCTCGGGTGTGCGTGGTGTCGGCGGTGCGGGGGAGGGTTCGGGCAAGGTGTCGACAACGCGCCGTTCCTGGTCCGGAGTTGGCCATTCCGCCCACCGGAAAGGGGTCGGCTCCGCTTCGCGGGTAGTTCAGCCGCCGTTCACGTGCGGGCGGGAGCGTGTGCGCCGACGACCGCACGACAGGCGCACCACCTCCCCACCCCTGGAGACCCGATGCCGCTCAGCCGTAGAGACTTCACCGCCCGCACCGTGATCGCCGGTGCGGGAGTCGCCCTCACCGGGACGGTCGGCGCACTCGCCACCGCCCCGGGGGCGCTGGCGGCCGAGGAGGGCGAGCAGCGCGACGAGCGCGGGCGGCCCTGCGAGCCCGGCTACGGCCCCCTGGTCCCCGATCCGGCCGGCATCCTCGCCCTCCCGGCGGGATTCTCGTACCGCGTGATCACCCACAGCGGGGTCACCGAGCTGGAGTCCGGCGAGATCACCCCGTCCAACCACGACGGCACCGCCGCCTTCGCGGGCCACCGCGGGGTGACCCTCCTCGTCAACAACCACGAACTCAAGGGCAAGCGGGCGAACTGGACCCACCCCGTCCCGCTCACCGAGGGGCTCGTCTACGACCCGGCCGCGGCCGGCGGCTGCACGGTCGTCGAGGTCCGCCGCGGCGGTGAGGTCGCCGAATGGGTGGGCATCGCCGGTACGTCGACCAATTGCGCGGGCGGCGCCACCCCGTGGGACACATGGCTGACCTGCGAGGAGACCGAGGACCTCGCCGGCAAGAACGGCATGACCAAGGACCACGGCTACGTCTTCGAGGTCGATCCGCACGACAACCGCGCCAACCGCGACCCGCAGCCGATCAAGGCGTTCGGCCGGTACGCCCACGAGGCGGTCGTCATCGACCCGCGCCAGGGCCACGCCTACCTGACCGAGGACGCCTCGGGGCCCAACGGGCTGCTCTACCGCTGGACCCCGCCGGCCGGCTTCCGGCACGGGCGAGGCAAGCTCCGTACGCTCGCCGCCGACGCGGGGGTGCTCCAGGCCCCCAAGTGCACCGACGGCTCGGGCCTGTTCGTCGACGACCTGTCGCGCGCCACGAAGATCGGCACCGTCTACGGCGTCGACTGGGTGGACGTACCGGACCGCGACGCGCGGACCGTGCCGGTGCGCAAGCAGTTCGCGGACGGCACGGTGACGCGCGCCCGCAAGCTGGAGGGCATGTGGTGGGCGGACGGCGGCGCGTACTTCGTCTCCTCCTACGCCCGTGAGGAGAGCCCGGGCGCGGCCCACGACGGCCAGGTGTGGTTCTACGACCCGAAGCGGCGCACCATCCGGCTGACCGTGCTGCTCGGGGTGAACGCGGACCCGTCGGTGGAGGGCGGCTACGACGGCCCCGACAACATCACCGTGTCCCCGTACGGCGGCCTCGTCATCGCGGAGGACGGCTCGGGGCTCCAGCACCTGTTCGGCGCGACGGAATCGGGCCGCACCTACCCCCTCGCCCGCAACGAGATGAACATGGGGACGGCCGAGGCGCCGGAGTACTCCGAGTTCACCGGTGTCTGCTTCTCCCCGGACGGACGCACCCTGTACGCCAACATCCAGGACCCCGGCATCATGCTGGCCATCACCGGGCCGTGGCGGCGTACGCGCTGACGTCTGCCGGAGCCGGACCGGCGTGGGCCGGTCCGGCGGCTACTGGGAGGCGGCGAGTTCGGCGCGGGAGGCCTCGGCCCACTCCGCGAGCAGGAACTCGTACGCCTCCGAGGGCCAGTCGCCGTCCACCCGGGTCTCGACAAGGTGCCGTATCGCCTCGTTCGCCTCGGCGGCGGACGGGCGGGCGGGCCCCGCGGGAGTGAGTGACTGCTTCATGCCTTCAAGGCTACGGGCGGGCACTGACAGCCACCTCCGGATTACGCGTGGCTTCCATCACCCGCGATGCCCCCTCGGTGGCTCCATGTGCCCGCCCACCTGCTCAGAGTGCCTCCGCGGCGGGCTTGACCATGCCGCGCACTGTGCGCGACTTCACAAACTGGCCCATGGCCGTCATCTCCCACTCGCCGGAGAACTGCTTGATCAGCTTCGCCATCATGACGCCGGTCTGCGGCTCGGCGCCGGTGAGGTCGAAGCGCACCAGTTCCTCCCCGCTCGCCGCGTCGACAAGGCGGCAGTAGGCCTTGGCGACATCGGTGAACTTCTGACCGGAGAAGGAGTTGACCGTGAAGACCAGGCCCGTCGTGTCCGCCGGGAGCCGGCCCAGGTCCACGACGATCACCTCGTCGTCGCCCGAGCCCTCGCCGGTGAGGTTGTCACCCGAGTGCTTGACGGCGCCGCCCAGGATGGAGAGCTTGCCGAACCAGCAGTGGTCGATGTGGTTGCGCTGGGGGCCGTAGGCGATCACGGACGCGTCGAGGTCGATGGCCCGGCCGCCGAACGCGGGCTCCCAGCCGAGGCCCATCTTGACCTGGGAGAGCAGCGGGCGGCCGCCCTTGACCAGGGAGACGGTCTGGTTCTTCTGGAGGCTGACCCTGCCCTTGTCCAGGTTGATCTTCCCGGTGCCCGCGGGGGCCGCCGCGGGCACCGGGGCGGGCGGTGCGGGAGGCGCGGCCGGGGTGGGCGTCGTGGCGCCGCCGAGCCAGGGGGAGGCCGGGTAGGAGACGGGCGGGGCCGGGGGAGCGGCGGGCGCCGGGGGCACGGGCGGGGCGACGGGGGCCGCCGCCGGGGCCGGCTCCTCCTCCACGGAGACCCCGAAGTCGGTGGCGATGCCGGCCAGGCCGTTCGCATACCCCTGGCCGACCGCGCGCACCTTCCACGCGCCGGCGCGCTGGTAGATCTCGACGACGACGAGCGCCGTCTCCGTGCCCAACTGTGGCGGGGTGAAGGTGGCGATCACCGAGCCGGCGTCGGCATTGCGCACGGTGGCGGTGGGCTCGATGCCCTGGAAGGTCTGCCCGGCGGCATCCGGGCTGGCCGTGACCACGATCCGCTCGATGCCCGGGGGCAGCGCGCCGGTGTCGACGGTGATCGAGTCCGGCGCCGCACCCCCGCCCGAGCGGTATCCGACACCCGGCCCGGAGGGCTGGTTGAAGAAGATGAAGTCGGCGTCGGAACGCACCTTGCCGTCTGCCGCGAGGAGCAGGGCCGACACGTCGAGGCGCACCGGCGCTGCCACGTCGACCGTCACGCGGACGGCGTTGAGCGGCAGGTTCGAACCAGGGGTCATAGCGGTCATGCCCGGAGAACGACCGGAGGGGCTTTGCCGTTCCCTTACCCGGCGCGAGATTTCAGCGCCGGTTGCGGGGGTGGTTGCGCGCGACGCGCTCGTTGCCGAACTTGTACGAGCCGGTCCAGCGGGCCATCACGAGCTGCGGATCGCCGGCCTCCACTTCGGCCAGGAACTTGTCGGCCCGGCTCCCGCGCAGGGTCGCCGCCTCGCGACCCCGGTGGGTGATGACGACGGAGTCGTCCCTGTGGCGTTCGTACGTGAACCCGTGCGGCTTCGGCATACCCCGGAGCGTGCCCGGCGCGGGGCTGGGCGGGCAACGGAATTAGCGGCGGTGACCGGTGACCGGTGGCCGGTGGCCGGTGGCGGTGAAAGGCAGGCGATGGCCGGCCGGCCCCGGCCGCGAATGGGCCGGGGCCGGGGGGCCGCGCCCGGCTCAGCCGCCCGTCACGCGGCGCGGCAGCCCCAGCGGGTTGGCCTCGCGCAGCTCCGCCGGGAGGAGGGCGTCGGGGACCGACTGGTACGCCACCGGGCGGAGCCAGCGCTCGATCGCGGTCGCGCCGACCGACGTCGAGTGGGAGGTCGCCGCCGGATACGGACCGCCGTGGTGCTGGGCCGGGGCGACCGCGACACCGGTCGGCCACCCGTTGACGACGATCCGGCCCGCCAGCCCCGTGACCTGCCCGATCAGTTCGGCGGCCGGACCCGGCGCGCCCTCGGTCTCGGCGGCCGACAACTGGAGGGTGGCGCTCAGGTTCCCGGGGAGGAGCGCGAGCACCGCGCCCGCCTCGCGCTGGTCGGCGTACCGGACGACCACGGTGACCGGGCCGAAGCACTCCTCCAGCAGGACCTCGTACGCCCCGCCTTCCAGCAGGTGCCGCGCCGGCACGGTCAGGTATCCCGCGCCGACGGTGTGCTCCCCGCCCGAGCCCGGGGTGACGGGCGTGCCGACCCCGGTCAGCGCGGCCCGCTCGCGCACCCCCGCTATGAAGTTCTCCCGCATCCGGTGGTCGAGCAGCACCCCCGGCTCGGTCTCCCCGAGGGCCTTGGTCAGCGCCCCGGTCAGCCGGTCGCCGTCCGCGCCCTCGGGCACCAGGACCAGGCCGGGCTTCACGCAGAACTGGCCGACCCCGAGGGTGACCGAGCCCGCGAGTCCGCCGCCGATCTCCTCGGCGCGCTCGGCCGCCGCCGCCGGGGTGACCACGACGGGGTTGAGGGAGCCGAGTTCGCCGTGGAAGGGGATCGGCACGGGCCGCGCGGCGGCCGCGTCGAACAGGGCCCGCCCGCCCCGGACGGAACCGGTGAACCCGGCCGCCGACACCAGCGGATGGCGGATCAGCGCCAGTCCGGAGTCGAACCCGTGGACCACGGTCACCACGTCGGCCGGGAGCCCGGACTCGACCGCCGCCCGCCGCAGCAGCGAGGCGCACAGCTCCGAGGTGGCCGGGTGGTCGGGGTGCGCCTTGACGACCACCGGGCAACCGGCGGCCAGGGCGCTCGCGGTGTCCCCGCCCGGCACGGAGAAGGCCAGGGGGAAGTTGGAGGCCGCGTACACCGCGACCACGCCGAGCGGCACCTTGTAGCGCCGCAGTTCGGGGCGCGGCGGGCTCAGGGAGGGGTCGGCGCGGTCGATGCGGATGTCGAGGTACGCCCCCTCGTCGACGGCGTCGGCGAAGGCGCGCAGCTGGCCGGTGGTGCGGGCGAGTTCGCCGGTGAGCCGGCCGGGGCCGAGCGCGGTCTCCGCGTCGGCGGCCTCGATGACGTGGGCGGCGGACTCGTCGAGCAGCGCGGCGGCGGCGCGGAGGAAGGTGGCGCGGGTGGTGGCGTCGGCGAGGGCTCCGCGGGCCGCGTGGGCGGCCCGTACGGCTCCGTCCACCTCCTGGGGCGTGGCTTCCACCGCGACCTGTTCGCGCTGCTTCCCGGTGCGGGGGTCCACACTCCAGACTGGTGTCGTTGTCATGGCCCGCTGCCTCCTGGATCGTTCAGTATTCTGAACGCCGTTCCGGTGGATGAATGATCACATCTGCTGCGGACTCTATTTCCGCGTCCTCCGCGTGACAAGGGGCGAACGGATGCGGCCGGAGGCGACCAGAGGGGAAGCGCGCCCATGACGACGACCGAGGCGGGGCCGCCGGCCCGGGGAACGGCGCAGGAGACGGCCCGGGACGCGGCGGTGCCGGGGGCGGCGCAGGACGCGGCGACGTCGGGGGCGGTGCCGGGGGCGGCGGGGGCGGCGGTCAAATCGGCGGTCCGGACCGTGCTGCTGCTGGAGCACTTCGCGGCGCGGCCCGGGCTGCACAGCCTGGCGGACATCCAGCACGACCTCTCGCTGCCCAAGTCCAGCCTGTACATGCTGCTGCGCACCCTGGTGAACCTGGGGTGGGTGGAGACGGACGCCACCGGCACGCGGTACGGCATCGGCGTACGGGCCCTGCTCGTGGGCAGTTCGTACATCGACGGGGACGAGGTCGTCGCCGCGGCCCGGCCCACCCTGGACCGGCTGTCCGACGA
Source organism: Streptomyces sp. NPDC002467 (assembly GCF_042889825.1). NCBI lineage: Bacteria > Bacillati > Actinomycetota > Actinomycetes > Kitasatosporales > Streptomycetaceae > Streptomyces > Streptomyces sp. NPDC002467. The sequence continues at coordinate 82,895 of NZ_JBIARJ010000021.1, read as the reverse complement.
CACGACCGAGACCATCCACCTGGCCCGGATGGACGGGACGAGCGTGGTGTACCTGGCCACCCGCCAGTCGCAGCACTACCTGCGGCCCTTCACCCGGGTGGGACGGCGGCTGCCCGTGCACTCGACGGCGCTGGGCAAGGCGCTGCTGGCCACGCACACGGACGCGGAGGTGCGGGCGCTGCTGCCGCGGCGGCTGGAGGCGGTCACCGAGCACACCGTCACCGACCGGGAGCAGCTCATCGAGGAGTTGGCGCTGGTCCGGGAGCAGGGGTACGCGGTGGACCGGGAGGAGAACACCCTCGGTCTGCGCTGCTTCGGTACGGCGATCCCGTACCGGACTCCGGCGCGGGACGCGGTGAGCTGCTCGGTGCCGGTGGCCCGGCTGACGCCGGGGCACGAACAGGTCATCAAGGCGGCGCTGTTCGAGGCGCGGGACCGGCTGTCGGTGGTCACGCGGCGCATGTGAGGCGGTGGAGGGGGCGGTTCCTCCCCCGCTCGGGGGAGACGGTTCCCCTTGGAGGGGGAGGTGGCGGGGCGCCGCGCGCGGGACCGTTGGGTCATGACCACACGAGCAGTGCACCCGACGGGTGCGGAGCGGCCCGAGTCGCAGCCGGAGCCGGAGCCGGAGCCGGAGTCGGAGCCGGAGTCGGATCCGCAGTCCCGGCAGCCCCATCGGCCGACTCCTGTTCCGGGGGTCGGGCGGCAGATCCTGCGGGTGGCCGCCCTGGCCGCCACCGTGCCCTACCTGGCACTCAAGACCGCCTGGTTGGCGGGGAGCCGGATCGGCATACCGGACGGCAGCGTGCTGCTGGATCCCGAGCCGTTCCTCATGGCGGCGAATGCCGTCACGGTGGCGATGGACGCCTGCGTGGTCCTGCTCGTGCTGGTGCTCACCCGGCCCTGGGGCATGCGGGTGCCGGCCTGGTTGCTGGCCGTCCCGGTGTTCGTCGCGACCGGACTGCTGACCCCGATCATCACCGGGTTCCCGGGCCAACTCCTCATACGCCTGCTGGGCTTCGGGGAGGACGCCGCCGCCAAGGCGGTGCGTCTGCCCTTCCTGGACCCCTGGGTGTTCAACGTCGTGTACACCGGATTCGCGATCCAAGGACTCGCCCTGGCCGGGTTGTTCGTGCCCTATGCGCGGGAGCGCTGGGGCCGGCGCTGGCAGGGCGTGCTGGGGCGGAGGCTGCCGTCGTCCACGGGGGTGGTGGCGGCAGCCTCGGCAGCGGCCGGCCTCGCGGTCGGGGCGGTGCACGCCTACTGGGCCTTCGGGGGCGGTGCCGGGCTGGGCGCGGAGCGGGCCGCGGCCTACTCGGCGGAGACTGCCGTGGTGACCGTCGTCCACGGGACGTGCGCACTCGCCGCCGGCGCGGGGGCCCTGCTCCTGGCCCGCGGGGGGAGCCTGCGGGCACGGTGGCCGCTGGCCCTCACCTGGGTCGGCGCGGGGGCCGCCCTGGCATGGGGGGCCTGGATGCTGACCGCCTCGCTGGGGCCGCAGCTGGACGGAGGTGAAGGTCCGCCGGCAGCAGTCCTGTTGACCTACGCTGGCCAGATGATCACCGGATCGCTCGCCGCCGCAGTCCTCACCCGGTTCCTCATATCCCGCCGAGAGGGGTGATGCGCGACGGCCTGGGCGTGCTGTTGGGCGGGCGGGCCCGGCTGCGCTGGGTGCACCAGATCCTCGGCGGGGCCCTGCTGATGCCGTACTTCCTCCTCGCGGAGGTGGGGGTCGGCATGGCGGCCGGCGGAGTCAACGCACTCGACTCCTTCCCGCTGGCCCTCGCCTCCTACGCCGCCGCCCTGCCGCTTGCAGCGGTCACCGCCGTCTTCGGGCTGGTGCGGCCGCTGTCGGTGACCGCGGTCCGGGCCATGTGCGGGGTGCCGGGGGACCGGCTGGCGGAGGGGCCGGCCCGGTCCTGGGCGGCCCGGGGGCGAACGTCCGCCTGGTGGACCCTGCACCTGGGGGTCGGCGCGTTGGTCAGCGGGCTGACGCTCGCGGTGCCGCCCATGGGGGTCGTGCTGATCGCGCTGCCGTTCGTGAGCGGGCTGAAGGAAGTACGCCTCGGGTTCGGCTGGTTCTCCACCGACGCCCAGCCGTACGTGGCACCGCCGATCGGGATCGCCCTGCTGGCCGGGCTCGTCCTGGTCGCCGCCGGGGCGGGGGCGCTGCTGGCGCGGATGGCACCGGTACTGCTCGGGCCGACCGCGGCGGACCGGCTGGCGGCCGCGGAGGAACGGACCGCGGACCTGGCCGTGCGCAACCGGCTGGCCCGGGAGCTGCACGACGCGGTCGGGCACGCGCTGAGCGCCGTCACCCTGCAGGCGGTCGCCGCCCGGCGGGTGCTGGACCGCGACCCGGAGTTCGTACGGGAGGCGCTGGCCGCCATCGAGGACACCACCCGGCGGACCGTGGGCGAGCTGGACGCCGTACTGGGCCTGCTGCGCGACGGGGACCCGACGCGGCCGGACGCCGCGCCGGCCCCCACCCTCGCCGCCGACCTCGACGGACTGCTCGCCCGCACCCGGGCGGCCGGCACCACCGTGACCGCCGACCAGGACCCCGGGCCCGTTCGGGAGTGGGCGCAGCTGCCGGCGATCGCCTCCCGAGAGGCGTACCGGATCGTCCAGGAGGGCCTCAGCAACGCATTGCGACACGGCTCCGGCCCCGTGGAGCTGCGGATCCGCGTACACGAGGGGGAGGACCCCCGCCGAGAAGGAGCGCACCGTGAACTGGAGATCACCATGACCAATCCGCCCGCCGCGCCCGACGACCGGGAGCCCCGTACGACCGGGGGCCGGGGCCTGCGCGGCGCGGCCGAACGGGCCGCGCTGCTCGGCGGCGCCATCGAGGCCGGCCCGCACGAGGGTCGCTGGCGGCTGAAGGCCGTACTCCCGCTGGGGGAGGGAGCCCGATGACCGCGCCCAGCAGGCCCCCGCTGCGCCTGGTGCTCTGCGACGACGAGCGGATGGTCCGCACCGCGCTGCGGGTCATCCTCGAAGCCGAACCCGACCTGGAGGTGGTCGGTGAGGCGGCCACCGGAGCCGAGGCGGTGCCGCTGGTCCGCTCACTGGCCCCCGACGTGGTGCTGATGGACGTCCGGATGCCCGAGATAGACGGGATACGGGCCACCGAGCAGATCCTCGCCACCATGCCCGAGCCGCCCCGGATCGTGGTCGTCACCACCTTCGAGAACGACGCCTACGTCTACGACGCGCTGCGGGCCGGAGCCTCCGGCTTCCTCCTCAAGCGCGCCGACCCCGACGAGCTGATCGGCGCGGTCCGGCTGGTGGCCCGGGGCGACTCCCTGCTCTTCCCCGCGGCCGTCCGCTCCCTCGCCGCGGCCCAGGCGCCCCGTACCCGGCCCGGCGCCGCGCCCTGGGTGTCCCGGCTCACAGAGCGGGAGGCCGACGTACTGCGCCTGATGGCCACCGGACTGTCCAACCACGAGATGAGCGAACGTCTCGGGGTCGGCCCGCAGACGGTGAAGACCCATGTCGCGGCGGTCCTCACTAAGACGGGCTCCCGCGACCGGACGCAGGCGGTCATCGCGGCCTACGAGGGAGGCTTCGTCATGAAGAAAAGCTGAGAACCCGGCCACAATCAGGGCAGAGCGGAACGGTCGGGGCGGCTGGGACGTCCTTCTGGGGGATGAACAAGACGATCAGGCGTGCGTCGGTCTTCTGTCTGCTCCTGGTGCTGGCCCTGCTGGTCCGCGTCACCTGGGTGCAGGCGTACCAAGGCCAGGCCCTCGCAGACGACGAGCACAACCGACGGAACGCCATCGGGAAGTACGAGAACCCGCTGGGCAACATCATCGTGGGCGGGGAGGCGATCACGGGCTCGGTGCAGACGGGCGGCAAGGACTTCGCGTACAAGCGGACCTACACCGACGGCCCCCTCTACGCGCCGATCACCGGCTTCAACTCCCCGGTCCAAGGCGCGACCCTGCTGGAGGGCATCTACAAGAACGTCCTCAACGGCTCCGACAACCGGCTGAAGACCATGATGGACACGCTCACCAACAAGCGGGCCGCCCCGGGCAACGTGCTGACCACGATCGACAAGGACGTGCAGAAGGCCGCCTACGACGCGCTCCAGGGCAAGCAGGGCGCCGCCGTGGCCATCGACCCCGCCACGGGCGAGATCCTCGCCGTCGTGAACAACCCCTCCTTCGACCCCGGCCGGATCACCGGCGCGAACGACAAGGAGGCCTGGGCGGAGCTCTCCGCCGACAAGGGCAAGGCCATGGAGAACGTGGCGCTGCGCAAGCCCCAGGCGCCCGGCTCCACCTTCAAGCTGGTCACCCTCGCGGCGGCGATCGAGAACGGCCTGGTCACGAATCTGGACCAGCCGACCGGCACCCCCGACCCGTACACGATCCCGGGCACCCGCACCCTGCTCCCCAGCGAGGCGGGCTCCGCGGCCTGCAACAACGCGTCGCCGCGCACCGCGCTGCGGCTGTCCTGCAACAACGTCTTCGCGGAGCTCGCGAACAAGCTCGGCCAGGACAAGATGCGGGCCATGGCCGAGAAGCTCGGCTTCAACACGCAGATCGACACCCCGGTCCGCACCAACCCGTCGAGCAAGTACCCGTCGAAGAAGATGTCCGTCGACCAGGTCGCGCAGACGGGTATCGGCCAGTTCGACGTGCAGGCCACCCCGCTCCAGATGGCGATGGTGACGGCCGCGATCGAGAACGGCGGCAAGCTCGTCGCCCCGCACATGGTCTCCGAGGTCACCGACGCGGGCGGCAACACGCTGGAGAGCTTCAAGGACCCGAAGTCCCAGCAGGTCATGAGCGAGAAGACCGCCTCGATGGTCAGGGACGCCATGAGGACCGTCGCCACCGAGGGCGGCGGCAAGCCGGCCCAGGTCTCGGGCGCCGAGGTGGGTGGCAAGACCGGTACCGCCCAGCGCGGCGTCAACAACAGCCTCTCCCCGCTCGCCTGGTTCACCTCGTACGGAAAGAAGGGCGGCAAGCAGATCGCCGTGGCCGTCGTGATCGAGAACTCGGACACCGACCGCTCCGAGATCGGCGGCGGCAAGCTGGCCGCCCCCATCGCCCAGAAGATGATGGCGGCGTGGCTGGGCAAGTAGCCGTGGCCGAAGAAACGGGCAGGGTCGACGCGCCGGGAACCGACACGGGTCCCGGCGCGTTCCCCTTCCCATGATCAGGACCGCGCAATCCGCAGACCTCGACGCCATCGCAGCCCTCCACGCCAGGGCCCGGGCCACCTACTACCAGGGCCACATCCCGGAGCAGGCCTACGCCGGTGAAGCCGAACTCACCCGGACCAGGGAGGCCTGGTCACGGGCGGTCGCCCGGCCCGCCACCGAGGGCCGGGTGCTCTGCGCCGAGGAGGGCGGCGAGGTCACCGGCGTCGCCGCCTTCCTCACCGCGGAGGGCGAGACCACCCTGACCCAGCTCCACGTCGACCCGGTCCACTGGCGCCGCGGCACCGGGGCGGCCCTGCACGCGGCCTGCCTCGACGCCTGGAGACGCGCCGGAATCAGCCGGGTCCGCCTGGAGGTCTACGAACACAACCTGCGCGCCCAGGCCTTCTACGCCCACCACGGCTGGCTCCCCGCCCCGGCGTCCGGTCGCACCGGGTCCCACCGCACCCTGTGGCTCACGGTGCCGCCGTCCGGGGAATGAGACGGGGCGGCGAGTGGTTGAACCGGAAACCGTTCGCAATCGGAGAGAAGAAGGAACATGCGCGTCGAGATCTGGAGCGACATCGCCTGCCCGTGGTGCTACATCGGCAAGGCCCGCTTCCACCAGGGGCTGGCCGACTTCGCCCACCGCGACCAGGTCGAGGTCGTCTTCCGGTCGTTCGAGCTGGACCCGGGCGGCGCCAAGGGCGTCACCGCCCCGGTCCTGGAGATGCTCGCCAAGAAGTACGGCCGGACCCTGGACGAGGCGCGCGCCATGGAGGAGCACGTCGCGGCCACCGCCCGCGCCGAGGGGCTCGACTACCGCACCGACGGCCGTGACCACGGCAACACCTTCGACATCCACCGCCTGCTGCACCTGGCCGCCGCACGCGGCCGCCAGGAGGAGCTGCTCGACCTCGCCTTCCGGGCGAACTTCGCCGAGGTCCGCTCCGTCTTCGACCCCGAGGTGCTGGTAGCCCTCGCCGTCGAGGCCGGACTGGACGGGGCCGAGGCCCGCGCCGTCCTCGCCGACGACTCCGCCTACGCCGACGAGGTCCGCGCCGACGAGCGCGAAGCCGCCGAACTGGGCGCGAGCGCCGTCCCGTTCTTCGTCCTCGACCGCCGCTACGGGATCTCCGGAGGCCAGCCGGCCGAGGTGTTCACCCGAGCCCTGGAGCAGGCGTGGGCCGGGCGCGAGGTCGAGGAGTCGAACGCCGCCGAGGCGTGCGAGCCGGACGGCGCGTGCGCGGTCCCGCAGGCATAAGGATTCCTTGGAGTGGGCGAATGAAACCCACCAATGGACTTTGAGTTGATCCTGGCGCAGAGTTGACGCCATGGACCTTCCGATCTCCGAAGCGGCCCGGGCCGAGTTCGCCCACTCCACCACCTACCTCAACACCGCCAGTTGCGGGGTGCTCCCGCGTTCCGCCGTCGCGGCCGTACGGGAGCTGGCCGAGGCGGCGGGGGCCGGGATCCCCGCCGGATTCGGCGACTTCGACCGCGTCGGCCGGGTCCGCGCCGCCTTCGCCCGGCTGGTGGGCGTGGACGCGGGGCGGGTCGCCCTGGGCTCGGCCGTCGCCACCCACGGCGGCCTCGTCGCGACATCACTCCCGTCCGGAGCCGAAGTCCTCTGCGCGGAGGGCGACTTCGCCTCCGTCATCAACCCCTTCGTGGTCCGGAGCGACCTCAAGGTGCGCTTCGCGCCCCTCGAAACCCTCGCCGAGGCCGTCGGCCCGGACACCGCCCTCGTCGCGGTCAGCGCCGTGCAGTCCGCGGACGGTCGGGCGGTCGACCTGGTTGCCGTCCGCGCCGCCACGACGGCGCACGGGGCCCGGATGCTCGTGGACGCGACGCAGGCGGTCGGCTGGTTCCCCTTCGACGCCTCGCCGTACGACTACACGGTCACCGGCGGCTACAAGTGGCTGCTCGGCGGTCGAGGGGCCTCCTACCTGACCGTGTCGGAGGAGGCCCAGCACACCCTGACCCCGATCAACGCGGGATGGGTGGCGGCGGAGTCCGTCTGGGACTCCATCTACGGGCCCATGCCGCAACTGGCCGAAGGGGCCCGCCGCTTCGACGAGACCCCGGCCTTCCTCGCCTACCACGCGGCCGAGCCCTCGCTGGCCCTGCTGGAGCGGATCGGCGTCGAGGCCGTCCACGCCCACGACACCGCCCTGGCCGCCCGCTACCGCGCCGGCCTCGCCCGCCTCGGCCACGAGCCCGTGCCCGGGGAGGCCGCCATCGTCTCGGTGCCGGGCCTCGCCGACCGCGGGCCCGCGCTGCTGGCGGCCGGCATCGCCACCTCCGCCCGCGCGGGCTCCCTGCGGGCCTCGTTCCACCTGTACAACACCGAGGCGGACGTGGACCGGCTCCTCGACGCCCTGTCCTGACCGCTACCGCGCGGGGGAGGCCGCCCAGGCCGACTCCGCCGCGGCCAGTGCCGGCTCCGGATCGGCCCCCACGGCGGCCGCGAGCGCCGTCAGGGAGGCGCGGACCACCGGCAGCGAAGCCGCCGGACCGTAGTGGTTGATCCGGATCATCTCCCGGGCCAGGGCCCCGCCGCCCGCGGCGAGCGGCGCCGACGGGTCCGCCGCCAGCGCCTTCGCCACCACCTGCGAAGCCTCCTCGGCTCGCAGCGTGGTGGCCACCGGCGCGGCCTCCGCCGCCCGGCCCACGTACGGGGCGAGCCCCAGCAGGGCCGCACCCTCCCGGGTCGCCGCGGCGGCGGCCGCGTGCCGGGCCATCACCGCGGACAGCCCCTCGTCCGCGATCCGGTCCAGGCAGGCCTCCATCGCCAGCATCTCCAGCTGCGCCGGGGCGTGCGGCAGCGCCTTGCGCCCGGTGTCGATCCAGCGCTCCTTCCAGTCGAGGAGCGAGAGGTAGGAGCGGCGCGGAGCCGCGGGGTTCTCGGCGAACCGGGCCCACGCGCGTTCCGAGACCGACACCGCCGACACCCCGGCCGGCCCGCCCATCGCCTTCTGCGCGCCGATCACGCACAGGTCCACGCCCCAGGCGTCCACCAGCAGTGGCTCCGCGCCGACCGAGGCCACCGCGTCCACCATGAACAGCGCGCCGTGCTCCCGTACTGCCTCGCCGATCTCCGCGACCGGGTTCGTGTTCCCCGTCGCGGCCTCGGCGTGGACCAGCGAGACGAAGTCGATCTCCGGGCGCGCGGCCAGCGCCCGCGCGACCGCGTCGGCCGTCACGGCGGTGTCGAAGGGGACCTCCAGGTCCACCACGGTCGCCCCGCAGTCGCGCAGCCAGTTGCCGAACGTGGTCCCGTACGGGCCGGTGACCACGTTCAGCGCGGTCGAACCGGGCCGGGCGCCCGAGCGGATGCACCCCTCCAGCGGCAGCAGCGCCTCGCCCTGGGTGATCACCACGTCGTGCCGGGTGGAGAGCAGCTCCGCGACCCCCCGTTCGATCGACGCGAAACGCTCCGCGGTCAGCGGCGGGAGGTCCAGGAGGGGGTGGGACACGGGGGTGCTTCTCTCTTCGTCCAGGCTGTCCGGATACGTCCGGCCATTCCTCCAGAGCCTACCCAGCGCGCCGTTACAGTGCCGACATGAGCGATGTGCTGCACGTGAAGGGGCGGGTCCTCGTCGGTCCCGACGAAGTCCGCGACGAGCTCTGGGTGGTCGACGGGAAGGTCTCGTACGAGCGCCCGCGCACGGCCCGCGAGGTCACCGCGGTGACCGGTTGGGTCCTGCCCGGACTGGTCGACGCGCACTGCCACGTGGGGCTCGACGCCCACGGCGCGGTCGACGCCGAGACCGCCGAACGCCAGGCCCTCACCGACCGGGACGCCGGCACCCTCCTGATCCGCGACGCCGGATCCCCCTCGGACACCCGCTGGGTCGACGAGCGCGAGGACCTCCCGAAGATCATCCGGGCGGGCCGGCACATCGCGCGCACCCGCCGCTACATCCGCAACTACGCGCACGAGATCGAGCCGGCCGACCTCGTCGAGTACGTCGGCCGCGAGGCGCGGCGCGGCGACGGCTGGGTCAAGCTCGTCGGCGACTGGATCGACCGCGACGCCGGGGACCTCACCGCCTGCTGGCCGCGCGCCGAGGTCGAGGCCGCCATCGCCGAGGCGCACCGGCTGGGTGCCAGGGTCACGGCCCACTGCTTCGCCGAGGACTCGCTGCGCGACCTGGTCGAGGCGGGCATCGACTGCATCGAACACGCCACCGGCCTCACCGAGGACACCATCCCGCTCTTCGCCGAGCGCGGGGTGGCGATCGTCCCGACGCTCGTGAACATCGCGACCTTCCCGAAACTGGCCGCCGGCGGCGAGGCGAAGTTCCCGAACTGGTCGGCCCACATGCGGCGGCTCCACGAACGGCGCTACGACACCGTCCGCGCGGCCTACGACGCGGGCATCGAGGTGTACGTGGGCACCGACGCGGGCGGCTCCCTGCCGCACGGCCTGGTCGCGGCCGAGGTCGCGGAGCTCGTCAAGGCCGGCATCCCCGCCCTGGACGCCCTCTCGGCCACGGCCTGGGCGGCCCGCGCATGGCTCGGCAGGCCCGGCCTCACCGAGGGCGCGCCGGCAGACCTCGTGGTCTACGGCAGCGATCCGAGGGTCGACGTACGGGTGCTCGCCGATCCGCTGCGCGTGGTGGTGAACGGCAAGGTCCGCTCCTGAGCGCCGCGTTGACGGCGGGCGTGACATCCCCGCGAACCGGTCGTTGGACTCGCCCCCGCCCGGTACGGGAGAGAACCCCTGTTCCTCGCGAGACGCAAATAATCGAATGCGCACCCGAAAACCACCCTTTGGGGTGAAGTGACGTCAGGTACCCACCCGTTCACCCACAGTGCGTAAAGATTCCGAGGGTAGAGGCCGTCGGCGCGCGATGTCCCCCATTGGCGACGTGACGGCACCCATCTCCTCGGGGGTTCCACGACCTTGAACCGCAACACCTTCCGCATGCCCGCGGCCGTCCTCCTCGCCACGGGAGCGGTCGCCCTGCTCGCCGCCCCGCCCGCCTTCGCCACGGGAGGCGGCGAGGGCAAGGCGGGCGCCGTCGTCCTGAGCACCGGACTGGACGTGGGCCTGCTCAACAAGACCGTGCACGTACCGCTGAAGGCGACCCTCAACGAGGTGAACGCCCCCGCGACGGCGGAGAAGACGGCGCTGACCGTCACCCTCGACGGGGTCGACGGCGGAACGCCGGTCAGCGTCCTGCGCGCCGACGTGGCCACCTCCAAGGCGACCGCCGACAAGAACCGGGCCGAGGCCGAGGCCAACCTCGCGAAGGCCAGGGTGCACGTGCCGGGCCTGCCCGCGCTCTCCCTCATCGAGGTGGAGAAGGTCACCTCCAAGGCCGTCTGCGAGGCCGGGAAGCAGCCGGTGGCCACCTCGAACGTCCTCGGGTCGGTGACCGCGCTCGGCAAGAAGACCACCGTGACCGCCGGCGGCCCCCCGACCAAGGTCGAGGTCCCCGGGCTGGGCCAGGTCACCCTCGAACTGTCCGCCACGCAGACCACCTCCACGACCGCCGCCGCGACCGCGCTCCGGCTGAAGGTGTCCCTGAACCCGCTGAAGCTCAACGTGGCGGAGGTGGAGGGGGAGATCGTGCTGGCGGAGGCGCACTGCGAGGCGCCGGCGGCGCCGAAGCCGGACATCAAGCCGCAGACGACGACCACGAACACGTCCACGACCCACGCGAACCTCGCCGAAACGGGCGGCGGTTCACCGACCCCGTACGTCGCGGGCGGCGCGCTGATCCTGCTCGGCATCGGCGCGGGGGCGCTGGTCGTGAGCCGCCGGCCGTCGTAGCGGGCGCCGCTGAGCACCGGGAGGGGGGTGCTCAGCGGCCCCGCGGGGGCCGACGTGCGCCCGGCGTGACCCCGTGCCGTCGGGGTCGGGTGCGCGGCGTGGCACCCCCGTGTCGTCGGGGTCGGGTGTGCGGTGGGGCGCCCCCGCAGGGCGTCGAACGCACCACGTCTTGCATGTCCGCTGCCGCTTCCCGTTCGACGCCCGAGGAGGTGCCCCGGCGCGCGCCCGGCCCCGACGGCCCATGGGCGCGGCCCGGCGGGGGCGGGGGTGCCGCTGCGCGGAGCCGGTCCCCTACCCGCCCTTCCACCGTTCCCCGGGCTTTGCCCGGACCCGGTCCTCAAACGCCGGACGGGCTGAAAACGGCGCCTCAAACGCCGGCGAGGCTGAAAGGCCCGCACCCGGCGGACGACAGTGGCCAAATCCAGCCCCGCCGGCGTTTGAGGCGCGGGGTGCGGGGCGGAGCCCCGGACCGGTGCGGCGGACGAGTCAGGCGGGACCGGTCAAGGCGCGGCCAGCGCAAGGGCGTGGTCGAGGGCCTGGAGGAGCCGCCCCGTCGTCGCACGGTCCCGGACCGCGAGGCGGAGCCACGACCGGTCCAGACCGGGGAACGTGTCCCCCCGCCGCACCGCGAAGCCCAGGCCGCGCAACCGCGTCCGGACCTCCGCCGCGTCCGCGACCCGGATCAGGACGAACGGGCCCTCCGCCACCCCTACGACCGACACCTCGTCGAACTCCGCCAGCCCGGCCAGCAGATGCGCCCGGTCCACCGCGATCCGCCGCGCCGCCTCCTCCGCCTCGGCCAAGGCCGCCGGCGCCACGCACGCCTCGGCCGCCACCAGCGCCGGGGTCGACACCGGCCACAGCGGCTGCGCCGCGGCCAGCTTCGTGATCACCTCCGGCTCGGCCAGCACGTAGCCGATCCGCAGCCCCGCCAGCCCCCACGTCTTCGTCAGGCTCCGCAGCACCACCAGCCCCGGCACGTCGGTCCGCCCCGCAAGGGCCTCCCGTTCGCCCGGGACGGCGTCCATGAACGCCTCGTCGACCACCAGGATCCGCCCCGGCCGGGCCAGCGCGGCCAGCGTCGCCGCCGGGTGCAGGACCGACGTCGGGTTGGTGGGGTTGCCCACCACCACCAGGTCCGCCTCCTCCGGCACCATCGCCGGGTCCAGCCGGAACCCGTCCTCCGCCGTCAGCAGCACCCGCTCCACCCGGTGCCCCGCATCCCGCAGGGCCGCCTCCGGCTCGGTGAACTGCGGGTGCACCACCACCGGCCGTACGGCCCCCAGCGCCCGCGCGATCAGGACGAACGCCTCCGCCGCCCCGGCCGTCAGCAGCACCCGCTCGACCGGCAGCCCGTGCCGCGCCGCGACCGCCGCACGCGCGGACCGGCCGTCCGGGTAGGCGGCGAGGTCCCCGAGCGAGGCCGCGATCCGCTGCTTGAGCCACTCCGGGGGAGTGTCCGACCGTACGTTGACCGCCAGGTCCACCAGCCCCGCGCCCGCGTCGATGACCTCCGCGTCCCCGTGGTGCCGCAGGTCGTGCGCCTGGGCCGTGGCGACCGCGCAGGTCGCCGCCACCGACCGGCGCTTCGGTACGAGGAGTTCGCCGCCGGCCGCCAGCGCCGCGGCCTCCGCCACCGAAGGCGTGCCGGTCTCCACCCGCACCGCTTCCGAGGGGTGCGGCACCGTGATCGCGGCCAACTGCTCCGCCGGATAGCCGACGAGCGGCACACCGAAACGTTCCGCCGCACCCGTCAGCCCCGCTTCGGCCGCCTTCGACTCCACCGTGGCGAGCGCCGTCACGGCCTCCGAGGCCAACCCGGCCCCGCGCAGGGTCTCCTCCACCAGGGCGCAGACCTCCGCCACGGAGACCCCCGCCCGTCCGCCGACCCCGACCACCAGCCGCGTCACGTACTCGCCCACCGGGGATCCTCCCTCCGTATCGTCAACCATCCGCCGCCCGCCACCCGCGCGCGGACGTGCGCGCGGGGCGGGGAGTCGGTATTCAGGGCCACATGGCCGTGATCGTGGCGTTGGGCGCGTTCCTGATGACGCTGGCGGGCGGATGGGCGGCGCAGCGCGTCACCGACCGCCGCCACCTCGTGCTGGGCCTGGCCGGCGGGCTCATGCTCGGCGTGGTCGGTCTCGACCTGCTCCCGGAGGCCCTGCACGCCGCGGGCGACGAGTTCCTCGGCGTCCCGCTCGCCCTGCTGCTCTTCGTGGCCGGGTTCCTCGTCGCGCACGTCGCCGAACGGCTCCTCGCCGTACGCCAGGCCGCTCACGGCGCCGAGAACGGCCACGGCCACCGGGTCCCCCAGGTCGGCCTCACCGCGGCCGCGGCCATGGTCGGCCACAGCCTCGCCGACGGGGTCGCCCTGGGCGCCGCCTTCCAGGTCGGCGGCGGGATGGGGGTGGCCGTGGCGCTGGCCGTCATCACCCACGACTTCGCCGACGGGTTCAACACGTACACGCTGACGAGCCTCTACGGAAACGACCGCCGCAAGGCCCGGTTGATGCTCTTCGCGGACGCCGTCGCCCCCGTGGTGGGAGCGGCGTCCACCTTGCTGTTCACCCTTCCGGAGGAACCTCTCGGCGCGTACCTCGGATTCTTCGGAGGGGTCCTGCTGTACCTGGCCGCCGCCGAGATCCTGCCCGAGGCCCACCACAAGCACCCGGCCCTGTCCACGCTGCTGTGCACGGTGGGCGGGGTGGCCGGGATCTGGCTCGTGGTGGGCCTCGCGGACTGATCTCACGGCCGCTTCGCCGCCGCTTCCACGAACCGGCGCGCGACGGAAGGCTCCGCCGCCCAGTGCGTGTGCAGATAGCTGGCGTGCACGCCCCGTTGTACGAAGCCCTCGACGCGGCGCTCCGGGTGCGTGAACCCCCACGCGGGGGCCGCACCGGCGCCCGGCTCGATCACCGTGCGGTGGAACTCGTGCCCGCGCAGCCGGGTCCCGGCGGGCGCGAGCGCGCTGTCGGACACCGCCACGGCCTCGCGGTAGCCCAGGGTGAGGCGCTCCGACATCCGCGCGTCGGCGTCGAGCACCCCGCACATGGGCTTCCCGTCGAGGGACCGCGCGAGGTAGAGCAGCCCCGCGCACTCGGCCGCGACGGGGCCGCCGGCCGCGGCGAAGGCGGCGACGGCCTCGCGGAGGGGCTCGTTCGCGGACAGCTCGGGCGCGTACACCTCGGGGAACCCGCCGCCGATCACCAGACCGGCCGTCCCCTCGGGGAGTGCCTCGTCCCGGAGGGGGTCGAAGGTGACGACCTCCGCCCCCGAGGCTCGCAGCAGCTCCGCGTGCTCGGCGTACGAGAACGTGAACGCCGGGCCGCCGGCGACGGCGATGACAGGTGCGGCACCGCTGCCGGGGGCTCCGCTCCCGGACCCCCGCGCCTCAAACGCCGGCGGGGCCGGAACGGCACCCTCCGGCGACCAGGCGACGCAGTCCAGCGCGGGAGCCGTCCGGGCCAGGGCCATCAGGGCGTCGAGGTCGCAGCCCGCCCGAACCTGGTCCGCCAAGGCGGCAACGGCCGCCACCGCGTCCGCCCGTCGTTCGGCGACCGGTACCAAACCCAGGTGACGGGACGGCGCGGCCACCTGGGGGGCACGCCGCAGGACGCCGAGCACCGGCATCCCGGCCTCCTCCAGGGCCTCCCGCAGCATCGCCTCGTGCCGGTCGGAGCCGACCTTGTTCAGGATCACGCCCCCCAGCCGCACCTGCGGGTCGAAGGACGCGAAGCCGTGCACCAGCGCCGCCACCGACCGCGACTGCGACGAGGCGTCGACCACCAGCACCACCGGCGCCCGCAGCAACTTCGCCACCTGCGCCGTCGACGCCAGCTCACCCCGTCCCGCCGCGCCGTCGTACAGGCCCATCACGCCCTCGACCACGGCGAGGTCGCACCCGGTGGCCCCGTGCGCGAACAGCGGAGCGACCAGCTCCGGCCCGCACATGAAGGCGTCCAGGTTGCGCCCCGGGCGGCCGGTGGCGAGCGCGTGGTAGCCGGGGTCGATGTAGTCCGGCCCGGCCTTGTGCGGGGACACGGCGAGGCCGCGCTCCGCGAAGGCCGCCATCAGCCCCGTGGCGACGGTGGTCTTGCCGCTGCCGGAGGACGGCGCGGCGATGACCAGCCGGGGAATGTCGAACGAGGTCACCACTCGATGCCCTTCTGGCCCTTCTGGCCGGCGTCCATCGGGTGCTTGACCTTGGTCATCTCGGTGACGAGGTCCGCGAACTCCAGCAGCTTCTCCGGCGCGTTGCGGCCGGTGATCACCACGTGCTGCGTGCCGGGACGGTTCCGCAGCACCTCGATGACCTCGTCGACGTCGATCCAGCCCCAGTGCATCGGGTACGCGAACTCGTCGAGCACGTACAGCTTGTGCGTCTCGGCGGCCAGATCGCGCTTGACCTGCTCCCAGCCCTCCTTGGCCGCCTGCTCGTTGTCGAGCTGGGCGTCCCGCTGGACCCAGGACCAGCCCTCGCCCATCTTGTGCCAGACGACCGAGCCGCCCTCGCCGGAGGCGCCGAGCACCTTGAGCGCGTTCTCCTCGCCGACCTTCCACTTCGCCGACTTGACGAACTGGAACACCCCGATCGGCCAGCCCTGGTTCCAGGCGCGCAGCGCCAGCCCGAAGGCCGCCGTGGACTTGCCCTTGCCGGGGCCGGTGTGGACGAAGACGAGCGGACGGTTGCGGCGCTGGCGCGTCGTGAGTCCGTCGTCGGGAACGACGGTCGGCTGTCCCTGCGGCATTACGCGGCCCTCCTGGAGACGCTGTTGGGTGACGCGGTGTGGGTCACCGCGGTACGTACGTTCTTCACGAGCCCGGCGAGCGAGTCGGCCCGCAGCCCGTCGAGGGTGACGGCATGCGCGCCGAGGTCGGCGGCCAGCACCCCGGCCAGCCCCAGTCGGACCGGTCCGGACTCGCAGTCCACGACCACCGAGGCGACGCCCTCCGCGGCCAGCAGCCGGGCACTGCGCCCCGATAGCTCGCGCGGGTCGCCGCCGACGGCCCCGGCCGAGGTGGCGCGGCCGTCGGTGACGACCACGAGCAGCGGCCGGCGGCTCGGATCGCGCAGCCGCTCGATCCGCAGCACCTCGTGCGCCTTCAGCAGCCCCGCGGCGAGCGGGGTGCGCCCGCCGGTCGGCAGCTGCTCCAGCCGGGCCGCCGCCGCGTCCACCGAGGAGGTGGGCGGCAGCGCCAGGTCGGCGCCGGAGCCGCGGAAGGTGATCAGACCGACCTTGTCGCGGCGCTGGTAGGCGTCCAGCAGCAGCGAGAGCACGGCCCCCTTGACGGCGCTCATGCGCTGCCGGGCGGCCATCGAGCCCGAGGCGTCCACGCAGAACAGCACGAGGTTGCCCTCGCGGCCCTCCCGCGTCGCCTGCCGCAGGTCGTCCTTGCGGATGACCAGCCCGCGCCCGGCCCGGCCGCGCGCCTTCTGGTGCGGGGCGGCAGCGTGCACGGTGGCCGCCAGGTGCAGCTTCGTCAGCTGGCCCCGGGGCCGCTGCGAGCCGGTGGTCCGCCCGTGGGCGGTACGGGCGCGCGAACGGCGTCCGGCCGCGCCCTCGCCGAGCCCCGGCACGCTCAACACCTTGGTCCGGAAGGGCTCGGAGGCCCGTACGGCGGCCTGCTCGGGAGCCGCGCCGCCTCCCTGGGCGGAGGGCTGCGGGGCGTCGGGCCGCTGCTCGGGCGCCTCCGCGGGGTCCTCCGCGGGCGCTTCGGGGGCCTCCGCCGGGCCGCCGCCCTCGGGACCGCCCTGCGGGGGTACGCCGCCGCCACCGTCGGGGCCGCCGCCGTCGTCCGGCCCCTCCGGCTCCGGCTCGGGTCCGTCCGGCTCCGGCTCCGGCTCGGGCTCCGGCTCCTCGTCGGGGAATTCGTCGAGGATCCGGTCCAGCTTGTCCTCGTCCAGGCCCGGAGCGTCGAAGGGGTTGCGGCGCCGCCGGTGGGGGAGCGCCAGCAGGGCCGCCTGCCGTACGTCCTCCTTGCGCACCTCGGTCCGACCGGCCCAGGCCGCCAGCGCGGTCGCCGTCCGGGCCATCACGATGTCCGCCCGCATGCCGTCGACCTCGAAGCCGGCGCAGGTCGCGGCGATCTGGAGCAGCGCGGTGTCGCCGAGCGCGACCTTCGGGAGCAGAGCCCGGGCGGCCACCACGCGGGCGCGGACCTCGTGTTCGTCGCCCGCCCAGCGGGTCGCGAAGCCCGCCGGATCGTCCTCGTACGCGAGCCGGCGGCGCACCACCTCAACCCGCTGGGCGGGCTCGCGGGAGGCCGCGACCTCGACGGTCAGCCCGAAGCGGTCCAGGAGCTGCGGCCGCAGTTCGCCCTCCTCCGGGTTCATGGTGCCGACGAGGAGGAAGCGGGCGGCGTGGCGGACCGAGACGCCCTCGCGCTCCACGTACGAGGCGCCCATCGCGGCGGCGTCGAGGAGGAGGTCGATCAGGTGGTCGTGGAGGAGGTTGACCTCGTCCACGTAGAGGATGCCGCGGTGGGCGTCGGCGAGCAGCCCGGGCTCGAAGGCCTTCACGCCTTCGGACAGGGCCCGCTCGATGTCGAGGGCGCCGACGAGGCGGTCCTCGGAGGCGCCGACGGGCAGCTCCACCATCCGGGCGGGGCGGGCGTCCCCGGCACCGGGCTCGTGCGGGCCGTCGGGGCAGGCCGGGTCCGGCGCGGCCGGGGCGCAGCTGAACCGGCATCCGGGGACGACGTCCACCTGCGGCAGCAGGGCCGACAGGGCGCGCACGGCGGTGGACTTGGCGGTCCCCTTCTCACCGCGCACGAGCACCCCACCGACGGCGGGGCTCACGGCGTTGAGCAGGAGCGCCAGCCGCAGGTCGGTCTGGCCGACCACTGCGGTGAACGGGTAGGGCGTGCTCATGCGGCTCCTTCTTGGCGGGTACGGGTACGGGTATGGGTGCGGCTGGGGGCGCGGGTGCCGCTGCGCGGAGCCGCTCCCCGCCCCGCCCTTCCACCGTTCCCCGGGGCACCGGCCCGGACCCCGCGCCTCGAACGCCGGCGGGGCTGAGGAACCAGCCCGTCCGGCGTTTGAGGACCGGGGGTCCGGGGGCGGAGCCTCCGGTTTCGGGAAGGGGCGGGGTGGGGGAAGGCCGCCCGCAGGGCCCAGCCGCTCACGGTGCGCCGGGCGGGAGGAACGGCAGGCCGGCCGGGGCGCCCCCCTCGATCAGCCGGAGCAGCGCATCGGTGTCCGCGTGTTCCTCGATCAGGTCCCCCAGCAGGTCCAGCTGTTCCTCCCGCAGCGCGGAGAAGGAGGTGTCGGGGGACGGCACGAAGCGGCGCCCGGCAGCCGAGGCGACCTCGCGGAGGAACGCCCGGCGGAAGCCGTCCGACTCCAGGGAGCCGTGCCAGTGGGTACCCCACACCGACCCGACCCGGCACCCGTCCAGGAACGGCTCCCCGCCCAGGACTTCGGCCACCCCGTGGTGGATCTCGTACCCGTCCACGGGCTCGCCCAGCGCGGAACCCGAGGGCCGGGCCAGGGTCTTCTCCACGGCGAACCGCACGCGGACCGGCAGCAGCCCGAGGCCCTCGACCTCGCCCGCCCGGGATTCGACGTCGTCGGAGATCCGCTCGCCCAGCACCTGGAACCCGCCGCAGACGCCCAGCACCGGCCGCCCCTGCGCGGCCCGCCGCGCGAGCGCGTCCGCGAGTCCGCGTTCGCGCAGCCACTCCAGGGCCTTCACCGTGCCGCGGGTACCCGGTACGACGACCAGGTCCGCGTCCGCCAGCTCCTCGGCCCGGTCCACGAACCGCACCACGACCCCCGGCTCCGCCGCGAGCGCGTCGACGTCCGTGAAGTTCGACATCAGCGGCACCGCGCACACCGCGACCCGCAGCACGTCCTCGCCGACGGGCGGGGCGACGACCGACTCGCGCACCGCACCGCGCAGGGAGACCCGGAGCCCGTCCTCCTCGTCGATGCCGAGCCCGTGCCGGAAGGGCAGGACGCCGTACGTCGCCCGCCCGGTGAGGGAGCGCAGCATCTCCATGCCGGGCTCCAGCAGCGAGACGTCGCCCCGGAACTTGTTCACCATGTAGCCGGCGATCAGCGACTGGTCCTCGGGCGACAGCAGTGCCGTCGTACCGAAGAAGGACGCGAAGACCCCGCCCCGGTCGATGTCGCCGACCACGACCACCGGGAACCGCGCGGCCCGCGCGATGCCCATGTTCACGATGTCGGTCCGGCGCAGGTTGATCTCGGCCGGACTGCCCGCCCCCTCGCAGATCACGGCGTCATACGTGCCCCGCAGCTGCTCCAGGCAGTCCGTGACGATGCCGAGGAGCTGTTCCTGCCGGCCTCCGTGGTAGCCGCGGGCGCTCATCTCGCCGACCGGCTTGCCCAGCAGCACCACCTGGCTGCTGCGGTCGCTGCCGGGCTTGAGCAGGACCGGGTTCATCAGCGCGGTCGGCTCCACGCGGGCCGCCTGGGCCTGCATGGCCTGGGCGCGCCCGATCTCGGCGCCCTCCAGGGTCACGAAGGAGTTCAGCGACATGTTCTGCGCCTTGAAGGGCGCCACCTTCACGCCCTGGCGGACCAGCCAGCGGCAGATGCCCGCCGTGACCACGCTCTTGCCCGCGTCGGACGTGGTGCCCGCGACCAGCAGCCCGCCGCCGCGCCTCGCGCCGTTCATGCGCGCCCCCTTCGTGAAGTACGCGATGTACGAGATGTGCGAGATATGCGCGATGTACGCGAAACCAGCGTCCGCGCCGCGACGCAGGCGCCCAGCGCCAGCCAGGTCACCCGCCGCGACAGCCGTACCGCCCGTTCGATGTCGGCGACCTCGACGGGCCGCCCCGTCCCGCCGTTGAGGACGGCCCGGTGCTCGACCCGCCCGCCGTACGCCAGGGTTCCGCCGAGCCGTACGCCGAGCGCCCCGGCGAAGGAGGCCTCCACCGGTCCGGCGTTGGGGCTGGGGTGCTCGGCCGCGTCCGCGCGCCAGGCCCGGACCGCCCCCCGACGGTCCGGGCCGGCCGCCACAGCGGCGAGGGCCGTGAGTCGGGATCCCGGCCAGCCCGCCAGGTCGTCGAGGCGGGCGGACGCCCAGCCGTAGCGCAGGTAGCGGGGGGACTTGTGGCCGACCATCGCGTCCAGGGTGTTGACGGCGCGGAAGAACAGCAGCCCGGGAACGCCGGCCACGGCTCCCCACACCAGGGCGCCGACCACCGCGTCGGAGGTGTTCTCCGCGACCGACTCCACGACGGCGCGGGCCATCTGCTGTTCGTCCAGGGCCTGCGGGTCGCGCCCGCACAGGTGCGGCAGTCGTTCCCGGGCCACCTCGGCGTCCCCGGCGGCGAGCGCGCCGCCGATGGCGCGGGCCTCCCGGCCCAGCGAGGTGCCGCCGACGACGGCCCACGTGGCGGCGGCGGTCAGGGCGATACGGGCGGCCGCGGGCCGGGAGCGCACGGCGCGGGCGCCGAGCACGCCGACGGCGGCGGCGCCCCCGGCGCACACCAGGGTGTGCAGGAGGCCCCGGGCGCGGTCGTCGCGCCACAGGGCGCGCTCGACGGCGGCGGCGGTTCGTCCGAAGGCGGCCACGGGGTGCCCGCGGCGCGGATCACCGAGGATCCGGTCGCCGATCAGGCCCGCCGCGGCGCCGTACGCGAAGACGCGATCGGCACGCATGGTGGCAGGTATGTCCTCACTCAGGGTCCGCGCCCTGGTTCGACGTGTCCGGCGGCGAGAGTTCCTGGCTCCCGGGGCGCACTCGGCGGAGTGCCCCGGTGACAGTGGCGGGACCGCGCCGGAATCGCACCGGACTTCCTCTCCATGCCGCCGTATTGGCTCGGGCAGTCCACCACGCACCGCGAACGCCCGTCAACTCGCCGTTGACCTGCGGCGGGGTACGCGAAAACTCCCCCCGGGAGAAACCCGGAGGGAGTGTTCGCACGTGGTGCACTCTCGTGCGAGGTGCCCCGTGTCCTACGAGACGATCAGGTAGATCCCGTACCCCACGGCCACCGCGACGAGCGCGAAGCAGGCGTACGCGCCGCTGCGGGCGAGGGTGGCGCTGCCGCCCTGCTCGGTGGCGGCCTCGTGCTTGGACAGGCCCACCAGGCCCAGGGTGAACAGGGCCACGAGGGCGACGGTGGCGGAGAGGCTGACTCCGAAGACGGAGCCGAGGGCTGCCCAGTCGATCTTCATACCGCTGATTCCTCTGTCGTTCTCGGGGTCAGACCGCTGCGGCCGGGGCCGCGGGGGTCGTCGTCGCGGCCGGGATGGTGGCCTTGAGGTCCTCGTCCGTCACGGCGCCGGTACCGGCGGCGGCGACGGTCGGCGGGACGGTGACCGCTGCCATGGCCGTGGTGACGACACCCGGCTCCTCCGCGGCGGCCGGAGCCACGTCGTTGACGTTGTTGTGGTCGACGACCTGGCGGCGCGAGATGAACCAGATGGCGGCGCAGGAGGCGACCAGGAAGACCGCCACGGCGGCGACGCCCACGTCACCGGTACGCATGATCAGCTCGGCACCGGCGGAGACCAGGGCGGCGGCCGGCAGGGTCAGGCCCCAGGCGATGAACATGCGGGTCGCGGTGGACCAGCGGACCACACCGCCCTTGCGTCCCAGGCCCGCACCCATGACGGCGCCGGAGCACGCGTGGGTGGTGGAGAGGGAGAAGCCGAGGGAGGAGGAGGCCAGGATGACGCTGGCGGCCGAGGTCTGGGCGGCGAAGCCCTGCTGCGGCTGCAGGTCGGTCAGGCCGGAGCCCATGGTGCGGATGATGCGCCAGCCGCCGAGGTAGGTGCCCATCGCGATGGCCATGCCGGCGGAGACGATGACCCAGACCGGCGGGTTGGAGCCGGGGGCGATGGCGCCGCCGGCGACGAGCGCCAGCGTGATGATGCCCATCGTCTTCTGCGCGTCGTTGGTGCCGTGCGCGAGGGAGACGAGACCGGCCGAGGCGATCTGACCGGCGCGGTAACCCTTGGCGGAGGTCTTCTCGCCGATCTGGCCGCCGATCTTGTACGTGACCCGGGCGGCCAGCATCGAGGCCACACCGGCCACGATCGGCGCCGCGATCGCGGGGATCAGCACCTTGGTGACGACGACGTCGCCGTTGACCGCTCCCAGGCCGGCGGACGCGACAGCGGCGCCGATCAGGCCGCCCATGAGGGCGTGGGAGGAGCTGGACGGCAGGCCGATCAGCCAGGTGACGAGGTTCCAGAGGATCGCTCCGACCAGCGCGGCGAAGATCACCTCTGGCTGGATGCCCTCTTCGTTGACGAGGCCCTTGGAGATCGTCTTGGCGACCTCGACGGACATGAACGCGCCGACCAGGTTGAGCACGGCGGACATTGCCACCGCCGTCTTGGGCTTGAGGGCGCCGGTCGAGATGGTGGTGGCCATCGCGTTGGCTGTGTCGTGGAAACCGTTCGTGAAGTCGAACACGAGAGCGGTGATGATCACGATCCCGAGGAGAAGCGTTATGTGCTCCATTTACCCAGGCTTCTGTTTGACGTCAGTGGCTCGCCGACCGTAGGCAACCTGGGTGAACGGAAGGTGAACTGCCATGGGCGGAGCGGTGTACCGGCCAGTGGCTCGATCCGACCATTCGTCCTGATTCTCCCGTAGATAACTCGATAAATGCACGTCAAAGCGGGGTGAACGAACCCCTCCGCCCCGGCGCGCCGGCGTATACGACCCCCTGCTCGGGGGGTCGAAAGAGACCTAGATCACGCCACCCCGCGCACGCCCCGCGCACCTCCCGAGCCCGCCTCGCGCGGACCGCGGAACGATCTCCTCCAGTGGCCCGCCGGTGCTCACGCCCCGACACTGGAACGGTGCGTACCGCCACAGCGACGGCAGCGGCCGTCACCACGACCCTCCTGGGAGCCGGCGCGGCCGCCGTCGCGGCCGGCCGGTACGCCGCCGACGCGGCCCTGCGGCCCGAACCCGGCCGCCCACTGCCCGGCGGCGCCCGGCTCAGCGTCCACTCCACCGCCGCCGGACGGATCACGCTGACCCGCACCCTCGCCTCCCTGCGCCCCGGCACCTACGGCCTGACGGCACCCGGGGTGCACGCCGTGGTCGGGCCCGTGATCACGGGGACCGAGCACGACCCCGACGCCGTCGTGCGCCGACTCGTCGGCGTCACCCACGGCACCCTCGACCCCGGCTCCCGGGTCCGGATCACCCCCCAGGTCCACATCGGCAACCCGCGCACCGCCCTCGGGCTCGACCACGCCGACGTGGACGTCCCCGGGGAGCTCGGCGCGCTGCCCGCCTGGTTCGTGCCGGAGGACCGCGACACCTGGGTGATCACCGTGCACGGCCTCGGCGGCAGCCGGGAGCACCCGATGGTGGTCATGCCCTTCCTGAACCGGAGCCGCTTCCCCGTCCTCGACCTCGCCTACCGCGGCGACCTCGGCGCCCCCGCCTCCCCGGACGGCATCGGCCACCTCGGTGAATCGGAGTGGCGCGACGTGGACGCCGCCATCCGCTACGCCCTGCGCTACGGAGCCCGGCGGGTGATCCTGCACGGCTGGTCCACCGGCGCCACCATGGCCCTGCACGCCGCCGAACGCTCCGCGCTGGCCGACCGGATCTCCGGGCTGGTCCTCGACTCGCCCGTACTCGACTGGCACGAAACCCTGCGCAGGCTCGTCGCGGCCCGCGGCACCCCGGCCCCGGTGGTCCCGCTCGCCGTCTGGGCCGCCGAAGGCCGCGCGGGGCTGCGCGCCGACCGCCGCCCGCCCGGCGCAGACCCTGGCGCGCTGCGCGTCCCCGTCCTGATCTTCCACGGCCCCGACGACACGATCGCCCCCTGGGAGCCCTCCCGCCGGCTCGCCGCCGCGCGCCCCGACCTCGTCCAGCTGCACACCGTCGACGGGGCCGAGCACGGCGCGATGTGGAACGCGGCCCCTGCGGGTTACGAGGAAGCCTTGCGCCGTTTCCTCACCCCTTTGATGTGAAGGCCGTGAGGCGGAGGAGCCTCCGAGGGGATGTTGTCCGGTTCTGTCACCCCGGAGGGCAGTGACAATGGCCGATTCCGTTTGGGCTTTCGGCCGGTGACGGGCGAGACTGCTTCCGTGACGTCCCGAAAGCCTGATGAGCAGTTGGCTCGCGACTCCAGACTCCGACTCGTCTCCCCGCGCTCGGTCGCCGCGGCCCGCAAGGCGGTGACCGACCGACGCACCCGGCCCGCCCAGCGGCCCCCGGCCGGCACGCCCGCCACGGCCGACCTCGCGAACCGGGCGCGCGCATCGCTCGCCGATGCCGTACGCCTGAGCCGCTGGGCCGAACTCAACCTCGGCGCCGGCGACGGGGGCAGGCCCGCGCCCACGGGCGCCCTGCCCGCCGTCGACGTCGAACGCGCCGCCGGGGAACTGAACCTGACGCACGGCCAGATCCGCGTCGGCTGGGACCGCGCCCGGCTCGCCGGCCTCGTCGAGGTCCACGGCGGTCACGCCCGGCCCGGCTGGCGGCTGCGCGCCTGGGACCGCGACGACTCCGCCGTCCTGCGCGGCTGGGTCGCGCTCTTCGACGCCTGGTCGCTGGTCCACCCCGCCCCCGCCGACATCACCCCCGAGGCCGTCGCCGAGGTCGTCGAGGCCATGCCCCAACTCCTCTCCCTGCTCCAGCTGTCGGCCGGCCCCGTG
The DNA here is from genome assembly GCF_042889825.1 of Streptomyces sp. NPDC002467. Taxonomy (NCBI): domain Bacteria; kingdom Bacillati; phylum Actinomycetota; class Actinomycetes; order Kitasatosporales; family Streptomycetaceae; genus Streptomyces; species Streptomyces sp. NPDC002467. The sequence goes on along the minus strand of NZ_JBIARJ010000021.1, from coordinate 58,343 downwards.
ACCGTCCCCGACCTGCTCGACCTGCTCGGGCAGCGCGTCGCCGAACTGCGCGACGAGCGCTGCGAGGTCCCGTACGAGGACCGGTCCCCGTCCGCAGCGGACGCCGGGACGGCCGCCGCCGTCCCCCTCGCCCGGCTGCTGCGCTGGGCGCTCGGGGGACTCGCCGCCGTGGACGCCGTCACCCTGGGCCCCGCGCGGGCCGCGCTCACCCCCCTCGGGAGCTGGGCGGTCTGGGTCAAGCTGGAGCAGATCTGCGTCGCCGCGCAGAGCCCGGCCGGCAACATCGAGCAGTCCGCCGCCGCCATGCTGCACGGCTGCGCCCGGCTCACCCCCGGACCCGCCCGCGCCGAGTACCGGGCCTGGCTCGCGGCCCGGCCCGTCGGCCACGCCGTCAGCGAGCTGCTCCACGCCGCCCGCGGCGAGGACGCCCTGCTGCGCGGGCTCGCCTTCGAGGCGCTGCGCGTCGTCGGCGCCCCCGCCGAGCCCGAGGTGCGCGCCGCCGTACGCGAACCGGCCCTGCGTCCCTACGCCCTGCTCTGGCTCGCCGAGCACGACGGGGTCGACCCCGACGAGGCGCAGGACGTGCTCACCGCCGAGGAGTCGACCTGGCTCTGGGTGGACACCGCGGCCGCCATCGCCGACCACGGCGAAGCGGAGCTGCTGGCCCGCCACCTGGACTCGGCCGTGCGCACCACCGTGCCCCGGCTGCTGGACGAGGTCCGCGCGGTCGGCCACCCGCGCACCGTGCAGGTGCTGGTCGCGCTGGCCGCGGCCCACCCGGACCCGGCCCTCGCCAAGGCGGTCCGCCGGGCCGCCTTCCAGGTCCACACCGGCGGAGTCTGACGGCAGCGCTACGCGCGTACGCGCCGCCGGTCCTCAGGCCTGCGGCGCGTACGTGCCGAAGCTCCAGACGTTGCCCTCGGCGTCCTTGGCCATGTAGTCGCGGGAGCCGTAGTCCTGGTCGGTGGGCTCCATCAGGATCTCCACCCCGTGCTCGGCGGCCCGCCGGTGGTGGCCGTCCACGTCGTCGACCAGGACGTAGACCCCCGTGGGGCCGGCGCCCTCCATGGCCTTGTCGAACGTCCCGCCCCGGCCCTTGCTGCCCAGCATCACCACGCCGTTGCCGTACGCCAGCTCCGCGTGCACCACGGAGCCGTCCTCACCCTCGTACACCGCGACCTGACTGAATCCGAAGGCCTCGGTCAGCAGCTTGATGGCCGCCTTGGCGTCGCGGTAGACCAGCGTGGGACAGATGGACGGAACGCCTGCCATGACGATCACTCCCTCTCGTGACGGTGACGCGCGTCACACCAGCATCGCAGGAGGGGTCGACAGTCAGCGGAAGGTGTTGCACTGGGCCATGTCGCCGGTGCGGTAGCCCTGGTAGAACCACTGCTGACGCTGCTCGGCCGAGCCGTGCGTCCAGGACTCCGGGGTCACCCGGCCCTGGAACTTCTCCTGGATCCGGTCGTCGCCGACCGCCGCCGCCGCGTCCAGCCCGTCCCTGATGTCCTGGTCGGTCAGGCTGGTGATCAGCGGCCGCCCGGTGGACTCGTCCGGGGTCTTCGTCGCGTTGTGCGCCCACACCCCGGCGTAGCAGTCGGCCTGGAGCTCCACCTTGACCGCGTTGCTGTTCGCGCCCTGCTGCCCGTCCTGCGCCCGCTGGAGCGTCCCCATCAGGTTCTGGATGTGGTGCCCGTACTCGTGGGCCACCACGTAGGCCTGGGCGAACGGGCCGCCGCTCGCCCCGAACTTCGTCCGCAGCTCTTCGAAGAAGCCCAGGTCCAGATAGACCTGGCGGTCCGCGGGGCAGTAGAACGGGCCGACCGCCGAGGTGGCCGCCCCGCAGGCGGTGTTCACCCGGCCCGTGAAGAACACCGTCGACGCCGGGGTGTAGCGCCCGCCGCGCCGGGTGAACTCCTGCCTCCAGAAGTCCTGCGTGCTGTTGACCACCGCGACCAGCCGGCAGTCCTCGCGCGCGTTGGCGTCCCGCCCCGTCCTGCAGGCCTGCTGCACCTGGCCCATCGAGGAGACGGCCGGAGCCGGCTCCTGGTCCCCGGAGGACAGGCCCAGCTGATCCGGGCCCACCCCGAAGAGCAGCCCCAGGACCAGTGCGATCAAGCCGACGATGCCGCCGCCGACCGTGGCCCTCCCGCCCGGGATGCGGCTGCCGCGCACATCCTTGACCTCGGAGGTGTCCAGATCGGCGTTGTCGTCGAACTGCATCCCGCACCGCCTTCGCGATCCACGTGCCGCCCTGCGGCGAGTACCAACGGGTTCTCATCCTCGTACGCGTCCCGGCCCACCGGTGCGATCGCCGGCCCGAACGGGGGACGTGGCGCCCGGGCCGCCGGCCCCGAAACCAGTTGCACACCCCCGGTAGAATGAATCCCATGGCAAATCTCCTCGCGGATTAGCGGCGTCGAAGCTTCGCGTCCTGCCCCCCTTCCGCCGTCCCGACCCGCCCTGGAGTATTTCCGTGATCACCGCCACCGGCATCGAGCTGCGCGCCGGCGCCCGCGTCCTCATCGAGTCCGCTTCCTTCCGCATCGCCAAGGGCGACCGCATCGGCCTGGTCGGCCGCAACGGAGCGGGCAAGACCACCCTCACCAAGTGCCTCGCGGGCGAAGGACAGCCCGCGGGCGGCTCCATCACCCGCTCGGGTGAGGTCGGCTACCTCCCGCAGGACCCCCGCACCGGTGACCTCGACGTCCTGGCCCGCGACCGGATCCTGTCCGCGCGCGGTCTCGACGTGCTGATCAAGAAGATGCGCATGAACGAGGAGCGCATCGCCACCGGCTCCGGCGCCACCCGCGAGAAGGCGCTCAAGCAGTACGAGCGCCAGGAGACCGAGTTCCTCACCAAGGGCGGGTACGCCGCCGAGTCCGAGGCCGCGACCATCTCGGCCGCCCTCAGCCTGCCGGACCGGGTCCTCGGCCAGCCGCTGCACACCCTCTCCGGTGGTCAGCGCCGCCGCGTCGAGCTCGCCCGGATCCTGTTCTCGGACGCCGACACCCTGCTCCTCGACGAGCCCACGAACCACCTCGACGCCGACTCCATCGTCTGGCTGCGCGACTACCTCAAGAACTACCGCGGTGGCTTCGTCGTGATTTCCCACGACGTCGACCTGGTCGAGACCGTCGTCAACAAGGTCTTCTACCTCGACGCCAACCGTTCGGTGATCGACATCTACAACATGGGCTGGAAGCTCTACCAGCAGCAGCGCGAGGCCGACGAGAAGCGCCGCAAGCGCGAGCGCCAGAACGCCGAGAAGAAGGCCGCGGCCCTGAACTCGCAGGCCGACAAGATGCGCGCCAAGGCGACCAAGACCGTCGCCGCGCAGAACATGGCCAAGCGCGCCGACCGCCTGCTCGCCGGCCTGGACGCCGTCCGCGTGTCCGACAAGGTCGCCAAGCTGCGCTTCCCGGAGCCCGCGCCCTGCGGGAAGACCCCGCTGACGGCCGAGGGCCTGTCGAAGTCGTACGGCTCCCTGGAGATCTTCACCGACGTCGACCTGGCCATCGACAAGGGCTCGCGCGTCGTCATCCTCGGCCTCAACGGCGCCGGCAAGACCACGCTGCTGCGCCTCCTGGCGGGCGCCGAGAAGCCCGACACCGGCGAGGTCACCCCCGGCCACGGCCTGAAGCTCGGCTACTACGCCCAGGAGCACGAGACGCTCGACCCCGAGCGCACCGTCCTGGAGAACATGCGCTCGGCCGCGCCGGACCTGGACCTGGTCGCCGTGCGCAAGACGCTCGGCTCCTTCCTGTTCTCCGGCGACGACGTGGACAAGCCCGCGGGCGTGCTCTCCGGCGGTGAGAAGACCCGTCTGGCCCTGGCCACGCTGGTCGTCTCCTCGGCGAACGTGCTCCTGCTCGACGAGCCCACCAACAACCTCGACCCGGCCAGCCGTGAGGAGATCCTGGGCGCGCTGCGCACCTACAAGGGCGCGGTCATCCTCGTCACGCACGACGAGGGCGCCGTCGAGGCCCTGGAGCCGGAGCGGATCATCCTGCTCCCGGACGGCGTCGAGGACCTGTGGGGCCCGGACTACCGGGACCTGGTGGCCCTCGCCTGACCGCCGGCGGGCCCTCGCCCGCCCCCGCCCCGTCCGCGCGGTCTGATCCAGTTCCTTATGGATCATTCGGCCCAGGGGTGATCCATCATCTGAGTGAGACGGTCTGGTACCGATCTACGACGTACGACGGCCCCGGTCGCGCCCGAGCAGGTGCGCGAGCGGGGCCGCCGGTTTTCCGGCGCCGCGCCCCTGACCAGGAGATTCCCGGTGAGGGTGAAGAAGTGTGACGGAAGTCATGCGGCGGAAGAGGAGATTCCGTTCTGCTCGGGCGTCCACCCCTCGGGAAATGCCGCCGTACCGACCTTGCGGAATGGGTGGCCAGGAAGCCGGGGAGGGGTGATCATGAGAAGTCCAGAGCGCACTTCCCACGAGGAGGCACGGGTGGCCGAGACTCTGAAGAAGGGCAGCCGGGTTACCGGCGCCGCGCGCGACAAGCTCGCGGCAGACCTGAAGCGAAAGTACGACTCCGGTGCGAGTATCCGGGCGCTGGCCGAAGAGACCGGCCGGTCCTACGGATTCGTCCACCGGATGCTCAGTGAGTCCGGGGTATCGCTGCGCGGTCGCGGTGGCGCGACGCGCGGCAAGAAGGCCGCCACGGCCTGACCTTTCCCCGGTCCCATCGGTTCGAACGGTTCCAACAGTTCCCATTCCAATGGTTCCAACGGTCCGGATCCACCTTCGGTGACCCCCGGTCGGCCCTTTGGTCGACTGGGTGGTTACTGTGCAGTCACTTAGGCCGAGAACGCGGCCGACCGCACACCGGAGGCATTCGGATGGCTCTGCTCGACAAGGACGGCGTACGACTCACCGTCGACGACACGCTCGCCACGGTGACACTGACCAATCCGGCCAAGCGAAATGCCCAATCCCCCGCGCTCTGGCGGGCTTTGGCGGAGGCCGGACGGTTGTTGCCGGGCACTGTCCGGGTCGTCGTGCTGCGCGGCGAGGGCAAGTCCTTCTCCGCGGGACTCGACCGTCAGGCGTTCACCCCCGAAGGTTTCGAGGGCGAGCCGTCCTTCCTCGACCTGGCACGTGGGTCGGACGAACTGCTCGACTCCACCATCGCCGAGTACCAGGAGGCGTTCACCTGGTGGCGCCGCAATGACATCGTCTCCGTCGCCGCCGTACAGGGGCACGCGATCGGCGCAGGCTTCCAGCTCGCGCTCGCGTGCGACCTGCGCGTGGTCGCGGACGACGTCCAGTTCGCCATGCGCGAGACCAGCCTGGGCCTGGTCCCCGACCTCGCCGGCACCCAGCCGCTGACCTCGCTGGTCGGCTATGCCCGTGCGCTCGAAATCTGCGCCACGGGCCGCTTCGTGCACGCCGAGGAGGCGGAGCGGGTCGGCCTCGCCAACCTGGTCGTCCCCGCCGACGAGCTCGACGCGGCCGTCCAGGACCTCGCCACGGCCCTGCTCGCACCGCCGCGTGACGCCGTCGTCGAGACCAAGGCGCTGCTGCGGGACGCCCAGTCGCGCCCGTACGACGACCAGCGCGCCGCCGAGCGCGCCGCCCAGGCCCGCCGACTGCGCGACCTGGCCGGGCTCTCGGACTGACACGGCCCCGGGCCGGCGCCCCGCCCAGGGACGCCCGGCCCCGGCACGGCCGCACGACCAGGGGCTTCTCCGCCCGCTGCCGCCCGGGTGCCAGGGCCCTCCGTCACACGGAAGGCCCGACCCGGTTCCGTCGCGCGCCCCGGGGCCTTTCGGACCCACGCCGCCCGGGGCGTCCCGGCACCCCCGTGACCGGGACGACCCGGGCCGGCTCCGCCGAGCGGCCCCGGGCCCCCGGTCCTCGAACGGCCGGGTGCCCGTGCTCGTACCGGCTAGTGCTCTGACCGGAAAGGTTCACCGCCTCACGACGCCCGGCACGGCACCTCGCCGCGTTGTCGCGCCACGCAAGTACGTCCAGTACAAGGCGTGGCCCTCCGCCTTGCGATGCACCGCACCGGACGCCGCGAGCCGGCAAACCTTTCCGGCCAGAGCACTAGGGGATCAGCAGCGCCTTGCCCGGCACCGTGCGGGCCTCGATCGCGCGGTGCGCCGCCTCCGCCTCGGCCAGCGGGAACGTCCGGGCGATGACCGGGCGCAGCCGCCCCGCGGCGGCCTGCTCGAACGCGACCGCCGTCAGCCGGGCGATCTCCGCCGCCGGGAACCGGACCTCCGCGATCCCCCGCACCGTGAGCCCCCGGCGCTCCACCTGTGCCGGGTCGAGCTCCGTGAAACCGCCGCTCGGCGCCCCGTGCGCCGAGATCCGGCCCCCGTCCCGGACCAGGGCGAACGCCGCCAGGCCCAGCTCGCCGCCCACCCCGTCCAGCAGCACGTCCACCGGCCCGCCGACCCGCTCCGTCCAGCCGGGCTCCGAGTAGTCCACCACCGTCTCCGCACCGAGCTCCCGTACCAGCGCCAGCTTCCGCTCGCCGCGCGCCGCACCGATCACCCGGGCCCCCGCCGCCACCGCGATCTGCACCAGCAAGGTGCCCATCCCGCCCGCCGCTCCCAGGATCAGCACCCGCTCACCCGGCCGGATCCCGATCCCCTCGGCGATGCCCGTCCCGGTCACCCCGTCGTGCGCCAGCGCCGCGGCCTCCCGCGGGCCCAGCCCCTCGGGGACCGGAACCAGGCCCTCCAGGGGGACGGGCACCAGCTCCGCGTAGGTCCCCTTCGTACCCGCCGCGGCAACGGCCCGGCGCCCCAGCCAGGCCGGATCCACCCCCTCGCCCACGGCCACGACCGTGCCCGCGGCCGCGCCGCCGGGGACGTACGGGGGCCGGATGCCGAAGGCCTCGCCCCAGCCGCCGCGGATCTGGGTCTCCACGAAGATGGTGTCGACGGCCTCGGTCCGGATCACCACCTCGCCCGCGGCCGGGACCGGATCCGGCACCTCGACGGGAACCAGCACCTCGGGACCGCCGTAGACGTCCACCCGTATCGCGCGCATGCGCTTCCCCCTTCTCAGCCTGACGCCCTCGCGCCTTCGCGCCCTCGCGTCCTCGCGTCTTGATCAACGTGACCACTCTCGGACCTCGACCGAGGTTGAGGTCAAGCGCGGACGGGCGGGGATTCCTCCGGGTGCGCCGCCCTGGGCGCGCCATTCGGGCCGCGCGCTTACGGTGGTCGGGAGTCGTTCCTTCGAGGTACGTCATTCCCAAGGAGATGCGATGACCGAATCCGCATCAGGCAGCTCCGGCAAGGAACCCGGCGAGCGGGGCCGTACGACCATCGCCGACGGGGTGGTCGAGAAGATCGCCGGGCTGGCCGCCCGCGAGGTGGTCGGTGTGCACGCCCTGGGCAGCGGCGGCGGCCTGTCCCGCACGTTCGGCGCGGTCCGTGACCGCGTCCCCGGCGGCGGCAAGCCATCCGTCAGCCGCGGGGTCAAGGCGGAGGTCGGCGAGGTCCAGACCGCCCTCGACCTGGAGATCGTCGTCGACTACGGCGTGGCGATCCGCCAGGTCGCCCGGGAGGTCCGCGAGAACGTCATCTCGGCGGTCGAGCGGATGACCGGACTGGAGGTGGTCGAGGTCAACATCGCCGTCAGCGACGTCAAGCTGCCCGACGAGCCCGACGAGGAGCCGGAGACCCGTCTCCAGTAGCCGAGAGGAGCCGCAATGAGAATGGCGGTCGCCGGTCTGTTCGCCGGCATGGCCCTGGGGTTCGCCGGTTTCTTCGGCGGTTTCGGGGCGTTCCTGCTGGTGGCGGCCCTCGGCGCCGTCGGCTTCGTCGCCGGGCGCTTCCTCGACGGGGACCTGGACCCCGGCGACCTGTTCCGCCGCCGCGACGACCGGCACGGGTGAGCCGCCCATGAGCGAGCCGAAGGCCGAGTCGATGGCCGAGTCGATGGTCGAGCCGCAGGGCGGTCCGATGCGGTCCACCCCGCCCAGGGTGGCTCCCGCCGACCGGGGATCCACCCGGATCGCCGACGGGGTGGTGGCCAAGATCGCCGCCCAGGCCGCCCGAGAGGTGCTCCCCGCCCCCTCGGGCGCGCCCCCGCACGCCACCGTCACCGTGCACCACGACATCGCGCGGGTCCGGGTCAGTCTGGAACTCGACTACCCCGCCGACCTCGCGGCCCAGTGCGCGGCCGTACGGAGTCGGGTCACCCGGCGCGTCGAGGAGTGCGCGGAGATGTCCGTGCCCGAGGTCGACATCGACGTCGAGCACCTGCACTCCACGCAGACCCGGCTCGCCGCCGGGCGGGACCGGCGGCTGCGGTGACCGCCCCGGCCGCCCGGTTCCGCTCCTCCCGGCGCATCCCCGCCGCCCTCACCGCACTCGTCCTGCTCGCGGTCGCGGCCCTCTTCCTCTACGACCTGGCCGCCGTGCGGGCCCACCGGCCCGCCATGCGCTGGCGCCACGAGCTCGCCGTCCACCTCGACCGGCTCACCCCCGCGGACCTCGCGGTGCAGGTGACCGGCGCGGCCCTCGCCGTGGTCGGGGCGCTGCTCCTGTTCCTCGCGTGCACCCCCGGCCTGCGGGGGATCCTCCCGATGCGGACCCCCGGTCAGGTCGCCGGGGTGCGGGCCGGGCTCGGCCGCAGGGACGCCGCCCAGGTGCTGCGGGACCGGGCCATGGAGGTGTCGGGCGTGCGGTCGGTGCGGGTCAGGGTGGGCCGGTCCCACGTCGCGGTGCGGGCCACCTCGCACTTCCGCGAGCTGGACGACGTACGGGCCGACCTGGACGAGGTGCTCGCCGTCGCCATCGGGGAACTGGGCCTCGCGCACCCGCCGAGTCCGCGCGTACGGGTCAGGAGGTGAGCGGGAGATGCTCGGGAAGGTGAACCGGGTCCTGCTGGCGGTCGCCGGAGCGGTCCTGGTGGCCGCCGGGGTCGTGCTGCTCACCGGCACCCGGCCGCTGCACGGGCGGCACGCTCCGCTGCTCACCGCGCAGGACCGGGTCCGGTACGGGCACGGCGAGGGCTGGTGGTGGTGGGCGGTGGTCGCCGGGCTCGCGGTGTGCGTGCTGCTGGCGCTGTGGTGGCTGGTGTCCCAGCTGCGGCGGGCCCGGCTCGCGGCCGTCGAGGTCGACACCGGGGACGGGGCCTTCGCCGTGCTGCGGGGGCGCGCCCTGGAGGAGGCCGTCGCCGCGGAGGCCGGCGCCCTCGACGGCGTGGCCCGCTGCAAGGCCTCGCTGCGGGGCCGGCGCGGTTCGCCGGCCCTGCGGGTCGCGATGGAACTGGAACCCCACGGCGTGCCCGCGGACGCGCTGTCCGCCCTCGCGGGCCCGGTCCTGGACCATGCCCGCACCTCGGCGGGCCTCCCGGAACTCCCGGCGGAGGCCCGCCTCAAGGTGACCTCGCACCGGGCGCAGCGGGTGCTGTGAGGAGCCGGCCCGACGGTCAGAAGCCGTGCCGGGCGCCGCCGTCCACCGGGAGCATGACCCCCGTCAGGTACGAGGCGGCGGGCGAGAGCAGGAACGCGGCCGCGCGGCCGAACTCCTCCGCGGTCCCGTACCGGCGCAGCGGGATCCGGGACTCGTTCCCGGCGCGGGCCGCCTGCGCGTCGCCGGACAGCGCGTCGAGTTCGCGCACCCGGTCGGTGTCGATGCGCGCCGGGAGCAGGCCGACGACGCGGATCCCGCGCGGGCCCAGATCCGCCGAAAGGGACTTGGCGAAGCCCGCCAGGCCCGGCCGCAGGCCGTTGGAGATGGTCAGGCCGGGAATCGGCTCGTGCACCGAACCGGACAGGACGAAGCCGATGACCCCGCCCTCGCCGAGCTCGGCGGCGGCCGCCCGGGCCAGACGGACCGCCCCGAGGAAGACCGCGTCGAAGGCGGCCGACCACTGCTCGTCGGTGTTGTCCGAGGCGAGGCCGGGGGCCGGGCCGCCGACACTGACGAGGATCCCGTCGAAGCGGCCGAACTGCTCGCGCGCGGCGGCGATGAGCCGGCCGGGTGCCTCCGGGTCGGCGTTGTCGGCGGCCACGCCGATCGCGTTCGGGCCCAGCTCGGCGGCGGCGTCGGCCGCCCGCTTCGCGTCGCGGCCCGTCAGGACGACCTTCGCGCCATCGGCGGTCAGCTCACGTGCGGAGGCGAAACCGAGGCCGCGGGTGGCGCCGGTGACTACGTAGACGCGGTCTTTCAGTCCAAGATCCATGCCGACACGCTACGCGGTCGCGGGCTCGGCTTCCACGGCCGCCGCCTTGGCCGCCGCCTCCTCGCGGTCCTTCTTCTCCCGTCGTACGAGGACCAGCCAGCCCACCGGCACCGCGGACGCGAACAGCCACCACTGCACGGCGTACGCCATGTGCGCGCCGATCGAGTCGTGGTCGGGTTCGGCGATGATCTCGGGGCCGTCGCCCGTCGGGGCCGGAGCGGTGAGCTCCATGTAGCCGCCGAGGACGGGCCTGCCCAGGTACTGCGCCTGCTGCGCGCTGTTGATCAGCATCACCTGGCGGTCCGGCAGACCCTTGCGGTCCTTGATGCCGCTGCCGCCGCTCGTCTCGTCGGCCTTCAGCCGGCCGGTGACGGTGACCTCGCCGGAGGGAGCGGCCGGCACCGGTGGATAGGCGCGGGGGTCGTCGCCGCCGGGCACCCAGCCGCGGTCGACCAGCGCGACCCGGCCGTCGCCGAGGACCAGCGGGGTCACGACGTGGAAGCCGACCTTGTCGTTGTTCGAGGTCCGCATCCGCACGGCCACCTCGTGAGCGGTGTCGTACGTGCCGGTCGCGGTGACGGCCCGCCAGACGTCCTCGCGGGGCACCTCGTGCCCGGGGGACGTGACCTCCGCCACGGGGACCGGCTTCGCCCCCAGGTTCGTCGCGATCAGCTCGTTCTGCGCGACCCGGTGCACATGGCGGTGGTACTGCCAGAACCCCAGCTTGATCATCACGGGGATGAGGACGAGGGCGACGAGGGTGAGGCACACCCACTGCCGGGTCAGCACAAAGCGGTACACGCGGACGACGTTACCCCCAGCGCGGAAGACCCCGGCGGCCGGGTGGCCGTCCGGGGTCCGGAGGGGGAACGGGGGAGACGGGGTGCGGGGGAGTCAGACGCGGTCGACGATGCCCACCTTCCCCTCCGCGCGGGCGCAGTGCGCCCCGCAGAACCACTGGCCCTCGACCTCGACGCCCTGTCCGATGATCTGGACCCGGCAGTGCTCGCAGACGGGCGCCATGCGGTGGATGGCGCAGGAGAAGCAGTCGAAGACGTGCACCGCGCCCTGCGCGTGCACTTCGAACGACATGCCGTAATCGTTTCCGCAGACCTCACAACGTGCCATGCGCCGAATGCTGCGCACGGCGGAGGACCGGAACAAGATCCAGCGGGGTGAGTCGCCGAGCCGGCACCCGGCCGGCGCAACGCCCCCGCTCGGGACCCGCTCAGGACTCGGGTCGGGAATCCGCGTCCGCCACGTCCCGCAGCAGCTGGGTGAAGGCCGCCTCGTCGACGACGGGCGTCCCGAAGGACTTCGCCTTGACCGTCTTCGACGTCGCCGAGTCGGGGTCGTTCGTCACCAGCAGGCTCGTGAGCCGCGACACGCTCGTGGCGACGTGCAGACCCGCCTCGACCGCACGGTCCTCCAGCAGCTCCCGCTCCACCGACGTGTCGCCGGAGAAGGCGATCCGCATCCCCTGCTTCAGCGGCTTGCCGTCCTCATAGCGCCCCGGGTTCGGGTGCGGGCACGGCGGCCGCTTGCGCGAGGGCCGCCAGCCGCTGTTCCCGTACGAGGACTGGTAGCCCACCCGCGGAGCGGCGGCCGAGTCCGACCACTCCGTCAGCGGCCGGCACTCCAGCAGGGGCAGCCGTACGCCGCCGCGCGCGGCCGCGTGCAGGGACGGGCGGAACGCCTCGGCGAGTACCCGGGCGTCGTCGAGCGCGTGGTGGGCGCGCTGCTGGACCACCCCGAAGTGCGCGGCGAGCGACTCCAGCTTGTGGTTGGGCAGCGGGAGGTTCAGCTCCTTCGACAGGGCGATCGTGCACAGCCGCTGACGGACCGGCGCGGTCACCTCGGCACGGGCGTACTCCCGGGCGATCATCTGCCAGTCGAAGATGGCGTTGTGGGCGACCAGCACCCGGTCCGCGAGCCGGTCCGCGAACTCCTCGGAGATGTCCTTGAAGAGCGGGGCGTCGGCGAGCATCGCGCTCGTCAGACCGTGGATCCACACCGGCCCGGGGTCACGCTGCGGGTTGACCAGCGTGTACCAGTGGTCCTCCACGTTGCCCTGAGCGTCGAGCCGGTAGACGGCGGCGGAGACTATCCGGTCGTCGCGAGCGAGCCCGGTGGTCTCCACGTCGACGACCGCGTACCCCTTCGGGTACGCGGTCGGCCACGTCGTCTCTGCGGTCGTACGGTCGGCGAGCATGGTCACAGAGGATATCGGCCCCGACCGACAGCCGTGGCCGCGATGTCCGCCCGGCCCAGCTCGGCCAGCAGGTCCCCGGCGCTCACCCGGGCGAACTCGCCCGATGCTTCGGCGGGTCCGGGAAACAGCCGGTACGCCGTCCCCGAAGCCGCCGCCGGGGCCGCGCCCGCGTGCACGGTCGCCAGGAACACCCGCCTGCCCGCCGCCACTTGGGCGGCCTCCGCGTCGGCGTCAGCCGCCCCGCGACGCTCCTGCGGCGGCTCCAGGGCCGAGATCCGCGAGGCGAAGGCGGCCGCCGGTTCGCAGTCCCCGGCCCGGTACAACCACAGCTCGTCGGGGAGCTCGGGACCGGCGGACCGGCGCACGACGGCCACTTGGCGGGAGCGGGCCGCGGCCCGCCACACCACCAGGTCCCACATGCTCGTACGCGTGCCGGAGCCGAAGTGCTCCCACACGTCGCGGGCGACGGACCCCAGCCGGTTCCCGTGCGAGGCCACGCTCTGGAAGCCGCCCGACGGCGGCAGGTGGACGTCCGCCCACAGGGCCCGGCGGGAGGCCAGGTCCACCACCATCGGCATGCACACCCGCGACTGCCCGGCCAGGTCGAAGCGCTGCCGGACGCTGCGCGGGTCGTACGAGGAGTCGCGCGGGCCGTCCGCCGGCAGGGCCATGAAACCGGCGAAGGCGTCCGGGAGCTCGTCGAAGGGCACGTTGTCGAAGGCGAAGACCAGTGGGACGGCGAACGCGTCCCCGTTGCCCGCGAGCGCGGCCAGGTCCAGGTCCACGTACTCGGTGGCGCCGTCCGGCGCGGGCGCCGAGGTCAGGTCGCCCGAGTGGGTGGCGGCCCCGCGCGGCCCGTGCCGGAGCGTCGTGTAGTCGCACACGCCCGTGAACCGCCACTCGGCGTCGAAGAAGGCGACGGACAGGTCGAGGTCGGTTCTGTTGCCCGCGGGCTCCGTCCAGTGCAGGAACAGCCGTAGCACCTCACCCTCGGGCAGGATCTGCGTACTGCCCCGGGGCACGGCCACCAGCGCCCGGGCGGCGGTGCGCTCGCCGAACGGCACCGTCAGGTCCGCGAGCCCGGAGTCGAGGACGGCCAGCTCGTACGGCTCCCCTTCGGCCGCCGCGAACCGGCGCAGCACCTCGGCCTCCAGCCGGGCCACGACCTCCCCGACGAGCGGCGCGGGCAGCGGGGCCCGCTCGTCCCACGCCACCTGGGCGCGGGCGACCTCTCCGCGCGGGAAGAACACCCGGCGCCCGCCCCTGCGGTCCTCGGCCCGGGCCCGCAGCGCGCCGAGCGCGGACAGCAGCGGGCCCGCGCCGACGGCGGGCAGGGCGCGCTCCAGCGCCTTCTCCAGCTCGGGGACGAACTCCTCGCCGGGATGCAGGCGCAGCAGGTGGTCGAGGCGGCGCACGAGTTCCCCCGGCCGCTCGCCGGCCAGCGCGGCAGCCGCCCCCGCGTCCCCGTGGGCGAGGGCCTCCTCGATCCGGCCGGACCAGGTGGCGGGCCGGATCCGGTCCCCGTCCACGCGGACGGCGTCCGGATGCGCGGCGGCCGTCTCCAGCAGCGCCGCGCCGAACGGGGTGGCGGCGGACACGGTGGTGGCCCGCAGCACGGCGAAGGCCAACGCGGCCCGCGGGTGCCGGGCGTGCCGCTCGAAGGGGTGCAGGCGCTCCGCGGCCCGCTTCCAGGCGGTGGGGTGCCGCAGCAGGTCCTCGACCAGGTACTGCGGGTTCAACGCGTCGAGCACCGCGAGGAGTTCCCGGCGCAGCGGCCGGCCGGGGTTGGCGAACCGCGGCAGCGGCAGCAGGCCCGCCTCTCCGCCGGAGACCACCGCGAGCAGCCGCAGCACGTCGGTCGCGGTGGTGAGCCGGGCGGCGAGCAGCGCCCGCGCCGCGTCCTCGGTCCGCCAGTCGCCCAGCAGCGTGCCGAGGACCAGCGCCTTGGTCTCCCGTACGGGGATCTCCTCGGGGAACCAGCCGAGGTCGGCCGGGGCGGCGGCGATCAGCAGGGCCAGGTCGTCGCGGTCCTCGGGGGACAGCGGGGTCTGCCGGGCGAGCAGCGAGGCGACCACGCGGGCGCAGTCGCCCGGCAGGTCGGTGCCGAGGCGCAGCAGCCGCAGCGGGCCCGCGGGCAGGTCCTCGGTCGTGCGGCCGGCCCGCTTGGCGCGCTCGTCGCGGTCCGGGCGCAGGAAGGGATCGGCGGGGTCGACGCGCCGGTTGCAGACGGGGCAGCCGGTGTGGTCGGCGCCGTCCCAGCAGGTGCGGCACACGAGGTGGGCGCAGGGCGCGACGGGGTGGACCGTGCCGTGCTCGCCGCAGAGCACGCACGGCTGCTCGGGCTCCTGGAGCAGCAGCGCGAAGACCCGGGCGACGTACCAGCGCTCGGTGTCGTGCGGGATGGAGAAGGGGAAGCGACGGAAGAGCGGCTTGTGCACCCGGTCGGCGCCCATCAGTTCGTCCACCAGCGCGAGCAGCCGCAGCCGTTCCTCGGCCAGGTCGGTCGGCGCGAGCACCGACAGGGCGGCGTACAGCTCCGCGCTCAGCGCGTGGCCGCGCTCCAGGAGCTCGCCCTCCAGGGGCCGGACCCCTTCGAGGCCGGGCGAGGCCGCGGCCGGCGGCCGGTCGATGTGGACGGTGCCGAGCCGGCGCAGCAGGACGGACTCGATGGCAGACACTGGTGGATCCCCCTCCGGACATGACGAAGCGGGGGCGGAGAGTGGGCGCGCGGGATCTTCGACAGAGGTGAGAAGGATGCACGCCGGGGAGCCGCCCCCGCGCATCCGATCCCACCACGGGCACGGGTGGTGCGGCAATCCGATTAGCCGCGCGGCGGCAACAGGGTGCCGGTCAGGGCCTGGACGGACAGCAGGAACAGCCGCTCCGCATCCGCCGGGCGGGCCAGGGCGCGGGCGAGCGCCGGGTCGTGCGGGGCCGTGGCCGGATCCCAGAGCTCGCTCTCGGCGGGGGACTGGGCGGGGGAGCGCTCGCGATTGCGCTCCACGAGCAGGAAGCCGACGATCTGGAACTGGATGGCGCGCACCACGTCGGCCGCCCGCGCCCCGCGCAGCCCGGCGACGTGCACCTCGTGGACGAGGGCCTGCTGCGCGGGCAGGAACATCCGCTCCGTGAGCCCGCGTTCGTGGACCATCGCGATCAGGTGCGGACGCGCCCGCAGCTCGCGGCGCAGGATCCGGGCCACCGACAGGATCCGCTCGGCCGGGCCGTGGCCGGCCGGTCTGATCGCGCCCATCTCCTGCACGGTCCGCTCCACGAGGGCGTCCAGCAGTTGCTCCCGGTTGCCGACGTGCCAGTAGATGGAGGTCACCGCGGTGCCGAGCTCGGCGGCCAGCTTGCGCATGGTGAGGGCGGCCGGGCCGTGCTGCTTGACCAGGGACGCGGCGGCGTCCAGTACCTCGTCACGGGTCAGCGTGCTTCTGGCCATGGATCCGGTCCGCCAATCTGTCGCATCGTCAAGAACTGGCACATCGTCAGTTCTGTTCGTGCAGGGGTCTTTACCCTTCATCGGTGGCGGTGTAACTGTGTTACAGAACCGACTCCGCTCAAGACGAGGGTGGTGCGTGAACATGGCACGCGTACGGTACGGAGCGCGAACCGAGGCAGAGATCGCGGCGTCGCGCGAGAAGAACTCCAAGCTCCCCGACATCTGGTCCACCGGTGTCGTCGCCGTCTGGGAGACCGACCCGGACGTGGTGGCGGCGGTCCTGCCGCCCCCGCTGAAGCCCGCCGAACGGCCCCTCGTACGGGCCAACATCAGCAAGGTCGACCTGCCCGGCTACCCCCTCGGCGCCGGCTCGGTGGCCGTCGCCGCCCGGCACGGCGGGGTCGAGGGCTGGTACCCGCTCGTCATGCCCATGAGCATGGAGCGTGCCCTGACCGGCGGTCGCGAGGTCTTCGGCGAGCCCAAGAAGCTCGGCGAGATAAGCGTCGAACGCGACGGCCTCGTCGTCCGGGCCGCTCTCGCCCGGCACGGGATCGCCTTCGTCGAGGTGCGCGGGGCGGTCGACCGCGAGCTGCCGCTGCCCGAGCCCACGCAGAAGGTCGACTTCTACTTCAAGTTCCTTCCTGCGGTGGACGGTTCGGGCTTCGACGCCGACCCGGTGCTCGTGCACTGCACCCGTAACGAGAAGGTCCGCAAGCTGGAGCACATCACCGGTGACGTGGTGCTCCGCGAGTCGATGTACGACCCGGTCGCCGACCTCCCGGTGCGCCGCGTCGTCGAGATCACCATCGGCGAGAAGACCACCGACCAGCAGGGCAAGGTCGTCGAACGGGTCAGCGCCCAGGCCCTGCTCCCGTACATCCACCAGCGCTACGACGACCCGATGCAGATCCTGGACGGCCCCCCGGAAGGCAGCGTCTGACATGCGACTCGAACCAGGACAGGTGGCCGTCGTCACCGGAGCGGCCAGTGGCATCGGCCTCGCCATGGCCCGCCGCTTCGCCGCCGAGGGGCTGAAGGTCGTCCTCGCCGACGTCGAGGAGGGCGCCCTGAACAAGGCCGCCGCCGAGCTCACGGCCGGCGGGGCGGAAGTCCTCGCACGGACCGTGGACGTCAGCGACCGCGACTCCGTCGTCGCCCTCGCCGACGCCGTCTACGACGCCTTCGGCGCCGTGCACGTGCTCTGCAACAACGCGGGCGTCGGCTCCGGCGCCGAAGGCCGGATGTGGCAGCACGAGCCCAACGACTGGAAGTGGGCCTTCTCCGTCAACGTGTGGGGCGTCTTCCACGGCATCCAGGCCTTCGTCCCCCGCATGATCGAGGGCGGCGCCCCCGGCCACGTCGTCAACACCTCCTCCGGCGACGGCGGCATCGCCCCACTGCCCACCGCCTCCGTGTACGCGGTCACCAAGGCGGCCGTGGTGACGATGACCGAGTCCCTCTACGCCCACCTCAAGGCGGAGGGCGCGTCCGTCGGCGCCTCCGTCCTCTTCCCCGGACCGCACATGCTGCGCACCGGGCTGTGGGAGTCGCACCGCAACCGGCCCGAGCGCTACGCGAAGGAGCGGCCGCGCAAGTCCCCGTACCGCAGCCTCGACCAGTACGAGGCCGCCATGAAGCAGGCCGGGCACGAGGTGAACTTCACCCCCGTCGAGGAGGTCGCGGAACACGTCGTCGACGGCATCCGCGCCGACCGCTTCTGGATGCTCCCGGCGAGCGAGCACAGCGACCGGCAGATCCGCGCCCGATCGCAGTCGATGCTCGACCGCGCCAACCCCGCCTATCTGGAAAGCTTCATCCTCGACTGAGGGGCCCGCAGTGAGTGACGCACCGTACGAAGACCCGTACCTGATCATCTCCTCCGACTGCCACGCGGGACTGCCGACCGAGCAGTACCGCCCCTACCTCGACTCCCGCTTCCACCCGCAGTTCGACGAGTTCCTGGGCCAGCGCGACGCCCGCCGCGAGGAGGCCACCCGCCTCGGCGTGCGCAACGAGGCCTTCGCCGAGAAGTGGTTCCACGATCACGAGGAGGGCCTCAAGGGCGGCTGGGACACCACGCAGCGGCTCAAAGAGCTCGACGGCGACGGCGTGGCCGCCGAGGTCGTCTTCCCCGACGCGGACGCCGTCGACAGCCAGACCGCGGCCCCCTTCGGCGTGGGCCTCGGCCTCTCCGGCGACCAGGACCCCGCACTCGGCATGGCGGGCGCGCAGGCGCACAACCGCTGGCTCGCGGAGTTCGTTTCGCAGAACCCCGAACGGCACTGCGGTGTCGCCCTGCTCCCCATCACCGGCGAGCCGGACAAGGTCGTCGCGGAGATCCACCGGGCCAAGGAGTCCGGGCTGGGCGCGCTGATGATCCCCTCCATGTGGGTGGACAAGGCGCCGTACCACGACCGCCGCTACGACCCGATCTGGGCGGCCGCGGCCGAGACGGCGATGCCGATCGTGACCCACTCGGGGGCCGCGCCCCGCCACGAGTACGGCGACCACCTGGGCATCTACGTCTCCGAGGTCACCTGGTGGCCGTCGCGCCCCCTGTGGTTCCTGCTGTGGTCCGGGGTCTTCGAGCGGCACCCGGGCCTGAAGTTCGGCGTGGCCGAGTCGGGCTGCTGGTGGCTGCCGAACCAGCTCTGGTTCATGGACCGCCTCTACCTCGGCGCCCACGGCGGCAAGAAGCTCTCGCCCTTCGCGGAGCTGAAGCGGCCGCCGAGCGAGTACCTCGACCGGCAGGTCTTCGTCTGCGCGACCAACACCAAGCGCCGCGAACTCGCGCAGCGCTACGAGATCGGCGTCGACAACATCCTGTGGGGCTCGGACTTCCCGCACCCCGAGGGCACCTGGCCCAACACCCGGAACTGGCTGAAGAACACCTTCCACGACATCCCGGTGGCCGAGACCCGTCGGATGCTGGGCCTGGCGGCGGCCGACGTCTTCGGCTTCGACACCGAGAAGCTCGCCCCGATCGCCCGCCGGATCGGCCCCATCCCCGCCGAGCTGGGCCAGTCGCCCGACCAGGCGTCGGTGGAGGCCTCCTGGGCCCGCTCCCGCGAGGTCGGCCGGCACTGGCTGACGGAGAACGACTTCCCGGTGCTGGGGGTGGACGCGTGACCTCGGAGGACCGCTACACCGTCATCTCGGCCGACTGCCACGCGGGCGCCGACCTGCTGGACTACAAGCCGTACCTGGAGAAGCGGTACCACGACGAGTTCGACGCCTGGGCCGCCACGTACGTCAATCCGTACGAGGACCTCCTCGCGGACACGGCGGACCGCAACTGGAACTCGGCGCGCCGGCTCGCCGAACTGGAGGCGGACGGCATCGTCGCGGAGGTCCTCTTCCCGAACACGATCCCGCCGTTCTTCCCCAAGGCCTCCCTGATGGCCCAGCCGCCGACGGCCGCCGAGTACGCGATGCGCTGGGCGGGGCTCCAGGCTCACAACCGCTGGCTGGCCGACTTCTGCGCGGACGCGCCGGGGCGGCGGGCGGGCGTGGTCCAGATCCTCCTCAACGACGTCGACGCGGCGGTCGCGGAGATCCGCCGCACCCGCGAGGCGGGCCTCACGGGCGGGATCCTGCTGCCCGGGGTCCCGCCGGGCTCGACGGTCCCCGAGCTCTACTCGGAGGCGTACGACCCGATCTGGGCGGTCTGCGACGAACTGGACGTGCCGGTCAACCACCACGGCGGCTCGGCGTCCCCACCGCTGGGCGACGAACCCGCCGCCCGTGCCGTCTTCATGGTCGAGACCACCTGGTTCTCGCACCGAGCCCTGTGGCACCTCATCTTCGGCGGCGCGTTCCGCCGGCACCCCGGCCTCAAGCTGGTCCTCACGGAACAGGGATCCGGCTGGATCCCGGGCGTGATGGAGATGCTGGACTACTACCACGGCCGCCTGGTCGCGGCCTCGGGCACGGCGGAGTCCAAGTTCGGGGCGGGCCTGGCGGACGCGATGGGCAAGGGCCCGAGCGAGGTCTGGCGGGACAACTGCTTCGTGGGCGCCAGCTTCATGCGGCCGCACGAGGTCCCGCTGCGGGATCGGATCGGCCTCGACAAGATCATGTGGGGCAGCGACTACCCCCACGACGAGGGCACCACCCCGTTCTCCCGCGAAGGCCTCCGCATCGCCTACGCGGGCCTCCCGCGGGAGGAGGTCGCCGCGATGGTCGGCGGCAACGCGGCCCGCGTGTACGGCTTCGACCTCCCCCTCCTGGACGCGCTCGCGGCGAAACACGGCCCGCTGGTCTCGGAGATCACCGAGCCGCTCACGGCGGTCCCCGAAGGCGCCACCAGCCCGGCGTTTGCCCGAGGGGGGTCGGTCCGGGTCTGGTGACGTGTTCCGCCGGGGCGGCTCGGACGTCGTACGCCGTGAGCCGCCCCGGCGGGAACCCCTCCGTTCCCGCCGGCGGGGTGGTACCCGCCGAGGCGATGCGCAGACCGGGCACGCCGCCGGGGCGCCCGGAGAACCGTCTCGAATCCCGTCATTCCCCGCCCTCCCCGAACCATCGGTAACCCCGATGGATACCGATCGGTAACAACCTCTAGCGGCACCCCGGAGACCGCCTCTAAGGTGCGGACATGCCGAACCTGCCCGATGTCGTGCTGTGGTCCATACCCGCCTTCGTACTGCTCACCGTCGTCGAGTTGGTGAGCTACCGCATCCATCCCGACGAGGACGCCGCCGGGTACGAGACCAAGGACGCCGTCACCAGCATCGGCATGGGGCTCGGCAGCATCGGCTTCGACCTGCTGTGGAAGATCCCCGTCGTGGCGATCTACACCGCCGTGTACGAGCTGACCCCGCTGCGCGTGCCGTTCCTGTGGTGGACCTTCCCGCTCATGCTGCTCGCCCAGGACTTCTGCTACTACTGGCAGCACCGCGGCCACCACGTCATCCGCATCCTGTGGGCCTGCCACGTCGTCCACCACAGCAGCCGCAAGTTCAACCTCACCACCGCCCTGCGCCAGCCGTGGACCAGTGGCACCTCCTGGCCGTTCTACCTGCCGATGATCGCCCTCGGCGTGCACCCGGCCGCCATCGCGTTCTGCTACTCCGTCAACCTCGTCTATCAGTTCTGGATCCACACCGAGCGGATCGACAAGCTGCCCCGGCCCGTCGAGTTCGTCTTCAACACCCCCTCCCACCACCGTGTCCACCACGCCTCCCAGGGCGGCTACCTGGACCGCAACTTCGGCGGGATCCTGATCATCTGGGACCGGATGTTCGGCTCCTGGGTGGGCGAGACCGACAAGCCCGTCTTCGGGTTGACCAAGAACATCAACACCTACAACCCGCTGCGCGTGGCCACCCACGAGTACGCCGCCATCGCCCGGGACGTGAAGGCCGCCGACAGCTGGCGCGAGCGCGCCGGGCGCGTCTTCCGCGGCCCCGGCTGGCAGCCGGCCCAGGCCCCGGCCGCCCCCGCGCAGGCCCCGACCGTGCAGGCCCCGGAGCGTGCCGCGTGAGCGCCGGCGAGTCCCGTACGCCGTCCTGGGCGCGGCCCGCCCCCGCAGCAGCCGGAACCACCGCGCGGCTCCTGCTCGGCGGCTTCGCCGTGGCCACCGCCGTCGACCTCGGCTCGCTGCTCGCCGGCTGGCACCTCGGCCACGTCATCGCCAAGCCGCTGCTGATGCCGCTGCTCGTCGCGTACGTGATCGTGTGCGGCGCGCCCCGGCTGCTGGTCGCCGCCCTGCTGTTCGGCTGGGGCGGGGACCTCGCCCTGCTCTTCGACGCCGATGTCGCCTTCCTCGTCGGCATGGGCTCCTTCGCCGCCGGGCACGTCTGCTACCTCGTGCTCTTCGGCAAGCGGGCCGCGAACCCGCTGCTCGGGGGTGCGTACGTCCTCGCGCTCGTAGGGACCGTCGCGATGCTCTGGGCCGACCTCCCGGCCGATCTGCGGATCCCGGTCGCCGGCTACAGCCTGCTGCTCACCGCCATGGCCTACCGCTCCAGCTCGCTGGGCCCGCGGGCCGGGATCGGCGGGGCGCTGTTCCTGCTGTCGGACACCCTCATCGCCACCGGCGTCGCCGAATGGCCCCAGCTGCCCCGGCCGGACTTCTGGATCATGGCCACGTACGTCGCCGCCCAGTACCTGCTGGCAACCGGCGCGATCACCGGCGCGACCACGGGCGAGACCGGTGCCGCGGCCGACGGCACGACCACGCGGGAAGCAGGCGTACGGTAGGGGGAGTCTTACAAGACTCAACCATTTCCCCGATCCGGAGGACTGCACCACCATGCGCGCCACCGTCATCCACGCCCCGCACGACATCCGCGTGGAGGAGGTGCCCGACGCTGCGATCCAGCGCCCCGAGGACGCCGTCATCCGCGTGCTGCGCGCCTGCATCTGCGGCAGCGACCTGTGGGCCTACCGCGGCGAGGCCGCGCGGCAGCCCGGCCAGCGCATCGGCCACGAGTTCCTCGGCGTCGTCGAGGAGACCGGCTCCGCCGTGAGCGGGCTGAAGGCCGGCGACCTGGTCGTCGCCCCCTTCATGTGGTCCGACGGCACCTGTGACTACTGCTCCGAGGGGCTGTACACCTCCTGCGTGCACGGCGGCTTCTGGGGCTCGGTCGGCCACGACGGCGGCCAGGGCGAGGCCGTCCGCGTCCCGCACGCCGACGGCACCCTGGTGAAGCTGCCCGCCGACGCGGTCTCCGACGACCACCTGCTGACCGGGCTGCTCGCGCTCTCCGACGTCATGGGCACCGGCCACCACGCGGCCCTCGGCGCCGGGGTGCGCAAGGGCTCCACGGTCGCCGTCGTCGGTGACGGCGCGGTCGGCCTGTGCGGTGTCCTCGCCGCCAAGCGCCTCGGCGCCGACCGGATCATCGCACTGGGCCGCCACGAGGTCCGTACGGACATCGCCAAGCTCTTCGGGGCCACCGACGTCGTCGCCGAGCGCGGCGAGGCGGCCGAGGCGGCCGTCCGCGAGCTGACCGGCGGCCAGGGCGCGCACTCGGTCATCGAGGCCGTCGGCACCGAGCAGTCCATGCGCACCGCCGTGAACATCACCCGCGACGGCGGGGCCATCGGCTACGTCGGCGTCCCGCACGGCAGCGGCACCGGCCTCGACCTCGGCGTGATGTTCGACCGCAACATCACCCTGCGCGGAGGCGTCGCCCCGGTCCGCGCCTACATCCCGGAGCTGCTGGAGGACGTGCTGAGCGGGGCCATCGACCCGTCGCCGGTCTTCGACCGCGCCGTGACCCTGGACGAGGTCCCGGACGGCTACCGCGCGATGGACGACCGCAGCGCGCTCAAGGTGCTCATCAAGCCCTGACGGCCGCGACGGGACACGGAGAAGGGCCGGGCGGGGAGATCCCCACCCGGCCCTTCCCGGTTCGGCCGGTTCGGCCGGTTACTTCACGGCCTTCAGCGCGTCGACCACGCCGTAGCCGTAGTAGCCCGTCTGGCCCCACTTGCTCTGGCAGGTGGTGGCGTCGATCAGGGTGCCCGCGGCGTCGTATATCTGCGTCGGGCAGGAGGCCTTCGTGGCCTGGGCCGTCAGCATCGCCTGTATCTGCGAGGGCGTGGCCGAGGGGTGGGTGCTCTTGAGGAGCGCCGCGACGCCCGCGACGTGCGGGCCGGCCATCGAGGTGCCCTGCTTGTAGCCGTAGCCGCCGCCCGGGAGGGTGGACAGCACGCGGCCGTTGGCGTCCGGGGTGGCCGGGATCTGCCACTTGTCACCGCCCGGGGCGGCGACGTCGACGACCCCGAGGCCGTAGCTGGAGTAGTACGACCGCAGGCCCTTGTCACCGGTGGCCGAGACCGTGACCACGCCCGGGAGCTGCGTGGGCAGGTCCAGGCAGACCTTCGGGTCGATGGTGCGCGGCACCGGGGTGGTGTCGTTCGGGCTGGTCTCGTCGAGCAGGGAGTCGGCCGCCAGGTCCTGGTTGGAGTTGCCGGCGGAGGCCACGTGCAGCGTGCCCTTGCGCTCGCCGTACTTGGTGGCCCGGCTGATGGCCTCCACCAGCGCCTTCTGGTCGTCGTCCGTCTTGCAGTTGAAGAGGTTCGGGTCGACGTAGTAGCTGTTGTTGGTCACCTCGATCCCCTTCTCGGCGGCGAACATGAAGCCGCAGACGACCGCCTCGGTGTAGAAGAGGCTGGTCCCCGGCTCGCTCACCTTGATCGCGGCGATCTTCACGCCGGGCGCGACACCGCTGATGCCGACGCCGTTGCGCGGGGCGGCGATGGTGCCGGCCACGTGCGTGCCGTGGTCGCTGCCGTCCGCGTACGGGCGCCAGGCGCCGTCGGTGGTGTCCGCGACGCCGCCGACGCAGTTGGCCGACTGCTCCTTGGAGAAGTTCGCGGCGAGATCGGGGTGAGTGTCGTCGACACCCGTGTCGATGATGCCCACCGTGACGTTCGGGCTGCCATCGTTGATCTTGTGAGCCTGATCGGCCTTGATCGCCCGCAGGTCCCACTGGTTGGGCTCCAGCGGCTCCTGACCCTCCTGGGCCGCGGCTGCCGCCTTGGCGGCGTCGGCCGCGCTCAGCTTCTGCGTCGCGCCCTCGTCGGTGGTCGCCACCGACTGGAGGGGGGCCGTGCGGGTGGCGCCGACCGAGACGAAGAGGCCGCGGTTGGCGCGCAGCGTCTTGGCGAAGTCCGGGTTCTGCGAGTGCGCGACGATGACGCCGATCTGCTCATAGGACGTCACCACCGTTCCGCCGGCCCGCTCGATGGCCTTCTTCGCGGCCTTCACCGTGGCGTACGAGTTCAGGTTCGCCACGTACGACAGCTTGGGGCCGGTCGTCTCGGCCTTGGATGCCGCAGCCGTCTCCGCCGTGTTGCCCAGCGGGGCGGCGGAGGCCGCGACCGAGGGCAGGAAGGCGAGCGAGGCGGTGAGCGCCAGGCCGACCGGTACGGCGAGGGCACGCCGGCGGCCGGATCCCAGATGAGCCATGGGTTCTCCAGATCATCCTTGAGAAAGCCGTCCGTACGCGGTCGCGTCGGACGGGTTCATGACAGGCGAACCTAGCGTTCTCGTTCCCTTCTCCGCCATCAGTTCGAGAAATCAGTTCCCGAAGAATCAGCGGGTGTTGAACCGTCGCGACACGCCGTCCGTGCCGTTGACAGGGGGGATCAGCACCACCGTCCCCCCACACGGAGGTTGTTTTGTCCGTCTTCCCCCCTGCACCCGCGTCACAAGGAGAGCCCCCCGTGACCACCGAAGCAGCGCCGCCCCCGGGCAGCGCGGGAACGCCACTGGCAGGCCCCACGGCCGATGACTTCGCACGCGTCCAGCAGAGCGCGGAGTTCGCCGAACTGCGCAGCTCCTACCGCTCCTTCGCCTTCCCGCTCACCGTGGCCTTCATCGCCTGGTACCTGCTCTACGTGCTGCTGTCCAACTACGCGGGCGGCTTCATGGGGACCAAGCTCTTCGGCAACGTCAACGTCGCCCTGGTCCTGGGCCTCGCCCAGTTCGCGACGACCTTCCTCATCGCCTGGCTGTACTCGCGCCACGCTGCCTCCAAGCTCGACCCGAAGGCCTCGGCCATCAAGGCGCGGATGGAGGCCGGGGAATGAGCCCGACGATCCACGCGACCACGCTCGCGGCGGGCGGCGCCGGCGAGCACCGCCCGCTGATCATCACGCTGTTCGGGCTGTTCGTCGTCGCCACCCTGATCATCACGATCCGGGCCGGCCGCCAGACCAAGGACGCCGCCGACTTCTACGCGGGCGGCCGCCAGTTCACCGGCTTCCAGAACGGCCTGGCCATCTCCGGCGACTACATGTCCGCCGCGTCCTTCCTCGGCATCGCCGGAGCCATCTCCCTCTTCGGCTACGACGGCTTCCTCTACTCCATCGGCTTCCTCGTCGCCTGGCTGGTCGCCCTGCTGCTCGTCGCCGAGCCGCTGCGCAACTCCGGCCGCTACACGATGGGCGACGTCCTCGCGTACCGGATGCGCCAGCGGCCCGTCCGCACCGCGGCCGGCACCTCCACCATCGTCGTCTCGATCTTCTACCTGCTCGCCCAGATGGCCGGCGCCGGCGTGCTCGTCTCGCTGCTCCTGGGCATCACCAG
The DNA here is from genome assembly GCF_042889825.1 of Streptomyces sp. NPDC002467. NCBI lineage: Bacteria > Bacillati > Actinomycetota > Actinomycetes > Kitasatosporales > Streptomycetaceae > Streptomyces > Streptomyces sp. NPDC002467. The sequence continues at coordinate 32,479 of NZ_JBIARJ010000021.1, read as the reverse complement.
CGACGGCGGCAAGGTGGCCGTGGTCGCGCTGGTCGGCGTCCTCATGATCGTCTACGTGACCATCGGCGGCATGAAGGGCACCACCTGGGTCCAGATGATCAAGGCGGTCCTGCTGATCGCGGGCACCCTCCTGATCACCTTCCTGGTGCTGGTGAAGTTCAACTTCAACATCTCCGCCCTGCTGGGCCAGGCGGCCGAGAACAGCGGCCAGGGCGCGAAGTTCCTGGAGCCCGGACTCAAGTACGGCAAGGACTCGCTCACCAAGCTGGACTTCATCTCGCTCGGCCTCGCCCTGGTCCTGGGCACCGCCGGCCTGCCGCACATCCTGATCCGCTTCTACACCGTGCCCACCGCCAAGGCCGCCCGGAAGTCGGTGAACTGGGCCATCGGCATCATCGGGGCCTTCTACCTGATGACCATCGCCCTCGGCTTCGGTGCCGCGGCCCTCCTCAAGCGCGCCGACATCCTGGCCTCGAACAAGGCGGGCAACACGGCGGCCCCGCTGCTCGCCCAGGAGATCGGCGGCGGCGCAGGGTCCACCGGAGGCGCCATCTTGCTCGCCGTGATCTCCGCGGTCGCCTTCGCCACCATCCTCGCCGTGGTCGCGGGCCTGACCCTGGCCTCGTCCTCGTCCTTCGCGCACGACATCTACGTCAACGTCATCCGCAAGGGCCAGGCCACCGAGAAGGAGGAGGTGCGCGCCGCCCGCTGGTCCACCGTGGTCATCGGGGCCGTCGCCATCTTCCTCGGGGCCCTCGCCCGCGACATGAACGTTGCCGGCCTGGTCGCCCTCGCCTTCGCGGTCGCCGCCTCCGCCAACCTGCCGACGATCCTCTACAGCCTCTTCTGGAAGCGCTTCACCACCAAGGGCGCGCTCTGGTCGATCTACGGCGGTCTGATCTCGGCGGTCGGCCTGGTGCTGTTCTCGCCGGTCGTCTCGGGCAAGCCGACCTCGATGTTCAAGGACGCCGACTTCTACTGGTTCCCCCTGGAGAACCCCGGCATCATCTCCATCCCGCTCGGCTTCCTGCTGGGATGGCTGGGAACCGTCCTGTCCAAGGAGCAGGCCGACCCGCAGAAGTTCGCCGAGCTGGAAGTGCGCTCCCTCACCGGAACAGGCGCTCACTGAAATCGTCCGAACACCCAGCGTGGCCGCGTCGTACCTTTTTACGACGCGGCCACGTTACGTCTCGTTCATTCGGGCACCTCTGCACGACACACACGTCCCGTAGTCTCGGATGTAGAACGCGTGAGGTAGATCCACTGTCGCGCGTACCTCTACTTCCGGACAGGGGAGGGGGCCAACAGTGCTTCTCGACACGTACGGCCGCGTGGCCACTGACCTGCGGGTCTCGCTCACGGACCGGTGCAACCTGCGCTGTACCTACTGCATGCCCGAAGAGGGCCTGCAGTGGCTGGGGAAGTCGGACCTCCTCACCGACGACGAGATCGTCCGGCTGATCCGCATCGCGGTCACGCAGCTCGGGATCACCGAGGTCCGCTTCACCGGCGGGGAGCCGCTGCTCCGCCCCGGCCTGGTCGGGATCGTCGAGCAGTGCGCGGCCCTGGAGCCCCGCCCCAAGATGTCCCTCACCACCAACGGCATCGGCCTCAAGCGCACCGCGGTGGCGCTGAAGGCGGCCGGCCTGGACCGAGTGAACGTTTCCCTGGACACCCTGCGGCCCGAGGTCTTCAAGACCCTCACCCGCCGCGACCGCCACCGGGACGTCATCGACGGCATGGCCGCGGCCCGCGAGGCCGGCCTCACCCCCGTCAAGGTCAACGCCGTGCTGATGCCCGGACTGAACGACGACGAGGCCCCCGATCTGCTGGCCTGGGCCGTGGAGAACGAGTACGAGCTCCGCTTCATCGAGCAGATGCCGCTCGACGCCCAGCACGGCTGGAAGCGCGACGGCATGATCACCGCCGGCGACATCCTGCAGTCCCTGCGCACCCGCTTCACGCTCACCGAGGAAGGCGCCGACGAGCGCGGCTCCGCCCCGGCCGAGCGCTGGGTGGTCGACGGCGGCCCGGCCACCGTCGGTGTCATCGCCTCGGTCACCCGCCCGTTCTGCGGAGCCTGCGACCGTACCCGGCTCACCGCCGACGGCCAGGTCCGTACGTGCCTCTTCGCCACCGAGGAATCGGACCTGCGGGCGGCCCTGCGCTCGGGCGCCCCGGACGAGGAGATCGCCCGGCTCTGGAAGGTCGCCATGTGGGGCAAGAAGGCCGGGTCCGGCCTCGACCTCCCGACCTTCTCGCAGCCCGACCGGCCCATGTCGGCGATCGGCGGCTGAAGCGCCGAACGGCCGCCGCGCCGTGGCGCGGCGGCCGCACAAAGGGTCAGAGGCGCTCGGAGCCCTCGGGCTGCACCCACTCGTCGAGCTTCACGACGTCCTTGAGGAAACCGCGGACCCCCAGGAACTGGGAGAGGTGTTCGCGGTGCTCCTCGCACGCCAGCCAGGTCTTGCGCCGCTCCGGCGTGTGCAGCTTCGGGTTGTTCCACGCTAGGACCCATACGGCCGCGTCGCGGCAGCCCTTGGCGGAGCAGGTGGGGGTTTCGTCGGGGCCGGAGGAATCAGAGGAAGTCACGGCCCAACCCTAGAACGGAAAGGCGACGCCGAGCAGCCACGGGGGGAGCTGCCCGGCGTCGGTCCGTCGCTCCGACGGGGGATGCGGAGCGCGTGAGCAGTATGTCACGCAGGACCCGGTGCGGTGCACCGGAACTTCATGATTGATCTGAGGTTTTCCTGAGGTTTCCCGCGTCCAGTGCGGGCCGCACGGGAGCCGGGATGAAGTTCGACGGCAGGGAGGGCGTCGACTCGCGCCCCGCGTTGGCGATGACCACCGCGACGTAGGGGAGCAGGGCGCCCGCCACGAGCGTCACGATCGCCACAGGGCGCTGCACGTTCCACAAGAGCACCGTCGCGATGACCGACAGCGTCCTGATCGCCATCGAGATGACATATCTGCGCTGGCGGCCCCGTACGTCGTCCGCGAGCGCCATGCGCGCCCCGGTGATACGGAAGACCTCCGTCCCGTTCCGCTTCTGCCGCTTCGTCCGTGTCACGCTCCACCACCCGATCAGCCGCCGGACGTTCCCCGGTCCGGACGCATCCCACGGTACGCCGCGCCCGCGGGAGTGAGGAGAGGGGGTGCCCCGCTCGCTCGCCCGAACGGGTCCGCCCGAAATGCGAGCTACGCCGTACGGGTCGAAACTGGGCCCACGTGCGCACAACGCGCCAGGAGGAGGCGGGACATGTCTTGGTTGTGGGCGATCATCGTCGGTTTCGTGCTGGGCCTGATTGCCAAGGCCATCCTGCCGGGCAAGCAGCACCAGCCCCTCTGGCTCACCACCCTCTTCGGCATCATCGGCTCGGTCCTGGGCAACGCGGTCGCCACGTGGATCGGAGTGGCCGACACCCGGGGCATCGACTGGACCCGCCACCTGTTGCAGCTCGCGGGAGCCGTCCTCATCGTCGGCCTCGGCGAGATGGCCTACAAGTCGATCCGGGGCGGCAGGCACCAGACGACCTGAGCCTCCCGGAACGCGGCGGAGGGGCCGGCACGGACTGTTCGTCCGTACCGGCCCCTCCGTCGTATCCCGTGGCGTGGCCCGCGGCAGCCGTCAGGCGCCGGTGACCTCGACCGCGGCCAGGTTCTTCTTGCCGCGGCGCAGCACCAGCCAGCGCCCGTGGAGCAGGTCCTCCTTGGCGGGGACCGCGTCCTCGGCGGTGACCTTCACGTTGTTCACGTAGGCACCGCCCTCCTTCACGGTCCGGCGGCCGGCCGACTTGCTCGCGACCAGACCCGTCTCCGCGAGCAGGTCGACGACCAGGCCCGGCTCCGCCACCGTGGCGCGCGGCAGCTCGGACAGGGCCGCGGCCAGCGTGGCCTCGTCCAGCTCCGCCAGCTCGCCCTGACCGAACAGAGCCTTCGACGCGGCGATCACGGCGGCGCACTGGTCGGCGCCGTGCACCAGCGTCGTCAGCTCCTCCGCCAGCGCCCGCTGCGCGGCACGCGCCTGCGGCCGCTCGGCGGTCTGCGCCTCCAGCGCCTCCAGTTCCTCACGGCTCTGGAAGGACAGGATCCGCATGTAGGTGGAGATGTCCCGGTCGTCCACGTTCAGCCAGAACTGGTAGAACGCGTACGGCGTGGTCAGCTCCGGGTCGAGCCAGACGGCCCCGCCCTCGGTCTTGCCGAACTTGGTGCCGTCCGCCTTGACCATCAGCGGCGTCGCCAGCGCGTGCACGTGCGCCTCCGGCTCGACCCGGTGGATCAGGTCGAGGCCGGCCGTCAGGTTGCCCCACTGGTCGGAGCCGCCCTGCTGGAGGGTGCACCCGTGGCGCCGGTACAGCTCCAGGAAGTCCATGCCCTGGAGCAGCTGGTAGCTGAACTCGGTGTAGCTGATGCCCTGGTCGGACTCCAGCCGCTTCGCGACCGAGTCCTTCGTCAGCATCTTGTTGACGCGGAAGTGCTTGCCGATGTCCCGCAGGAACTCGATGGCGGACATGCCCGCCGTCCAGTCCAGGTTGTTGACCATGACCGCGGCGTTCTCGCCCTCGAAGGACAGGAACGGCTCGATCTGCGAACGCAGCCGGTTCACCCACTCCGCGATGACCGCGGGGTCGTTCAGGGTGCGCTCGGCGGTCGGGCGCGGGTCACCGATCTGCCCGGTGGCCCCGCCGACCAGCGCCAGCGGCCGGTTGCCGGCCAGCTGGAGCCGGCGCATCGTGAGCACCTGGACCAGGTGGCCGACGTGCAGGGAGGCCGCGGTCGGGTCATAGCCGCAATAGAAGGTGACGGGACCGTCCGCGAACGCCTTGCGCAGCGCTTCTTCGTCGGTGGACTGGGCGAACAGCCCGCGCCACTTCAGTTCGTCGACGATGTCCGTCACGATCTCTCGACTCCTTCGGAGATGGGAAGTTGCAACACTTAGTTGCAAGGGATCAGTCTAGGCCGGTCAGACGCCCTTGCTCACCGAACTCATGTTGAAGTCCGGGATGCGGACAGGCGGCATCGAAGCCCTCGTGAACCAGTCGCCCCACTCGCGCGGCAGGGTCTTCTCGGTCCGCCCGGCCTCCGTCGCCCGAGACAGCAGGTCCACGGGGGACTCGTTGAACCGGAAGTTGTTGACCTCGCCCACGACCTGCCCGTTCTCCACCAGGTAGACGCCGTCCCGGGTCAGCCCCGTGAGCAGCAGGGTGGCCGGGTCGACCTCGCGGATGTACCAGAGGCAGGTCAGCAGCAGACCCCGCTCGGTGGAGGCCACCATCTCGTCCAGGGACTTCTCCCCGCCCCCGTCCAGGATGAGGTTCCCGAACGCGGGGGAGAGCGGCAGACCGGTCAGCCCGGCGGTGTGCCGGGTCGTGGTCAGCCGGGTCAGCTCGCCGTCCCGGATCCACTCGGTCGCCGGCACCGGCATGCCGTTGTCGAAGACCGAGGCGTCGTCCCCGGAGCTGTGCGCGATCACGAACGGCGCGGACTCCAGGCCCGGCGCGTTCGGGTCGCTGCGCAGGGTCAGCGGCAGTTCGGACAGCTTCTCGCCGATCCGGGTGCCGCCGCCGGGCTTGGAGAAGACCGTCCGGCCCTCCGTCGCGTCCCGGGCCGCGGCCGACCACATCTGGTAGATCAGCAGGTCGGCCACGGCCGTGGGCGGCAGCAGCGTCTCGTACCGGCCGGCGGGCAGGTCGATCTTCCGCTCCGCCCAGCCCAGCCGTACGGCGAGCTCGGCGTCGAGCGAGGTCGGGTCCACGTCCTTGAAGTCGCGGGTGGCGCGGCCGGCCCAGGCCGAACGCTGCCGGTCCGGGGACTTCGCGTTGAGCTCCAGCGTGCCCTTGGGCTGGTCGTGGCGCAGCCGCAGGCCCGTCGAGGTGCCGACGTACGTGGACACCAGCTCGTGGTTGGCGAAGCCGTACAGCTCCCGGCCGCCCGCGCGGGCCCGGGCGAAGGCCTCGCCGAGGGCGGGCGCGAAGTCGGCGAACACCGCGGAGGAGGTCTCGGCCGGGGCGTCGGTGAAGTCCGGCGAGGCCGGGGTCCCGGTCACCAGCGGCTGCGCGTCCTCGGCGGGCCCGGCCCCGCGGGCGGCGGCCTCGGCGGCCCGTACCAGCGGCTCCAGGTCGGCGACCGTGACGGCGGAGCGCGAGACGACCCCCGAGGCCGTGCCCTCCTTGCCGTCGACCGTGGCGATGACGGTCAGCGTCCGGCCGCGGGTGACGCCGTTCGTGGTCAGCGCGTTGCCCGCCCAGCGCAGGTTCGCGCTCGACTCCTCGTCGGCGATGACGACGCAGCCGTCGGCGGTGGACAGTTCCAGGGCCCGCTCGACGATCTCGTGGGGCTTGCTGCGTCCGTTCGAAAGCGTGCTCATCGGCCGGCCTCCTGCGTGGTGTTCAAGATGTTCACGTCGCGGAACAGCGCCGACGGGCAGCCGTGCGAGACCGCCGCGACCTGTCCCGGCTGGGCCTTTCCGCAGTTGAAGGCGCCGCCCAGGACATAGGTCTGCGGGCCGCCGACCTTCTCCATCGAGCCCCAGAAATCGGTGGTCGTGGCCTGGTAGGCGACATCGCGCAGCTGCCCGGCCAGCCGGCCGTTCTCGATGCGGAAGAACCGCTGCCCGGTGAACTGGAAGTTGTAGCGCTGCATGTCGATCGACCAGGAGCGGTCGCCGACCACGTAGATCCCGCGCTCCACCCCGCCGATCAGGTCCTCGGTGGACAGCCCGCCCGGATCCGGCTGGAGCGACACGTTCGCCATGCGCTGCACGGGCACGTGCCCGGGGGAGTCGGCGTAGGCGCAGCCGTTGGAGCGGCCGAGGCCGGTCAGCTTCGCGATGCGGCGGTCCAGCTGATAGCCGACCAGGGTGCCGTCCTTGACCAGGTCCCAGCTCTGCGCCTCGACGCCCTCGTCGTCGAAGCCGATGGTCGCCAGCCCGTGCTCGGCGGTGCGGTCACCGGTCACGTTCATGATGGGGGAGCCGTACTTGAGCTTGCCCAGCTGGTCGAAGGTGGCGAACGAGGTCCCGGCGTACGCGGCCTCGTAGCCCAGCGCCCGGTCGAGCTCGGTGGCGTGGCCGATGGACTCGTGGATGGTGAGCCACAGGTTGGACGGGTCCACGACCAGGTCGTAGCGGCCGGCCTGCACGCTCGGCGCCCGCATCTTCTCGGCGAGCAGGCCGGGGATCTCCTCCAGCTCGGCGTTCCAGTCCCAGCCGGTCCCCGTCAGGTACTCCCAGCCGCGCCCGGCGGGCGGGGCGATGGTGCGCATCGAGTCGAACTCGCCGGTGGAGGCGTTGACGGCGACGGCCGTGAGCTGCGGGTGGATCCGCACGCGCTGCTGCGTGGTCACGGTGCCGGCGGTGTCGGCGTAGAACTTGTTCTCGTGCACGGCCAGCAGCGAGGCGTCCACGTGCGCGACGCCCTCGGCCGCCAGCAGTCGCGAGCTCCAGTCGGCGAGCAGCGCCGCCTTCTCCGCGTCCGGCACCTCGAAGGGGTTCACGTCGTAGGCGGAGATCCAGGTCCGCTCCGCGTGCACCGGTTCCTCGGCGAGTTCCACCCGTTCGTCCGAACCGGCGGCCTTGATCACCTGCGCCGACAGCTTCGCCATGGCCACGGCCTGCGAGGCCACCTTGGCCGCGCCGTCCATGGTCAGGTCGACGCCGGAGGCGAAGCCCCAGCTGCCCCCGTGCACGACGCGGACCGCGTACCCGAGGTCCGTGGTGTCGGACCCGCCGGAGGGTTTGGCGTCCCGCAGCCGCCAGGAGGCGCTGCGGATCCGCTCCAGCCGGAAGTCGGCGTGCTCGGAGCCGAGCGCACGGGCCCGGGCGAGCGCCGCGTCGGCGAGCGCCCGCAAGGGCAGCGCGGTGAAGGCCGCATCGATGGAATGGGGCACGGAAGTCCTCCCGGGGTCGGGGCCGGTCGCCCCGATCATGTCGCGATCGAGGCGCGTGTGCCTACATCTTTCTGTAGGGACTCGACAGAGCCCGTCGCAAGGCCCTGTCGGAGGTCGATTCTCCGTACGGCGGACGGGACCTATAGGTTTTCGGTATTCAGACCGCTATCGAAAGGGTGATCCGTTGAGCCGCTCGGTTCTCGTCACCGGAGGTAACCGGGGCATCGGCCTCGCCATCGCCCGAGCCTTCGCGGAGGCCGGAGACAAGGTCGCGATCACGTACCGGTCGGGGGAGCCGCCGGAGGCGCTCACCTCGATCGGCGTTCTGGCGGTCCGCTGCGACATCACCGACTCCGAGCAGGTGGAGCAGGCCTACAAGCAGATCGAGGACGCGCACGGCGCGGTCGAGGTGCTCGTGGCCAACGCCGGGATCACCAAGGACACGCTGCTGATGCGCATGTCCGAGGAGGACTTCACGGCGGTCGTCGACACCAACCTCACCGGCACGTTCCGGGTGGTCAAGCGCGCGAACCGGGGCATGCTCCGGGCCAAGAAGGGCCGCGTCGTCCTGATCTCCTCGGTCGTCGGACTCCTCGGCTCGGCCGGCCAGGCCAACTACGCCGCCTCCAAGGCCGCCCTCGTCGGCTTCGCCCGCTCGCTCGCCCGTGAGCTGGGCTCGCGCAACATCACCTTCAACGTGGTCGCCCCCGGTTTCGTGGACACCGACATGACGAAGGTGCTCACCGACGAGCAGCGCGCGGGCATCGTGGGCCAGGTGCCGCTGGGCCGCTACGCGCAGCCCGAGGAGATCGCCGCGGCCGTGAGCTTCCTGGCGTCCGACGCCGCCTCGTACATCACCGGAGCCGTCATTCCCGTTGACGGCGGATTGGGCATGGGTCACTGATCACCATGAGCGGAATTCTCGACGGCAAGCGCATCCTCATCACCGGGGTGCTGATGGAGTCGTCCATCGCCTTCCACACCGCCAAGCTGGCCCAGGAGCAGGGCGCCGAGGTCATCCTCACCGCCTGGCCGCGCCCGTCGCTGACCGAGCGCATCGCCAAGAAGCTGCCCAAGCCGGTCAAGGTGATCGAGCTCGACGTCACCAACGACGAGCACCTGGCCCGCCTGGAGGGCCTGGTCCGCGAGGAGCTCGGCGGCCTCGACGGCGTCGTCCACTCGATCGGCTTCGCCCCGCAGGACGCCCTCGGCGGCAACTTCCTGAACACCCCGTTCGAGTCGGTCGCGACCGCCATGCACGTCTCGGCGTTCTCGCTGAAGTCGCTGGCCATGGCCTGCAAGCCGCTCTTCCCGGCGGAGGGCGCGGCCATCGTGGGCCTCACCTTCGACGCGCAGTTCGCCTGGCCGCAGTACGACTGGATGGGCCCGGCCAAGGCCGCGCTGGAGGCCACCAGCCGCTACCTCGCCCGCGACCTGGGCAAGGAGAACATCCGCTGCAACCTGGTCTCGGCCGGTCCGATCGGCTCGATGGCCGCGAAGTCCATCCCCGGCTTCGGCGAGCTGGCGGACACCTGGAACCGCCGCTCCATGCTGGAGTGGGACATGAGCGACCCGGAGCCCACCGGCCGCGGCGTCGTGGCCCTGCTGTCGGACTGGTTCCCGAAGACCACCGGCGAGATCGTCCACGTCGACGGCGGTCTGCACGCCATGGGTGCCTGACCGGCTCCCGCGCACGTACGGCGGCGGCCGCGCTTCCCCTCGGGGGAGGCGCGGCCGCCGCCGTTTGCGGTACGGATTCGATCGGATGTCCACGGGCTGATCGGATCTTCCCGAGTCGAAAACCGGGACATATGCCTGCAAACTGACCAGGCCGGGATCTTCCCGGACCTTGCGGGGAGGAGGTGCGGGAGTGCGCGCGAGGCCGACTGGGGTGGCATCGCTGCTGGTCGCAGCCGTGGTCCTGACCGGCCTCCTGATGCCCGCGGCCCCCGCCCGACCCGGCGGGGACGAACCCGTCGCCGGTCCGGAGGCGCAGGCCGTCGTGAACCTGTCGGACATCGCCGTCGAGCCCCCCGTGCAGCCGGCGCGGCCCCCCGCCCGGGAACTCTTCGGCGCCGACTGCATCACCGAGATCTCGGGCTCGACGGTGACGGCGCGCTGCCACAACGGCTACCCGCAGACCGACCTGGTGCGGCTGCACGTCGAATGCGACCGCTGGTGGGACCTGGACGGCGACAGCGCCCCCGTGCCCGTCGGCCCGGCCGGCCGCGTCGAGCTCACCAGCCGCTGCTGGAAGGAGGTCCGCTCCGCCTGGGTCACCCACCAGCGGGGTTGAGGTCCTTCCCGGGCTCCTTCCCGGGCTCCCTGCCGAGGCAGACGAACGGATAGCCCGCGGCCTCCGAGGCCGCCGCGTCCCCGCCGCCCCGCCGGATCGCCTCGATCAGCCGCGCGTGGTCCACGTGGGCCTCCGGGCGCAGCTCCGTCCCCACGTCCGAGCGCAGCCAGTCGGCCACCAGGTCGCCGAGATCCGCGTACAGCTCGATCAGCACGTCGTTGTGCGAGGCCGTCACCACGGCCATGTGCAGGCTCACGTCCGCCGCGACGAACACCTCCGCGTCCCCGCTCGCCCACGCCTCCTCGCGCCGCGCCAGCAGCGCGTCCAGCTGGACGAGGTCACGCTCGCTCCGCCGCTCAGCCGCCAGCCGGGCCGCCGAGGACTCCAGCGTCGAGCGCAGCTCGGCGATGTGCCGCGGATCGGCTCCGGCGAAGCGGCGGTGCATCACGCCGGCCAGCTCGCTCGTGGCGATCACGTACGTACCCGAACCCTGGCGGATGTCGAGCAGCCCGTTGTGGGCCAGGGCCCGTACGGCCTCGCGCACCGTGTTGCGCGCGACGCCGAGCAGCTCCACCAGCTCCGGCTCGGTGGGGATCCGGGAGCCGACCGGCCACTCGCCGGAGGTGATCTGGTTCCGCAGCTGGGCGATCACCTGGTCGACGAGAGCGGAGCGCCGGGGCGACGTCAGCGGCATGGGGTCCTCTCGGAAAAACACGTGTTGTTTGCATGTAAGTGACTGGACAACCAATCATCCCATGATTCTATGATGGCGGAATGCTCGACGAAGAAATCCAGTCCCGGCAGGCCGCCGCCACCGCCCCCACCCGGCAGGCACCGGCACAGCCGGCCTGGCTGGGCCCGCTGCTCGTCGTCGGCATCGTGCTGGCCGCCCTCAACCTGAGGCCCGCCATCACCAGCCTCGGCGCCCTCTTCGAGGAGACCCGCGAGGGCCTCGGCATGAGCGGCACCGTCGCCGGACTGATCACCTCCGTCCCCGCCCTCTGCTTCGCCGTCTTCGGCGTCACCGCACCCCGGCTCTCCCGCCGCTTCGGCCCGGCCACCGTCGTCTGCGCGGCCATGGCCGCCGTCGCCGCCGGCCTGGTGATCCGCTCCTACGCGACCGGCGCCGCCGGCTTCCTCGCCGCCAGCGCCCTGACACTGGCCGGCATAGCCGTGACCAACGTCCTCATCCCGGTCATCGTCAAGCGCTGGTTCCCCGAGAAGGTCGGCACCATGACCGGCCTGTACTCCATGGCCCTGGCCTCCGGCACCTCCCTCGCCGCCGCCGCGACCGTCCCGCTCACCGACGCCCTCGGCGGCAGCTGGCGCACCGGCCTGCTCATCTGGGCCGTCCTCGCGGTGATCGCCGTAATCCCGTGGCTCCCCATCGCCCGCACCTCCCGCCGGGAGCAGCGCGCGACCGCTGCCTCCGCCGGGACCGCACCGACGGCCGACACCGGCCCCCGCATCGCCCGCAGCCGCACCGCCTGGGCCCTGTCCTGCTACTTCGGCCTCCAGGCCACCGGCGCGTACATCACCATGGGCTGGCTCCCGCAGATCTTCCGCGACGCCGGGGTCTCCGCCTCCACCGCCGGAGTGCTCCTCGCCGTCACCATGGCCGTGGGCGTCCCCCTCTCCTTCGTCATCCCCGGTCTCGCCGGCCGGATGAAGAACCAGGGCGCCATCGCCGCCACCCTCGGCCTCTTCGGCCTCACCGGCTACCTCGGGCTGTACCTCGCCCCCGTCGCCGGAGCCTGGGTCTGGGCGCTGCTCATCGGCGTGTCCAACTGCGCCTTCCCCCTCGTGATCACCCTCATCGGGCTGCGCGCCAAGTCTCCGGCCGGGGTCGTCAAGCTCTCCGCCTTCTCCCAGAGCATCGGCTACCTCATATCGATCCCCGGCCCCCTCCTGATCGGCGCGCTCTACCAGCACACCGGCGGCTGGGACCTGCCGCTCGCCCTGATGGCGGGGATCCTCGTACCGCAGATCGTGCTCGGCGTCCTCGCCGGACGGGACCGCACGATCGAGGACGAATGCGGCATGGCAGACTGACCGGCATGTCGCCCGTACTTGAACCCAACCCGCAGAACGGCCACAAGAAGCTCGGCCTCGTGCTCGGCGCGATGTTCGTCGTGACCGTCGTCATCGCGATCATCGCGACGCTCGCCTCCCCCTGAGGTAGGGGTAACCCCACCACCCCTAGGGGGTCAGGGTCAGGGTGAAGTGGGGTGTGCCCCCGATGTGAACGGCTCCCTCGGATCCATAGATTCGACGACAGAGAGCCAGTCCCGTCAGCACACCCCGCCCGCACACCCACGGAGGCGGCCATGTCGGCCCCCACGCACACCCGTACCCGCCCGTCCGCCCACACCTCCCGGTTCGGCGCGGACGCCCGGCTGCACTGGTGGGCGCTGGCCCTGCCCGCCCTCGCCTTCGGCCTGCTCCTGCTGCTCCTCGCCGGATCGGGCCAGGCCCAGGCCGCCACCGGCGAGAGCCCGGCGCTGGTACAGGTCGCACAGCAGCTCCTGCGCGCCGTCGCCTGACCCCTTCAACACCCTGCGCCGCGCCCCCCGTTTCATGCGAAGCTGGGAGTCATGAGCGCCGACACACCCCGCAGGATCGCCCTCCTCCGGCACGCCAAGGCCGACTGGCCCGATGTGTCCGACCACGAACGCCCGCTGGCGGACCGGGGCCGAAAGGACGCGCCCGCCGCCGGTCTGAAGCTCGCCGAAACCGGCATCGCCTTCGACCTGGCCCTCTGCTCCACCGCGGCCCGTACGCGAGAGACGTGGAAGCTCGCCGTCCAGGAGATGCCGCACCGGCCGAAGACCCACTACGAGGAACGGCTCTACGACGCCTCGCTCGGCGAGCTCATCGCCCTGCTGAACGAGACCTCCGACGAGGTGGCCGACCTCCTGGTCATCGGGCACAACCCCGGCATGCACGCCCTCGCCGACGCCCTCTCCGGGAGGGCGAAGGACGACACGCTCGCACGGATGACCCGTACGGGATTCCCCACGGCGGCGCTCGCCGTCGTCTCCTTCACCGGCTCGTGGAAGTCCCTGGAGCACGGGGTGGGCACGCTGCTCGACTACTGGACCCCGAAGGACCACTGAGTCCCCGCACGTGAGCGTGAAAGGGCCCCGGCCGCGTACTGCGGCTGGGGCCCTTTCACGCATCCGTACGAGTCACGCCAGGTCGGCGGCCTCGACCTCCTCGCGGGTGATCCCGAGCAGGTACAGCACCGCGTCCAGGAACGGCACGTTCACCGCCGTGTGCGCGGCCTCGCGGACCACCGGCTTGGCGTTGAAGGCCACGCCCAGCCCGGCCGCGTTCAGCATGTCCAGGTCGTTCGCGCCGTCGCCGATGGCCACCGTCTGGGCCAGCGGAACCCCGGCCTCGGCCGCGAACCGGCGCAGCAGCCGGGCCTTGCCCGCCCGGTCCACGATCTCGCCGGTGACCTTGCCGGTGAGCTTCCCGTCCACGATCTCCAGGGTGTTGGCCGAGGCGAAGTCCAGCCCCAGCCGCTCCCGCAGGTCGTCCGTCACCTGGGTGAACCCGCCGGAGACCACGCCGACCTGGTAGCCGAGCCGCTTGAGCGTACGGATCAGGGTCCGCGCGCCCGGCGTCAGCTGCACCTCGGCGCGGACCTTGTCCACGACCGATGCGTCCAGACCGGCGAGCAGTGCCACCCGGGCGTGCAGGGACTGCTCGAAGTCCAGCTCACCGCGCATGGCCCGCTCGGTCACCTCGGCGACCTCGGCCTCGCAGCCGGCGTGCGCGGCGAAGAGCTCGATCACCTCGTCCTGGATCAGCGTCGAGTCCACGTCCATGACGACCAGGCGCTGGGCCCGGCGGTGCAGTCCGGCCGAGACCACGGCCACGTCGACGCCGATCTGCGAGGCGGCGGTGGCCAGCGAGGTGCGCAGCGGCTCGGTCTCGGTGCCGGAGACGGCGAACTCCACCGCCGTCACCGGGTACTTGGCGAGCCGGAAGATACGGTCGATGTTGCCGCCGGTCGCGGTGATCCGGGAGGCGATGGCGGCGGTGGACTCGGCGGTCAGCGGATGCCCGAGCACGGTGACGTGGGAACGGCCGCTGCCGCGCGGCCGGTTGTCACCGGTACCGGAGAGGATCTCGGCCTGCATCTTCAGCGACTCGGCCCAGCTGTGGACGGTGGCCCGCAGCTCGCCCTCGGCTCCGCCGGCGGGCTTGGTGACGAGGGCGCACAGGACGATGCGGCCACGGGTGACGACCTGCTCGATGTCGACGACGTCGACGGAGTAGGCGGCGAGGGTGTCGAACAGCCCGGCGGTGATCCCGGGACGGTCCTTGCCGAAGATCTTGACGAGGAGGGTGGGGACGTCGGAGGTCTGCGATGCGCTCATGGTGCCCTCACCGTATCTTCCCGCCCCCCACTCCAGGACCCCCGTCCCACCCTACGGGCGCCGATTTCCCCACGGGGCGTGACACACGTCCGAGCGGGCCGCTCCCGGGGCTCCGCCCCGCACCCCGCGCCTCAAACGCCGGCGGGGCCGGATGTGGCTGCTGCCGCCCGCACCATTCAGCTTCGCCGGCGGTTGAGGCGCGGGCGTTTCAGCCCGTCCGGCGTTTGAGGACCGGGGTCCGGGGCGGAGCCCCGGGGAACGGTGGAAGGGCGGGTAGGGGACCGGCCCCGCGCAGCGGCACCCCCGCCCCCGCCGGGCCGCGCCCATGGGCCGTCGGGGTCGGGCGCGCGCCGGGGCACCTCCTCGGGCGTCGAACGGGAAGCGGCAGCGGACATGCAAGACGTGGTGCGTTCGACGCCCTGCGGGGGCGCCCCGCCACGCACCCGACCCCGACGGCGCGGGGGTACGGGCACGGGCCGGGCACCGGTGGCGGCCCTCACCGGCCGGGCGGTACAGGCGGCGGAGGCGGAGGCGGCGGCGGAGTGAAGGGCGGCCGCCGGGAAGGCCGAGGCGGCCGCGGAGGCCTCGGCGGGAGGCCGGTGACCGTGACGTCCCAGGATCCGTCCGGCCCGGAGTCCCCACCGGACCGGTGCCCCGACCCCGGATCAGACGGAGGGCCGGAACGGTACGGGCCCGCGGCCGGCCAGGCGGGGGCGACCCGCGCGGCCGGCGCCCGCCGCCGACGGGTCGGCAGGGCGCCCGCCGCGCCCGCCACGGCCCCCCACCCGGCCCCCAGCACCAGCGCGTACGCCACCGACCCCCGCAACTCCGCACCCGCGCCGACCGCGTCCACGCCCAGTACCGCGAGCGACGCGTCCGCCGAGAACCCCGTCAGCCCCACCAGCGCCGCCAGCGCCACCCCCGTCACCGCCGCCAACCGCGCCGCGCACTCCCCGACCCCGCGCCCCGGACTCCGGGCGCCCGCCACCACCCCCGCACAGAGCATCAGCAGCGCCGCCCCCACGACCAGCAGCCACATCCGCCCGTCGTACTCCGCGAGCCGAGCCACCGTCACCGGCTCCCGCGCGCCCGCCCCCACCAGGAGTTCGTCCAGCGGATCCGGCAGCAGCCGGGCCGGCGCCCCCGTGACCCGGCCGTGCAGCGGCACGCCCAGCCCGAGGAGCACGCCCGCCCAGGACCCGTTCGGCGCGCCGAGCAAGGCGGCCCCCAGCACCCGTCGGGGGTGATCGTCGCCCGCCGCGGCCCACACCGCCGCCGCCTGCCCGGCCGCCACCGCCACCAGCAGCACCGCCACCACCGCCGAGGCGGCGGGCCGCAGCCGCGCCAGCGCAGCCGGCCCGCGCCGCGAGACCAGCAGCGCCACGCCCAGTACGGCCGCCACCCACACTGCGGCGCCCACCAAGGTCGGCGCGAGCTCGACCGTGAAGCCCACATGGGCCCGGGTCCCGACCAGGTCCCCCACACGGTCCGGGAGCAGCCCGCCGATGTCCCCGAGCCCCGGGACCTCCAACTTCGGCGGAACCCTCACCGGCAGCCGGGGCCCGTCCAGCGTGACCACGTCGTGCCCGGCCCACGCCAGCCCGCCCACCGTGGCGACGAACAGCCCCGCGACCACCACGGTCCGGGCCACGAGGTCACCGGCCCCGGCGCGCAGCGGGCGCAGGAACACCGCGGCCAGTACCAGCGCCCCCGCCAGCGCCGGCCCCAGCGGCATGACGTCCAAGGAGCCTTCCGTGCCGGGCCCGTCGACCCCGAAGACCGACAGGTCTCCCGAGGGGGTCACCGTCCCGCCGACCGCCAACACCACCACGGCCGCCGTCATCGCCGCCGCCGAACCACCGAGGTCGTCGGCCCCCGACAGGTGCAGCCCCACCCGCGCCACCACCTCCGTCGCGATCAGAGACCAGCCCACGGCGGCGACGCCGGCAGGCAGCACGTCTCCCCAACGAACGCGACGCACACCAGGCATACGCGGTTCCCCCGATCCGGGCCGAGCGGGCGAGAAGTCCCCTTCCTCACTCTCCGGGCGAGTTGCGCCCCCGTCAACGGACGGACGTAGACGCCGTATCGTGGCCCCGATTCCACATGTGGCCCCGGGCCTGAAATAGTTCCCCCGGATGTTCGCCATCCCTAGACTCCCTGACGTCAGGGGGATTCTCGGGGGACTTAAGTGGGGCTGGAGTGCCGGAACTCGTACTGGAATTGAATGGAAGGACCTGGACGCTCGATCCGTCCAGGTCGTACTCGCTGGGGCGCGACCCCCAGGGAGACGTGGTGATCGACGACGCCCGGGTGTCGTGGCGGCACGCCACCATCGCCTGGAACGGCCGGGGTTGGAGCATCGAGGACCACGGCAGCACCAATGGCACCTACGTGCACGGTGCGAGGGTCCAGCAGACCGAACTCGTGCCCGGCACGCCGGTCCACCTGGGCAACGCCACCGACGGCCCGCGGCTGAATCTGAGCGCTGCCGCGGCGCCGCAGCAGGCCGTGCCCCAGCAGCACGCGCAGCAGCCCCAGCAGGCCTACGCGCAGCAGGCGGCCCCGGGCTACCAGGCCCAGCAGCAGGCCGCGCAGCAGGCTTGGGAACAGCAGCAGGCCCAGCAGCAGTACGCCCAGCCACAGCAGCAACCGCAGCAGGCCCACTTCCCGCACCAGCAGGGAGCCGCCGCCGCGCCCCGCCCGGCGCAGGGCGGCGCGCCCGGCTACAGCGACCGCAGCCCGACGACGTTCCACCAGCTCTCGCTGGGCCACGTCATGCGGATCGGCCGTGCGCTGGAGAACGAACTGGTCGTCTCCGACCTCCAGGTCTCCCGCCACCACGCCGAGTTCCGCTCGACCGGCGGCCGTTTCGAGATCCACGACCTGGGCAGCCACAATGGCACCTACGTCAACGGTCAGCCGCTGGCCAAGTCGAGCAGCGCGCAGATCGGCCCGAACGACATCGTCGGCGTCGGCCACTCGACGTTCCGGATCGTCGGCGACCGCCTCGAGGAGTTCGTCGACACCGGCGCGGTCTCCTTCTCGGCCCGCCACCTCACCGTCACCGTCGACGGCGGCAAGCAGATCCTGAAGGACGTCACGTTCGGCGTCCCGGAGAAGTCGCTGATCGGCGTCATCGGCCCGTCCGGCTCCGGAAAGTCGACCCTGCTCAAGGCGCTGACCGGCTACCGGCCCGCCGACCAGGGTGACGTCCTGTACGACAACCGCAACCTGTACAAGCAGTTCGCGGAGCTCCGCCAGCGCATCGGCCTGGTCCCGCAGGACGACATCCTGCACAAGGAGCTGAAGGTCAGCACGGCCCTCAAGTACGCGGCCAAGCTGCGCTTCCCCGGCGACACCGCCGCCTCCGAGCGCGAAGCCCGCATCGACGAGGTGCTGCGCGAGCTCAAGCTCGACATCCACAAGGACAAGAAGATCACCGCGCTCTCCGGTGGTCAGCGCAAGCGCGTGTCCGTGGCCCTGGAGCTCCTCACCAAGCCCTCGCTGATCTTCCTGGACGAGCCGACCTCCGGCCTCGACCCGGGCATGGACCGCGACGTCATGCAGCTGCTGCGCGGCCTCGCCGACGACGGCCGCACGGTCCTCGTCGTCACGCACTCCGTCGCCGAGCTCTCCATCTGCGACAAGCTGCTGGTCATGGCCCCGGGCGGTTCGGTCGCCTACTTCGGCCCGCCGGACGACGCGCTGAACTTCTTCGGCTACAGCACGTGGGCGGACGTCTTCTCGGCGTTCGAGAACTACCGCGACTACGACTGGGCCGGCCGCTGGAAGGGCTCGCAGCACTACCAGCTCTACGCCGCCGACCTCGACGCGGTCGCCCCGCAGTCGGTCGCCATGCCGCCCGTCCAGCAGATGCGCCCGAGCACCCCTCAGGGCTGGGGCTCGCAGCTGTTCACGCTGATGCGCCGCTACGTCTCCGTGATCGCCTCGGACATGGGCTTCCTCGCCCTGATGGTGCTCCTGCCCGCGGTCCTGGGCGTGGTCTCCACGGTGATCCCCGCGAAGTTCGGCCTCGCGCCCCCGGTCGCGCCGTCCCGATTCAACGGCGACGCCGGCACGATCATGCTGATCCTCGCGGTCGGCATGTGCTTCTCGGGCGCCGCCAACTCGGTGCGTGAGCTGATCAAGGAACGGGTGATCTACGAGCGTGAGCGCGCGACCGGCCTGTACCGGTCCGCGTACCTCATGTCGAAGGTCATCGTCCTCGGCGTCATCACGGCCTTCCAGGGCGTGATCATCTGTGCGATCGGCTTCTTCCCGCGCGACCTGCCCACCGAGGGTCTGATCATGCCGCCGGCCGTCGAGATCTGCCTGTCGGTCATCGCTCTCGGCTTCACCTCGATGATGTTCGGCCTGGTGATCTCCTCGCTGGTGAAGACCGCCGAGAAGACCATGCCCCTGCTGGTCATGTTCGCGATCGTCCAGGTCGTGTTCACCGGCATCCTCTTCCAGGTGTACGACTCCCCGGGCCTGGAGCAGTTCGCCTGGCTGATGCCCTCCCGCTGGGCCATCGCCGCCGCGGGCACCACGCTGAACCTCGGCAAGCTCATGCCGCCGTGGGACGCCCAGAACCCGACCAACACGGACCCGCTCTGGGAGCACTCGATCGGCCAGTGGAGCCTGAACATCACCATCCTGGTGCTCCTCGGCGTCGCCTGCGGCTTCGCGGTCCAGCGACTGCTGCGCCGCCACGAGCCGGAGGTCATGCGCGCCGGCAAGTAACCCGGCACGGCCGGCACCACGTACGAAACGCCTCAGGGGCGGCATCCGGAATCCGGGTGCCGCCCCTGAGGCGCATGGGGGCTGCCGTGTCAGCGGGGCCTAGTAGGCGCTGTTGACGTTGTCCATCGAGCCGTAGCGGTCGGCCGCGTAGTTGCAGGCGGCGACGATGTTGGCGACGGGGTCGTACAGGTCGAACTTCGTGCCCTTGACGTGGTACGTGTTGAAGGTCGGCTGGATGACCTGCAGCAGACCCTTCGAGGGGATGCCGTTCTTGGCGTTGATGTCCCAGTTGTTGATGGCCATCGGGTTGCCGCTGGACTCGCGCATGATGTTGCGGTGGATGCCGGCGTAGGTGCCCGGAATGCCCTCGCGCTTCATGATGAAGAGCGCTTCCTTGATCCAGCCGTCCAGGTTGTTCGCGAAGACGGGGGTGCGGGCGGCGGAGCGGCTCGCGGCGGCCTTCTGCTCGCGGTCCTTCTTCGCAGCGGCCTCGGCAGCGGCCTTGGCCTTCGCGTCGGCGTCGGCCTTGGCCTTCGCCGCGGCCTTCGCGTTGGCGTCGGCGATGACCTGCTGGGCGGAGAGGTGGCCGTGCATTGCCTTCGTCTGCGCACCGTCGACGACCTTGGTCCAGGCGACGGGGGCGGCGGCGACCTCGACCTGGGTGCTCTCGGCGGCGTCGGCCGGGACCAGGGAGAAGGCGAGCGCGGCGACGCTGAACGTGGCGACACCGGCAATGGACAGCTTGTGTGCCTTCGTCAGACGACTGTGACCGGGGGTGCGGGAAGCAGACATGGCGGGGCAACCTCTTCGAATAGCGGGGGCCGCAGGAAGGCGCCTTGCGGATCCGGGATCCGCGGCGCCTGGCGACGGGAGCAATTCTTAGCGGCGGCAAAATCCTGTGGCAAAGGTGTGACGTACGATCCTGCTTAGTGGATCAGGGGCGGGCGTCGAGGGTCGATTTCAGGCCTCAGCTCCGGCCCCGTCCGCCCTAGTGGGACCTGCACTCTTCCACTAGGGAGCTTCGTAAGTGATGTGGGTCCTATGCCGGGGCTCACATCGCCCTTACCTCGTTCTCACCATGCGTTGCTTCAGCAATGCATTCCGTTACGGTTGTCATCCCTGAGTAGCAGATGGGCGTCCCCGAACTCGTGCCAAAGGCAGAGACGGGCCATCGCCTCGGCATACCCGCGCCGTACGGCGTCCCGCCCCGCCACCGCCTCCAGCATCAGGAGGTGGGAGGCCCCGGGCTCGTGCAGCCCGGTCAGCAGCCCGTCCACCACCCGCACCCCGCGCTCCGGCGTCACCACCAGATCGGTCCACCCGCCCGCGGCGCGCACCACCCCGTTCGGATCCGCCGCCGACTCCAGGGCCCGTACGGCGGTGGTCCCGACCGCGATCACCTTCCCGCCCGCCGCCCTCGCGGCGTTCACCAACCGGGCCGTCGTCGCCGGCACCTCGTACCGCTCCGGGTACGGCGGCTCGTGCGCCTCCTGCGAAGCCACCCCCGTGTGCAGCGTCAGCGGCGCGAACCACACCCCCCGGTTCACCAGCCGCGCCACCAGCTCCGCCGTGAAGGGCCGGCCCGCGCTCGGCATCTCCGCCGAGCCGGAGCCGTCGGCCGCCGGGACCGCGAAGACCGTCTGGTGCGCCGACAGCGGCTGGTCCCGCTCGGTGTAGGCGTAGCGGATCGGCCGCCCGTACGCCCGCAGCAGCGCCGGCACCTCCCCGGACGGCCGCGCCCACCACAGCCGGTCCGCCCCGGCGGCGAGCGGCTCCTCCAGTACGAGTCGATGCCCTCCCGGCAGCTCCACGAGGCCGCCCGCGGGCCCGCCCGCCCGCCTCCGGGTCGTACCCCGACCGGCCGGCTCCCGCAGCTCCACCGCCCAGCGCCCGTCGTCCCCGCGGGTCGAGAAGTGCACGACCACCTCCTCCCGGCCCAGCCGCCCGTCCACGGCGGCCGCCAGCGTGGCCGACGTGTTCACCACCAGGACGTCCCCGGCCCGCAGCAGCCCCGGCAGCTCCCGGAAGGCGTGCAGCGACACCTCCGCACCGCCCCGCGAGACCAGCAGCCGCACGGAATCCCGCCCCAGCCCCGGCCCCCGCTGCTCGACGGGCACCCGGGCCGACAGCTCCGGCGGAATGTCCGTTATATGCAGTCCCTCCCCTATATGTAGTGCCTCTCCGGCCCCCGCCCTCATCGGGCCCCCTCCGCCCCGCCGACTGCTCCGCCGGCGGTGGGCTCCCCACCCACCTCGCCGTCAGGGGCATCGCCACCCGACCCTTCCGGCACTGGGTCCAGCGTGGCGCCCGCCGGCTCACCGGTGGCCCCGCCCGTACCGGCCTCGGCGACCGCCCGGCCGCCCGAGCCGCCCGCACCCGGCTCCGACCCCGCCCCGCCGCTCGCCGCGAGGCGCTCCGCACCCCCCGCGCCCGCCACCCGGCCCGCCGCCAGGCGCTCGGCCGTGTACCGCCCGCTCGGCGGCCACCCGTCCAGCAGCCCCAGCAGCACCGGCGCCACCTCCTCCGGCGCGGGCAGGCCCGCCAAGTCCTCCCCGGGCTCGGCCGCCGCCATCATCCGCGTCCGCATGGAACCCGGATCCGCCCACCACACCCGCAGCCCCGGCTCCTCCACCGCCAGTACGGCCGACAGCAGGTCCCCCGCCGCCTTCGTCGCCCCGTACGCCCCCCACGTCGCGTACGGAACGACCGCCGCGTCCGAGCTGATGTTCAGCACCGCCCCGGCCGCCGAGGCCCGCAGCAGCGGCAGCCCCTCCTGGAGCAGCCCCAGCGGCCCCACCACGTTCACTTCGAACGCCTCCCGCAGCCCGTCCAGCGCGTGCTCCGCCAGCGGCACCAACGGCTCCGCCCCCAGCACCCCCGCGTTGTTCACCAGCAGGTCCAGCCCGCCCAGCTCCCGCGCCGCGGCGACCAGCGCCGCCCGGTGCGCCGCCGAGGACACGTCCCCGGCCACCGCCACCACCCGCCCGCCCCCCTCCTCCTTCTCCAACTCCGCCACGGCCGCCCCCAGCGCCCCCGCGCCCCGCGCACTCAGCACCAGGTCCCAACCGCGCGCCGCCAGCTCCCCGGCCAGCGCCCGGCCCAGCCCACGCGAAGCCCCCGTCACCATCGCCACCGACATGACCGCACCCACGTCCTTCGTACCGACCATCAGATGCCCCCAACGTAGGGAGCCCCCACCCCCCGCCGCGTCGGCCGCGAGCCCCACCCGTACCGGTCCGTTGGACCTACGCCCGAGGCCCGATCCCGCAGGTCACGGTCGTGGGTACGGTGAGCCCATGCACAAAGGTCCGGAACGCACCGGCTTGGCCGCCGTCAGCACCGCGCTGCTCGCCATGAGCCGCCGCCTGGAGGTCCGCGACGTCCTGCGCACGATCGTCGTGTCGGCCCGCGAGCTCCTGGACGCCGAGTACGCGGCCCTGGGCGTCCCGGACGACCACGGCGGCTTCGCCCAGTTCGTGGTCGACGGCATCAGCCCGGAGCAGTGGCGGGCCATCGGCCCCCTGCCCCGCCAGCACGGCATCCTCGCCTCGATGCTCCACAAGGACGCCCCCGAGCGACTGGCCGACGTACGCCAGGACCCCCGCTTCGGCGGCTGGCCGGCCGCGCACCCCGAGATGTCCGACTTCCTCGGCCTGCCCGTCCGCGACGGCGAGGAGATCCTCGGCGCCCTCTTCCTCGCCAACAAGAAGGGGCCGGACGGCTTCACCGACGAGGACGAGGAACTCCTCGACCTCCTCGCCCAGCACGCGGCCATCGCCCTGACCAACGCCCGGCTCTACGAGCGCAGCCGCGAGCTCACCATCGCCGAGGAGCGCTCCCGCCTCGCCCACGAGCTGCACGACGCCGTCAGCCAGAAGCTCTTCTCGCTCCGCCTCACCGCCCAGGCCGCCGCCGCCCTCGTGGACCGCGACCCGAATCGCGCCAAGGACGAGCTCCAGCAGGTGTCCGCGCTCGCCGCCGAGGCCGCCGACGAACTGCGCGCCGCCGTGACCGAGCTCCGCCCGGCCGCCCTCGACGAGGACGGCCTCGTCGCCACCCTCCGCACCCACGTCCACGTACTCGACCGGGCGCACACCGCGCACGTCACCTTCACCTGCGACGGCGTGCGGGCCCTGCCCGCGACCCAGGAGGAAGCCCTCCTGCGCGTCGCCCAGGAAGCCCTCCACAACGCCCTGCGCCACTCCGGAGCCGACCGCGTCGAGGTCACCCTGGCCCGGACGCCCGGCGGCGGCGCGGTCCTCAAGGTCCTCGACACCGGCAAGGGCTTCGCCCCTCAAGCCGTCCGCCGCGCCGGCCGTCACCTCGGCCTGGTCTCCATGCGGGACCGGGCGAGCGGCGTCGGCGGCAGGCTCACCGTGAACTCGGAGCCCGGCAGGGGCACCACGATCGAGATGGAGGTCCCCGGTGGCTGACGACACCGGTCGCATCCGCATCCTGCTGGTCGACGACCACCAGGTGGTCCGCCGAGGCCTGCGCACCTTCCTGGAGGTGCAGGAGGACATCGAGGTGGTCGGCGAGGCCTCCGACGGCGAGGAGGGCATCGCCCGCGCCGAGGAGCTCCGGCCCCACGTCATCCTCATGGACGTGAAGATGCCGGGCACCGACGGCATCGAGGCCCTGCGCCGGCTGCGGGGACTCGCCAACCCCGCCCGCGTGCTGATCGTCACCAGCTTCACGGAACAGCGGACGGCGATCCCCGCCCTGCGCGCCGGAGCCGCCGGATACGTCTACAAGGACATCGACCCCGACGCCCTGGCCGACGCGATCCGCTCCGTCCACGCGGGCCACGTGGTCCTCCAGCAGGAGGTGGCGGAGGCCCTCCTCTCCCAGGAGGAGCAGAACCCGGCCGGCACGGGCCGCCCCGGTTCCCTCACCGACCGCGAACGCGAGGTCCTCGGCCTGATCGCGGACGGCCGCTCCAACCGGGAGATCGCCCGCACGCTGGTCCTGTCCGAGAAGACGGTGAAGACGCACGTCTCGAACATCCTGATGAAACTGGACCTCGCCGACCGGACCCAGGCGGCGCTCTGGGCCGTCAGGCACGGTCTGGCCGAGTAAATCGGACCAACCGAGATTCATACGGTCGGGTGTATGTAGCCCGGATGGCGCATCCCGATCACGGGCCGACCGTTCTCCATGACGTGCCGCGACGGCTGGTCGCGGCAGACGTACTGGAGGACGAGAACGTGAAGAACTTCAAGAAGGCCGCTGCAGTCACCATGATCGCGGGCGGCCTCATCGCCGCCGGCGCCGGTGTCTCCTCGGCGCACGGCGGTGCGTCGGCGGAGGGCGAGGCCCTGAACTCGCCCGGCGTGGCCTCCGGGAACCTGCTCCAGGTCCCGGTCCACGTCCCGGTCAACGTCGTGGGCAACTCGGTCACCGCGATCGGCCTGCTGAACGGCGCCTGGGGCAACACGGGCGTGAACTCCTGACCACGTAGCCTCCGGCCCCGCTTCCCTCCCTCTCCCCGGGAAGCGGGGCCGCAGCCATTTCCCCCGGGTAAACGCGGGGCGAAACCAGCCCCGCCGGCGCTTGAGGCGCGGGGGCCCGGGGGCGGAGCCCCCGCAACGGAGCCGCACCCGAAACCAGCCCCGCCGGCGTTTGAGGCGCGGGGCCCGGGGCGGAGCCCAGGCCGCCGCGGCGGGCAGCCCACCCGGAACCCCGCCGAGCCCGCGCTAGCGACCCCGCTCGCGCTCCTCAACGGCCGAGTTGTACGCCGCCACCAGCGCCCGCCGAGCCACCCGCTCCATCGGCCGCAACGCCTCCGCCCGCGCCGCCATCTCCGACGAGGACACCGCACCCCCGTGCCCGCTCTCGTACGCCAGCGACACCATCAGGTCCACCCGCTGCGCCAGCGACAGCACCCGCACGGCCCGCGCCGGATACCCGGGCGCCAGGGCACCGTCCGACGGCCCCGCCTCCGCCCGCGCCCGGTACGCCGACAGCGCGGCTTCCGCGACCGGCCCCGACCCGGCCACGTCCAGGCGCGTCAGCACCACCGTCGCCTCGCGCAGCGCCTCCGCCAGCTCCCGCTCCGCCTCGCCCAGCGAAGGCACGTCCGCCGGCGGCGCCTCCCGTACCGGCAGGCAGTGCCACACCACGGAGACGTGCACGTCACCCGCCGGGCCCGCCTCGGTCACCTCGGGCACCAGGCCCAGCGCGGCGCCCACGCACACCACGGCCTCCTCGGCCTCCAGCGCCCGCGCATTGAACTCCGGCGGCCCGCTCAGCCCCAGCGGATGCCCCGGAGCGGGCAGCGCGATCCGCAGTCCGCTCGCCCCCAGCCCCCTCAGCCGGCCGAGCGCCAGCGTGAGCCCCACCGGCTCCGCCTCACCCGGCAGGCCCGCCACGCGGTGCACGGCGTCCTCGCCCACGATCGACAACACGGCCTCGTCGGGCGAGACCAGACCGGCCAGCAGAGCGTTCCCCCAGGCGGCCAGCCGCCCTGAACGTGGTTCGAAAAGCATCCCCCCACTCTACGGATCCGCTCCGACGGGCCCCCCGCGCCGGGCCCCGGCCCCGGACCCCTCCCCGAGTGGCGTAGGTTTTCCCCTGGGGCCGCGCCTACAGGCGCGCACAGAACCGTGACTGCAAGGGGTGACAACACGCTCATGAGCGATGTTCTGGAGCTGGTGGACGTATCCGTGGTCCGCGAGGGCCGGGCGCTGGTGGACCAGGTCTCCTGGTCGGTCAAGGAGGGCGAGCGCTGGGTGATCCTCGGCCCGAACGGCGCCGGCAAGACCACGCTGCTGAACCTCGCCTCCAGCTACCTCTACCCCACCAAGGGCACCGCCACGATCCTCGGCAGCACCCTCGGCAAGCCCGGCAGCGACGTCTTCGAACTGCGCCCCCGCATCGGCGTCGCCGGCATCGCGATGGCCGACAAGCTCCCCAAGCGGCAGACCGTCCTCCAGACCGTCCTCACCGCCGCCTACGGCATGACGGCGACCTGGCAGGAGGAGTACGAGGAGATCGACGAGCTGCGCGCCCGCGCCTTCCTCGACCGCCTCGGCATGACCGACTACCTCGACCGGAAGTTCGGCACCCTCTCCGAGGGCGAGCGCAAGCGCACCCTGATCGCCCGCGCCCTGATGACCGACCCCGAACTGCTGCTCCTCGACGAGCCCGCCGCGGGGCTGGACCTCGGCGGCCGCGAGGACCTCGTACGCCGCCTCGGCCGCCTCGCCAGCGACCCGCTCGCGCCCTCGATGGTGATGGTCACCCACCACGTCGAGGAGATCGCCCCCGGCTTCACCCACGTCCTGATGATCCGTCAGGGCAAGGTCGTCACCGCGGGCCCGATCGACCTCGAACTGACCTCCCGCAACCTCTCGCTCTGCTTCGGCCTCCCGCTGATCGTCGAGCGCAACGGCAACGACCGCTGGACCGCCCAGGGCCTGCCCCTGCGCTAGCGCGCACCGGCGCCGACACGAACGCCCCCTGTCCGGACCGCGCTTACCGCGCCTACCATGACCATGTGGACATCGACGCGTGGGTGTGGTGGCTCATAGGCGCGGTCGGACTGGGCATCCCCCTCGTCCTGACCGCGATGCCGGAGTTCGGGATGTTCGCCGTCGGCGCCGTCGCGGCCGCCGTCACGGCGGCCCTCGGCGGGGGAGTGGTGGCCCAGGTCCTCGTCTTCGTGATCGTGTCGGTCGCGCTCATCGCCGTCGTACGGCCGCTCGCCAACCGGCACCGTGACCAGCGGCCCCAACACCGCAGCGGAATCGACGCGTTGAAGGGCCGCAGCGCCGTCGTCCTCGAACGCGTCGACGGCCGGGGCGGCCGGATCAAGCTCGCCGGCGAGGTCTGGTCCGCGCGCACCCTCGACGCGGACACCAGTTTCGAACCGGGCCAGTCGGTCGACGTCGTCGAGATCGACGGGGCGACCGCCGTCGTCATGTGACAAGCAGCCTGCTCGCGGGCCCCGGGTCTGCGAGACTCCGTTCAACGGGGCAGCACAGACAGCCGGAAGGGCACGGGGAGAACCGCATGCAACCGATCATCATCGTCCTGATCATTCTGGTGGTTCTGGTCTTCATCGCACTGGTCAAGACGATCCAGGTGATCCCGCAGGCCAGCGCCGCCATCGTCGAGCGGTTCGGCCGCTATACGCGCACCCTCAACGCGGGCCTCAACATAGTCGTGCCGTTCATCGACTCGATCCGCAACCGGATCGACCTCCGCGAGCAGGTCGTCCCCTTCCCGCCGCAGCCGGTGATCACCCAGGACAACCTGGTCGTCAACATCGACACCGTCATCTACTACCAGGTGACCGACGCGCGGGCCGCCACGTACGAAGTGGCCAGCTACATCCAGGCGATCGAGCAGCTCACCGTCACCACCCTGCGCAACATCATCGGTGGCATGGACCTGGAGCGGACCCTCACCTCCCGCGAGGAGATCAACGCGGCCCTGCGCGGGGTCCTCGACGAGGCCACCGGCAAGTGGGGCATCCGCGTCAACCGCGTCGAGCTGAAGGCGATCGAGCCGCCGACCTCCATCCAGGACTCGATGGAGAAGCAGATGCGCGCCGACCGCGACAAGCGCGCCGCGATCCTCCAGGCCGAAGGTGTCCGGCAGTCGGAGATCCTGCGCGCCGAAGGCGAGAAGCAGTCCTCCATCCTGCGCGCCGAGGGTGAGGCGAAGGCCGCCGCGCTGAAGGCCGAGGGCGAGGCCCAGGCCATCCGTACGGTCTTCGAGTCGATCCACGCCGGCGACGCCGACCAGAAGCTCCTCGCCTACCAGTACCTCCAGATGCTCCCGAAGATCGCCGAGGGCGACGCCAACAAGCTCTGGATCGTGCCCAGCGAGATCGGCGACGCCCTCAAGGGCCTCTCCGGCGCCATGGGCAACTTCGGCCCCATGGGCGGCGGTTCGGGCTTCAACCCGCAGGGCACCGGCAAGGAAGGCGCCGCCCCGGAGGGCGGCATCGGCGCCCAGCGCCGCGAGCAGCCCCCCATCGACTAGCGGGACCGGGAGGAATCCCGGGAGAGTCCCGGGGGCAGTCCCGGGGGTGGGGATCGCCCGCCCCCGGACACCCCCGGCCCGGTTCGCTCAGGCATGATCAGTGAGGCCCCTCGACCTTCATGGCGGGGAGGCGACTCACTCATGCAAAGGGGACGACCCCGCCCATGTCCATCTGGGAAGCACTCGCGGTCTTCGCCGCCGGCATCGGTGCCGGCACGATCAACACCATCGTCGGTTCCGGCACCCTGATCACCTTCCCGGTGCTGCTGGCCACCGGCCTGCCACCGGTCACCGCCAACGTGTCCAACACCCTCGGCCTGGTGCCCGGTTCCATCAGCGGGGCCATCGGCTACCGCAAGGAACTCCAGGGCCAGCGCTCCCGCATCCTGCGGCTCGGCGCCGTGTCCCTCGTCGGCGGTCTCGCCGGAGCCGTCCTGCTCCTGACCCTGCCGTCCGACTCATTCGACACGATCGTGCCCGTCCTCATCGGACTGGCCCTCGTGCTCGTCGTCTTCCAGCCCCGCCTCGCCGCCTACCTGCGGCGCCGCCAGGAGACCACCGGAGGCGATCCGGGCCACCCCGACGGCGGCCCCGCGCTCCTCGGCGGAATGTTGCTCGCCAGCGCGTACGGCGGCTACTTCGGGGCCGCCCAGGGCGTCCTCTACCTCGGCCTGATGGGCCTGCTGCTCCACGAGGACATGCAGCGGATCAACGCCGTGAAGAACGTCATCGCCGCGCTGGTGAACGGAATCGCGGCCGTCGTCTTCCTCTTCGTCGCGGAGTTCGACTGGACGGCCGTCCTGCTCATCGCCGTCGGCTCCACCATCGGCGGCCAGATCGGCGCCAAGGTCGGCCGCCGCCTCTCGCCGACCGTCCTGCGCGCGGTCATCGTGACCGTCGGCGTTGTCGCGATCGTCCAACTGCTGATCCGCTGAGTGACGTAGAGGATCTACGCCACTCAGCGGACCGGGGCATCAGGCGGAACGCTCCAGCCACTCCGGCAGCACGTCCCGCCCGTTGACCCCCAGGGCCAGCAGCATGGCGTCCGCCGGAGACGGTACGAAGGGCTTCCGGAGGAGCGGCATCCCCGCTTCCTCCGGAGTCCTCGCCGCCTTGCGGTGGTTGTCCTCGGCGCACGAGGCCACCGTGTTCAGCCAGGTGTCCCCGCCCCCCTGGGCCCGCGGAAGTACGTGGTCCACGGTCGTCGCGCGCTTCCCGCAGTACGCGCACCGGTGTTGGTCCCGGACCAACACCCCCCTCCGTGACCAGGGAGCATGTCTTCGGAAGGGCACCCGTACGTACCTGCAGAGCCTGATCACCCGGGGCAGCGGAAGGTCCATGGTGGCACCGCGCACACGCAGATCGGGGTGCGACTGTTCGACGACGGCCTTGTCCTGGAGAACCAGGACAACGGCTCGGTTCAACGTCACCGTCGACAGCGGCTCGAAGCTCGCATTCAGCACCAGCGTGTCCCGCATCTCGCCCACCTCCCGTGTGCAGGCCCGCGACCACCCCGGCGGCAGGGCCCGCAACCACTCTGGCCGCGCGAGCCACGCGGGACAACGCAATAAAAATGCCCGGTCCAGGCCGTCTTTAGACCAGGACCGGGCAAACACCGGGAGAACGATCAACGCTTGGGCGACTCGTACTCCGCGATCAGCTGCGCACGCCCGATGGAGTGGAAGCGGAGGTGGAACCCGACCACCGCCGGCGAGGAGTCCTCGTCCGGACCCAGCTCCTCCTGGTCCACCGCGTACACCGTGAACACGTACCGGTGCCGCTCCCCGCGCGGCGGAGCCGCCCCGCCGAAGTCGCGCGTGCCGTAGTCGTTGCGCACGTGCACCGCACCCTCCGGCAGCCCCTCGAAGTCCCCGCTGCCCGCACCCGCGGGCAGGGAGGTCACCGAGGCCGGGATGTCGAAGAGCACCCAGTGCCAGAACCCGCTGCCCGTCGGCGCGTCCGGGTCGAAGCACGTCACCGCGAAGCTCTTCGTCCCCTCGGGGAAGCCCTCCCAGCGCAGCTCCGGCGAGAGGTTCTTGCCCGTGAGGACCTGCGCCGCGTGCAGATCGGCTCCGTGGGAGACGTCCTCACTGGTGACGCTGAACGACGCCACCTCGGGGTGGAAATCGTGCGGAAGGGGCGCCCTGTTCGGCTGGGCCACAGCTGTACCTCCTGATGGGAAAACGCGTGCGGGCGTACGCGTCCGAGCCTAGAACCAGTTGCGCTGCGAACCGACCGAGGCGATCCACTGGTTCAGGTACGCCGCCCAGTCGGTCCCCTGGTACGACTGCAGCCCCACCTGGAAGCAGCGGTAGGTGTCACTGCCCTCGCTGAACAGACCCGGCTTCTTGTCCATCTCCAGCACGACGTCCATCTCGTGCCCGTCCGAGACGAAGGTCAGCTCGACCTGGTTCAGCCCCCGGTACTGCGACGGCGGCAGGAACTCGATCTCCTGGTAGAAGGGCAGCGTCTGCCGCGTCCCGCGGATGTGCCCGCGCTCCATGTCCGCGCTGCGGAAGGAGAAGCCCAGCTGCCGGAACGCGTCGAGGATCGCCTGCTGCGCCGGCACCGGGTGCACGTTGATCGGGTCGAGGTCGCCGGCGTCCACCGCACGCGCGATCTCCAGCTCGGTGCTGACCCCGATGTTCATCCCGCGCAGGTGCTGACCCCCGAAGTGGGTGATCGGCGTCTCCCAGGGGATCTCCAGCCCGAAGGGCACCACGTGCACGGCACCGGGCTGCACCTGGAAGGCACCGCCGAGACGCTGCTTGGTGAAGACGATGTCCTGCTTGTACTCCTGGTCGCCGCCCTCCACCTCCACGCGCGCCTGCAGTCCGACCGACAGCCCCTCGATCTGCTGCTCCACGGACCCGCCCTGGATCCGCACCTCGCCCTGGACGATCCCGCCCGGCACGACGTTCGGCTCGGTGATGATCGTGTCCACCGAAGCACCGCCGGCACCCAGGCTCGCGAACAGCTTCCTGAACCCCATGATCGAACTCCCCTTGAAGGCACTGTGTATATAGGTGTGGCGACTGCGCCGCGACTACCTCTTACAAACGCGGAACCTTAGGCCCCGGTTGCACGAGCGCGCGTGCCACTACGCTCGACCGGATGAGCGCGCGACCCGACCGTACGCCCCTGGCCCGGTCCTTCTTCGACCGCCCGGTCCTCTCGGTGGCCCCCGACCTCCTGGGCCGCACCCTCGTCCGGCGTACCCCGGACGGCCCCATCGAACTGCGCATCACGGAGGTGGAGGCGTACGAGGGGGAGTCCGACCCCGGATCCCACGCCTACCGGGGCCGCACCGCGCGCAACGCATCGATGTTCGGTCCGCCCGGACACGCGTACGTCTACTTCATCTACGGCATGTGGTTCAGCCTCAACCTGGTGTGCGGCCCGCAGGACCACGCGAGCGGGGTGCTGATCCGCGCGGGCGAGATCACGAAGGGCGCCGAGCTCGCCGCCAAACGTCGAGTTTCAGCCAGATACCCCAGGGAACTGGCCAAAGGGCCGGCCCGCCTGGCCACGGCCCTGGACGTGGACCGCTCCCTCGACGGCACGGACCTCTGCGGGGGCCCCGAGTCCCCGCTGTCCCTCCTCGCCGGCACCCCCACCTCACCCGACCTGGTGAGCAGCGGCCCGCGCACCGGAGTGGGCGGAGCCGGCGCGGCTCACCCGTACCGCTTCTGGATCACCCACGACCCGACGGTGAGCCCGTACAGACCCCACGCGCCACGCCGCCGCTCAACTTGACTCGCCCCTTGCGGACGCCTAACGTAGCCCGAGCCGCTTGAACGGGGCACTGCCATCAGCAGACCCCCGGAGCGGCCAAACCACTACCTACGACTTACCCCTGGCGGGGTCCTTTTCGGCATGCCCGAATTCCCTGCCGGCGGCTCGATTATGAGCTGCAAGGGAAAAGCGCTAACGTAGCGGAGCGCCGAAAGGCACAGACCCCCAACGGTCACCGAATTCAAATCCAAGTCGGAAACGACGCGGAAATGATCTGGTAGAGTTGGAAACGCAAGACAGCAGAACGAAAGCCCGGAGGAAAGCCCGCGAGGGTGAGTACGAAGGAAGCGTCCGTTCCTTGAGAACTCAACAGCGTGCCAAAAATCAACGCCAGAAGTTGATACCCCGTCCACTTCGGTGGATGAGGTTCCTTTGA